>JAQXNV010000043.1 GCA_029098185.1 Oscillospiraceae bacterium
TCCTGAACGCTGCCGGAGCAAAGGAATGCGAAACCGGTCTGGCGGCAGGCATAGATATCGGAGTGGTCGCCGAAGATGGAAAGCGCGTGTGAAGCCAGCGCTCTCGCGGATACGTTGATAACGCAGGGAAGCAGCTCACCGGCGATCTTGTACATATTCGGGATCATCAGCAGCAGGCCCTGAGAAGCGGTATATGTTGTGGTGAGCGCACCGGCTGCCAGAGAGCCGTGAACCGCACCGGCAGCACCGGCTTCAGACTGCATCTCGGTGACGCGGACCTCTTGGCCAAAGAGGTTTTTCTTACCGGCGGCAGCATATCTGTCGGTTTCGTCAGCCATAACGGAAGATGGCGTGATAGGATAGATTGCGGCAACATCTGTAAACGCATAGGAAGCCCATGCAGCAGCAGAGTTACCGTCCATGGTTTTCATTTTTCTTGCCATAACGGGATGTCCTCCTTCAAGGATTTTTAAGAATTTAACATGTAAATGCGATAAGCAGGATAAATGTAATCCGATACTTATCTAAATTTTATCATTCTTCACTGAAAATGTAAAGACAAATGTGAACTTCCAAAGGAAATATGTGCATATTGTATAAATGAAAGGGAGGGATTTCGTCAGCGGCGCAAAAAAGTGGCAGAGCAGGGTGGTTTTCCGGTGGGTCCGACAGGCCAAACCAGGGGGATTTGACAGAATCCCGTCAGATACGGTACAATAAGAGGAAAATTAGGATGTGAAAGCGAGGAATTGTCTTATGTCCGACCCTGATGGGACTATTTCATTGATGGCAGCCTGTGTGATCTCCATTGTGGGATTGCTGCTGTACGGGGTGTTTTCCGGCGCACAGGCGGCGCTGGAGCGCACCAATGAACGAAAGCTGACCGAGCTGCTGGAGCGCCGGCCCGACCGCCTGGAAAAAGCCCTGAGTCATCTGGAGCGGCCCCAGCGGTTTTTGGCCACTACAGCGCTGGTCCGGATGATCACTGCCATGGTGCCGGCCGTCTGCATGGCGATGGCCCTGACACCGGTGCTGTCCGGCGCCTTTGCCGGTGATGGCCCGGTGCAGCCCTGGCAGTCCTGGCTGGCTTTGGCCATCGTGCTGGCGGGGATGATCTGTCTGTGGCTCTTTTTGGGCAATCTCATCCCCCGAAAGCTGGCGGCCAACACGCCGGAAAAATCCCTCGTCCATACGATGGCTATCGTCAATGGGGCGGCCATCCTGCTGCGGCCGGTAACGGTGGTGTTCACCGGCATTTCCAATGCCATCGTATCGCTCATGGGCAAGGATCCCCATCTGGAGGATAAGCCCGTCACGGAAGAGGAGATCATGCGGATGATCGACGAAAGCGAGGAGGACGGCGAGATCGCCGGCGTGGAAGCGGATATGATCGGCAACATCTTCGACTTTAACGACAAGAGCGTTTCCGAGATCATGACCCATCGGATGGATGTGGTGGCCGTAGAGGATACCGCTTCGATCCAGGATGTGGTCAAGACGGCAGTGGAGCACGGCTATTCCCGTATCCCCGTCTATCACGACGACATCGACACCATCATCGGCGTCGTTTACGTTAAGGATCTGCTCAATTTCATCGGCAAGCCCCTGAGCCGGAACATCAGCGTCAAAGCGTTGATGCGCAAGCCCTACCTGGTGCCCGAGAGCAAAGCCCTCAATGAGCTGTTCACGGAGATGACCGAGCGCAAGACCCAGTTTGCCGTGCTCATCGACGAATATGGTGGCACCGAGGGCATCGTCACCATGGAGGACATCCTGGAATCCATCGTGGGCAATATTCAGGACGAGTACGACAACGAGGAAGCGTCGGTGGTGCGCCTGAGCGACACGCTGTTTGCCGTAGACGGCGCTATGCCTGTCGACGAAGTCTCCGAGCTGCTGGAGATGGAGCTGCCCGAGGGCGACTACGATACCATTGCCGGCATGGTGGTGGAAATGCTGGGGAACATCCCCGACGAAAACGAATTCCCCTCGGTGATGGTGGACAATGTGGAATTCCAGGTGTTGGAGTTCCGGGATAACCGCATTGAAAAAGTGTTGATCGAACAGCATCCCCAGCAAAAGGACGAAGATGAGGAATCTTGATTTGACCGGTATCGAGCCGCTGTGCCGATGCCGGTCTTTTTTGGGGGGAAAGCAGGATTTTCGACGGTTTTCATCAATCATCTTGACTTTCCCTGCCGGGTTCGGTACAATGAATAGGAAAACAGTCGGCAATGTGCGCCGTAGAGTTTCTGTCGGCTAACCCGTCAGAAGGCGGCGCGCCGATAAAACAGCGGCCAGAAACAATCATTCTAACCGGAGCGCGCAATTGGATCCTCCAAAGCGCATATCCATTAGAGCGGGCGCAGGCAGTGCGGTTGCCTGCGCCTAATTTTGCGGGCCATCTGGCAGAAGGGAGAGGAGACATCGATCATGACATTAAAGGAACTGGAAATCGGGCAGTCCGCCATCATCCAGGAGGTAGGCGGTTCCGGGTCACTGCGGCAGCATTTTCTCGACATGGGGATCCTGCCGGGGGCGGAGATCACGCTTATCAAGTACGCCCCCATGGGAGATCCTATGGAGCTGCAGGTACACGGCTACCAATTGACGCTGCGTGTGGCCGACGCCCAGCAGATCACGGTGCGGCCCATTTCCGCCTCGGAGCGAAAGGTGCGGCAGCGGAAAGCGCCGGCAAAGGCTGTGGGACGGGATCACCCGGGCTTAGGCGAGGGCGGCCGGTATCATGTGAAGGCGGAGGAAAATCCTTTGCCCAAGGAAACGAAGCTGACCTTTGCCCTGGCCGGCAATCAAAACTGCGGCAAGACGACGCTGTTCAATCAGTTGACCGGCTCCAGCCAGCACGTTGGCAATTTTCCAGGCGTCACCGTAGACCGGAAGAGCGGCTCCATCAAGGGTTATCCCAACACGGAGGTCACAGATCTGCCGGGCATCTATTCTCTGTCGCCGTACACCAACGAGGAGATCGTTTCCCGACGGTTCATTTTGGAGGAAAAACCGGTAGGCATCATCAATATTGTGGACGCCACCAACATTGAGCGGAATTTATATTTGACGATGCAGCTCATGGAGCTGGACATTCCCATGGTGCTGGCGCTGAACATGATGGACGAAGTCCGGGGCAATGGCGGCTCTATCGATATTAACGAGATGGAAGCCATGCTGGGTATCCCGGTGGTGCCCATCTCCGCCGCCAAAAATGAGGGCATCGATGAGCTAGTCCGCCACGCCATCCATGTGGCCCAGTATCAGGAAGCGCCGGGCCGCACCGATTTCTGTAGCCAGAACGACCATGGCGGCGCGGTCCACCGGTGTCTCCACGGCATTATGAACCTCATTGAGGACCATGCGCTTCGGGCAGAGATCCCCCTGCGGTTTGCTGCCACCAAGCTGGTGGAGGGCGATGAGCAGGTGCGACAGGCCCTTCATCTCTCCCAAAACGAGGAGGAGATGGTGGAGCACATCGTGGAGCAGATGGAATCGGAGCGGGGATTGGACCGGGCGGCGGCCATTGCGGATATGCGTTTTTCCTTTATCGGAACGCTGGCCGACCACTGTGTCGTGCGGCCAAGGGAAAGCAAGGAGCGGGCCCGGAGCCGGAAGATCGACCGGATCCTGACGGGCAAATATACGGCCCTGCCGTCCTTTATACTTATCATGGCCCTGGTGTTCTGGCTGACGTTTAACGTTATCGGCGCCGGATTACAGCACCTTTTGGAGATGGGCATCGACTGGCTGACCCAGGCTGTCGATACCCTGCTCACTTCCTGGCACGTCAGTGAGGTGCTGCGCTCACGGGTCATCGACGGCGTGTTCAACGGCGTCGGCAGTGTGCTCAGCTTTTTGCCCATCATCGTCACGCTGTTCTTCTTCCTGTCGCTGCTGGAGGATACGGGGTATATGGCCCGGGTGGCCTTCGTCATGGATAAGCTGTTGCGAAAGATCGGATTGTCCGGGCGCAGCATCGTGCCTATGCTCATCGGTTTTGGCTGTACAGTGCCGGGCGTTATGGCCAGCCGCACACTGCCCTCGGAGCGGGACCGGAAAATGACCATCCTGCTGACGCCGTTCATGAGCTGTACGGCAAAGCTGCCGGTGTACGCTTTCTTCACGGCGGCGTTTTTCCCAAAATTCGGCGGACTGGTCATGATCGGCCTGTACTTTACGGGCATCATCGTGGGGATCCTGGTGGCGCTTTTATTCAAGCGGACGCTTTTTAAAGGCGAAGCGGTGCCCTTTGTCATGGAGCTGCCCAACTACCGGATGCCCGGCGCCAAAAATGTGGCCCACCTGCTCTGGGACAAGGCCAAGGATTTTTTACAGCGGGCCTTTACGGTGATCTTCATCGCGTCGATCATCATCTGGTTCCTCCAGACCTTTGATCTGGGCCTCAATATCGTCACCGATTCCCAAAACAGTATCCTGGCCCTGATCGCCGGCTGGATCGCGCCGATCTTCCTGCCGCTGGGCTTTGGCGACTGGCGCATCTCTACGGCGCTCATCGCCGGCTTTATGGCAAAGGAGAGCGTCGTGTCCACCCTGTCTGTGCTGTTCGGCAGCACCGGCAGCCTCATGACGGTGCTGTCGCCCTTGTCGGCCCTGTCTCTGCTGGTGTTCGTCCTGCTGTACACGCCCTGTGTCGCCGCCATCGCTTCCATTAAGCGGGAGCTGGGCTGGGGCTGGGCCCTTGGCGTTGTCGTGGGCCAATGCGCCATCGCGTGGCTGTGCAGCGGGATCGTCTACTGGGCCGGTTTACTTATGGGGGTAGGCTGATGAATCTTGCGACGATTTTCGTACTGCTCATCCTTGTTTCCCTGGTGGGGTTGGCCCTGTGGCGCATAGTGAAAAAGAAAGGCTGCGGCTGCGGCGGATGTACTTCCGGCTGTGCTGGCTGTTCCGGCAGCTGCCATGGCTGTCAACAAAAGAAAAACGGCTCCAAAACGCCGTGATATACAAAAAAACAGCAGGCTCAAAAGCCTGCTTTTTTGCGCTTATTTTGATTTATCCCAGCAGTTGCCGGTAGATCTCTCCTTTTTTAAAAGGCGTGAGCTGGGCGGCTCTTTTGGCGGCTTCGGCGGTGGACATTCCCTGGGCCAGGAATTCCCTTGCCATCTGCACAGCTTCTTCCAGGGGGATGTCCTGTTCTACCGGCGCTTCGGCCCCGGCGATGACCAGAACGATCTCGCCCCGAGGCGTTTCTGTCTGAAAGCGCTCATCGGCCTGTGCCAGGGTGGTGCGGATGACTTCCTCGTGGATCTTTGTGATCTCCCGGACGATGGCCAGTTTCCGGTCGCCCCAGGCCATCAGCATATCGTGGAGAGTGGCCGATAGCTTGTGGGGCGCTTCGTAAAAGACCATGGTGCGGCGCTCATTTTTCACGTCGGCCAAATGTTCCCGGCGGCTCTTTTTGTTGACGGAGAGAAAGCCCTCAAAGGTGAACCGGCCCGTGGGCAGTCCCGATACGGCCAGGGCGGAAATGACGGCACTGGGCCCCGGTACCGCCAGCACCTGGATCCCGGCTTCGGCACACTGGGCGACCAGCAGCTCGCCAGGGTCAGAGATGGCCGGCATACCGGCGTCGGAGACAAGGGCGCAGGATTCTCCCGAAAGGATCCGGTCTAAGATGATCTGGCCCCGCTCCAGCTTGTTGTGTTCATAGTAGCTGACCAGAGGCTTCTTGATGCCAAAATGGTTCAGCAGCTTCACGGTGACACGGGTATCCTCGGCGGCGATAAAATCCACCATGCCCAGCGTTTCCACTGCCCGGGGAGAAAGATCGGACAAATTGCCGATGGGCGTGCCCACCACATATAAAATTCCTGCCATGGTATCCTTCCTTATCGTATTATTCTTTATATTTATACGTTCCGTATATCTCTTGCATTTCTGGGGAAAAGTCGCCGTCGGGCCCCTCGATGAACAACACCGGCTCTACCGAAAGGCCAACTTTACCGCCTTTTCTTGCTTCCAGCAAAAAGAGACTGGGCGCTTTTTGGGGGCGCTGCTGGACCAGCCGGAGCCGCTTTGGCTCCAGACCGTTTTGCGAGAGGACAGACAGGATCTCGCAAAGCCGCTGGGGGCGCTGGCAAATGCAGAAGCGCCCACCGTATCGCAGGGCGTTTTTGGCGCTTTTGCACAGGTGGTCCAGGGTGCACGATTGCTCGTGGCGGGCCATGGCCTTGCTGCTGTCGGGATTGACAAAGCCGGTGCCCAGCTCCTTGTAGGGCGGGTTGCAGGCGATGAGGTCCAATCCCTCGCAGAAGGGCGCTTCCCGGCTGGCGGCAATGTCCCGCAGATCCCGGTGCAGTACGGTGATCTTATCGGTCAGGCCGTTAGCTGCAACGGAGCGGGAAGCCATGGAATAGGCATTTTCCTGCAATTCGATGGCGTAGCTGTGGCGGGGCTGGCTGCGTTCTTCCCACAAAAGGGGGATGGTGCCGCAGCCTGTGCCAAAATCACAGCACAGTTCCTTGTGTTTTGGGGCGGAGAACCAGGCCAGCAGTAGGGTGTCGGTAGTAAACCGGTGCTGGGGCGACACGATGATCTTGATTTTGGGAGAAAGGGGCTCCCAGTGTTCCTCGGGCAAAAGGGAAACATCTTCCACAACATCACACTCCAGAAAGAAGATTTTGTTTATTGTACCACACAACGGGACAGCTCAGCAAGAGCGGGGGACGTTTTGCGACAAAAGAAAAAAGCGGGGAAGCTCCCCCGCTTTTTTGCTATGGCGTATGTTCGCTGGACGTTCCGGATTATTCTGGCTTCGGAGAGTCAACTGGGCAAACACTTGCGCAGGTACCGCAATCGATGCAGGTATCTGGATCGATGACATAGATGTCACCTTCGCTGATGCACTCTACTGGACATTCTGCTGCACATGCACCACAAGCGATGCAGGTATCGTCAATTTTGTATGCCATAATTAATTCCTCCATTTCATTTGGTTACACCAATATTGTAGCACAAATTTGTTGGATTGCAAGATGGAATTCGTGGAAAGCAATAAAATTTTGCACTTTTGCCAAAAAGAGAATGTTGAAATAGCGCAGAGTGACCAAAAGGCGAAACCCTCAATCTCGCTCCAATTTTTTCAGGGCATCCATTTCCCGCTTGTCCATAGCATCCTCTCTGGCTTCCCGCAGGACCTTGATCTTTTTGACCGGGAACACCTTGGGCGAAGCGTCCTTTTGCTTGTCCAGCCGGACAGACACGGTGCCGCCGATGATGTTCTGGTCCACGACAACGCCGCGGCCCTCCGGCGTGCTGACGACAGACCGCATATTGGGCATCAGCCGGAGCAGTTCGGCGTAAACGTCGTGCTCATATTTTAGGCAGCACATGAGCCGGCCGCAGGTGCCGGAGATCTTCACCGGGTTGAGGGAAAGGTTCTGCTCCTTGGCCATCTTGATGGATACGGGCTGAAAGCCGTCCAAAAAGGTGGAGCAGCAGAACGGCCGGCCGCATACGCCCAGCCCGCCCAGCAGCCGGGCCTCATCCCGGACGCCGATCTGCCGCAGCTCGATGCGGGTGCGGAACTCCGAGGCCAGATCCTTGACCAGCTCCCGGAAGTCTACCCGGCCGTCGGCGGTAAAGTAGAACAGCAGCTTGCCCCGGTCAAAGGTGTATTCCGCATCGACCAGCTTCATGGCCAGATTGTGCTTTAAGATCTTGCGGGCGCAGATCTCCATGGCCTTTTTGGCTTCCTGCTCGTTTTGGGCCACGATCTGGGCGTCGTTTTCGTCGGCAAGGCGCACGATGGGCTTCAGCGATGACTCGATGGCCTTGTCCTCCAGGGGAAAGCGGCTCTTGACGACCTCGCCGTATTCTACGCCCCGGATGGTCTCCACGATGACGTGACTGCCCACGTCGATGGATTGACCGGCCGGGTCAAAATAATAGATTTTTCCAGCGCCTCGCAAACGGACGCCGATCACTTCTGTCATATGATTGCTCCTATCTCTTTATCGGGAAGCGCCTGATGCTGTCTGGCGCAGGTGGGCGCACAGACAGGTGACCAGCAGGGCAAGGTTCCCGTTGCGTTCATTCTCACTTTGCGTTTGCTGCACTTGTGCTAAAAGCTGCACGCACTGGCGATGGGACAGCTTTTTGCACAGGAAGCGGACACAATCCTCCCGGCCGGATAGAATGGTCCTCCCGCCGGCTTTCAGGACGCAGCAGTCCCGGAACAGCAGCTCCAAAGCGCACAGGACATCTCCGAATTTTTCCCGGTCCTTCCCCTTGACCAGCGGCGCGGCAGAGAGCAAAAGCTCTGCTTCCGATACCGGGATAGCCATGGCCATGGCCGCAGCTAAGTCAGAAGCGCTGGTGGTGAGGGCCGGCTGGGTCTCCAGGGAATAGGTCTGTACCCGGGACCGAATGGTGGGCAGCATGGCAGCACTATTCTGGCATAGTAGCAGGAACACCGCATAGTCCGGCGGCTCCTCCAGCAGCTTCAGCAGAGCGTTTTGGGCTTCTCTGGTCATGGTGTCCGCTCTGGGGATCTGATAGACCTTTTTGTCCGCCTCGTTGGGCTTAACGATGGCGTCCTCCCGGAGCCACCGCATCAGGTCGACGGAAATGGTCTTGCGTTTTGGGTCGCTTTCCACCACGGTGATGACATCGGGATGGTTGTTCCCTTTGGCTTTTTTGCAACATGGACATTTGCCGCAGGGCTTGTGCTGTGGGTCTGTGCAGACAGCCGTCATGGCCAGCTTTTTGGAAAGGGCCAGCAGCGATCGGCTGTCGCCGCCTTCCAGCAAAACGCCGTGGGGGAATCGGCCCTCTGCTGCCAGCAGGGAAAAGCGATTTTGAATTTCCAGTGCTTTTGGTTCCATGAAATGGCCTCCCGGTCCAGGATCGTGTTCTTTTATTTTACCACTTTTGCCGTCAAAAAGCCATAGCGATGTAAAAACGATGTGATTTCTTCTGTGATGCGCTCACCGGGCATGACTACCGGCACGCCGGGCGGACAGGGACAGGCGGCGTCGCTGGCGATGCGGCCCACGGCCTGGGATAGGGGGACGACCTCCCATGGGGCGAACATGGCCTGCCGGGGAGAGAGGACGGCTTTTGGCAGAGACGGCAGGGGCGGGTGTGTTTTTCGAGGAGCAGGAGACGTCTGCGCGGCTCGCTCCATGGCTAGAGACAACCGATCAAGCTCCTCCGGCGTATTCCATGGTGTCGCGATGAACACGATGTTGTCGCTGTCCCAGTGCTCCGGCTCCACACCATTTTGGCGGAACTGCTGGGCCAGAGCCACACCGTCCAGGGAAAGCTGTCCTGTGCCCAGGGACAGACGGGTCGGATCGCAGTCGCCCTGAGGCAGGGTGTAGCCCAGAGCGCGGGCCTTCTCCTTTAGCGCCGCCACCTGCTGCTCCAGGACGGGGTACGCTTCCTTACCGTGGCGGGAGAGCCAGTCGGCGCACAGGTCGAGAGAAGCCATGATGGGGTAGGATGGACTGGTAGAGCCAAAAAGCGCCATGGCGTCCTTGGCACTGTCATCAAACCGATCATCGGATAAGTGGAGCCATGCTCCGCCGGTGAGGACCGGCAGTGTTTTGTGGGGAGAATCAGCCGTCATCGCAGCGCCGGCGGTGAGGGGATGGGGCTGGGAGGTGTAGAACAGGTGAGCGCCGTGGGCGTTGTCCACCAGCAGGGGAACGGAAAATTGCCGGCAGACTGCGGCGATCTCCTGGATGGGCGACAGTACGCCAAAGTAGTCCGGCGAAGTGAGATAGACTGCCCCGGCATCCGGATGGGCTTGCAGCGCCTGGGCGACGGTTTGGGCTGTCACTCTGCCGGGCACGCCGGGGCCGGCGTTAGGCGTCGGCATCAGCCACACCGGTTCCAGATCCAGCAGGGCCATGGTGTTGACGGCGCTGCGGTGGAGCACACGGGATGCGATGATCTTCCGCTTTTCGTGCATGGAGACGAGCCGCAGCATGGCCTGGATGCACAGCGTACAGCCGCCGGCGGAAAACAGCGTGCGATGGGTGCCCAACACCTTGGCGGCGTGGCGCTCTGCCGCTAAGATCGGGCCGCTGGCCTCAAATAAGCTGTCGGTGTCCGGCAGCTCAGTAAAATCGAGAGACAATAGATCTTTTGGCAGGGCGCTGGGATTACCTTTATGGCCCGGCGTGTGAAAGGCGGCCTGCCGTTTGGCCTGGTGACGGCGCAGGGCATTGACGAGGGGTGTTTGCTCCATGGTGTGGTTCCTCCTTTGTGATTGCCGTTATTGTACCACAGAGCGATCCATGCGCGCAATGACCGGCGCAAAAGAACCGGTGAAATTCCGCGAAATTTTTTCTTGTGGCGCCGTAGGATCTATGCTATACTGAGACCACATCATCGGCCGGCACATGGGCCGATGCAGGAAAGGAGACTTTATCATGGAACAAGGCAATGGACAAAACCAACAAAACCAACAATCTCAGCAATACAACCAACCGCCCTACGGCCAGTATCCGCCCTATGGCCAATATCCGCCCTATGGCCAATATCCACCCTACGGCCAATATCCGCCGTATCAAAACGGCTGGGGACAGAACATCTCTCAAAAATCCCGGCTGGTGGCGCTGCTGCTGTGCGTTTTTCTGGGCGGACTGGGCATCCACCGCTTTTATGTGGGCAAGATCGGCACTGGCATTTTGTGGCTGCTCACTGCCGGCGTCTTTGGCATCGGCGCCCTGGTGGACCTGATCCTCATCGCCTGCGGCTCCTTTAAGGATAAATACGGCGCTGTCGTCGAGCGGTGGGACGTCTGACAGCGCAATAAGGAAATATGAATGGGGCGGGATGGCTGCAGGCTGTCCCGCCTTTTTGGATTTCCGACAGAAAAAAGCGGAAAAACGGAAATTTCCTCTTTCTATATAACGGGAAGTGTGCTAAAATTTATTTGAATCCCGTCTATTCCTGCCCTGCAGGAGGAACGATCAAATTGCAACAGCGCTCCGCCAAAGCTGCGGCGGAGAGAAGGAGGAAGTATGGCTTCTGTCATTAGAGTATTTGTTGAGAAAAAACCTGGCTTCGACGTGGAAGCACAGCACATAAAGGCAGACATCGAAAAGAATTTGGGCATCCATTCCATCGAGGAACTGCGTCTGCTCCATCGCTACGATGTAGAGGGCCTTTCGGAGGAGGAATTCCAGTCTGCCTGCAAGACGGTTTTCTCCGAGCCCAATGTGGATAACGTCTGGCCCGAGGAGTACACTTTCCCGCCGGAGTACACCGTGTTCGCCACAGAGTACCTGCCCGGTCAGTACGACCAGCGGGCGGATTCGGCTGCCCAGTGCGTCCAGCTTTTGACCCACGGCGAGCGGCCCCAGGTGGCAAGCGCCAGAGTCTTTGCGCTCAAGGGCAAGCTGTCCGATGAGGAAGTAAAGGAGATCCAGAATTTCCTCATCAACCCGGTGGAAGCCCGTCTGGCATCCATGGAAAAGCCCCAGAGCCTGGCCATGGAGATCGAGGTGCCGGAGGATGTGGAGCGCATCAAGGGCTTTATCACCTGGGACGATGAAACCATGGAGAAATATTACAAGGGCATGGGCTTTGCCATGACGCTGGCAGACCTGTTCTTCTGCCGGGATTACTTCCGGGATACAGAGCATCGTGATCCATCGGTCACAGAGCTGCGGGTCATCGACACCTACTGGTCCGACCACTGCCGCCACACCACCTTCTTCACCCGTCTGGAGAAGATCGAGATCGAAAAGGGCAAGATCAGCGGCGTCATCGAGGATGCGCTGAAGGCTTATTACGATGCCAGAGACGAAGTTTACGGCGAGACCGACCGTCCCGTTTCCCTGATGGATATGGCGGTCATGGGCATGAAGGTCCTGCGCAAGCGGGGTCAGCTCCAGGATCTGGACGTCAGCGAGGAGATCAACGCCTGCTCCATCCAGGTGCCGGTAGAGATCGACGGCAAGACCGAGCAATGGCTGGTCCAGTTTAAGAACGAGACCCACAACCACCCCACAGAGATCGAACCTTTCGGCGGCGCGGCCACCTGTCTCGGCGGCGCCATCCGGGATCCGCTTTCCGGCAGAGCGTATGTGTATCAGGCCATGCGCGTCACCGGTTCCGGCGACCCGAGAACGCCTTTTGAAGATACCCTCATCGGGAAGCTCCCCAGCCGTACCATCACCACCGGTGCAGCAGCTGGCTACAGCTCCTACGGCAACCAGATCGGTCTGGCCACCGGCCAGGTGACGGAGCTGTACGACCCAGGCTATGTGGCAAAGCGCATGGAGATCGGTGCGGTCATCGGCGCTTCCCCCAAGGAAAACGTCATGCGCGGCACGCCGGAGGACGGCGACATCATCGTGCTGCTGGGCGGCGCTACGGGCCGTGACGGCTGCGGCGGCGCTACCGGTTCTTCCAAAGCGCACACAGAAGAATCCATCGAGGTCTGCGGCGCCGAGGTGCAAAAGGGTAATCCGCCTACCGAGCGGAAGATCCAGCGGCTGTTCCGCAACGGCAAAGTGTCCAAGCTCATCAAGCGCTGCAACGACTTTGGCGCCGGCGGCGTCTGCGTTGCCATCGGCGAGCTGGCTGACGGATTGAAGATCGAGCTGGACAACGTGCCGAAGAAGTACGAGGGTCTGGACGGCACCGAGCTGGCCATTTCCGAGTCCCAGGAGCGCATGGCCGTCGTTTTGGATCCGAAGGATGTAGACACCTTTATCGCCGAAGCGAAGAAGGAGAACCTCAATGCACAGGTGGTGGCCACCGTCACTGCCGACCCACGGCTGAAGATGACCTGGCGGGGCGATGAGATCGTTGATCTGAGCCGGGAATTCCTCAATACCAACGGCGTGACCCAGACGGCCAGCGCTTATATCACAGCGCCGAATCCGGAAGAAAATTACCGCAATATCATTCCGGAATGCTTGCAGGGCAAGTCCATCCGTCAAGCGTTTGGCGATAACTTAAAGCGTCTGGAGGTCGCTTCTCAGAAGGGACTGGTGGAGCGGTTCGACGCATCCATCGGCGCAGGCACCGTGCTGATGCCTTTTGCCGGTAAATATCAGCTGACGCCGGAAGAAGCCATGGTGGCAAAGATCCCGCTGGAGCATGGCCACACCGATGACGCTACCGTCATGGGCTACGGCTACATCCCGGGTATCGCCCGGTTCAGCCCCTTCCACAGCGCCGCCTATGCTGTGGTAGAGAGCGTTTCCAAGCTGGCAGCCGTCGGCGCAGACCCCTTAAAGGCCCGCCTGACCTTCCAGGAATATTTTGAGCGCCTCCGGGATGAAGCAAAGCGCTGGGGCAAGCCAACTGCTGCTCTGCTGGGCGCTTTGACGGCACAGCTCGGTCTGGGCTTGCCGGCCATCGGCGGAAAAGACAGTATGTCCGGCTCCTTTGAGAGTCTCGATGTGCCGCCGACGCTGGTCAGCTTTGCAGTGGGCATGACAAAGGCCAGCAAGACCATCTCCGCCGCCTTTACAAAGGCCGGCTCCAAGGTGGTCTACCTGCCTCTGCCAGAGGATGCAGACACACTGCTGCCAAACTGGGAGAAGCTGAAAGCGTACTATGCTTCTGTTCACCAGATGATGGAGAACGGCAGTATCCTGTCCGCTTCCGTCGTAAAGGAAGGCGGCGTAGCTGCAGCCATTGCCAAGATGTGCTTTGGTAACGGCGTAGGCTTTGTCTTTGAGGAAGCGTTCAACAATCTGGAAACACTGTTTGCGCCAAAGAGCGGCGCCCTGGTGGTAGAATTGAGCTATGACGCGGTGATGGGCGCTGATCTGGAGCCGGTAACTGTGGGCTTTACGGCGGAGAAGCCGGAGATCACCATCGACGGCGCAGTCCTGCCGCTGGAGACGCTGTGCGCTGGCTGGATGGATACCCTGGAGCCGATCTTCCCGTCAAAAGCTGAGGAGACGCCGATCACAGAGGACATCCCGCTGTACACCGAGCGTAGCGCCAAAGCCCCGGCCATCAAGGCCGCCAAGCCACGGGTCTTTATCCCCGTGTTCCCCGGCACCAACTGCGAAGTGGATACTGCCCGTGCGTTTGCTGAGGCAGGCGCTGAGCCAGAGATCCTCATCGTGAAGAACCTGTCTCCTGCCGACATCGAGGAGACCATCGAGCACATGGCACAGGGCATTGCCCGATCACAGATCGTCATGCTGCCCGGCGGCTTCTCCGGCGGCGATGAGCCGGACGGCTCCGGCAAGTTCATCGCCACCACCTTCCGCAATCCGAAGATCGCCGAAGAAGTCACCAAGTTGCTGGAGCAGCGGGATGGCTTGATGCTGGGTATCTGCAACGGCTTCCAGGCGCTCATCAAGCTGGGCCTGGTGCCATACGGCAAGATCACCGAGCTGGATGAGACTTCTCCAACGCTGACCTTCAATAAGATCGGTCGCCACATTTCCCGGATGGTCTACACCAGAGTGACTTCTGTGAAATCTCCGTGGCTCTCCGGCGTAGAGGCCGGCGACGTCCACTGCGTGCCGGTATCTCACGGTGAGGGCCGCTTTGTTGCCAATGATGAGGTCCTTGCAAAGCTCATCGCCAACGGCCAGGTGGCTACGCAGTACACCACCCCATGCGGAAAGGTCAGCAGCAAGATCGAGTGGAACCCCAACGGCTCTGTCTGCGCCATCGAGGGCATCACCAGCCCGGACGGCCGCGTCTTTGGTAAGATGGCCCACTCCGAGCGCAAGGGCGACGATCTGTACAAGAACGTTCCCGGCGAAAAAGACCAGAAGCTCTTTGCGTCCGGCGTCCGTTACTTTAAATAACAATAAAAAATAAAGCGATAAGATAAGAAAAACTTAGCGCTATAAATAATAAAGGCCATGTCGGTTTCCGGACAAAATATCCGGGAAAAGACATGGCTTTTTTTGCTCAATTTTTGCTGTCTGCTCGATCATCGGGATCATCGTTCGCTGATCTCATACGGCTGACCGTAAAAAATCATATCGTCCAGATCTTCCCCGTAATCCAAAAAGCCGAACAGATACCAAAACAGTGTGTCCTCCAGATGGAGCAGTTCGGGGCAGCAGCGCCGGGATAGATTCATTTGCAAAGCCCCCTTTCCAAAATTGTCGTTCTACTATTCTATGCGCATCCCCATTAGAAAATTACAGTTTTTACAGTTTCATGAACAATTTTCGAAATGGTTGACGAATGGATGGTGGAGGAATATAATGAATCTTAGTGATAAAAAATGGAGATGCAATATGGACGATTTTTTGAAACGAACCTGGGCGGAGATCAACCTCGACGCCCTGAAAAATAACTATTACGCTATCCGCAATGCGGTCCGGCCAGAAACGGAGATCTGCTGGGTGGTCAAGGCGGATGGCTATGGTCACGGCGCTGTGTTTGTGGCCAGAACGCTGGAAGCTCTGGGCGCCAGATGGTTTGCCGTTTCCAACATTGAGGAGGCCGAACAGCTCCGCAGCGGCGGCATCAAGGGGGCCATCCTCATTCTCGGCTATACGCCGCCCAACCTGGCCTCTAAGCTGAGCCGGCTCAACATTTCTCAGGCAGTGTTCTCCGCTGATTACGCCAAGGAACTGCAAAGCTGTGCCCAGCAGGATAACGTGACGGTGAAGATCCATCTGAAGGTGGATACCGGCATGAGCCGGATCGGCTTTCTGTACCAGGAGCCTGGGCGGGACAGCGTCAGCATCGACGAGATGGAGGACGTATGCCAGCAGCCCAACCTGGAGCATGAGGGCATCTTCACCCACTTTGCCGTATCCGATGAAGGCAAGACCGGCAAAGGCTATACAGAGGAGCAGTTCCAGGCCTTTCTCGACAGTGTTTCCAAGCTGGAGCAGCGGGGCATTACCTTCCGCTACCGCCACTGCGCCAACAGCGGCGCCGTGTGCGACTACCCGGAAATGCACCTGGACATGGTGCGGCCCGGCATCATCATTTACGGTCTGAATCCTTCTGGCGTGATCCGAAATAAGCTGCCCCTGCAGCCGGTGATGGAGCTAAAGACGGTGATCTCCATGCTAAAGACCGTGGAGACCAACACCACTGTCAGCTATGGCCGCACCTTCACCGCCAGCCGGAAAACGAAGCTGGCCACGGTGCCCATCGGGTACGCCGACGGTTATCCGAGAAAGCTCCACGACTGCGCCGATATGCTGGTCTGCGGACAGCGGGCCCGAGTCGTAGGCAGGGTGTGTATGGACCAGTTGATGCTGGATGTGACAGACATTGACGGCGTGGAAAATGGCATGACCGTGACGGTATTTGGCAAGGACGGTGGGGAGATGATCTCTGTCGACGAGCTGGCAAAGCTCAACGATACCATCAACTATGAGATGATCTGCATCGTGGGCAAGCGGGTGCCCCGCATCTTTTTGGTAGATGGCAAGCCCATCGGCCATCTCAATTATATCTGCCCGGAAACATGAGGGCAAAAGAAAAAACTCACCTCGTTTTGGGGTGAGTTTTTTGTTGTGCGGTTAAAATTCTTTTGGCAGGAAACCGATCTTTTTCATGACCTTCCGCAGTGTTTTGGTGGAGAGATACAGCGCTTTCTGCGCGCTTTCCGTGTAGCACTTTGTCAGGTAATCTTTATTTTTCATCAGGTCATCAAAACGCTCCTGAATGGGCCGCAGCGTTTCGATGACCGCTTCGCCCACGGCAGTTTTAAATTCGCCGTAGCCCTTGCCCTGGAACTCGTCGGCCACCTGCTCCGCCGTTTTGCCCGTGACGCAGCAATAGATGCCGATGAGATTATTGATGCCGTCCTTGCCTTCGGCCACATAGACGCCGCCCTCGCTGTCGGTGACGGCTCGCTTGAATTTCTTCATGATGTCGTCGGGCTTGTCCAGCATGGCGATCCAGCCGTTTGGATTTTCATCAGATTTGGACATCTTCCGGGTCGGGTCCTGCAGCGACATGATCCGGGCGCCGCTTTGGGCAATGTAGGGGTCCGGCACCGTAAAGGTGGGACTATAGGCGTTGTTGAACCGCTCGGCAATGTTCCGGGCCAGCTCCAGATGTTGTTTTTGGTCGGCGCCTACGGGCACCATATCCGCCTGATACAATAGGATGTCTGCTGCCATCAGGCTGGGATACGCAAACAGTCCCACATTGATGTTGTCGGCGTGTTTTTGGCTCTTGTCTTTAAACTGGGTCATCCGGGAAAGCTCTCCAAACTGGGTGTAACAGTTGAGGATCCAGGCCAGTTCCGCATGGGTGTGGACCTGGCTCTGGATGAAGAAGGGGCTTTTTTCCGGGTCGATGCCGCAGGCCAGCAGCAGGGCATAGGCCTCGATGGTGTTTTTCCGGAAGGTGGCCGGATCCTGCCGCACGGTGATGGTGTGCAGATCTGCCAGAGCGAAAATACACTCGTAGTCGTCCTGGAGCTTGATCCAGTTTTGCAGTGCGCCTAAATAGTTACCCAGGGTGATGGTGCCGCTGGGCTGGATGGCGCTGAAGATTCGTTTTTTCTGCGGTGCGCTGTTGGCGCTTTCGTTTGTCGGTGTCATAGATTCCTCCTGTGGCATGGTCAAGCCATCATGTCTTTTGCCAGCTGGCCCAGGGTCTCTACGCCCTTGACGATGTTCTCATCGGTTGGGGTGGAGAAGTTCATCCGGAAGGACTGGCAGGGCTGGCTCTCGTCGGTGAGGAAGGCGCTGCCCGGCACGACGCAGACCTTCCGCTTGACGGCTTCGCTGCAGAAGGTCAGCATATCTATGGAATCCGGCAGGGTGCACCAGACAAAGAGGCCGCCTTCCACCTTGGTGTGGGTGATGCCCAGGGGCACCAGATGCTGGTCGATAGCGTTCAGCATGAGGGTGGATTTCTTTCTGTAGATCTCCACCAGCTTTTGCAGATGGCCGTCGTAATCGTAGTGGTTGATGAACTCGTCGCAGATGATCTGGGACCAGACAGTGGTGTGGACATCGCTGCACTGCTTGCCGACGACCATCTTCTGCATGATGGGCTTTGGCGCAATGGCAAAGCCTACCCGCATACCGGAGGAAATGACCTTGGAGAAGGTGCCGGCGTAGATGACGATGCCATCCTCATCCATGGACTTGATGGTGGGCAGGTGCTCGCCGGAAACACGCAGGTCGCCGTAGGGGTTGTCCTCTAGGATCATGATGTTGTGCTTTTTGGCCAGAGCGTAAACGCCTTTGCGCTTCTCCAAACTCATGGTGATGCCGGAAGGATTCTGGAAGTTGGGGATGACATAGAGGAGCTTTGCGCCGGGGTTTTCGGTGAGGGTCTTGTCCAGCTGCTCCAGATTGATGCCGTCCTCGTCCATGGGCACGCCCTTGAGCACACAGTTATAGGAGCGGAAGGTGTTGAGAGAGCCGATGAAGGTAGGCGCTTCACAGACAACGACGTCGCCCTCGTTGCACAGGACCTTGGTGGCCAGATCCATGACCTGCTGGGCGCCGGTGGTGACGATCAGCTCATCCTGCTCTTCCCGGAAAGAATTGTGGTGGCTGGCCATGTACTGCTTGAGCGTATTGCGCAGAGGGGTATAGCCTTCTGTCAGGTTATACTGGAGGGCCAGGATGGGATTGTCTTTTAAGATGCGGGCGGAGATCTCCTGTATCGCCTCTACCGGGAAAGCTTCCGGCGCCGGGTTGCCGGCGGAGAAGGGGATCATTTCCGGGTCGGAGGAATTTTTGAGGATCTCACGAATGATGGAGGGCTTCAGGGAAGAAACCCGATTTGCCAATTGGTATTCCATACTTTGTTCTACTTCCTTTATGGTAAAATTCAAAATGGTGCCCCAAGGGGCGAAACCTGTTTTTATTTTACCACAAACCATAGCGGGAATCAATTGCGGGGAAGGGAAAAAGGAGAATTCTGTAAGGGGCAGCAAAGGCGGGGAAAATCGTTTGCCATTTCCCCGCTATCCCCATCATTTCCCGGTGAGATGGGACACAGGCTGCGAGAAGGGACAAAGTTTTGCAAAGGGGGCTGCCAAAAGGAGACTTTCTTTTACAAAACAATACAACGAGTTATGACAAAAGCTCTCTAATACAATGGGTATAATAAAAAGCGGGACAAGATCTGTTCCAAAACGGCTGAAAAGCAAAGGAAAAGGGAAAGGGAAGAAGTATGAAAGAGAGAGCAGCCCCGTTGAAGCTACGGGGAACGGCAGAACGATTCCGCAAAAAGCTGTTGGAATCGGCAGCGCTGCAGCGGGCAGCGCTCCACGGCGTATACTTTGCCGCCGGATTGATCTGCGCAAGGGGGGTGATTTTTGGCAGGCACGGGCCATTTGGTGTGGCTGCCGCCGCAGGATGTCCACGGGGCGTTCTGTGGACGACGGCTTTGGGCAGTGCTGTCGGCTACCTGCTGCCGGGGGCGGTCCATTCGCCGGGACGGTACCTCATTGCCCTGCTGCTGACGGTGGCCCTGCGGTGGACGCTGGGAGATATGGCAAACCTGAAGGACAAGTTGTTGTTCGGGCCCATCATCACCTTTTGTCCGCTGATGACCACCGGCGCAGTGCTGGCCATTTTAAACGGCTCCACGGTGCAGACATGGATCCTCTACGGCGCGGAGTCGGTATTGGGTGCCGGTACGGTGTACTTTTTTAGCCGCACCAGTCAATTGCTGGGCGAAGGCAAACCGGTAGGCAGTTGGAACCAAAGCGAGCTGACCTGCGCCATTTTGTCCCTGGGCATTGGCATATTATCCTTGTCCACGGTGCAGATCGGCAGCATTTCCATCGGCCGGGTGGCCGCTGTGCTGCTCATCCTATTCTCCTGTCGGTTTGGCGGCGTTGTTGGCGGCAGTTTGTCCGGCATCGTGGCCGGGGCCATGTTTGGCCTGGCAAGCTCCGGCATCAACGGCATTTCCGGCGCCCTGGCCTTTGCGGGCCTCATCGCCGGACTGTTCTCCCCTCTGGGGAGGGTGGTGACCGCTGTTGCCTTCGTCGTGGCCAACGGCATCGGCAGTTTGCAGGTAGGCAGCTTCAACGAAGTCCTCAACGGCCTGTATGAGGTCATGGCCGCGTCGCTGATTTTTGTGGTGTGGCCTCATCGGGTGGGCAGTCAGTTGGCGCTGGTCTTTCGGCAGCCTGTCCAGTTCACCCAGAGCGGCGGATTGCGCCGGGCCATCGTCATGCGGCTGGGCTCGGCGGCGGAAGCGCTGGAGAACGTTTCCGAATCGGTGGAGGCGGTGTCCCAGCGGCTGACGCAGGTAGACACCACCACCGTGGAAAGTATTTACCGCAAGACCATGGAAAGCGTCTGCGAAGGCTGTACTGGCCGGGGCGCCTGCTGGGGCGGTACGCCCCGGGAGACAGAAGCCATTTGTCTCCCCCTGACAGAAGCGCTGCGGGTGGAGGGCCATTTGACTCAGGCAGATCTGCCGGAAGCGATCCGCACAGCCTGCACCCATCCGGAACAGTTGATCGACGCGATCAATGGGTATTATCACGAGTATGTTGCCAGGGAGTCAGCAGAGCGAAAGCTCCAGCAGGTCCGCTCCGTGGTGACAAGTCAGTTTGCCACCACCGGCAAGCTGTTGCGGGATATGGCCGCGGAGATGAAGCTGTATGAGAAATTCGACACAGCCATGGCGTCGAAGATCAGTCATGTGCTTCACGACCAGGCCATCACGCCGCTGGATGTCAGCTGCAAGCTCAACAAAGAAGGGAGGATGATCGTCGAGATCGAAGGATTGGTCATGGACCGCTACAAATTGACAAAAGCCCCGCTGCTGCGGAGCATTTCCAAGGTGACAGGCCGGGAGTTCAGCTATCCCTGCGTCAGCGTCACCGGCGAAAAATGCCGGTTCCAGATGGTGGAAAAGCCCCTGTATAAAGCGGTGTTCGGCGTGGCACAGCACAGCTGCAAAAACGCGTCCCTTTGCGGCGATAGCTGTGTCTGCTTTGAGGACGGCACAGGAAAGCAGATCGCCATCATCAGTGACGGCATGGGCACCGGCGGCAGAGCGGCCGTAGACGGCGCCATGGCCTCAGGCATTTTGGCAAAGCTGATCCAATCGGGCATCGGCTTTGACTGCGCATTACAGATCACCAATTCGGCGCTCATGGTCAAATCCGGCGCGGAAACGCTTTCCACGCTGGATGTGGCATCCATCGATTTGTTCACCGGCGAAGTACAGCTCATGAAGGCCGGCGCACCGATCAGCTATGTGCGCAAAGGCAAGGAGGTCCATCGTTTGGACGCTATCTCTCTGCCGGTGGGCATTTTGGAAGAGGCCGTCTTTTGCAAGACCTCCGCGCGACTGGGTGACGGCGACCTGCTGGTCATGTTCTCCGACGGTGTGGTGGCCGCCGGAGAAGAGTGGGTCGCTCAGCTCATTGGAAGCTGGAAGGGCACAGAGCCCAGCCAGCTTGCCAACCTCATCGTGGAGAAGGCGGCCCATTACCGCACCGATGGAAAGGAGGATGACATCACCGCATTGGTCCTACAATTAACGCCTAGACCATCTTAAATTTCACATACCCGCTGTTAGAAAGGACCCCCGGTTTTTTGACCGGGGGTTCTACGTTTGTATTTTTTGCGTGCTGCCATTTGCCCTGCTTTATTTGCCCGCTGTTTCTTTGGTTATAGCTGAAAAATGATCCCGGCGGCGGCGCCGACCAAAATAAAGACAATGGGGTGGAGCTTTTTGAGGAAGATGGCCCCCAGGAGCAGAACGACGAACAAAATGATACTGCCGATGTTGAGCATCTGATACCAAGGGACGCCGGCAGAGAACAGGTCTGTGTGGAAGAGGGACAAGATCAGGACCTGGGACATGGCGCCGGCGATCAGGGCGGCAGAAGCCGGGCGCAGGCCGTAAAAGGCGTCCTCTACCAAACGGCTGGAGCGGAACTTTTCCATGAATTTGGAGATGATGCAGATGATGATGACCGACGGCAGAACGAGGGACAGCGTAGCCAGGATGCCGCCCAAAATACCGCCGGCGTTAAAGCCGGAATAGGTGGCCATGTTGACGCCGATAGGGCCGGGGGTGGACTCGGCCACAGCGATCATATCAGTAAGCTGTTCCGGGGTGAACCAGGGCTTTGTCTGGGCCAGATCCATCAGGAAGGGGATGGTGGCCATGCCGCCGCCAATGGAGAACAGGCCCACCTTGAAAAACTCGTAAAATAATTGGAGGTAGATCACTGGCCACGGCCTCCCTTCGCCTTGAGGTTTCGCTGAAGGATGCGGGCAAGGATGCCGATGAGGGCGGCGCCGACCACGATGTAGATAGACGAAACGTGGAGGAACACCATGACGCAGAAGGCCGCTAGAAATAAAACGACAGTGACGATGTCCACGATACCTTTGCGGGCCAGCTTATAAATCGACACGACAACGGTGGCGCATACGGCCACCCGAATGCCGTTAAAGGCGTGCTGGATGATGGGGAGATCGGCAAAATGATTGAAAAAAGCAGCCAGGGCCAAAATGATGATGAGGGAGGGCGTGATCATGCCGAGGGTGGCAAAAATGGCGCCGAGGATGCCCTTTTGCTTAAAGCCGATGAAGGTGGATGTGTTGACGGCGATGACACCGGGAGTGCATTGGCCGATGGCGTAGTAATCCATCAATTCTTCTTCGGTGGCCCAGCCTTTTTTCTCTACGACCTCCCGCTGCAGCAGAGGCAGCATGGCGTAGCCGCCGCCAAAGGTAAAGGCACCGATGCGGGCAAAGGTGAGAAACAGCGTGAAATATTCCTTCGTGATAAACAACTCCTAACGATGATAAACTCTTTTCATCATATAATACCGCTGTGGAAAAGTCAAATGCGGCGGGAAAATTTTGGCAAAAAGCAAGACCGCCGAGCGCCCTCAGCGGTCTGTGTCGTTTTAGTGATGTTCCTGGCTCTGGTCCAAGATCGCGCCGGTGTTGGCGTCGATCTCAAATTCATATTGAACGCCGTTGTCTGAAAGCTCGATCTCATAAACCGCCCGGCCATCGTCATTGTCCAGGTGATTTTTCACCACGGTGCCGCCGCTGATCCCAGCAGCTTTCCTGGCTGCTGCCAAGGCGTCGTCGGCGCTGAGAGAGGTCGTTCCCGCACTGCCGGTATTACCGGTAGCGTTGTTGGTGATGGGCTCCTGCTCCTGCTTGCGGATGTCACCGGTAGTGGCGTCGATCTCATAGGAATATTTTGTGTTGCCGCTGACCAGCTCAATGTCGTAGACCTGCACGCCGTCGTCGTAGTCCAGGACGCATTTGGTCGTGGTGGCGTCGGTGACGTTGGCGGCATTTTTCGCTGTTTTTAACGCCTGCTCCTCAGCGATGGCGGCCTGACCGCCGGCAATGGGCTGAGAGGTTGTCCCGCTGCTGGAGACCGCTGCGGAAGAAACCGGCGCTGTGGAAGCGACGGGCTCTTTTTGTGTGGTATCTGTGTTGTTTCCGCAGCCTGCCATCATAGCGGCGCACAGCGCGGCGCCGGCACAGGCCAGGATGATTTTTTTCTGTTTCATCAAAACATCTCCTTTTTCATTCTTTCCAAGATCATGCACAATTATAGCATGGGGCAATGGGAAAAACAAGGCGAATCCTGGGGAAGCCGACAAAAGAAAAATCGCGGGGCAAGCACGCTGCTCCACGATTTTGCGCAAATTTATTCGTCTGGCTCAAACTGGCTGTTGTACAGATTAGCATAGAAGCCGTTTTGGGCCATCAGATCCTCATGGCTGCCCTGTTCGATGATGTCGCCGTCCCGCATGACGAGAATGAGGTCAGCGTTGCGCACGGTAGACAGACGGTGGGCGATGACAAAGCTGGTGCGGCCCTGCATCAGATTGTCCATAGCTTTCTGAATGAGGATCTCTGTGCGGGTATCCACAGAGCTGGTAGCTTCGTCGAGAATGAGGATCTGCGGATCCGCCAGAATGGCACGGGCGATGGTCAATAGCTGCTTTTGGCCCTGGGACACGTTGCTGGCGTCCTCGTTCAGCTCCATGTCATAGCCGTGGGGCAGAGTGTGGACGAAGTGATCTACCTGGGCAGCTTTTGCCGCAGCGTAGATCATTTCGTCGGTGGCGTCCCGCTTTCCATAGCGGATGTTCTCCTTGATGGAAGCGTTATACAGCCAGGTATCCTGCAAAACCATGCCAAAGACCGAGCGCAGATCATCCCGGGTAAAGTCCCGGATGTCGTGGCCGTCCAAACGGATGGCGCCGCTGGTCACGTCGTAAAAGCGCATGAGCAGCTTGATCATCGTCGTTTTGCCGGCGCCGGTAGGGCCGACGATGGCGATCTTCTGGCCGGGCTTTACGTCGGCGCAAAAGTCCTTGATGATGATCTTCTCCGGATCATAGCCGAAGCGGACGTGGTCGAACTGGACGCTGCCGGACAGGGTGATGCCGTTTTGGGGATCGCTGTGGGTCAGGCGGATCGGTGTTGCGGTGTCGGGGACCTCCTCCTGCTCATCGAGAAACGCAAAGACCCGTTCAGCGGCGGCAGCTGTCTGCTGGATGATGTTGGAGATCTGCGCTACCTGGGAGATAGGCTGATTGAACTGGCGGACATACTGGAGAAATGCCTGGATGTCGCCGATGGAGATGGAGCCGCTGATGGCCAGATAGCCGCCGAGGATACAGACGGCCACATAGCCCAGGTTGCCGACAAAGTTCATCATGGGCATCATGAGTCCGGAGAGGAACTGGGATTTCCAGGCCGATTGATACAGCTTATCGTTGTAGCCGGTGAAGGTCTTTTCCGACTGCGCTTCACCGTTATAGGCTTTGACCACCACATGGCTGGAATACATCTCCTCAATGTGGCCGTTGACGTGGCCCAGGTATTCCTGCTGTGCCTTAAAGTGTTTCTGGGACGTTTTGGCGATGACCATGATGAGAAGCATGGATACAGGGATGATGCACAGCGTCACCAGAGCCAGCAGCCAGTGGATGGAGAACATCATGACAAGGATGCCCAGGAGCGTCGTCACCGAGGTGATGATCTGGGTGACACTCTGGTTCAGGCTCTGGTTGATGGCGTCTACGTCGTTGGTGATGTAGGATAAGATCTCGCCGGTGGTGGTGCTGTCGTAATATTGGAACGGCAGCTTGTGGAGCTTTTCCGAAATGTCCTTGCGCAGACTGTAGGTCGTCATCATGGACACCCGGGACATCAGGTGGCCCTGCAAATAGGAGAAGCCCATGCTGCAAAGATACAGACAGATGAGCACCACCATAATGACGCCGATATACTCAAAGTCGATGCCGGAGCCGGTGTTCATGACTATGCCATAAACGCCTTCGGCCAGCCGGGTAGTGGCCATACCGAGGATCTTTGGGCTGACGATGTTGAACACCGTAGAAGCAATGGCAAAAAAGATCACAAGGATCAAAGACAGCTTAAAGCGGGATAAGTAGCGGAGCAGCCGGAGCAGGGAGCCTTTGGCGTTTTTAGCTTTGGGGCCGCCGCCGCGCATCCCGGCCATGGGGCCGTGGCCTCTGGGCGGTCTTGGTGCGGGATTACTCATGCCATCTCCTCCTTTGTCAGCTGGGACGCAGCGATTTCATAGTAGACAGGGCAGGTCTTTAGCAATTCTTTGTGGGTGCCCTTGCCCACGATCCTGCCCTCGTCCAGCACGATGATCTGGTCGGCGTTGAGAATGGTGCCGACACGCTGGGCCACGATGAGGACCGTGGCGTTGTTGGTATAGTCTTTCAGGGCGTGGCGCAATGCGGCGTCCGTCTTAAAATCGAGGGCGGAAAAGCTGTCGTCAAAGATGTAAATATCCGGTTTAACCGCCAGTGCCCGGGCAATGGAGATCCGCTGCTTCTGGCCGCCGGAAACGTTGGTGCCGCCAGCGGCGATCTCGCTGTCCATGCCCTTTTCTTTTTTTGAGATAAAGTCCATGGCCTGGGCCACCTGGGCGGCGGATTCCAGTTCTTCTCTGGTGGCGTCAGGCTTGCCGTAGGCGATGTTGGAAGCGATGGTGCCCTTGTGGAGGATGCCCTTTTGGGGCACATAGCCGATGTGCGCACGCAGCTCGTGCTGGGGCACATTTCGCACATCCACGCCGTTGACCAGTACCTGGCCCTCAGTGCAGTCGTAGAACCGGGGGATCAGGTTGATGAGGGTGGATTTGCCGGAGCCGGTGGAACCGATAAAGGCCGTTGTCTTGCCCGGCTGTGCCGTAAAGGTGATGTGGGACAGCACCGCGTCATCGGCATCGCCGTAGCGGAAGGACACATCCCGGAACTCTACCAGACCGGCCTTTGTCTCATCCAGGGAGACAGGGGTTTTGGGATCTTCGATGGCAGGCGTCGTCTCCAGGACTTCCCGGATACGGTTGGCGGAAACGGCGGCCCGGGGAACGAGGATGAACATCATGGCGATCATCAGGAAGGCCATGATGATCTGCATAGAGTACTGCATAAAGGCCATCATGTCGCCGATCTGCATAGCCGACTGGGCGATCTGATGGGCGCCGACCCAGACGATGGCCAGAGAGGTCAGGTTCATAATGAGCATCATAATGGGCATCATGACGACCATGAGCCGGTTGACAAAGAGCTGGGTGTGAGCCAGATTCTTGTTGGCGGTATCGTAGCGATCCTTTTCAAATTCCTCGTTGTCAAAGGCACGGATGACCATGATCCCGCTGAGATTTTCCCGGGCGACGAGATTCATCCGGTCGATGAGCTTTTGCAGCTTGGTGAACTTGGGCATAGCCAGCACAAAGATGACCCCGACCAGACACAGCAGGCAGATGACAGAGAGGGCCACGATCCAGCCCATAGAGACGCTTTTTTGCAGGGCCAGCACAATGCCGCCGATGCCGGTAGCCGGCGCCTGAACGGCGATGCGGATGCCCATGGTCAGCACCATCTGCACCTGGGTGATGTCGTTGGTGGTCCTCGTGATGAGAGACGCTGTGGAGAAGTGGTCAAATTCCTCATTGGAGAAGGAAGTGACCTTGCGGAATACATCCTGCCGCAAAGCTCTGGCCACACCGGCGGCAATACGGGAGGACAGCAGAGAGACCAAAACAGTGGCGATGCCGCTGAGCAGCGTCAGGGCGATCATGATGGCGCCAATGCGGATGATATAGCCCATCTGCATCCCGTCGGTGTCGGCGCCGATCTCCTGATAAAATTGCTTAGCTAGAGCAACGCCGCTTTGGTCAGCCATCAGGGATTGCTCCTGTTTGGCAGTTTCCTGCAAGGCATGGAGCTTTTCTGCTGGAAGCTGTTCCAGCATCGGCAGCAGTTGATAAAGGGCGTCAAGGGATAAGCCGGACTGGTCGCTTTCTGCTGCGTCACTGTTTGCGGTGTCCTGACCCTTTTGGGCGGCCAGTTCTTTTCCAAAGGCAGACAGCGTTAATGTGGCCGTAGAAAAGGCTTCGTTTAACTGGGTCTGCTGTTCCCCTGTCACGCTGTTTTGGACATAGAGGTCCTCTGTTGCCAGCAGGGGGTACTGGGAGACCCGGCTGTCGTCCGGGGCGGCTGTTATTAGGGTGTAGCTATGTTTTGCAAGCTGCTGGTCGTCTGGTTCCATGAGGTCGGTCATCAGACGGAACCCATCTTGACTGATGGCTTTCGGCGCAGCGTCCTCAATGCCGCTCTGCTGGATGCCTACGCTGACAATGTTGGACATCAGCGTTGGCAGGCTCAAGTCGCCGGCAACGGTGCAGCAGATGAGTAGAACGGCAAAGAACAGCGACAGCAGATGCGGTTTTAAATAGCGCAAAATTTTTGTCATGCCAGATTCCTTTCTTTTACAATGGCTTTTGGTCGGGCGGTGTGAGCTGCTGGGTCTCTAAGATCTTTGTCAGCTTGTTGAACAGCTCGATGAGCCGGGCTGTGTCGTCACGGCCCAATTCCCGGCAGATCTGATCCAAATGCTGCTGTAGCACCCGTTCCGCTTCGGCTAAAAAGGCGGCGGCCTGGTCGGTGATGACCAGATACGTCACCCGCCGATCGGTGCGGGAGGTGACCCGGCGCAGAAAGCCTTTTTCTTCCATGCTGTTGAGGTGCTGGGACATGGCCGGCCGAGAGGTCTGGGTCATGGCGCTGAGCAGGGAAGCCTTCAGCCCCGGCAGCTCCGGATGCTCCTCGGTGTAATCCCGGATCAGGTGCAGACATTGAAACTCAAAGTGGGATAGTTCCTTGCAGGGCGGCGGCACACGTTTGCCGGTCCGCTTCAGCCGCATCAGCGACCGATATAAGGCAAATCCCAGAGACGAGTCGTTTTGCTCCATTGTTCTGTCCCCTTTCTTAATAGTTCTGTAACAAAATAGTTTTGTAACTTAATAATTTATATCTTAGTACGGTTTTGGAAGAAAGTCAAGGGGAAAGGTGTAAGGAGCGGTTTCTTTTTTCTGAAAATTCCTGTATACTAAAAGGCGGACACATTTATCGCAATGAACAAGATTGAAAGGACGGTGGAGCGCTGATGGCAGACGTTGCAGAGATTTTCGTGGTAGGCGGCGGTGCTTCCGGGATGGCGGCGGCCATCACGGCGTCGCAGACGCTGCAAAAGCAAAAACAGCCTGGCCGGGTCCTCCTGCTGGAAAAGGAACCTCGCATCGGGAAAAAACTGCTGGCTACCGGCAACGGCCGGTGTAACCTGTCTAACCTGGCGGCCGGACCATCTCATTATCACAACGGCGGCTCATGGGCATCGCCGCTGCTGCGGGACTATCCGGCAAAGGCGGTGATCCGGGCCTTTGAGCAGATGGGGCTGCTGTGCCGCAGTGACGGCGAGGGCCGTGTGTACCCGTACAATTTACAGTCTTCTGCCGTGCTGGAGATCCTGCGCTTACAGCTTCAGCGCAATGGGGTGCAGGTAGTGTGCGACTGCCCGGTGACAGCCATGCAAAAAAAAGGCGCTGTATTTCAGCTCACAACGCCAAAGGGAAACTGGTTCAGCCGCAGGGTGATCCTGTCTACCGGCGGCCGGGCAGCCCCAAAGCTGGGCAGTGACGGCAGCGGCGCTGCGCTGGCCAAAACGCTGGGCCACACCATTTGCCCGCAATTTCCGGCGCTGTCGCCCTTGTGCTGTGATGGTGCCGCGTCCCTGGGATTAAAGGGGATGCGCAGTCAGGCCGTTGTTTCCCTGCTGGATAATGGGAACGTCTGCCAGACAGAGCAGGGGGAAGTCCAGTTTACCGACTACGGTTTGTCGGGCATCTGTGTGTTTCAGTTGTCGGGGCAGGCCCTGGAATTGCTGAACAAAGGCCATTCGGTGACGCTTTCCCTCGATCTGATGACTGAGTGGAAGCAGGAGCAGCTCACAAAGAAGATCGCCGGTCAGGGCAAACGGTATCCGGAACTGCCTACGCTGTCGCTGCTCTGCGGCTTTATTAACCAAAAGGTAGGCCAAGCCGTTGTCAAGCAGGCCTTGGGAAAACAGATCCCACAAAAGGCAGGCGACTGCCGGTACGACCAATATGAGCAGATCAGCAAAACAGTGAAAGCCTTCCGTTTTTCGGTGACAGGCAGTCCCGGCTGGGACAGTGCTCAGGTCACAGCCGGCGGCGTCGACTGCAAAGAGGTAGACGGGACGACTATGGCATCGAGGCGGTGCAGAGGACTGTATCTCACCGGCGAGCTGTTGTCCCTTTACGGTGACTGCGGCGGATTTAACCTGCATTTGGCGTGGAGCAGCGGTATGGCCGCCGGACAGGCTTGCGCCCAGTCTTTGAAGGAGGAAAAGAGATGATTCGCGTTTCAGAAATCGTGCTGCCGCTGGACATTGCTCCGGCAGACAAGATACCCTATTTGACAGCCCAGGCAGCAAAGCGCCTGAAGCTGCCGGCACAGAAGCTCCAATCGGTGAAGCTGGTCAAGCAGTCGGTGGATGCCCGCAAAAAGGAGCAGGTGGTGTTCCGCTGTACCGTGGATGTGACCGTTAAGGGAGAACAGGCAGTTTTAGCCCATGCAAAAGATAAGAAAGCTGCGCTCACGAAACCGTATGCTTATGTGATCCCGCCCTGCCGTGTGTTATCCCAGCGCCCGGTGGTGGTGGGCTTTGGTCCAGCGGGGATGTTTTCCGCTTTGCTGCTGGCCCAGGCGGGGCAGCGGCCCATCGTGCTGGAGCGGGGCAGCGCTGTAGAGGAGCGTCAGTGTCAGGTGCATACCTTTTGGCAGACAGGGGTGTTGGATCCCCAATGCAACGTCCAGTTTGGCGAGGGCGGCGCCGGGACGTTTTCTGACGGCAAGCTGAATACCGGCATCAAAGACCCGCGGGCCAGAAAGGTGCTGGAGGAGCTTCATGCTGCCGGTGCGCCGGAGGAGATCTTATATCAGGCCCACCCCCATGTGGGAACAGACCGATTGCCCCAGACGGTCCGGGGTATTCGGGAGACGATCCGAAAGTTGGGCGGCACGGTGCTGTTTAACACCCAATTGACAGATCTCACCACGAAAAACGGCTGTGTAACAGGGGTGACGGCTGTGGGGCCGGAGGGGCGCTTTCACCTTGAAAGTGACCATGTGATCCTGGCTATCGGGCACAGCGCCAGAGATACCTATGAGATGTTGGTGTCTCGTGGCGTCACCATGGTGCAAAAGCCCTTTTCTGTCGGCGCGCGGATCGAGCATCCTCAGCTTGTCATCAACAAGGGACAGTACGGTGCTTTTGCCCAGCATCCGGCGTTGGGCGCAGCGGAATATAAGCTGTCTGTCCATCTGGAAAACGGGCGGGGCGTGTATACCTTTTGTATGTGTCCCGGCGGCGAGGTAGTGGCTTCTGCTTCGGAAGAAGGCATGGTGGTCACCAACGGCATGAGCAATTTTGCCCGGGATGGTGCCAACGCTAATTCAGCGCTGCTGGTGGGCATTGGGCCGGAGGATTTCGGCAGTGATCATCCGCTGGCGGGGATGTATTTGCAGCGGAAGCTGGAACGATCGGCGTTCAATTTGGGCGGCGGAGCATACCGGGCGCCGGGACAACGGGTAGAGGATTTTCTGCAAAACCGGCCGTCCACCCATTTTGGCGATGTGGTGCCTACCTATCAGCGAGGGGTAACGCCCTGTGCTCTTTCTGCTCTTCTGCCTGATTTTGTCACCGAATCCATGGCCGAGGGCATCCGGAAGATGGATCACCGCTTAAAGGGCTTTGCCTATCCCGATGCCGTTTTGACGGCGGTGGAGACGAGAAGCTCTGCGCCGGTGCGGCTGCTGCGGGATGAGCAGATGCAGTCCCTTTCCCTGAAAGGACTGTATCCCTGCGGCGAGGGGGCCGGGTATGCCGGCGGTATCGTGTCGGCTGGCGTCGATGGCTTAAAATGTGCCGAAATGGTGCTGCAAGCGGTGCGAAAAGAAAATTAGGCAACAAAAAAACGGTATCCCGCGGGATACCGTTTTTTTGCAGGAAAGCGATGCGCTTACTCCATGTCCTCGATCATTGCGTCGTCCTCGCCGATGACAGCGTCATCCTCTTCGCCGACGACAGCGTTGTCCTCAGAAGCAGTCTCGTCCTCAGACTCGGTGGAAGAGGTCAGCCCTGTCTCAGCGCCTTCCTTTGTCAGGATCGCATTTAAACCAATTTTCTCATCCTTCAGGGTCAGTGTGCCGGCTTCTGCATCCAGCGCAAAGACGTAAGTGGTCTGGACATTGTCCTCGGAAGCAACGCTCTCTTCGTCCTCGGAAGAAATGCCGGTTGTCTCGTCAACAACAAAGGTGACAACGTTGTCGACTATGCCGTAAGTACCTGTCTGAGTGATCTCGCCGACCTTGAGCACAGCGGTGTTGTCTGCCTTGAACTCAATGATCGGCAGTTGACCCTCCAGATCCACATCCAGATTCTCTTCGATCTGAGAAGCGGTTTGAAGCTCGCCGTTTTCATCGATGTAACCGTTCATGTTCCAGATGCCCAGAACAGCTTCGTTTTCAGCCGGTGTGCTGCTTTCTACAACAGCTTCAGAGACCGGTGCGCTGGATTCTGCCGGTGCTTCCTGGCTGCCGCAGCCTGCAAAAGCGGCAACAGACATGGTCAGAACAGCAGCCAGTGCTGCAAATTTTGTACATTTTCTCATGATTCATTTCCCCTTTTTCTTTGTTACTCTGCCCTTTATCGAGGTTTGACAAAATGCAGAGTGAGAACAGATCATCACCACCGTTTTGCCATAAAACGATGACCTGCTCTTAATTTCCATTCATTATAGCGCCGGTGATTACATTTTACAATAGGCGTAGCAATAAATTCCCAAATTTGTAAAGGTTTTGTAAAATCTCCCTGGGATTCTTTCTGAAATGCGAGAGAAAAAACGGATGATTTTGGCGATTTTGCAAAAGGTATAGGAGACAATGGCTATAGAGGATGCTTTTCCGGAGCGCTTTTTGCGCCAAAGACCGTCACGATCTGCTTTTCGCAGTCCGGCGGCGAATAATGGAAGGCGTCCATGTGTTTGCCGGTGAAAAAATAATCGGGGCATTGGGGATGGCAGGGACCATCGAAGGTATCGATGACGATCAGCTTGACCTTCATCCGGGACGGGATCATATTTTTAATATAGACGCTGGCCTGCTGTCCCGGCTCTACGCCTTCTTTTAATTCGGCCAGACCAGCTAAATTGGGCGCCAGCTCCACGAAGATCCCATAGGGCTCCACGGAACGGACGATGCCTCCTACCGTTTCGCCGGGAGAGAATCGGGCGGCGTTTTCCGTCCAGGTGCCCAGCAGCTCCTTGTGGGAAAGGGTGATGCGCTGGTTTTCGATGGTCTTGACGATGGCTTTGATCTCCATGCCCACGGAGAACCGCTCTGCCGGATGGCTGATGCGGGAGATGGAGATGGCGTCGATGGGCAGCAGGGAGATGATCCCGCAGCCGATGTCGGCAAAGGCGCCGAACACCTCCAGATGGGTGATGGTAGCGTCGATGACGTCGCCGGGGGATAGGGTGGAAAGATACGACTGCTGGCACTGCTCCTGGGCCATCCTGCGGGATAGACGGGCGACCGTTGTGCCGTCGGGCAGGGTGTCAAAGCCGGTGACGAGAAAGCATACGGGCCGGTTGACCCGGGAGAGGATAGCGATGTCCCGCACGGTGCCCTCCCGGATCCCGATGGCACTTTCCTCCCGGGGGATGATCCCCTTCATACAGCCTAGATCGACGATCAAATTATGTTCACTGTCGCAGACGACAGCCCTTGCTTCCAGGATCTGTCCGTCGCGGCAGGCATCTGCAAGAGTAGACGGGCTTACCAAAGCGGCACGATTTTGTGCCGTGTCGAGGAGCCGTCCCTCCGGATAGTAGAAACGCATAGTTTAGCCTCCCTTATTTTTGTCCAGTTATCTATATGCGCCCCCGGCGGCGAAAATAACGGCAGGCAGGGAAAAGGGTTGCGCGGCGCTGGAAAGTTGGGTAGAATAAAGAAAAGGATTTAGCAAGACCCAAGGAGGAATGGAACATGAAACGACAATGGATCGCCATGATGAGCATAGCGGTGCTGTCGGCAGCGATGCTGTCGGGCTGCGGCGCAGAAGTATCGTCCCAAAGCAGCGAAACACCAGCATCCCAGGTAAGCATCCCAGACGCTGAGACAGCTTCGGCAGTAGAAAGCACGGCGGATACTGCTGATGCGTCATTGCAGCTGGGCGATCAGCTTAAAAAGCCGAAAAAGGGCGAGGAGATCGCCGTCATCGAGACGACCCAGGGGACCATCAAGCTGCGGCTTTTTCCACAGGAAGCGCCAAAGACTGTGGAAAACTTTAAAACACTGGCAAAGGACGGCGTTTATGATGGCTTACCATTTCATCGCATCATCGACAATTTTATGATCCAGACAGGCCAGAGCAGCAGCACCAGCATTTACGGCGGCAATTTTGAGGATGAGTTCAGCGAGAACCTGCTCAATCTCCGGGGGGCTGTATCCATGGCAAACGTAGGGGCAGCCGATACCAATGGCACCCAGTTCTTCATCAATCAGACGCCGGCAGACCATTTTCCCGGCTGGGACAATATATTAAACGGCTACCGGGCGTATATGCAAAATCCGGAAGGCTTTACCCAGGTCTACGGTACCTGGCCGGATATGTCTAAAGTGACCATGGAGATCCGGGAGTTATACGAAAAATACGGCGGCAACCCCAGTTTAGACGGGGCCTACACCACCACCGGACTGGGGCATACTGTCTTTGGGCAGGTGTTCGAGGGCATGGATGTGGTAGATCGGATCGCCAAAGCCAAGGTGGATGAAAATCAGAAACCGGTCAGCGACGACTACAAAATCAAGACCATCACCATCACCACCTATGAGGGGTGACAGGAATTTGGTGGATCGGGCAAATTGTTTCGGCGATTTTATTGACAATTCGCCGCAAAACGATATATAATGAACTATATGATTTTGCTCCCGTTGAGATTCCATCGAGCTGCGCGGGAGCATCATTTGTTTGACAGGATCTTAAGGCCGCAGGGCTGAAAAAACAGGAGGAACGTATGTCTGCAAAATATATCTTTGTGACAGGCGGTGTTGTTTCCGGATTGGGCAAGGGAATCACAGCCGCATCATTGGGCCGGTTGCTCAAGGCGAGAGGCCTGAAGGTAACCATGCAAAAATTCGATCCCTATCTGAACGTGGACCCGGGGACCATGAACCCGATCCAGCACGGTGAGGTATTCGTCACCGAGGACGGCGCCGAAACAGACCTGGATCTGGGGCATTACGAGCGTTTCATTGACGAAAATCTGTCCCAGAACAGCAACGTCACATCGGGCCGCATCTACTGGAACGTGCTGCAAAACGAGCGCAATGGCCTGTATAACGGCAGCACGGTCCAGGTGATCCCGCACATTACTAATGAGATCAAAAAGCACATCGCCCAGGACAACGTGGATGTTTCCATCGTGGAGATCGGCGGCACCGTCGGCGACATCGAGAGCCAGCCGTTTTTGGAGGCAATCCGCCAGTTTGCCGCCGAGGTGGGCAGAGCCAACTGCCTGTTCCTCCATGTGACGCTGGTGCCATATCTGTCCGCTTCTGGCGAACATAAGACCAAGCCCACCCAGCACAGCGTAAAAGAGCTGCTGTCCATCGGCATCCAGCCCGATGTCATCGTGCTGCGGGCAGAGCAGGCCATCACCGAGGACGACAAAAAGAAGATCGCCCTGTTCTGCAACGTGCCGGAGAGCCATGTGATCCAGAATCTCGATCTGCCGTCCCTTTACGCTGTACCGCTGGCACTGCGGGATGAGCGGCTGGACGACATCGTCTGCAAGCACTTTGGCCTGGATACCGTCGGCCCGGATCTCACCGAGTGGAGCGCCATGGTCAAAACAGCCATGACCGTCCAGGAGACCGTCACCATCGCCATGGTGGGCAAATATGTGGATCTGCGGGATTCCTACATCAGTGTGGTAGAGGCATTGACCCACGGCGGCATCGCCAATAAGGTCAAGGTCAACATCGACTGGATCGACTCCGAGGACATCACCAAAGATAACGTTGGAGACATCCTGGGGAAAGTGGACGCTGTTCTCGTTCCCGGCGGCTTTGGCCAGCGGGGCGTTGAGGGCAAGATCGAGGCCATCCGGTACTGCCGGGAGAACAAGGTGCCGTTCTTTGGCATCTGCCTGGGAATGCAGCTTGCCGTTGTAGAGTACAGCCGCAACGTGCTGGGCCTCACCGACGCCAACTCTGCCGAGCTGGATCCCCAGAGCACCAATCACGTTATCGACATCATGCCGGAGCAGAAGGAGGTCGTCCAGTTGGGCGGCACCATGCGCCTTGGCCGGTATCCCTGCAAGGTGATGCCGGGCACGCTGGCAGAAAAGATCTACGGCGAGCCGCTGGTCTATGAGCGTCACCGCCATCGTTTCGAAGTCAACAACGACTATCGGGAAGCGCTGGAAAAGGCCGGCCTGGTATTCTCCGGCTGCTCTCCGGACAACCACATCGTGGAAATGATGGAGCTGCCGGATCACCCGTGGTTCCTGGCTGTTCAGTCTCATCCGGAATTTAAGTCCCGGCCCAATCGGCCTCACCCCATGTTCCAGAGCTTTGTCAAAGCGGCTCTGGACCGGAAAAACAGCAAATAACGACAAAACAAAAGCCGGGTGTTCTCCCGGCTTTTTTCAAAGAAAGGAAGTCTTTTTATGGAATCAAGAGCGGACAAAGCAATGGAAAAATACCGCAGCGGTTATAATTGCGCCCAGGCTATCGCCTGCACCTACTGTGACCTGGTGGGGCTGGACGAAGAAACTGCCTTCCGTTTAGCCGAAGGCTTTGGCTTTGGCATGGGCAACGCAGACGGTACCTGCGGTGCGCTGTCGGCGGCCTGTATGCTGGTGGGCATGAAGAGCAGTACGGCCAATCTGGAAAAGCCCAACAGCAAAAAGGAGACCTACAAGCTGTGCAGCGCCATGATGGGTCCCTTTGCTGAGCAGAACGGCTCGGTGCTGTGCAAGGATCTAAAGGGCCTGGAAAACGGCAAGATCCCCGGAACGGTCCTGCGCACCTGCCCGGACTGCGTGCGGGATGCGGCGCTCCTTTTGGAGGATGTGCTGGAAAAGTTAGAAGAAAAATAACTGCGGGAAAAGCGCAAAACAAAAAGACGATGGAGATGGTTCCATCGTCTTTTTGTTTGGGGAAGTTTTAGAAAGACTGGTTTTGCAGCGAAAGCTCTTGTTCGGAGCTGCTGCCAGTTATGGGGAAGCGCTCCCATGATCGGGCTGATTCGGCGGAAACAGTCCCGTGGGATCGTGCAAAGATCAAAAAGCAGGGAATACTTGTCACAACGATTAGGAGTATTGCCAATAAGTTCCAGCGGAAAGATGATGATTTCTTCACGACAGATCCCCTCTTTCTCTTTGCTGCTTTTAGCATAACAGCGCAATCTGACGGTTGTGTGACGGTTGCCTGACATCTCTGTCATCGCTTGGGAAAAAGCATCTGACTGTTTCTGCACCATTTCTTTGGCCAAACAAAAACAGCCTGACCGAAAGAAGATCGGGTCAGACTGTTTTTTATGCGAAAGCTCAGGATTCCGCAGTGTCGTGGTCACTCATCAGATAGCTGAGGGTCATGAGGCTGTCGTTAAGGTGGACGGCCTCCACGGTGACATCGGGATATTTTCTTGAAATGTTAAAGTGGCTGAAATTCCAGAAGAAGCGGATGCCGCTGTCATACACCTGTTCTACCAGCAGTCCGGCAGGCTCTTTTGGCGTACACAGCACGGCCATCTCCGGTTTTTCCCGCTGGCAGAAGTCCACCAGCCCCGCCACATCCAGCACTTTTACGTCGTCGAAAACGGTGGTGCCGATGATGTCCGGGTTATTGTCGAAAATGCCCACGAGATGGAAGCCCTTCGTCTCAAATTCCAGATAGGCGGCAACGGCCTGCCCCAGATTACCGGCGCCCAGTACGATGGCCTTTTTGCTGTTGTTCAGGCCGAGGATCTGAGCGATCTCATCCCGGAGCTGGTCCACAATATAGCCGTATCCCTGCTGACCGAATCCGCCAAAGCAGTTCAGGTCCTGCCGGATCTGCGAAGCGGTGAGACCCATCTTCAGCGACAGGTCCTTAGAGGAGATCCGGGTGATATTGCTCTGCATCAGCTCTGTCAGATAGCGGTAATAGCGTGGCAGTCTGCGAATGACAGACATGGAAATATTGCCTCGTTTCGCCATATAGATATCATCTCCAAACGCGGTTAAATGGTACTTTACAGGATCGCTTCCAGCCGCTCCTTAATGGCCAGCAGGAACGCTTCTGTATCGACGACCTGCTTGTTCTCCAAGGTGGAGAGCGCTGCCAGGTCGCCGGTCATGATGCCATCCTCAATGGTCTGGATGGTGGCTTTCTCCAGCTTGTTGGCAAAGTCCACCAGATCCGGAGTGTCATCCAGTTCGCCTCTCTTACGCAGTGCGCCGGTCCAGGCAAACAGCGTGGCCACCGAGTTGGTGGAGGTCTTTTCGCCCTTGAGATACCGGTAGTAGTGACGCTGTACTGTGCCGTGGGCCGCCTCGTACTCATAGATGCCTTCTGGAGACACCAGAACAGAGGTCATCATGGCCAGGCTGCCAAAGGCAGTTGCTACCATGTCGGACATGACATCGCCGTCGTAGTTTTTGCAGGCCCAGATGTAGCCGCCTTCGGAGCGGACTACTCTGGCTACGGCGTCGTCGATGAGGGTGTAGAAATACTCGATGCCGGCGGCTTCGAACTTATCCTTGTACTCTGAGGCATAGATCTCTGCAAAGATGTCCTTGAAGCGGTGGTCGTATTTTTTGGAGATGGTGTCCTTTGTGGCGAACCACAGATCTTGCTTGGTATCCAAAGCAAAGTTGAAGCAGGCACGGGCAAAGGAACCGATGCTCTTGTCGATGTTGTGGAGGCCCTGGATGATGCCTGGGGTGTCAAAGTTGTGGATCAACTCTCTTGTCTCGTTGCCGTCCTTGTCGGTGACGACCAGCTCGGCTTTGGAATTTTCGTCCACCAGCATCTCCACGTTTTTATACACATCGCCGTAAGCGTGACGGGCAATGGTGATGGGCTTTTTCCAGCTTGGGATAAAGGGGGTGATGCCCTTGACCAGGATCGGAGAACGGAACACGGTGCCGTCCAAGATCGCGCGGATGGTGCCGTTAGGGGACTTCCACATCTGGCTCAGGTTGTATTCTTTTACCCGGTCAGCATTTGGCGTGATGGTAGCGCACTTGACGGCCACGCCATATTTTTTGGTGGCGTTAGCGGCATCGACAGTGATCTGATCCTTTGTCTCCTCACGCTTTTTCAGGCCCAGGTCATAATATTCGGTATTCAGCTCCACATAGGGGGTCAGCAGATTGTCCTTGATCATCTTCCAGATGATGCGGGTCATTTCGTCGCCGTCCATCTCCACCAATGGAGTTTTCATTTTAATTTTGTCAGCCATGGTCAAATCCTCCCAGCAAGATCAGTTATGTTCACGGGTGTAGTTCAGCAGGCCGCCTGCCAGCACCAGACCTCTCTGACGATCGGTGAGGACCGGCTCCAGCTCCATCTCGGTGCCCTTGGTCAGGTTCTTCAAAACGACCTTGCCATTGTTTTCGATGGCCTCACGGATGTTTGGCAGCTCCAGCTCGTCCATCTGGTCGATGGTGTCGTAATCCGCCTCGTTTTTAAAGACGAAGGGCAAAATACCGGCGTTGGCCAGGTTTGCGCAGTGGATGCGGGCAAAGGACTTGGCGATGACGGCCTTGATGCCCAGATACAGCGGAACGAGAGCGGCGTGCTCACGGGAAGAGCCCTGGCCGTAGTTTGCGCCGCCGACGATGATGCCCTTGCCTTCCTTGCGGCAGCGCTCCGGGAACGCTTCGTCACAGACGGCAAAGCAGAAGTTGGACAGGTACGGGATGTTGGAACGATAGGGCAGGATCTTGGCGCCGGCTGGCATGATGTGGTCGGTGGTGATGTTGTCGCCCACCTTCAGGAGGCATTTTGCCGTGATGTCGTTCTCCAGGGCGTCGCTCTGAGGGAACTCCTTGATGTTGGGACCACGGAGGATCTCTACGGAATCCATTTCGGATTCCGGTGCCGGCGGGATGATCATGTTGTCGTTGATGAGGAAGGTCTCCGGCAGCGGGATGTCCACTGCGTCGCCCAGCTCCTGCGGGTTGGTGAATACGCCGGTGAGGGCGGAGACAGCGGCAGTCTCTGGGCTGACCAGATAGACCTGGCCATTCTTGGTGCCGGAGCGGCCTTCAAAGTTCCGGTTGAAGGTGCGCAGGGAGATGCCGTTGGAGTTGGGGGACTGACCCATGCCGATGCAGGGACCGCAGGCAGACTCCAGGATTCTGGCGCCGGCGGCGATGAGGTCTGCCAGAGCGCCGTTCTTTGCCAGCATATTGAATACCTGCTTGGAGCCGGGGGCAATGGACAGGGAAACGTCCGGATGGCAGGTCTTGCCCTTGAGGATGGCGGCGACCCGCATCAGGTCGAGGTAAGAGGAGTTGGTGCAGGAGCCGATGCAGACCTGGTCGATCTTCTTCTTGCCGATCTCGTCGATGGTCTTGACGTTATCTGGCATATGGGGGCAGGCTGCCATGGGCTTTAAGGCGGACAGGTCGATGTCGATGACTTCATCGTAAACGGCGTCGTCGTCGGCCTTCAGCTCAACCCAATCCTCCTCACGGCACTGGGCCTTGAGGAAGGACTTTGTCACTTCGTCAGAGGGGAAGATGGAGGTGGTGGCGCCCAGCTCCGCGCCCATGTTGGTGATGGTGGCGCGCTCCGGCACGGTGAGGGTCTTGACGCCCTCGCCGCCGTACTCGATGATCTTGCCCACGCCGCCCTTAACGGTCATGATGCGCAGCACTTCCAGGATGACGTCTTTTGCGGAGACCCATGGCTGGAGCTTGCCGGTCAGATTGATGCGGACCATCTTTGGCATGGTGATGTAGTATGGGCCGCCGCCCATGGCCACAGCCACATCGAGGCCGCCGGCGCCCATGGCCAGCATACCGATACCGCCGCCGGTGGGGGTATGGCTGTCAGAGCCGATCAACGTTTTGCCGGGGATGCCGAACCGCTCCAGGTGGACCTGGTGGCAGATGCCGTTGCCGGGACGGGAGAAGTAGATGCCGTGTTTTTTGGCGATGGACTGGATGAACCGATGGTCGTCAGCGTTTTCGAAACCGGTCTGCAGCGTATTGTGGTCGATGTATGCCACAGAACGCTCTGTTTTGACGCGGGGGACACCCATTGCCTCAAATTCCAGATACGCCATGGTACCGGTGGCGTCCTGGGTCAAGGTCTGGTCGATCCGCAGGCCGATGTCACTGCCAACGGTCATCTCACCGCTCAGGAGATGCGCTTTGATAATTTTTTGTGCAATCGTGAAACCCATATTGTTGCTCCTCTCAGATTCAGTATTCTGCCGCGCGTTCCCGGCGGCTTTTTGGGGAACCGGCAGGAAGGCGCAAAATTACACTATACAAGTAATATTATCTATGATTCTAGTGGATTTGTCAATGATTCCGCCAAGTTTTTTGCGTTTCTTACGGCAATATCACGAAGGAAACCGTTTCCTTTTGCGCCGGAGCTTTTTCGGAAAAAACGTGCATTTTCGGGCGGGATATGGTACAATGCTATTTGTGGTAGTTTCTGCTTTTTCCCTTTTCCGCAAAAAATGAGCTTCCGATGGGCATAATCGCCTGTCTTTTGGCGCATCCTAACGGTCAGACTATTGCTGACAGCGGGAGGGAGCACAATTGGAGCAGAAAAAACCAGTGGCGGAGGGAGCCGCCCTTCTGGAAAAAGACGACAATACAAAAAGCGACGACCAGCAGGACCGGGACCGCATTACGGAATCGGGGGCTGTCGTCACCCGTAACGGCGGGCATACCATTCACACCCTGACCATTATCGGGCAGATCGAGGGACACACGGTATTGCCCAGTCAGAACAAGACGACGAAATATGAGCACGTCATCCCGACGCTTGTTTCCATTGAGGAGGACCCGGAGATAGACGGCCTGCTGATGATTCTCAACACCGTCGGCGGCGACGTGGAGGCCGGCCTTGCCATCGCCGAGCTTGTGGCCGGCATGAAAAAGCCCACCGTATCCCTGGTACTGGGCGGCGGCCATTCTATCGGCGTGCCGTTGGCCGTGGCGGCAAAATATTCGTTCATCGCCAAATCGGCGTCTATGACCGTTCACCCTGTGCGGATGAACGGGCTGCTGCTGGGGGTGCCGCAGACATTCACCTATTTTCAGCGGATGCAGACCCGCATCACCCAGTTCGTCACGGAGAATTCCCACATCACACCGGAGCGGTTCCACACCCTGGCCATGAACACCGAAGAGCTGGTCATGGACATCGGCACAGTGCTGGACGGGCAGAAGGCGGTGGACGAGGGCCTCATTGATGCGGTGGGCAGTCTCTCAGACGCCATCGAAAAGCTCAATGCCCTCATTGCAGAGCAAAGGCACCCCGACAAAGATCGGGACTGACAGCAGGCGGCGTGTCCGCCGCATACATACGCCCTTTTCGCTGACATCAAACCGCAAGAGAAAGAGACAAAAATAGATGAATCTGCAAGGTATAGAAAGGTGATACATATTGGCAGGAAAACATACAAAAAAAGCAGCTCAGCAAAAATCAGCGCCAAAGTCGGCCCCAAAAAGCCGGAAGCCCGCCCGGGCGTCCACCACCCGGCCGCGGGATGTGGAATCTTTGCGCCGCCGCAATCAGATCACAGCCATCATCCTCTTTGCCGTAGCGGTGGTGCTGTTGTTCCTCGTCTTTATCCGGGGAGAGTCGGTCTGGATGTGGGTCCATGATTTTATCCTGGGGATGTTCGGCTATCTCAGCATCGTTTTGCCCGTATTGCTGGGGTATATCGCCGTCACCATCGCCATGGGACGCTCTTCCAAGCCAAGGACCGTGGGACGCACCATTTTGATCTTTGTCACCGTGGCGCTGGCCTGTTCGGTGGCGTATATCTTCCAGCACGGCGATGTACAGCACGGCCAGAACTTCTTCCAGAACCTGGGAGATCTATACGTTCTGGGCATGGAAAATCAGAGCGCCGGCCTGTTCAGCGGACTCATCGGCATTCCCTTTGTGGCGCTGATGGGCGTGACGGGGGCAAAGATCGTGTCTATCGTGGCGCTGATCGTTTCCCTGATGCTGCTGACGGGTACATCTCTGCTCCAGCTCTTCCACATGATCACAAAGCCGACCCGAAAAGCAGCGGAGGGGCTCAGTAATGCCAGGGAGCGCCGGGAAGAAAAACGGGCAGCCCGGCAGAGTGCGCCGCCTCCTGCGTTTGCCGGAGACGATCTGCTGGACATCCCTCTGGACGGAGAAGCAAAAGCGGCAGCTTCCCGCCGGAAGCTGGAAAACTTTAAGCGCGCCTTTGAAGAGGACGGTAAAGCTGCTCCGGAAAAGGAAGCAGAGACTCGGAGCACCAGAAAGCGTGACCGCCGTAACGACGTTACCGAGGAGCTGGATCCCATCGATATTCCCCTGCCCACAGAGCCTGCCCGGGGGACAGCGCGGAGCGGCATTCCTGGGCGGCAAACAGGAACAGAGCCGGAACTGGAAGATGCCGGGGCGGCGGCAGCGGCGGCCGCTTTTGTCAAGAAGATGCAGGAGAGCCAGTCTCAGGAGCTGGAGGCGGCAGCGGCGGAAGCGATCCCGATGCAGAAGGAAACGTACCGTTTTCCGCCTGTGGAGCTGCTCAAAGCCAGCCCTGTCACCAATCAAAAGGACATCACCCGGGAACTGCAGAGCAACGGTCAAAAGCTGGTAGAAGTTTTAAAGAGCTTTGGCGTGCAGACACGGATCGTGGACATCAGCCGTGGCCCGGCAGTCACCCGGTACGAATTGCAGCCGGCCGCCGGTGTGAAGATCAGCAAGATCACCAATCTGGCCGACGACATCGCCATGAATCTGGCAGCTTCCGGCGTGCGGATCGAAGCGCCGATCCCCGGTAAGGCTGCTGTCGGCGTGGAGGTGCCAAACAAGAACGTCAGCGTCGTGAAGATGCGGGAGCTCATTGAGTCTGCTGCCTTCCAAAATGCCAAGAGTAAGCTGACAGTGGCGCTGGGACGGGATATTTCCGGCAAGATCACTCTGGCCGACCTTGCCAGGATGCCCCACCTGCTCATTGCCGGCGCCACCGGTTCCGGTAAATCGGTGTGCATCAACTCGCTCATCATCAGCCTGCTGTATAAAGCGTCGCCCGACGAGGTAAAGCTGCTGATGGTAGACCCTAAAGTGGTGGAGCTGGGCATTTATAACGGCATTCCCCATCTGCTGGTGCCGGTAGTCACCGATCCCCGAAAGGCCGCCGGCGCCCTGGGCTGGGCCGTGACGGAGATGCTCAACCGCTACAAGACCTTTGCGGACAACAACGTCCGGGATCTTTCGGGCTACAACGAGATGGTGGGCGACGGCATGGTGCGGCAGGATGGTGTCAAGCTGGAGCCCATGCCCCAGATCGTCATCATCATCGACGAGCTGGCCGATCTGATGATGGCCGCCCCCAACGAGGTGGAGGATTCCATCTGCCGATTGGCCCAGATGGCCCGTGCTGCCGGAATGCACCTGGTCATTGCCACCCAGCGGCCGTCAGTCGATGTCATCACTGGCGTCATCAAGGCCAATATTCCCAGCCGTATCGCCTTTGCCGTGTCGTCCCAGATCGACTCCCGCACGATCCTGGACGGTTCCGGCGCCGAAAAGCTCCTGGGCCGCGGCGATATGCTTTTTGCGCCGTCGGGCTCGCCGAAGCCCATGCGGGTGCAGGGCTGTTTTGTCGATGACAAAGAGGTGGAGCAGATCACCTCTTTTGTGAAGAAAAAGCATGAGACAGAATACGATAAGGCCGTCATTGAGGAGATCGAAAAGAATGCCGTGGAAAGCAAATCCGGCAAGGAAGAAGCATCCGACAGCACCGGCAGTACCGATCCCATGATGCCGGAAGCCATCAAGTGCGTGGTGGAGGCGGGACAAGCCTCTACATCGCTGCTCCAGCGGCGGCTGCGGCTGGGCTATGCCCGTGCCGGTCGGCTCATCGATGAGATGGAGCAGATGGGCATCGTCGGCCCCCATGAAGGCTCTAAGCCGCGGCAAGTGCTGATGACGTACCAGCAATACCTGGAGATGCAGATGCAGCAAAACGGCGAAGGCAGCAGTCCGTCAACGGCTTCTGTCAACGAGCCGCTGGAATAAAGGAGGAGGAAAATGGCCTTTTTACCGATTACAAAACAGGAGATCGAAGCGCTGGGCTGGGATGCGCCGGACTTTGTCGTGGTGACGGGGGATGCCTATGTGGATCACCCTACCTTTGGCACGGCGATCATTTCCCGGATCTTGGAGCACTATGGCTACAAGGTGGCCATCCTGGCCCAGCCGGACTGGCACAGTGACCGGGATTTTACCCGGTTTGGCCGGCCGCGGCTGGGATTCATGGTGTCCTCCGGCAATATCGACTCCATGGTGGCCCACTATACCGCCGCTAGGAAAAAGCGAAGTGACGACGCTTATTCTGCCGGGCGCAAAGCCGGCAAGCGGCCCGACCGGGCAGTCATCGTCTACACCAGGAAGATCAAGGAGATCTATCCCGACTGCCCGGTCATCATCGGCGGACTGGAAGCGTCTTTGCGCCGGTTTGCCCACTACGATTACTGGGATGACTGCGTAAAGCCGTCCATTTTGCTGGAATCCGGCGCCGATCTGCTGTCCTACGGCATGGGAGAAAAGCAGACGCTGGAGATCGCCGCCCGGTTAAACGACGGCGAGCCGATCTCCGCCCTGACAGATATCCGGGGCACCTGTTATGCCATCCCGACCAGCCAGTATCAGCCGGGCCCGGCGGTGGACTGTCCCAGCTATGAGCAGGTGTGCAGATCGAAGCGGGAATACGCCATCTCCTGCCGAAAACAGCAGGACGAGCAGGACGCTGTCATTGGCCGCAAGGTCATCCAGAAGCACGGCAATGTCATCGTTGTCCAGAACCCGCCCATGCCCATGCTCGACCAGCAGGAGCTGGACGCTGTTTACGAGCTGCCCTACGAGCGGACCTATCATCCCGTCTACGAAAAGGAAGGGGGCGTGCCGGCGATTCAGGAGGTGGAGTTTTCCATCACCCACAACCGGGGGTGCTTTGGCGCCTGTAATTTCTGCTCCATTGCCTTTCACCAGGGCAGGATGATCACATCCCGCAGTGAGGAATCCATTTTGCGGGAGGCAAAGCTGCTGACAGAAAAGCCCAACTTTAAAGGGTACATTCATGACGTAGGCGGCCCCACGGCCAATTTCCGGACCTGTGCCTGTAAAAAGCAGGCAAAGCACGGACTGTGCAAGGACCGGAAATGTCTTGCGCCGACGCCCTGCAAAGCACTGCAGGTGGACCACACAGAATATCTGGATATTCTGCGAAAGCTGCGCGCGCTGCCAAAGGTGAAGAAGGTCTTTATCCGTTCCGGCATCCGATACGATTATCTCATGGAGGACAAGGATGACACCTTCTTCCGGGAATTGGTGGAGCATCACGTCAGCGGCCAGCTAAAGGTAGCGCCGGAGCATTGCTCGGCCGCCGTGCTGGACAAGATGGGCAAGCCCCACATCCAGGCCTATAAAGCGTTCCAGAAGCGGTTTTTTGCGATCACCAAATCGGTGGGTAAGGAGCAGTATCTGGTGCCGTACCTGATGTCGTCCCACCCGGGCAGTACGTTGAAGGACGCCGTGGAGCTGGCCCTATTCTTAAAAGAAGAAAACCTGCGTCCGGAGCAGGTCCAGGATTTTTATCCCACGCCGGGGACCATCTCCACCTGTATGTTTTATACCGAACTGGACCCCTATACGCTGGAACCGGTATTTGTGCCGAAAACGGCAAAGGAAAAGGCCATGCAGCGGGCATTGCTCCAATATTTTAACCCGAAGAACCAGAAGCTGGTCATCGAAGCGCTAAAGGCGGCGGGACGCACTGATCTGATCGGCAACAGTGAGCGCTGTCTTGTACGGCCGCTGCCGGGAACGCATTTGGGCCAGAAGGAGCGCAGGCAAAACAGTAAAAACGCTGTCAGCGCCAAAGGAAAGGGAAAACGCACATGGAACGGCAACGAAAAACGCCACGCCGCGCCAAAGTCTCGTGGAAGCGGACGGCGGCCCTGATCTTGGCAGCAGTCTGTGTCATCGGTTCGCTGGCCATCACCGTGACCGGGACATGGAAGCAGGTCTATGGCTTTTTTGGCCTGACCGAATTGGGCGATGAAGCGGAAAGCGCGCCTTTTTCGCTCCATGTCCTGGACGTGGGAAAGGCTGATGCGCTCCTTGTCTGCTGCGGCGACAGCCGGATGCTGGTAGACTGCGGCCGCAGTCCCGATGGGGATGCCGTTGCCCTGTACCTGCAAAAGCGGGGCATCTCCCATTTGGATTATGCCATCTGTACCCATCCCGACAGCGACCATGTGGGCGGTTATGGCACGCTGCTGCAAAAGGTCAGCGTAAACAGCTTTTTCGCGCCGCCCCTCGATGAAAACTTGACAAAAGATAACGAAGTGTACAAGTCCCTGCTGGAGGTACTGGACGAAAAGCAGGTGCTGCGGAAAACCATGCGCTCCGGCGACACCTTTTCCCTAGGACAAGCGTTTGTGCAGGTGCTGTGGCCTCAGGAGGCCATGGACAGTACCAACGACAGCTCTCTGGTGCTGAGGATCACCTATGGCGACACCCGATTTTTGCTCATGGGCGACGCCGGGGAGAAAGTGGAAGCGCAGCTTTTGTCCAGCGGGGAGGACCTCAGGGCCGATGTGCTAAAAGTCGGCCACCACGGCAGTAAGACCGCCAGCACAGACGCATTTTTAGAAGCGGTATCGCCGCAGTATGGCGTGATCTCCGTAGGCGAGGACCGCAATCAGCTGCCAAAGGACGAAACGCTCCGGCGGCTGGAAAAGCATCAGATCATCACCTGCCGCACGGATCTGGACGGTGACGTACTGTTTCTCAGCGATGGCAAAACGATCACCGCGAAAACACAATATGACGCCGGCGCTTTGGCCGGATAGGAGGAATCATCATGGCAAAAACGATGAGCATCGACCGGTTTGAAGGCGGCTACGCCATTTGCGAGCCCCTGACAGACGGAAAGCCCAAAAAGAAAAAAGAGCAGCACTATTACGGCATCGACATCACAGAACTGCCACAAGGCGCAAAGGAAGGGGATGTGCTGGTCATCGGTGACGACGGCACGTTGACCCTGGACGAAGCAGCCACAAAATCTCGCCGGGAAAAGCTGCAAAAGCTGCAAAAAAGCGTCTGGGAGGACTAGTTCCGGACAAAAGAAAAAGCCTGCGCAAAGCAGGCTTTTTTTGATGCTGTTTTCGATGCTTACATCTTCTCCGGTGTGGAGATCTTAAACATGGTCAGCACGTTGCAGATGACCGTAGAGGTGGCGTCGCACAGAGCCATTCTGGCAGCAGTCAGATGCGGGTCGTCCCCCTTGACCCGGCAGGCGTCGTAGAACTTGTGGAACAGCGTTGCCAGCTCGATGACGTAGCGGGTGAGGACAGACGGGTTGTAGTCCTTGGCAGATAGGATGATCTGGTCGGTGTAGGCGGCCAGGTGGCGCATCAGCTCGATCTCTGCCGGAGCAGTCAGCAGCGCAAGCTCCTCATCGGTGCAGGGACGCAGATGGATGCCGTCCTGTGCCAGCGCACGGAAGATGCTGCAAATTCTGGCCCGAGCGTACTGGACGTAGTAGACCGGGTTCTGGGCGTCCTCCTTCACAGCCAGGTCCAGATCGAATTCCATCTGGGTGTTGGCTTCCCGCATAGTAAAGAAGAACCGGGCGGAATCCACCGGGACTTCCTCTAACAGGTCGCCTAATTGGATGGCCTTGCCGGTCCGCTTGCTCATGCGTACCACTTCACCGTCCTGTACCAGCCGGACCAACTGCATCAGGATCACGTCCAGCTTATCGCCGTCCAATCCCACAGCGTTCATGGCGCCCTTCATCCGGGCAACGTGACCGTGGTGGTCGGCGCCCCAAATGTCGATGCACCGGGAAAAGCCCCGCTTTTGGAACTTGTTCCGGTGATAGGCGATGTCGGCGGCAAAGTAGGTGGGATTGCCGTTTTGGCGCACCAGGACATCATCCTTTTCCGCGCCGTACGCCGTGGCCTTGTACCAGAGAGCGCCTTCCTTTTCGTAGGTCATGCCCCGGCCCTTGAGGATCTGGATCGTTTCGGCCACTTCGCCGTTCTGGTGCAGCTCGCTCTCCAGGAACCACTTGTCGTAGGTGATGCGGTACTTGTTTAAGTCAGACTGCATCTTCTCGATATTCTTTGGCAGGGCATAGCCCACCAGTGCCCGCTTGCGGACATCCTCGTTGGTGTGGAGGAATTCCTCGCCGTAGATGGTGGCAAATTCGGCGGCGCGCTCTTTAATATCCTCGCCCTGATAGCCGTCCTCCGGGAAGGGAACAGCATCCTCGCCCTGGTAGATCTGGAGATAGCGGGCGTTTAAGGAGTTGGCGAATTTCTCGATCTGGTTGCCGGCGTCATTGACGTAAAATTCCCGCCATACGTTGTAGCCTGCGGCATCCAGCACGGCGGAGAGACAGTCGCCCAGGGCGCCGCCTCTGGCATTGCCCATGTGCATGGGGCCGGTGGGGTTGGCGGAGACGAATTCCACCATGACCTTTTCGCCTTTGCCGTAGTCGCTGCGACCGTAGTCCTTGCCCAGTTTTTGAATATCCTGCATCACGTCGATGTAGAACCGCTGGTCGAGGAAAAAGTTGATAAAGCCCGGACCGGCGATGGCAAAGCGATTGAGGTAGGTGCCGGAAAGATCCAGGTGATCGGTGATGGCTTCGGCGATCTTCCGAGGGGCCTGATGGAACGATTTGGCCGAGACCATAGCCAGGTTGGTGGCATAGTCGCCGTGGGTGTGGTCGGCAGGCACCTCGATGGCGAAATCGGGAATGGCGCATTCGGGCAGATCGCCTGCGGCCATGGCAGCGTTAGCGGCGTCGATGAGACGCTGCTTGAGCTGCTCGGTAGCTTGATGAACGAGTTTTGACATGGAGATCCTCCTTTATGCTTCGGCGATGGGTTGGTCATCGCCGGCTTCTTTGATCTTGATGGTGATGGCGTTGATGCTGGACAGATTGGTGTTGACGTCCAGGGTATACTCCATCTCGATTGTCCCGCCGGTGTCGGTGAGCTGGTCGTCGATCCGGGAGGTGAACACGCCGAGGGTCAGGCAGCCAAAGGCCGTGCCGTACTGGCACAGATGACGCTTGCCCTGCTCCAGCACCAGATTGGTCCTGCCGTGCTGGGGCGTATTGCGGATCAGCGAAACGATCTCATGGTCGCCGGTGGCGTCCACCTTCAGGGTCGAGGTCTGTTCCGTCTGATTTTCCTGTTCAAATTCCCGGTATACGATATACCGCTTGCCGTCCCGCAAAACGTAGGCGCCTTTGGTGGTCAGGGTGAATTCCTCCACCGTGTCCTCAATGCGTTGGCGGTTTGTGATTTCAATGAGATATTTTTCTTCCATTTATGCTTCACTTTCTGTTGTTTTAGCGTGGGCCTCCGCAAACTCCACGATGTCGATATAGCTGACGTTGTCGGTCACATCCCGGTCCAAAAACAGGGAGGCCGCCTTGGAAAAGCCCTCTGTACTGTCGCTGACGAAGAAGGAACATCGGCCCGTCTCGCCGCTTTCGCACAGGGCGTTTTCCTTGCGGAGCAGCTCCATGGCGCAGGCGGCAGTCTCCCGGCCGCTGTCGATAAGCACCACCTGCGGCCCCATGACCTGCTGGATGGTCTCCCGCAGAAGGGGATAGTGGGTGCAGCCCATGATGAGGGTATCGACGCCGGCCTGTTTTAGCGGCGCCAGATAGCGCTCGGCCACCAGACGGGGAACGGGATTGTCCGGGTGGTAGAAATCGTTTTCCACCAGGGGGACAAAGAGGGGGCAGTCCTGCTCAAAGACAGAGAGATGTTTATCCAGGGCGTGGATGGCCCGGCGATAGGAGCCGCTGCGGATAGTGGCCGTTGTGCCGATGACGCCGATCTTGCCGTTGCGGGTAGCAAGGCAGGAGGCCAGCGCCGTGGGGCGCACCACGCCGGTATAGGGTACCGGGAGAGCATCGCCCAGCGCGCCGGCAACGGAGCTGACAGTGCCGCAGGCAGCGATGACCAGCTTAACATCCTTTGAGCGGAGAAAGGCCATATCCTGGGCGGCGTATTTTAAGATGGTCTCCCGGCTGCGGGTGCCATAAGGAACCCGGCCGGTGTCCCCAAAGTAGACGACGTTTTCCTGGGGCATGATGTTGAGGATTTCCCGCACGGCAGTCAGTCCGCCGAGGCCGGAATCGAAAACGCCGATGGGTCTGTTATCCATAGTGAACGATCCATCCTCCAAATTACTTTCTGGCAAAAGCCAGGTCGATCAGGGCGTCCAGCAGTTCTCCGTAGGGCAGCCCTGTTTTCTCCCACAGCTTGGGGTACATACTGATATTGGTAAAGCCGGGCATGGTGTTGAGCTCGTTGAGGAAGATCTTCCCGTCGCTTTTGCGCACGAAGAAATCTACCCGGGCAAGGCCGCCGCAGCCGAGAGAACGGTAGGCGTAAACGGCGGTGCGGCGGATCTCCTCGGCGGTCTCCTCAGGAATCCGTGCCGGGAGGAAGAGCTGGGACGTACCGTTGATATATTTGTCCTCGTAGTCGTAGAAATCAGCGCTGGAGGCGATCTCGCCGACGATAGAGGCCTTTGGCTCCTCGTTGCCCAGAACGGCGCATTCTACCTCCTGGCCAAGGATCCCCTCCTCGATGACGATGCGGCTATCCTCGTGGGCAGCCTTTTGGATGGCGTCGTCCAGCTCTGCTTCACAGTGGACCTTGCTGACGCCCACAGAGGACCCGGCGTTGGCCGGCTTGACAAAGACCGGGTAGCCGCCGAGACGGCTGTCGATCTCCCGGCGGATCTCATCTTTTCGCTTGTCATAGTCCCGGCTATATAGCCACAGGAACTCTGCCTGGGGCACGCCGGCGGCCTCCAGCAGCGTGTTGGTGACGCTCTTGTCCATGCAGGCGGCAGAGGACAGCAGATCGCAGCCCACAAAGGGGATGCCGCTCAATTGCAGCAATCCCTGCAGCGTGCCGTCCTCGCCGTTTTTGCCGTGGAGCACCGGAAAGACCACATCTACCTTTTGGAGCGCAAAGCCGTCGTCCTGCCGGACAATGAGGCCGCGGGTGGAATGATCCGGGGAGAAAAAGGCGGTGCGATTGTCGGGATGCGATTCCCAGGAGCCGTCGGCGATCTGCTCGATGTCGCCGCAGAAGCGCAGCCAGCGGCCATCTCCGGTGATGCCGATCATGATGACATCGTACCGGTCACGGGACAGGTGGCGCAGCACCGATGTGACAGACAGCAGAGAAACGTCGTGTTCCGAGGACACGCCGCCAAACAAAACGGCAACAGTTTTTTTATCCATTCAAAAAACCCTCCATTTATTATCGGAATACAAACTGTGTTGCTTTTGATAGAAAGATTCTAAAGAATAATCATAACACATCCCAACCAATGGCGCAACTTACAATTCCCGCAATTTTTGCACAAACGCAAAAGACGTTCCGCCGGCGCTTTAGGGAAAAGTCAGAAAAGAATCAAAACAAAAGGGTGACAAACAGCGCAAAATAGTGTATAATGACTGGTAATCATGGAAAGCAATCGGGCAAAGGCGCCCGGATTTTTTGAAAAGGATAGACAGAGCGGAGGAATCATTTTGGAAGAAAAAGCATTTGAGTTGATTGCTTCCCAGACCGAAAAGGTGCTGGAGAAGCAGGGCTTTCGGCGGCAAAAAGGCAAGGTAGAGGAAAAGGATGGCACGGCGGTGGTTTTTGTCGGCGAGAACACGGCCTACAGCATCCTTTACAATAAAGCTGGCAAGCAGTTTGAGCTGCGCAGCACCCTGATGACCGACGAAGGTCCCGACGACGGCAACTGGAAGTCGATCTCCAACTGGATCTTCGACCCGGAAACAGACACCACCAAAGAGGCGGAGTCCATCGCCAACGACTTCTGCACCACATTGGACGACTCTAAGCGCCGGGCAGCCATCCGCGCGGCAAAGCGCAAGGCTACCAAGGATAACGACAACAACCCTGGTCCGGTGTTCTTCTACAAGCGGCTGGTCAGCGTGTTCCCGGAATTGCGGGAGGAGATCGCCGAGGAGCGGGAAGCCTATGAGGATTTCCGTGCCGTGACCTTTGCCAGAGCCCACATCGTGCCGAAGATCGACGCTTTGGGCAAGAAGAAAACGTCCCAGCAGCTAAAAAAGGTCTGCAATCTGTGCGAGGAATTTTACAAGAACGGCGACATGGACGTCCGGTCCATCATCACCATGGTCATCTTTAACGGCGTCAGCGTAGAATCCCGGGACAATATGCTCGCCTACATGAGCGACACGTTCCAGAAGTACTACAAAAAGTGCGAAAAGTACAAGACAAAGACGGTCAAGCCCGAAAAGGTCAAGAAGTCCGATCTGCGCCGGTCTGCCAGCAGCGACATCCCGGAGCGTCTTTCCGGCGATGTGCCAAAGGAATACCGCAACAAATAAGACGGAGCACCGTCAGCAACAGCCGCCCCTTTTGGGCGGCTTTTTTGCGGTGAGGCATAGCGGCGCATAGCCTTTTTGCTCTTTGCGGGGCGGGGAGAGCGCAGGCAGGGAGAGCAGGCGAAAAAGAATGGGAAAAATGAAAAATCCTCTTGACCGGGATTTTCTTTTATGGTATAATACCCTTACCTCGAGATTAGGGGTTCTTTTTTTGTGCCCTTTTAGAGGGAGGCTTTCGGGCTACGATACAGCCTAATTTATTTCCGGAAAACGGGAGGTGCCGTCATGAGAGTGAAGATCACTTTGGCTTGCACAGAGTGCAAGCAGCGCAACTACAACACAATGAAAAACAAGAAGAACGATCCAGACAGACTTGAAATGAACAAGTATTGCAGATTCTGCAGAAAGCACACTCTGCACAAAGAAACAAAGTAAAGTCGGGAGGAACAGCAAATGGCTGAAAAAGCAATGGAGAAGAAGCCAGGAATTGGTACCCGGATCCGCAAGTTTTTTCACGACTTTAAAGTTGAGCTGAAAAAAATTGTCTGGACCAAACCGGGCACGGCCTTCAAAAATATGGGCATCGTGCTGGTCGCCATCACCCTGGTGGGGCTGTTTGTGTTTGGTCTCGATACGGGACTGGTCGCTTTGCTCGGTCTGTTCATGCACGTTTAAGTTTGGTATCAAAGTCAGAATCGGAGGAATGAAACAAAATGCCTGATGAAGCAAAATGGTATGTGGTGCATACCTACTCAGGGTATGAGAACAAAGTAGCGTCCAACCTTGAGAAAACGGTGGAAAACCACAACTTGCAGGATTTAATTCAAGCCATTTCCGTGCCTACCGAAACCGTTGTCGAGATCAAGGACAACAAGCGCAAAGAGGTGGAGCGGAAGATCTTCCCCGGTTATGTTTTGGTCAAGATGGTTTTGACAGACGAGTCCTGGTATGTTGTTCGCAACATCCGCGGCTGCACCGGGTTTGTCGGCCCTTCCTCTAAGCCTATCCCGCTGACAGAGGAAGAGATCGCCAGACTGGGTGTGGAGAAGAAAACCGTTGAGGTTTCTTACGACGTGGGAGATTCCGTCACCATCACCGACGGCCCGCTGGATGGGTTCACCGGTGTGGTGGAGGAAGTCGACGTCGAAAAAGGAAGCGTCCGGGTCATGGTTTCCATGTTCGGGCGGGAAACGCCGGTGGACCTGGAGTTAGACCAGGTAGAGCCGGCGGAATGACGTCAAGCAAAGTTAATTATCCAGCGTTGGCTGTTTAATTAAGAAGGGGGTTTTCCCCTGTGGGAGGAACCGATTAAATCTTTGCAAAATCAGTTCCGGTAGTTACCACGAATTTTGGAGGTGCAAACAAATGGCGCAAAAGGTAGTGGGCTTGATTAAGCTCCAGATCCCAGCCGGTAAAGCAACACCGGCACCACCGGTTGGCCCTGCTCTTGGTCAGCACGGTGTAAACATCATGTCCTTTACAAAGGAATTCAACGAGAGAACAAAGAATGACGTTGGTCTGATCATTCCGGTTATCATCACAGTGTATGCGGACCGTTCTTTCACATTCGTCACCAAGACTCCTCCGGCAGCAGTTCTGCTGAAGAAGGCCGCCGGCATCGATAAGGCTTCTGGTGAACCAAACAAGAACAAGGTTGCTTCCGTAACAAAGGAGCAGGTGCAGAAGATCGCCGAGACAAAAATGCCAGACCTCAACGCCGCTTCTCTGGAAGCCGCTATGAGCATGGTGGCCGGCACTGCACGCAGCATGGGTATCACAGTAGAAGACTAATGACCCGGGTGGGAGGAACACCAAATCCGATTTTACCACTTAATTGGGAGGACAAACATGAAACACGGTAAAAAATATGTCGACAGCCTCAAGCTGTTCGACCGCACAAATCTCTATGAAGTAAGCGAAGCTCTTGACCTGTGCGTCAAGACCAGCACTGCAAAGTTTGACGAAACTGTCGAAGTACACGTCAAGCTGGGCGTTGATGGCCGTCACGCTGACCAGCAGGTCCGCGGCGCCATCGTTCTGCCAAACGGTACCGGTAAATCCGTCCGCGTTCTGGCAATCTGCAAGGGCGACAACGAGAAGGCAGCGCAGGCTGCCGGCGCAGATTTCGTCGGTGCAGAGGATATGATCCAGAAGATCCAGTCCGAAGGCTGGGTAGACTTCGACGTCTTGGTCACCACCCCGGATATGATGGGTCTGGTTGGCCGTCTCGGTAAGATCCTCGGTCCCCGCGGTTTGATGCCAAACCCGAAGGCTGGCACCGTGACACCGGACATCGCTAAGGCGATCCACGACGCGAAGGCCGGTAAGATCGAGTACCGTCTGGACAAGACCAACATCATTCACTGCGCGATCGGTAAGGCTTCCTTTGGCCCTGAAAAGCTGAAGGAGAACTTTGACGCTCTGCTGGGCGCCATCGTCAAGGCAAAGCCGGCTGCTGCAAAGGGTCAGTACATCAAGTCCTGCGTTGTTGCAACAACCATGGGCCCAGGTGTCCGCATGAACCCGGTAAAGGTTGGCCTCGAATAATTTTTTAGAAAAAACTTGACAAGCCCTTTGGGCTGTCGTAAAATATCATTTAGCTGTACTTTATCCAAAGACAGCAGGTGTACCGCATAATGGGAGGAACTCCCGCCTGCCGAGGAAAAGCGATGGAATCATCATGATCGCGTGATCGAGAACATGATCGTAATGACAAAGCCTTTCCCGCCCGTTGCGAGAAGGGCTTTTTTCCTTCATATTATGCGCACGGAATCACTATGGAGGTGAATAGGTTTGCCAAGCGAAAAGATTTTGGAACAAAAGAAGCAGGCTGTTGCTGAACTCAGCGCAAAGCTGAAGGAGTCCTGCGTTGGTGTCGTTGTCGATTACAAGGGCATCTCCGTTGCAGATGACACTAAGCTCCGCAAAGAGATTCGGGAAAGTGGTGCGACAACTTATGCAGTTGTCAAGAACACCCTGCTCTCCAGAGCCCTGAAGGATGCTGGCATCGAGGGTATGGACGATGTGCTGGAAGGCACAACAGCAATTGCTTACAGTAACGAGGATTACACCGCTGGTGCAAGAATCCTGAACAACTATGCAGAAAAGAGCAAGACCTTCAACATCAAGGCCGGCTTCATCGACGGTAAAGTCGTAAGCAAGGAAGAAGTTGAAAAACTGGCTAAGATCCCGTCCAAGGAAGGTCTCATCGCACAGATCCTGTATGGTCTCAATGCGAACATTGCTGGTCTGGCAAGAGCAATTCAGGCTGTTGCAGACAAGAAGTCCGAAGAAGGCGAAGTAGCATAAGCTGCCGCCAAAGAACGATTTTAACATTAACCTGTATTTTGGAGGTATTATCATGTCTGAGAAGATTACAAACATCATTGAAGAAGTAAAGGCTCTCTCCGTTCTCGAGCTGTCCGAGCTGGTTAAGGCAATCGAAGAGGAGTTCGGCGTATCCGCTGCTGCTCCAGTTGCTGTTGCTGCTGCAGGTGCTGCTGCTCCTGGCGCTGCTGCTGAGGAAAAGACCGAGTTTGACGTTATCCTGAAGGGCGCTGGCGCAAACAAGATCGCTGTTATCAAGGTTGTCCGTGAGATCACCGGCCTGGGCCTGAAGGAAGCTAAGGCTGTTGTTGACGGCGCTCCGAAGCCTGTTAAGGAAGGCGTTTCCAAGGATGATGCTGAGGCAATCAAGACAAAGCTCACCGAGGCTGGCGCAGAGGTAGAAGTGAAATAAGTTCTTTTACAGAGCGTACGGTAAAGGAAATCGTAAGCGGTTTGGTGGCAGAAATGCCATCAGGCCGCTTTTTTGTTTGGCGTTGTTGCTTTTAGAGAAATTTGGGCGGAAAGTTTTTCGGAAAAATGATGAAGAAATTGTAAATTAGCGGGATGATGACGTCTTTGTCACAAAAAATCGGTTGCAGGAAGCAGGAAAATATACTATAATACCTGTTAGGTGTTTTTACACGCGGGCAAGTGTGTAAAGTTGTTAGTCGAAAAGAAGAAATATGACGGTATGAGGAATCGAGATGGAATTTAGCTTAAAACAACTCTTTAAGAAAAATTGGCTTGCCATCGTCACAACAGCCATTACGGTGGCGGTCCTGGTTTATTTTCTTGTCACCACAGACGGCATCAATGCCTTTTTGTCTGTGGCCAGTGACCTGAAGGTCTCCTGGATCGTGTTGATGTTTGTGGCGGTGTTTGCCAACTGGGCCCTGGAGGGAACGGCTCTCCACTACATTACCCGGCGGATCTATCCGGACTGGCCCCTGAAAAACTCCATTGTCATCGGCATGGTCGGCCTGCTCTACGGTGCGCTGACGCCGTTTTCGTCCGGCGGCCAGCCGATGCAGGTCTACTTTATGAAAAAAATGGGCGCCGATCCCGGAAAAGCAGCGGCGGTCATCACGGTCAAGACCATGGTGTATCAGGTGGTCATGGTGATCTTTGCGGTGGTCATGGTGGTGTGGAAGCTGCCCTTCTTCCAGCAGCAGAACATCAGTAATTTCTGGTTCATTACCCTGATCGGCCTGGCGGCAAACCTGCTCTTTATCAGCGCAGTGTTTTTCTTTTCTTTCCACCAGAAGCTGACCAGCCGCATCGTTACAGCGCTCATTAACCTGCTCCACAAGATGCACCTGTGCAAAAATCCCGAGAAGCGCAAGGAAAGCATCCTGGGCGCTTTCCGGATGTACTTTGAAAGCACTCGTCTGGTGGGCAGATCGGTATCGATGTATCTTGTGGTCGGCATCATGCAGATGGCCCAGATCTTTGTCACCTGCATCGTGCCTTACTGCATCTATCGCAGCTTCGGCTTCCACGGCGCATCGCTGATGAATATGGTGGCGGCCCAGTCCTTCGTCACCATGGTGTCGGCCTTTGTGCCGCTGCCGGGCGCTTCCGGCGGTGCCGAGGGCAGCTTTTACATCTATTTCAATATGTTCTTCCAGAAAAATACGTTGGTGCCGGCCATCTTTATCTGGCGGATCATGACGTATTATCTGACGATCTTTGTGGGCTGCTTTTTTGCGGTGTTCGGCAAGCGCATCCCCTGTCGTACGCTGCGGGAAAATCCCAAGCTGGCCAAGGTGCAGCTGCAATCGCCCGACGATATACCCTTTTCCGAATAATCAAGATCATCAAACTCCCGCAGGCGGTGGCGCAGACCACGGCCTGCTTTTTTCTGCCTTTTTAGGGGGTAGTCTATTTTTTGCGCCCGGCGCATAGGATAGAACACAACGAAAAAGGTGGTGGGATAGTTGCAGTATCACGGACTTTCCATAGCGGAGAGCTTATCCCGATGCCGCAGCAGCCAAAAGGGACTTACGCCGGAACAGGCGGCCAACCGGCTGCGGGAGCAGGGAGAAAATAAACTGGTCACAACAAAGAAAAAGGGCATTGTTCGGCGGTTTTTCGCCCAGTTTGCCGACTTCATGATCTTGATTTTGCTGGCGGCTGCCGCCATTTCCTTTGTGACGTCTTATTTGCAGCACGACACAGATTATATCGACTCCATCATCATTCTGGCCATTGTGGTCCTCAATGCCATCACGGGGATGATCCAGGAGAGCCGGGCAGAAAAGGCCATCGAGGCGTTAAAGAAAATGGCATCGCCTCAGGCGACGGTACTGCGGGATGGCAAGGAACAGAAGATCCCCGCCACACAACTGGTGGTCGGGGACATCGTTCTGCTGTCTATGGGAGATCTGGTTCCAGCAGACCTAAGATTGCTGGAAGGCCATCATCTGCGCATCGAGGAATCGTCCCTAACGGGAGAATCCCTGCCGGTAGAAAAAGAGCCGGACCGGGTCTTTCCGGAGGAAACCTCTCTGGGCGACCGGAAAAACATGGCCTTTCTGGGCAGCAGTGTTTCCGAGGGCCGGGGTGTGGGATTGGTCGTAGCTACCGGCATGGATACCCAAATGGGCCACATCGCCCACATGATCCACACAGAGGAGTCGCCGGAGACACCGCTTCAGCGGCGGCTGGCCAAAACGGGAAAGGTGCTGGGCCTCTGCGCTTTGGGCATCTGCTTCCTCATTTTTATTTTGGGCTTGTTCCAGTCTATCCCGCCGCTGGATATGCTGTTGGTATCTATCAGCCTGGCAGTGGCCGCCATTCCTGAAGGGCTGCCGGCAGTAGTCACTATCGTGTTGGCCATGGGCGTCCGGCGGATGGCGCAAAAGCGGGCCATCGTCCGGCGACTGCCCGGAGTGGAAACGCTGGGCAGTGCCAGTGTTATCTGTTCCGATAAGACCGGCACGCTGACTCAGAACCAGATGACGGTGGTGGAAACGGCTACCCTGGACGGGAAGGTAGCCATGGAGGGAAAAGAGGGACAGTTTTTGCTGGAGCTGGGCACACTCTGCTCCAACTGTACGCTGCAAAACGGCACAGTGCTGGGCAACCCCACCGAAGTTGCTATCGGGAAAGCCGCCGGCCGCACAAGGGCATCTTTAGAGCGGACGGCGCCCCGGGTGTATGAGGTGGCCTTCACCTCGGCCCGCAAGCGGATGACTACGGTCCACCGCCTTTCGGAAGGAGGCTATCAGGTCATCTGCAAAGGCGCGCCGGACGTTTTGCTGGAACGGTGCCGGTACGTTCTTCACGGCGGCAGGGAACAGGTGCTCTCGCCGTCTCTGCGGCAGAGCTTACTGCGGCAGAACAGCGCCATGGCGTCCAGAGCGCTGCGGGTGCTGGCCGTGGCTTATAAGCGCATGGACCGATTGACCCGGTCGGAGGAATCCCTGGAGAGAGATCTGATTTTCTGCGGATTTATCTGCATGATGGACCCGCCCCGCAAAGAAGTAAAACAGGCAGTGGATCTGTGCCATCAGGCCGGCATCAAAACGGTGATGATCACCGGCGACCATTTGGCTACAGCGGAAGCTATCGCCAAAGAGATCGGCATTTTGCGGCCCGGTGATAAGACGATGACCGGTGCGGAGCTGGATCGGATGGATCAGGTGACGCTGGAGCAGCACATTTATGATTACGCTGTTTACGCCAGAGTGTCGCCGGTACACAAGGCCCGGATCGTCAAGGCATTCCAGTCTCACGGAGAAGTCGTTGCCATGACCGGCGATGGCGTCAATGATGCCCCAGCTCTCAAGGTAGCCGACATCGGTTGTGCGATGGGTCGTTCCGGCACAGATGTAGCCAAAGGCGCCGCCGACCTCATTTTGACCGACGACAACTTCTCCACCATCGTAGAGGCGGTACAGGAAGGCCGAGGCATCTACGCCAACATTCGCAAGACGATCCACTTTTTGCTGTCCTGCAATGTGGGCGAGATTTTGACCGTGCTGGTGTCTTTCCTGCTGGGATTGCCCACGCCGCTGTTGGCCATCCAACTGCTCTGGGTGAACCTGGTGACCGATTCCCTGCCGGCGTTGGCGCTGGGCGTAGATCCCATTGAGAAGGATCAGATGAATTCGCCGCCAGTCAAGCAAAATTCGGGTTTTTTCGCAGGCCACCTAGGGTATCATATCGTCGTAGAGGGCTGTATGATCGGTTCGCTGGCGGTGCTGGCCTATACCATCGGCCGGGTCTTTTTCGACCTGGATCCCAGCGTGCCCATCATTGGCCGGACCATGGCCTTTGCCGTCCTCAGCTTGTCCCAGTTGGTCCATGCGTTCAATATGCGGTCGGAAAGATCTCTGTTCCGTGTGGGCATTTTCCGCAACAAAAGTCTCGTTTTGGCATTCTTTGTCTGCGCGCTGTTACAGGTATCGGTCATCGTGATCCCACCGCTGTCCGCCCTGTTTAAGACGCAGATGCTCACCGGGATGCAGTGGCTTATCGTTGCGGGGCTGTCGCTGGTGCCTTTACTTTTAGTAGAAATTGAGAAATGTTTTATCAACAGAAAATGACTGTTTTCGACAAGAATCCATCGGTAGTATCTATGGATTGTTGAAAATCTATATGTAGATGAGCAATGGATCTAAAGAACTTTTGGGAACTTTGTAGACAATACGGATTGCAACAAGGGAGAAAATCCCCTATGATTTAAGTGAACATAATTCACATAGAAAACAAGGAGATCGAACCAATGAAGAGACAACGAATCGGCACCGTCAGATTGCAGGAAGGAGGAGATATACTGTACTACTATTTGCTCGGCAGCCGCCGGGAAGGCTACGGGCTGGAGGTGGTGCGCCATGTTTCGGGGCAGATGACCCGGGAGCGCTGCGAGAAGATTTCCAGGAGCCGGCAAAAGGTGCTGACGTTGGGCAAAGCTGTTTTTCGTGGAATTGTGTTCCCAGGCTTTTTGTCTGAGATCGTGGAGGAGTGGAAGTGATCCGCCCGACGCAAACAAGCGGCCCGTGTCCCCCGCGGGCTGCTTTTCCTTTTTCCCATTGCGAAACGGGAGAAAATCCGGTACAATATGCCTTGCGGAGAGAAAAACACAGCCCGGTTGGTAGTCCGGGCGAAGGACACTTGTCCTTTCAGTAACCTGCCTCCTTGGTTGTCCCCTCTCTGCGGAAACGCAAAAAGGAGGAATGGCCATGAATACGCTCTCAGTACGGCTGCAAATTTTGTTTGAGGACCCCTTTTGGATCGGTTTGCTGGAGCGGCGGGAAAACGGGACCCTTTCTGTTTCGAAGGTGACCTTTGGGGCGGAGCCGCGGGAACCGGAGGTGCTGGCGTTTTACATCAAAAACTGGCGCCATCTGCGGTTTAGTCCAGCAGTCCCTTGTCCGGAACAGGAAAAGCACCAGAACCCCAAACGGCGCAGCCGGGATGCCCGGCGCATACAGCAGACGGGCATCGGGACCCGATCTCAGCAGGCGCTGCAACTGCAGCGGGAGCAGCAGAAACAGGAACGCAAGATGGTTTCCAAGGAAGAAAAACTGCGGGAACAGGAGCGTCAGTTTCAGCTTCGGCGCCAAAAGAAAAAGGAAAAGCACAAAGGCCACTAAAGACTGCTTTCGTGTTCGGCCAAAAAAACGCCCCGGTTTAGCCGGGGCGTTTGCTCGTTTTGCCGATTAGATCTTCTTTTCGGACAACAGACGGTTTTTCTCGTTCCACAGCTTTTGGGACAGATCCACATAGTAGATGTGAGGATATTCAAACCGCTTGACTTCTTCCCACAGGGTATCTACCTGCTGGGCGCAGTAGGTCTGGATCTCCTTTAACGTGCGCTTTTTGGAGATGTCCACGCCGTTATCGAAGATCTTCTCCCGGAGCTGGACGGCACGGAAGTTTTCCACCACCTTTGTTTTCCAGGTGTACTCTTTGTCGAAAATGGTGTAGGGCTTGGAGTCGTCGATGACCTCATCGAACAGCGTCACCACGTCGGCGATGGCCTTGCCGGTATCCCGATCATAAAGCCGCCACAGGTTCTTGAAGCAGGGGTTGGTGATCTTCACCACGTTTTCGCTGATCTTAATTTTCGGGATGATGTTGCCGTGTTCGTCCTCGGCGGCCGCCAGTTTGTAAACGCCGCCGAATACCGGGGCAGAGGACGACGTGATGAGCCGTTCACCTACGCCAAAGGAATCCACCTCAGCGCCCTGCATCAGCATATCCCGGATGATATACTCGTCCAGGGAGTTGGAGGCGCAGATCTTGCAGTCGGGGAAGCCGGCCTCATCCAGCATCCGGCGGGCGTGCTTGGAAAGGTACGTCAAGTCGCCGCTGTCAATGCGGATAGCCTTTGGCCGGAAGCCCCGGGGCACGATCTCCTCCCGGAATACCCGGATGGCGTTGGGGATGCCGGACTTGAGCACATTGTAGGTGTCCACCAGCAGCGTGCAGTCCTGGGGATATTCTCTGGCATAGGCACGGAAGGCGTCCAGCTCGTTGTCAAAGAGCTGGACCCAGCTATGGGCCATGGTGCCCAGGGCCGGGATGTCGAATTGCTTGCCCACCAGGGTGCAGGCGGTGCCGACGCAGCCGCCGATAAACGCGGAGCGGGCGCCGTAGATGGCAGCGTCGATGCCCTGGGCCCGGCGGGAACCGAATTCCATGACCGGACGGCCTTTGGCAGCCCGGCAGATGCGGTTGGCCTTGGTGGCGATGAGGCTTTGGTGATTGATGCACAGCAGCACCATGGTCTCGATGAGCTGAGTTTCAATGACCGGGCCTCGGACGGTGATCAGCGGTTCGCCGGGGAAGATGGGTGTACCCTCCGGCACGGCCCACACATCGCAGGAGAAGTGGAAGTTTTCCAGATATTGGAGAAATTCCTCGCCGAACAGACCGGTTTCCCGGAGAAAAGCAATGTCCTCCTGGGAGAAGTGCAGGTGATTTAAGTAGTCGATGAGCTGCTCCACGCCGGCCATGATGGCAAAGCCGCCGTTGTCGGGGTTGCGGCGGTAGAACATATCGTAGTAGGCGATACGGTCTTTCAGGCCGTTGACAAAAAAGCCGTTTGACATGGTGATCTCATAAAAGTCTGTCAGCAGCGTCAGGTTTTGTTTCAGATCCATGGTTTCCATTTGATACATAATAGGGCCTCCCAAAGTATTGCACGGCCAAACTCAACCAACGCCGCGCGCCAAGATAACTTTCATAGTCAAAAAATCAGGTATAAACATATTATAGCAAAGAAGGGACAAAATGACAATTTACAATTTTACGCATTTGGCGTGACAAAATCGTGACAAATCAGTAAAATTGCTATTTTTCTATTGTTTTTTTGCCCCAATCATTGTATAATGTTCCTATGGATTTGAAATGATTCTCCTTTTTAAAGAAAAAAGGAGCAAAAATCCGAAAAAGTCTTTGGAAGCATCACGGCTTCTGGTGTGAAAAATGCTCAACGCAGGGCGGGATGTCCCGCTTTGGGATAGGGTTCTAGGTCGAAGAGCGTGAAATCTGGTTATGGGAGTGAGGCGCATGAGACTTCGGAAGCAGGAGCTGGGCAATCGAAATTTAGTTGGCGCCAGAGTAGAGTTAGCGAGAAAAAACCAGGGCATGAAGCAAAAGGAGCTTCTGGCACAATTACAGGTCAGCGGTGTGGACATGAATGCCTCCGGGCTGTCGAAGCTGGAGGGACAGGTCCGCCACGTTACGGATTTTGAACTGGTTGCGCTGGCAGATATTTTGAGTGTATCCGTCGATTGGCTGCTCGGCAGAGAAGTGTAACATCCAACGTAAAATGATGATGACCGGCAGAAGATGCCGGTCATTTTTATGGCGCCAAAAAAGCAACCTTGCAATTTTAACCATCCGGGCGTATCATAAAAACAGCAACAACAGAAGGGAGCAACAGCGATGACATTTCTTGACTTAGCGAAAAAACGATATTCCTGCCGCAGCTACAGCGACCGCCCTGTGGAACCAGAGGTGCTAAAGCAGATCTTATCTGCGGCCCATGTAGCGCCCACCGGCGCTAACCGCCAGCCTCAGCGGCTCATCGTGGTGCAGACAAAGGAGGCTATGGAACAACTGGGGAAAGCTGCTAATCTCCACGGCGCGCCCATGGCCATCGTTGTCTGCGCGGACCGTGACGTTGTCTGGACGCGGGAGTGCGACCACAAGCAGATCACCGACATCGACGCCACCATCGTCACCGACCACATGATGCTGGCCGCCGCCGACCTGGGCGTCGATTCCGTTTGGATCTGCGCCTTTGACCCGACCATCGTGCGCACAGCGTTCCAGATCCCGGATCACTGGGACATCGTGAACATATTGGCTTTGGGCTACGGCAACGGCCCGGTAAAGTCTCCCGACCGCCACGATACGGAACGATTCCCGATGGAGACCTATACCAAGACTGTTTAAAGCACAGCAAAAGAAAACCGCCCGGCAGAAAATTCCGGGCGATTCTTATTTGGACGGCGCTTCTGTGCGCTGCATATAGTTTTTGATGTGGTCGAAGGTCTCCTGACTGACGACGTGCTCGATGCGGCAGGCATCCGGCTCTGCCACGGCTACGTCCAGACCCAATACCTGATGCAAAAACGCTGTGATGGTCTGGTGGCGGTCATAGATGGCAGAAGCCTTTTCCATGCCCTTGTCCGTCAGCAGGATGTTGCCGCTGGGTTCCACGGTGATGTAGCCGTTTGTCTTGAGGATCCCCATGGCCCGGCTGATGCTGGGCTTGGAATAGCCCAGCTTGTTGGCAATATCGACTGATCGGACATAGCCCTGCTTCTGGTGCAGGATGAGGATCGTTTCCAGATAATTTTCTCCGGATTCTTGCATACCTAGCCCTCCTTTAAAAGCAGATTATTGCAAGTGCTCTTACTATACCATATTGCGGAAAAAAAGGCAATGTTTTGCAGGAGAAATCGGACAAATGACAGAAATTCCATAAAGGGAATTGATTTCCCACGCCCGGGTGTTTATAATGAATCTGCCGGTATGTGGAAAAAGCATTTTGCACAATTGTTCGCTTTTGTCCGGCCGGCGCAAGAAGGGATAGGATCGAGAGGGGATAAAATGGAATTTACCTTGCGGCAATGGCGTCTGAGCGATGCGCCGTCGGTGGCAAAATACGCCGACAATCCCAAAATCGCCAGAAATCTGCGGGATGGGTTTCCCACACCGTACAGCCTGGCCGATGCCTGGGCTTATGTCAGCGACTGTGTGGACAACGAAGGGCAGGAGCAGTGCTGCCGGGCTATCGTCGTCAACGGCGAGGTGGTGGGCAGCGTCGGCGTCTTTTTTCAAAAGGACATTTACCGTTACTGCGGCGAATTAGGCTACTGGCTGGGCGAACCGTTCTGGGGCCACGGCATCATGCACCGGGCTGTAGAGCAGCTTTGCCATATGCTGTTTGCACAGACGAAGCTGCTGCGCATTTATGCCGAGCCCTTTGCCCGGAACATCGGTTCCCGCCGAGTGCTGGAAAAGGCCGGATTTCAATTGGAGGGCGTTATGCGTCAGGGCGCAGTGAAGAACGGCGTTTTAGAGGATTGGTGTATGTATGCCCTGTTAAAAGCGGAAAGGAAGTCAGTATCATGAAAGCAGTATCAGAAATCGCATTTCTCTATAATTTTAACGATCCGGAGCGGCTGCGCAAGCTGAAAAGCGCCCTGCTCTGCATGAAGGTCCGCACAAAGGTGGTGGACCGGGAACAGTTCCAGCAGCCCATCGGCGTGCTGGCAGGCCTTGTGGACATCGCCTTTGTGGAGCCGGAGGACGACAGTGATTTTACCGAGGAAATGCTGGTGCTCTACCGGTTTTCCAGCCGCCGCATCGACGAGCTGTTGATGCGCATAAAAAAGGCCGGTGTGGGGAATATCCCCTATAAAGCGGCGGTGACCCAGACCAATTTGAACTGGAGCGGCGTGCAGCTTTACCGGGAGCTGAAAAAGGAACACGAAGCCATGGCACAGGGAAAGATGGCCCACCAGGCAGCGACTGAGGAAGCGGAAAAAAGCGAATAAGAAAGACAGTAGCGTCGGCAGAGCAGTTTGCTCCCGGCGCTTTTTTTATGGGGATTTTTGGCAAAAGGACATGGCGGGACAGATCTTCCGGCATAAAGGGGACAACGGGGACATATAGATTGACATAGAAAAATGGGAAAAGGAGAGAAGCGCATGGAATACAAACAAAGGCGAGAAACGATCACCGTCAATGAGGTGATCTATGACGGCTGCCAGGAACAGCCGGTAGACCTGGAATTGACGCTGCCGGACTACTGCCCCGACATCCAGAAGATCTTAAAGTGTCAGGTGGAGCCGTCTATTTTATCGGCCAGCCTCGTGGGGGACAGCGCCGACATCAACGGCAGCATGACGGTCCGGGTGCTGTATCTGGACGCCGACAGCAAAAAGATCAGATGTTATGAAAACACCTCCCAGTTTTCTGCCAATCTTCCGGTCAAGACCACAACGGGCAACGGCGTAGTCCTTCCCCGCACCAACGTGGAATATGTCAATTGCCGGGCTACCAGTCCCCGGCGGCTGGACATCCATGGAGCGTTTTCCGTCTGCGCCTGCGTCTGGGAGCAGCGGGACCTGGAACTGCTCCACAGCGTAGAGGACGATGACGTAGAGCAATTGCAGGAGGAAGTCTCCTTTAGCACCTGCGAGGGCGTAGCGCAGCAGATGATCTCCATAGAGGAGGTGCTGGAATTGGGGGCAGGCAAGCCCTGCGCTGACCGGATCCTGCGGACAGACGCCACGGTTTCTGTGGAGGAATGCCGTGTGCTGGACAGCCGGATGCTCTGCAAAGGAACGGTGCTGCTGAAGGTGCTGTACCTCACCGATTTGCGGGACGCTTTGCCGGAAACGATGGAATATGGGCTGCCCTTCCAGCAGATGCTGGATTGCCGTGCCGCTGACCGCAGTCAGGCAGACGTGTCTATTCGTCTGATGGGGGCCAACGTGCAGATCAAAAGCGATTCCGCCGGAGAAAATAATCTGTTGGAAGCGGAGGTCAAGCTGTTAGCCACCGTTCAGTCTTACGGGGACAGCACCGTCACCATGGTCACCGATGCCTATTCCCGGTCGCTGGAGGTAACGTTGGAGCATCAGCAGCGGACATTTTTGCAGTTTGGCGGCAGCTATACCGACCACTGCGCCCAAAAGAACACCTTCTCCTTCCCGGAAGGCGGGCTGAGCAAGGTCATCGACATCTGGAACGAAAGCTGCGTCGTCACCGCCGCCGAGGAGGAGGGGACACTGCTCTACAAGGGGAAATATAATCTGTGCCTTCTGGCGCTGAACAACGAGGGAACGCCTTTTTATTTTGAGCGGACGCTGGAGATGAATTACGGTCGGGAGCTAAACGGCGAGGGCGGATGCCAGTGCCGCACCAGTGGGTCTGTATCCAATCTGACCTATCGCATTACAGGCGGTGACAGCATGGAGATCAAGACGGAATTTTCTTTAGAAACGACGGTGTTCCGTGAGCGCACCTGCCGCTTTTTAACAGAGGTCATCCCCAACCCGGACATGGAAAAGCCCAAGGACCGGTCAGCGTCTCTCGTGCTGTATTACACCGCCGGCGGCGAATCCCTGTGGGAGATCGCCAAGCAGTACGCCACCAGCGTCCAGGCCATCCAGTCGGAAAATGATCTGACCGAGTCGGTGGCGGACCAGCCGGGGATGCTGCTGATCCCGATTTAACGATGGGCACCATGATTGACGCAAAATATTCACGCGGCAGCCCGTACTGCCGGAACTGGAGGTTGAAATGAAAGACCGCAATCTATACAACGACATTTCGGAGCGGACCAACGGGGATATTTACATCGGTGTTGTCGGCCCGGTCCGCACCGGTAAATCTACCTTTATCAAAAAATTTATGGACCTGATCGTCCTGCCCAACATGGGGGAGGAATACCAGCGGGAGCGGGCCATCGACGAAATGCCCCAGTCGGCCGCCGGCCGCACCATTATGACCACCGAACCCAAGTTTATCCCGGAGCAGTCGGTGTCCATCAGCGTGGACAAAAGCGCCTCGTTCAACGTGCGGATGATCGACTGTGTCGGCTACATCGTCCCCAGCGCTCTGGGCTATGTAGAGGGCGATTCGCCCCGGATGGTCATGACGCCCTGGTACGAGGAACCGATCCCCTTTAATATGGCGGCGGAGATCGGCACAAAAAAGGTCATCACAGAGCATTCCACCATCGGGCTGGTCGTCACCACCGACGGCTCTATCGGGGACATTCCCCGGGAAGAATACGAGGAGGCGGAAGAACGGGTCATCGGGGAATTACAGGAGATCCACAAGCCGTTCATCATCCTGCTCAATACCGCCGATCCGTCCAGTGAGCAGACAAAAGCGCTGGCTGCCCAGTTGCAGCAGCGCCACGGCGTGCCGGTGATGCCGGTGAACTGTCTTGATCTGACCGAAGGGGAGATCCGGGAGATCCTGTCAAAGATCCTCTTTGAGTTCCCGATCAAGGAGATCAAGGTGGAGATGCCCGCCTGGCTGACCCAACTGGACAAAACCCATTGGCTGCGCTCGGAGGTGCTCCAGGCCATCAAGGACGCCGCTGCCAAGATCGAGCGGATCCGTCAGCTCAACGACGTCCACCAATCGCTGAAAAGCTGTGAGCATCTCCAAAGCTCCTTTACCTCCCAGATCGATCTGGGCAAAGGCATGGCGCGGATCGCCGTCGTGATTAAACCGCAGATATTCTTTAAGGTATTGGCGGAACAGACAGGCATCTCCATTGAGGACGAGAGCGACCTGCTGCACTGTATGTTGGATTTTGTCGCCATGAAAAAGCAGTACGATAAATTGAAGGAAGCCTATGAGCAGGTGCAGGAGACCGGTTATGGCATCGTCATGCCGGATATGGACGAGATGACGCTGGAGGAACCGGAGATCGTCAAGCAGAGCGGCAAGTACGGCATTCGCTTAAAGGCCAACGCCACAGCCATTCACATGATGAAAACGAAGATCTCTACAGCGGTGACGCCGATGGTCGGCTCTGAGCAGCAGTCGGAGGAGCTGATCTCTTATCTCATGACCGGCTTTGAGGAGGACCCGGGCAAGATCTGGGAGTCCAACATCTTTGGCAAATCTCTCCATGAGCTGGTCAACGAGGGACTGCACACCAAGCTGAACAAAATGCCGCCAGATGCCCGGAACAAGCTGCGGGAGACGATCGAGCGCATCATCAACGACGGCTGCAACGGATTGATCTGTATCATTCTGTAAACGGGGAAAGGAGGCCTTATGCGGGAACGCAAAAATAGGACGGCGCTTTCCCGGGTGTGTCTGGTGCAGATCGGACTATGCACGGCTGCGCTGTTGGCCATCGTTGTGTGGAAAACCATCGGCGGCAGCGTTTATACCCGTGCCAGCGCATGGTATCAGCACACGGTCAGTGATTCTGTCATCGTAAAGATGGAGCCGTTCTCCTCCATGGCTTCCTCCGATGGTTGAGTTTTCTCTGGGCCCCTGTAAAGTCCGGCTCCATTTCCTCTTTTTGGCCGCTATGGGTATCGTGCTGTTCACCGATGTGCGGGGCACGGCACTGTTGGGCATTGGCGCCGTGGTGATACACGAGAGCGGACACCTGCTGCTGATGCTGCTGTTCGGCATCCCGCCAAAACTGGTGGAGATCCATCCCTTTGGGGTCATCCTAAAGGAGCCTGCCGATTGCCAGACCACAATGGTGCAGGAAGGCTGGATTTCTCTGGGCGGGCCGCTGGCCAATGGTCTGGCAGCTATGGTGCTGCTGCTCCTGCGGCCATGGCTGCCTGCTTGGGGCGAGGAATTCCTGCTGTACCACCTGGCTTTGGGCATCTTTAATCTGCTGCCGGTGGAATCCTTAGACGGCGGTCGGGCGCTGACGCTGTTTTTGCTGCCGGTCTTGGGCGGCCGCCGGACAGGGATCCTTGTGACGATCTTGTCTCTTTTCTGCCTCATCCCCCTGGGGACAGTGGGCTTTTTGCTGCTGCTGCAGTCTCCCTGGAACTTTTCCCTTTTGCTGGTCAGCGTGTATCTGATGCTGTGTTTAGTGCTGAAAAATCAGGGCCTTTTTAGCCGAGAACCTTGACTTTTTCGCAAAACAGCGCTAGAATTTTAGGGAAATCAAGTTCAAATTTTGGGGAAAGTGTTTCTCCGTTTTCTATGGAGGATCTCAGAAATGGGAGAACAGGAAAAGATCGAATTGCTGCAAAAGAATTTTGGCGCCTGGGAGCATTTGTCCGACGAAGAGAAAAAAGGACTTGTGAAGAACAGCTATTTTACCACCTGCCAAAAAGGGGAGAACGTCCACCGGGGCGAGCGGGAATGTAAAGGGCTGATCTTTGTCTGCAAGGGATTGCTGCGGGCGTACATGATGTCGGATGAAGGGAAGGAGGTCCCCTTGTACCGGATGGACGAGGGAGAATGGTGTATCCTGTCGGCTTCCTGTGTCATCTCCAACATCACCTTTGACGTACACATCGAGGCGGAAAAGGAGACAGAGCTGCTCATCATCAGCGCGCCGTATTTCCGCCGGATGACCACCAACAACATCTATGTGGAATGTCTGGCTTACAAAATGGCCACAGACGGTTTTTCAGAAGTGATGTGGGCTATGCAGCAGATGCTCTTTATGAGCTTTGATAAACGGTTGGCCGTATTTTTGTGGGACGAGAGCAGCGCCTGCGGCAGCGACACCATCAAAATGACCCACGAGCAGGTGGCAAAGCACACCGGCAGCGCCAGAGAGGTCGTCACCCGGATGCTCAAATCCTTTGCCAATAACGGCATTGTAGAATTATCTCGAGGCGGCATCAAGATCATCGACAAGGAAAAGCTGCGCAAGCTGACCGAATAAGGAGACCGGTAGGAGACATCCTGCCGGTTTTGTGTTTTTAATCGACAGGTGTCTGTGATATTATGGGACAACGTGTGAAATTTATAACAATATTGCTAAAACTTTAACAAATTTTTGTGTGATTTGGTCACTGTTTTCCTAGGAAAGGACTGGTAGAATAAAGACAGTTCAAACAATAAAAACCCAAAACATACAAAAATCATTTAGGAGGAACATCTCATGGCATCTACTTACTATTTCTTACCAACAAGAAACGTATTCGGTGAAGGCTCCGCCGCAGAGGCCGGCGACCTGATGAAAACATTAAACGCAAAAAAGGCGCTGATCGTAACCGATAAGTTCCTGGCATCCTGCGGCATGGCAGACAAGATCCAGGCATATTTTTCGGCAGCCGGCATTGAGAGTGCCGTATTCGACGGCGCAGAGCCAAACCCAACAGACAAGAACGTAGAGGCTGGTCTGCAGGCCTACAAGGCAAACGGATGTGACTCCATCGTTTCCCTGGGCGGCGGTTCTTCTCACGACTGCGCAAAGGGCATCGGCCTGGTAGCAGCCAACGGCGGCCAGATTTACGACTACGAAGGCGTTGACAAGTCTAAGAACGACATGGTTCCGCTGATGGCCATCAACACCACCGCCGGTACCGCTTCTGAGATCACCCGGTTCTGCATCATCACCGATACCCGCAGAAAGGTCAAGATGGCTATTGTTGACTGGAAGGTCACTCCACAGATCTCCATCAATGACCCAGAACTGATGAAGGGTATGCCGGCTGGCCTGACTGCCGCAACCGGTATGGACGCGCTGACCCACGCTATCGAGGCTTACGTTTCCACCGCAGCTAACCCGCTGACAGACGCTGCCGCCATCAAGGCCATCAAGATGATCCGTCACTATCTGCCAAAGGCAGTGGCCAACGGCGACTATATGCAGGCAAGAGACGCCATGGCATACGGCCAGTATCTGGCAGGTATCGCATTCAACAACGCTTCCCTGGGTTATGTTCACGCAATGGCACACCAGCTCGGCGGCTTCTACAACCTGCCACACGGTGTTTGCAACGCTATTCTGCTGCCATATGTTGAGCGCTTCAACCTCATCGGCAACCTGAACCGCTTTGAGGACATCGCTGTGGCAATGGGCGAGAACATCGACGGTCTGTCCACCCACGAGGCAGCACTGAAGGCTATCGATTCCATCAAGACCCTCAGCGCAGAGGTCGGCATCCCGACTAACCTGAAGCAACTGGGCGTAAAGCCGGAGGACTTCCGCGAGATGGCCGAGAACGCCAAGAAGGACGTTTGCCAGCTGACCAACCCAAGAAAGGCTTCTGTCGATCAGGTCATCGAGATCTACCGTCAGGCATACGAAGGCGAATAAGCGATCCGTTTATCGCAGTGCAACAGGGCGTCCCCGAAAGGGGGCGCCCTTTCTGATGCTTTAGCGCAGGCCATTGCGCTGGGCTTTCGCACGAAGATCCTTCTTATCTTCCCTTAAAGGGAGATATTGCCACAAGGTGATTAAGGGGGGTTGCGGCAAGGGACGTCCCGGAATTTTGCTTGCAGTTGTGGGGGAAAACTGTTACAATAAAACCATTCCATGCGGAAAGGAATCTCATAATACGATGAATCAAAAAATTGAACCATTATTACTGCGGGTGCAAAAGCCGGGCCGCTATGTGGGCGGTGAGCTCAACGCCGTGCTCAAGGACAAAGATCAGGTAGACGTGCGTTTTGCGTTTTGCTTTCCCGATACCTATGAAGTGGGAATGTCCCACCTGGGGATGAAGATTTTATACAGCCTATTTAATGAAAAGCCATATATCTGGTGTGAGCGGGTATTTGCGCCCTGGATCGACATGGAGGCGGAAATGCGGAAAAACGCGATTCCCCTTTACGCCTTAGAAAGCGGCGACCCGATCCGGGACTTTGACTTTATCGGCTTTACACTGCAATATGAATTGAGCTATACCAATGTTCTGAATATGCTGGATCTGGCCGGACTGCCCTTGCGCACCGATGAGCGTACCGACGAGATGCCCATCGTCTGTGCCGGTGGCCCCTGCGCTGTCAATCCGGAGCCGATCGCCGACTTTATTGACCTGTTTTTTATCGGGGAAGGCGAAGAGATCGACTTAGAGGTCATCGAGCTGTACCGGGAGATGCGGAAAAACGGCTGCACCAAAAAGGAATTCCTTAGGGCCGCCGCAAAGATCTCTGGCGTTTATGTGCCATCTCTTTACGATGTGACCTACAAAGCGGACGGGACCATCGAGGCCGTCACCCCAAAGGACGGCGCGCCGAAGAAGATCCTCCGCCGTGTGCTGCCGGATATGAACAAGGCCTATTACCCGGAAAACTTTGTGGTGCCCAGCATCGAGATCGTCCATGACCGGGCAGTCAGCGAAGTTCAGCGGGGGTGCTACCGGGGATGCCGGTTCTGTCAGGCCGGGTTCATTTATCGCCCCGTGCGGACAAAGACTATCGATAAGATCAACGGGGAATGCCGTGCTCTCTGCGAGAATACCGGCTATGAGGAGCTGTCGCTGGTATCGCTGAGCACCAGCGATTACCCCGACATCAACGGGCTGCTGGATCAACTGCTGACCTGGACCAATGACGAGCACGTCAGCATCTCCCTGCCGTCCCAGCGAGTGGACAGCTTTTCCACCGAGCTGATGGACAAGCTGAAATCGGTGCGCCGCAGTGGACTGACCTTTGCGCCGGAGGCCGGCACCCAGCGGATGCGGGACGTCATCAACAAAAATGTCACCGAGGAAGAACTGCTCAAAACGGTGCGCACAGCCTTTGCCGGCGGCTGGCTCAATATCAAGCTGTACTTTATGATCGGCCTGCCAACAGAGACCATGGACGATGTGGCCGGCATCGCGAAATTAGGCCAGGCCGTGGTGGATGAATTTTATCAAAATCCCAATAGGCCAAAGGGCCGCTCGGTCAATGTGACGGTCAGTGCTTCCTCCTTTGTGCCCAAGGCGTTTACGCCGTTCCAGTGGGAGCCCCAGGATCCCATCGAGCTGCTCCACGAAAAGCAGCAGCATCTGAAAAATTCCGTCACCACCCGGAAGATCACCTGCAATTATCACGAGGCCCACACCAGCTTTTTAGAGGGCGTATTTGCCCGGGGCGACCGTCGTCTGGCGCCGGTGCTGGAGGAAGCCCAGAAGCGGGGCTGTAAGATGGACGGCTGGTCCGAGTGCTTTGACTTTGACCGCTGGATGAAGGTCTTTGATGACTGTGGCGTAGATCCGAAATTTTACAACCAGCGCCGCCGCGCCTTTGATGAAGTGCTGCCCTGGGATCATATCGATATGGGCATCAAAAAGTCGTTCCTCATTGCGGAATGCCAGAGAGCCTATGAAAACAAGACTTCACCGGATTGCAGTCAGGAATGTTCTCATTGCGGCGCATCCCGGTTCAAAGGAGGGATCTGCTATGGGAAATGAACCATGGGTCACCATGCGGGTGTGGTTTACCAAAACAGGCCGCGCCAAATATATCTCTCACCTGGATTTGAACCGGTGTATGACGCGGGCGGTCCAGCGGGCGAAGATCCCGCTGTGGTACACCGAGGGCTTTAACCCCCACCCGTTTTTGACGTTTGCCCTGCCGCTGTCCCTGGGCATCGACGGGCTGCGGGAATCCATGGACATCCGATTGCTGGAGTCTGTGGACAAAGACCGGATGATCGGGGAGATCAACAAGGGACTGCCGAAGGACATCCGGGTATTCGATGTGACAGTGCCCAAGAAGAAGCCGGGGAAGATCGCCAAAGCGTCCTATCAGATCACCATCCTGCCGGAAGACCGAACAGCCTCAGAGGCGGAACAAACGCTGCGCGCACTGCTTGCGCAGGAACAGATCATCGTGCAGAAAAAGAGCAAGTCCGGCATCAAGGATGTAGACATCAAGCCGGACCTAGATGTGCGGGATCTGCAAACGGAAGGGGATGCGGTCACCTGTACGCTGTACCTGCCGGCAGGCAGCGTGCGCAATATCAATCCCCACCTGCTGTTTGATGCGCTGGAGCAGTTTTGCATCGTCCGGTTCTATGCAAAGATCGTCCGGACCGATCTCTTTGACAGCGACGGTCAGGTTTTTGCTTAAGGGGAGCCCGTTTTTAGCGCTTTGCTGTAGCTTTTATGGGGAATGCCTAAGCGTACAGCGAAAGGAGATGTTTACGGCTGATCCCGGATGATCGCGGTGTTTCTGCAAATTAACGGTTGCATTTTCGGAGAGGTTGTGCTATACTAGGAAGGCATCTGAACAGCGCCTTATGCGCGTGCCGTCGAAACCGATGGGGATTGATGCCCGGCGAATGCCGAGACATGAATGCGGGTAGTCCTCTGCCGAAGGGTCGGCTATGAATATCTGAAAACAGGAGGATTTATTACAATGGATGCACTGAAACTGATTGCACAGGATTCCTTGAAAAAGGAAGTTCCTCAGATCGAGATCGGCGATACCATCAAGGTAGACGTCAATATCCGCGAGGGACAGAGAGAGAGAATTCAGGTTTTTGAAGGTACCGTCATCGCCAAGAAGGGCAGCGGTATTTCTGAGACCTTCACCGTAAGACGTGTTTCTTACGGCGTTGGCGTGGAGAGAGTTTTCCCGATCCACTCCCCAAATGTGAAGGGCGTCAAGCTGGTTCGCAAGGGCCACGTTCGCAGAGCAAAGCTCTACTATCTGCGTGACCGCGTCGGTAAGGCTGCAAAGCTCAGAGAGAAAATCAGATAACTCAACTTTTCAAAAGGGACATGGAATGTGTCCCTTTTTTGCTATGCAGAGCTTTTGGATACAAAACAGGAGGGATCTTTTTTGGCCAAAGAGAAAAAAACACAGGAAACCGATCTGGCCTCCCCACAGGATGCCAGAGCAGGCGCCATCCGGAGCGATGTTCGCATTGCCTCCTTTGACTGGGTGGAGTCTCTGATCATCGCCATCATCGTGGTAGGCGTCGTCTTTACGTTTGTGTTCCGCATCGTCACCGTCAGCGGCACATCCATGGTGCCAAATTTGCAGAACAATGACCGGATCATCGTGTCCAGTTGGTTTTACCAGCCAAAGCAGGGCGATGTGGTCGTGCTGAAAAAGACGGTGGGCCTTAATGAGCCCATCGTCAAGCGGGTCATCGCCACAGAGGGGCAGACGGTCTATCTCGACTATGATCACGGGGAAGTTTATGTGGACGGCAAAAAGCTGGATGAAACGGAATATCTGGGCGAGATGAAAACGTACCGGCCCCAAACGTCGGAGATCCTCATTGCCATGCCGGAGGGCGGCGTCACTGTGCCGGAGGGCCACATCTTCGTCCTGGGCGATAACCGGGAAGTCTCTCTGGACAGCCGCTATGAGAAGGTCGGCATGGTGGATACCCGGTATATCCTGGGGAAAGCGCAGCTAAAGCTGTTCCCCTTTAACCGGTTCGGGGTCATCCAATCTTATGATCTGGAGGCAGCAGCATGAGTGAACCACAATCTATCCAATGGTTTCCCGGGCATATGACCAAAACAAAGCGGCAGATCGAAAAAACGCTGAAGCTGGTAGATGCCGTGGCGGAGATCGTAGACGCCCGGATCCCCATCAGCAGCCGCAACCCGGTACTGCACAAGCTGATCCAGGGCAAGCCCCGGGTCATCCTGCTGAATAAGGCCGATATGGCCGACCCGCAGCAGACCGCCCGCTGGATCGCCTATTATAAAGAAAAGAACATCCCGGCCATCGCGGTGGATTGCCGCAGCGGCAAGGGCATGAACCAGTTTATTCCCACGGTCCGGTCTGTGCTGAAGGACCGCATTGCCGCCTGGGAGAAAAAAGGCATGGTAGGCCGCACGATCCGGGTCATGGTGGTGGGCATCCCCAACGTGGGCAAATCGTCTATGATCAATCGGCTGGCCAAGGGCAGCAAGGCCGTTGTGGAGGACCGTCCCGGCGTGACGAGAGAGAACCGGTGGTTCAGCATCACGAAGGATTTTGAGCTGCTGGATACGCCCGGCGTGCTGTGGCCGAAGTTTGAGGATAAGCTGGTGGGCGAACACCTGGCCTTTACCGGCGCCGTAAAGGATGCCGTCGTCGATGTGGAGCATCTGGCTTGCCGGCTCATCGAGGTGTTGCGGGAATTGTATCCCAGCGCCCTTGTCAGCCGCTACAAGCTGGAGGACTGCGATCTTCAGGCAATGGAGAGTTACGAGATCCTGGAACAGATCGGCCGGAACCGGGGAATGTTGATTTCCGGCGGCGAGATCAACACCGAGCGGGCGGCCATCGCCGTGTTGGATGAATTCCGCGGCGCAAAGCTGGGCCGCATAACGTTGGAGCAGGTGAAGTCATGACAGATGGATTCCTTTTTGAACAAACAGCGTTACAAAACGGATATACCGCCGTTTGCGGCATTGATGAAGCAGGCCGGGGCCCTTTGGCCGGGCCTGTTTTTGCCGCTGCGGTGATCTTGCCGGAGGGCCTTGTCATCGAGGGGCTGGACGATTCCAAAAAGCTGACGGAGAAAAAGCGGGAAGCGCTTTTCGACATCATTACCAAAGAGGCGGTCAGCTACGGCATTGCCTTTGCCACCGAGAAGGAGATCGATGAGATCAACATTTTGCAGGCGACGTACCTGGCTATGGGCCGGGCCTGCCAAAAGCTGGACCCGCCGGCAGATTATGCGCTTATCGACGGCAACCGGATGCCGCCGCTGCCCATTCCGGGCGAGACGGTAGTCAAAGGAGACAGTCGCAGCTACAGCATCGCAGCAGCATCGATCCTGGCAAAGGTCAGCCGGGACCGGCTCATGGTGGAGATCGATAAGCTGTACCCGGAATACCGGTTTGCAAAGCACAAGGGCTATGGTACCAAGCTCCACCGGGAGCTGCTGCTGGAATATGGCCCTTGTCCCGTCCATCGCCGGTCTTTCCTGACAAAGATCCTGGGAGAAGGCCATGGATAATGGATCGGGAAAGCTGGGCGAAGGGTATACCGCTGATTTTCTCCGGCGAAAGGGCTGTACCATTTTGGAGCGGAACTACCACAGCCGCTACGGTGAGATTGACATAATCGCTCAGCGCGGCCAGTATATTTTATTTGTCGAAGTGAAAACGCGGCGGGAAGGCAGTATGGTAGACCCGCTGGAAGCCGTGACGAAAGAGAAGCGCCGTAGGATCATCCAGACATCGCTGTGCTATCTGGAAGCGCACCCGGAATTTGCTTTGCTGTCCTGCCGCTTTGATGTGGCTGGCCTGACGACCAGCCGGGACGGCAGCAGAATAAAGCGGCTGCGCTATGTGATCAATGCCTTTGAGGGGGGATCGTGTTGAACATTTTTGATCTGCACTGCGACACCATCACGGCCTGTTACGACCGCCGTCTGTCTTTGCAGCACAATGGGGAACTGCATTTGTCTCTGGAGCGGGGAAGCCGTTATGATCCCTGGGTCCAGTGCTTTGCCGTATGGATCCCCGACACGCTGCGGGGCCAGGCGGCGGTCGATTATTTTACAGCGGTGGCCGCCTTTTTGGAAGCAACGGCAGCCAAAACAGAGCAGATGATCCTTTGCACCAAAAAGGAAGATCTCAACAAAACAGGTCCCGTTTGCCACGGCCTGCTGACGGTAGAGGGCGGCGCTGTGCTGGCCGGGGATCTATCCAATATCGAGCATCTGCATCGCCACCATGTCCGGGCGCTGACGTTGACCTGGAACGGCTCCTGCGAGATCGGCGACGGGGCCATGGTGGCGCATCCCAGAGGACTGACGCCCTTCGGGAAACAGGTGATCCCCGCCCTGGAAGAAGCGGATATTCTGGTGGATGTGTCCCATGCCAGCGAGCCGCTATTTTATGATGTGGCGTCTCTTGCGCAAAAGCCCATCATCGCCACCCATTCCAATGCCCGGGCTATCTGCGACCATCCCCGGAATTTGACCGACGAGCAGTTTCTGGAGATCAAACGGTGCGGGGGATTGGTGGGACTTAATCTCCACCGCTGGTTTTTGCGGGAGGACGGAGAAGCCACGCTGGACGATGTATTTTGCCATGTGGCGCATTTTTTGTCTTTAGGCGGCGAAAAAACGTTGGCGCTGGGCACCGATTTTGACGGGGCCGAGCTGGGTAAAGTCCTTCGGGGCATCGAGGATCTGGAGCGACTTGCCGATGATTTTTCCAGGCGGGGACTGTCCGACGGGTTGATCCACCAAATTTTCTACCAAAATGCGAAAGATTTTTTTGATTCTCTTTGACATTACGCAGAGAATCAGATACAATATAAAATGCGATAAAATTGATTAGAGATTAGAGTAAATGGAGGGGAACACCTTGAAGTATCAATGCACAAGGGATTCGTCAGTAACAGTAACAGCGTCGCAGGCAATCGTGCAGGGCATTGCCAAAAACGGCGGCCTTTTTGTACCGGAGACCCTGCCGGCCTATACCCTTGCGGACTTGACCGCCATGAATGGCCAGTCCTATTTTGACCGGGCGGCTAAGGTCGTGTCTGATTTCCTGCCGGAGTTCACGCCGGAGGAGATCGAGGAGTGCGTCCAAGGCGCCTATGGCGGCGGCAAATTTTCCGGCGGTCATCCGGCGCCGGTCGTTGCCGTAAAGGACGGCGACTGCGCCATGAACATCCTGGAGCTGTGGCACGGCCCCACCTGCGCCTTCAAGGATATGGCGCTGCAGCTGCTGCCGCACCTGCTGACCCATTCTTTGCGCAAGACAAAGTGTGAAAAAACAGCCGTCATTCTGGTGGCCACCTCTGGCGATACCGGTAAGGCGGCCCTGGAAGGCTTTAAGGATGTAAAGGGCACCGAGATGCTGGTATTCTATCCGGAGAACGGCGTCAGCCCCATGCAGAAGCGCCAGATGAATACGCAGGAAGGCAGCAACGTCAGCGTCTGCGCCATCGAGGGCAACTTTGACGACGCCCAGACCGGCGTGAAGAAGCTGTTTGTCGATCCGGCCATCAATGAGAAGCTCCATGCAAACGGCATGCTGTTCTCCAGCGCCAACTCCATCAACTGGGGCCGGCTGCTGCCGCAGATCGTCTACTACGTCTCCGCTTACAGCGATTTAATGGAGCGCGGCGCCATCCAGCCCGGCGACCCCATCAACGTGGTCGTGCCTACCGGCAACTTCGGCAACATCCTTGCCGGCTACTACGCCAGCAAGATGGGCCTGCCGGTAAACAAGTTCATCTGCGCGTCTAACTCCAACAACGTCCTCACCGATTTCCTCAAGACCGGTGAATACAACCGGAACCGGGATTTCCATGCAACGATCTCCCCGTCCATGGACATCCTCATCTCCAGCAACCTGGAGCGGCTGCTCTACGATGTGACCGGCCACGACTGCAAGAAGGTCGCCGGCTGGATGCAGGAGCTGTCCGAAAAAGGGTGCTACAAGGTGGACGACGAGACGTTCCAGAAGATCAGCGCTGTTTTTGACGCTGGCTTCTGCAGCGACGAGGACACCAAAAAGACCATCCGCCAGGTGTACGACAACGCCGGTTATCTCTGCGATACCCACACCGCTGTTGCCGTAAAGGTCTACGAGGACTATGTTGCCCGCACCGGCGATAAGACCCCGACGGTCATCGACTCTACCGCAAGCCCATATAAGTTCGCGTCCTCTGTGCTGTCCGCTGTAGATGACCAGTACGATGACAAGATGGATGAGTTTGACAAGGTAGAGCGCCTGTCCAAGCTGACCGGCACCGAGGTCCCCGCGCCCATTGCCGGCCTCAAGGAAAAGCCTGTCCGCTTCCAGAATGTCTGCGAGAAAGAGCAGATGGGCGACGTACTGCTGCGCCTGTTAGGGTTGGCATAATGTCGCTGTTTGTCATTGCGGATCTGCATTTGTCTCTGGGCAGCAAAAAGCCCATGGACGTGTTCCGCGGCTGGGAGAACTATGTGGAGCGGCTGGAACGAAACTGGCGGGCCGTGGTGACGGAACAGGATACCGTTGTGGTGGCCGGCGACATTTCCTGGGGGATGTCCCTTGCGGAATCGAAGGCGGATTTCCAGTGGCTCAACGCCCTGCCGGGACAAAAGATCCTGCTCAAGGGCAATCACGACTACTGGTGGTCCACCAAAACAAGGATCGAGACGTTCTTTCAGGAGGAGGGGTTCACCTCTCTCCATGTGCTCCACAATAACGCCTATCTGGCCCAGGGCAAAGCCATCTGCGGCAGCCGGGGCTGGCTGTATAATTCCGAAAAGGACGAGGACATCAAGATCGTCAACCGGGAAGTGGGGCGGCTCAAGCTGTCGCTGGACGACGCGGAAAAGCGGTTCCCGGAAGCGGAGCCTATCGTGTTTCTCCACTATCCGCCGGTCTATGGCACCATGGCCTGTAACGGTATCTTAACGGTGCTGCGGGAGCGGAACATCCGCCGGTGCTATTTTGGGCATATCCACGGCAGTCAGGCGTCCAAACGGGCCATCAAAGGGGAATGGGAGGGCATTAAAATGCACCTGATCTCCTGCGATTATGTAGGCTTTGTGCCGGTACTGGTCCGGGAATAGAGAAAATTTACAAATTTTAAAAATTGATGGTAGTAATTTGTACAAACCTATGCTACAATAAAAAGGATAATTTTAAGTTGAAAAAGCAGGAGTGAAGTAAAATGAAATTGATTTCTTGTAATAATGTAGAAACCAACCGCTATCAGTTAGAAGTTGCGGTGGACGCAAAGGATTTCAATGACGCCATAGAGAGAGCATATCAGAAGGATAAGAGAAAGATCTCCCTGCCGGGTTTCCGGAAGGGCAAGGCGCCAAGAGCTTTCATCGAGAAATACTATGGCCAGAACGTGTTCTTTGAGGACGCCATTGAGGATCTGTATCCAAAGGCACTGGACGACGCCATCACCGAGGCAAAGCTGGAGGTCATCGAGGACAAGATCGACTTTGAGATCGTGGAAGTCAGCAAGGAGAAGGGCCTGACCTTCAAGGCAACCGTCACCACAAAGCCGGAAGTCAACATCAAGGACTACCTGGGCCTGAAGATCACCCCAAAATCTGTCGAGGTCACTGACGCAGATGTAGACGCCAAGATGAACGAGCTGCTGGATCGTTACTCCAGAATGGTCACCGTAGACCGCGGCGCAGAGAACGATGACATCGTTGTCATGGACTTTGAGGGCTTTTTGGACGGCGAGCCATTTGAGGGCGGCAAGGCAGAAAACTACAGCCTGACCCTGGGCACCAAGATGTTCATCCCAGGCTTTGAGGAGCAGCTCTGCGGCCATAAGGCTGGCGAAGATGTAGAAGTCAACGTCACCTTCCCGGAGGATTACCACGCAAGCGAGCTGGCAGGCAAGCCAACTGTCTTTAAGGTACATATCCACGAGGTCAAGGGCAAGGAGCTGCCGGAGCTGGACGATGAGTTTGTCAAGGACATCAGCGACTTCGACACCGTTGCTGACCTGCGTGCGGATATGCGCAAGCGTCTGGAAGAGATGAAGAAGGAAGAGGTCGCCGGCGACATCGAGTATCAGCTGATGATGCAGCTCAACGATCGTCTGGAGGGCGAGATCCCCAACGCCATGTATGAAAAGCAGATCGACACCGAGATCCGCGCATTCAACTATCGTCTCCAGTCCCAGGGCCTCCGCTTTGAGACCTATATGCAGTTGACCGGTCAGGATCCCCACACCCTGCGGGAGAGCTTCCGTCAGCAGGCTGAGAACCAGGTAAAGATCCGTCTTGCCCTGGAGAAGATCGGCGAGCTGGAGAACATCACCGCCACCGATGAGGAGATCGACGAAGAGTTCGAGAACCTGGCAAAGATGTATCAGCAGGATGTGGAGAAGGTCAAGGAGATGATCTCCAGAGAAGGCCAGGCCAAAGACGTTGTTGCCAGAAAGGCAATGAACCTGGTCCGTGACAACGCTGTTGTTGTGCCGGCAGAAGAAGCTGCAAAGGCAGAGGAAGCACCTGCTGAGGAGAAGAAACCGGCCAAGAAGCCAGCGGCGAAAAAGACAACAAAGAAGGCAGCCGAGGGTGAGGAAGGCGAGAAGCCAGCCAAGAAGCCGGCAGCCAAGAGAACGACCAAGAAGGCAGCGGAAGGCGAAGAGGCAGAGAAAAAGCCAGCGAAGAAGCCAGCTGCAAAAAAGACAACAAAGAAGGCAGAAGAAAAGACCGAGGAGCAGGCGGAGAAAACAGAAAACGCTGAATAAGCGCTCTGCGCTGATCCAATACTGATGAACAAGAATATGTCGGCCGCCGGTCCGGTGCGCTGAAAAACGTCCCATCTGCTGTCCGCCGCACAGGACGGCAGATGGCTTGTTCATCCTGAGACAGTTTCATTTTTGTGCGGAGAAAAGGTGGTTCCAGTGAGTTTAGTCCCTTACGTTGTAGAACAAACGAGCCGCGGTGAGCGGTCCTATGATATTTATTCCCGTCTGCTCAATGACCGGATCATTATGCTGACAGAGGAAGTCAACAATGTAACAGCCAGCCTGGTTGTGGCGCAGCTTCTGTACCTGGAGGGGCAAGACCCCAACAAGGACATCAGCCTGTATATCAACAGCCCCGGCGGCGTGGTCACAGCCGGTCTGTCCATTTACGACACCATGCAGTATATCAAGTGTGACGTTTCCACCATCTGCATGGGCATGGCGGCCAGCATGGGCTCTTTCCTGCTGGCAGCCGGCACCAAGGGCAAGCGCTACTCCCTGCCCAACAGCGAGATCATGATCCACGCAGACCACATCCAAAAGACGAAAGACCGTCTCAATCGCATCCTGGCAGAGCGTACCGGCCAACCGCTGGAGGTCATTGTTAAGGATACTGAGCGGGATAACTTTATGGATGCCCAGCAAGCGCTGGAATACGGCCTGATTGACAAGATCATTACAGGACATAACTAATGTAGGTTGGTGAAAACTGATGTCAGGTGACGATAACAGAAAAGAAATCTGCTGTTCCTTCTGCGGCAAGCCTCAGAGCGAGGCCCGCAGATTGGTGGCAGGTCCCGGCGTTTATATTTGTGACGACTGTATCCGTCTCTGCGCCACCATGCTGGAGGAGGAGCTGGGACAGGAAGCTCCGGCGAAAAAGCCTCATCCGGCGCCTCAGGTGCTGCTCAAGCCAAAAGAGATCAAGGAGCTTTTGGATCAGTACGTCATTGGCCAGAACGAAACGAAGCAGGCGCTGGCCGTAGCGGTCTACAACCACTATAAGCGCATCCTGCACGGCAGTGACGACGACGTGGAGATTACCAAGAGCAACGTGCTGCTCCTGGGCTCTACCGGCGTTGGTAAAACGCTGCTAGCGCAAACGCTGGCGAAAATTCTCGATGTGCCCTTTGCCATTGCCGACGCCACCACATTGACTGAAGCCGGTTATGTGGGCGAGGATGTGGAAAACATCCTCTTGCGTCTCATCCAGGCCGCCGATTACGACATTGAGCGGGCGGAACAGGGCATCATCTACGTCGACGAGATCGACAAGATCGCACGGAAATCGGAAAACCCGTCCATTACCCGCGACGTAAGCGGCGAGGGCGTGCAGCAGGCTCTGCTGAAGATTTTGGAGGGTACCGTTTCCAACGTGCCGCCTCAGGGCGGCAGAAAGCATCCGCAGCAGGAGTTTTTGCAGATCAATACGGCAAACATCCTGTTTATCTGCGGCGGCGCCTTCGATGGACTGGAAAAGATCATCGAAAAGCGCACCTCTACCTCCGCCATGGGATTTGGCGCCGACATCCGGGACAAAAAAGAACGGAGCAAAACGGCGCTGTTCCAGGATGTAGTGCCCCACGACCTGGTCAAATACGGGTTGATCCCGGAGCTGGTAGGCCGGATGCCGGTCATCACCACACTGGACAGCCTGGACGAGGACGCGCTGGTGCGCATCCTGACGGAGCCGAAAAACAGCCTGGTCAAACAGTATACCCGTCTGTTCCAGTTGGACAACGTGGAGCTGGTGTTCCAGGAAGCGGCCCTGCGCGAGGTCGCCAAAAAGACGCTGGAGCGGGATACTGGCGCCAGAGGTCTGCGCGCGATCATGGAAGAAACGCTGGGTGATCTGATGTACACTGTGCCATCGGATTACACCATCGCCAAGGTGGAGATCACCCCGGAGGTCGTGGTAAACGGCGCACAACCGCTGATCACGCGGGACGACAGCCGTAAGCCGGAGAACCAGTTGGAGCTGCCGGACAGCAGCGCTAAGCGGGGGAGAAAAAACAGCGCGTCTTAACAAAATGAAAGTCTGCTGCCGCGGGCAGGGCGTTGGGTCGCTCTGCTCTGCGACAGCTTTTTCTATTTCCGGGGCCGGGAAGAAAGTGCGGCCCCATTGCCCTAGCTTTTTTAGAGAATCAGGGCACGACTTTACAGAAAGCATCGCCTTTCTGCACAAGGAGTGTGATTAGGATGAATCAAACGACAGAGATGCAAACAGAACCGATTTTTAATTTGCCGATGATCGCCCTGCGGGGGTTGGTGATCTTCCCCAATTCTTCCGTACAGTTCGACGTGGGCCGAAAAAAATCCATGCTGGCCGTCAATGCTGCCCTGGAGCATGGCCAGAAAATTTTCCTCGTGGCACAAAAAGACTTGTCCGACGATGATCCCGGTCAGGATAAGATGTATTCTACCGGCGTAGTGGCCACGGTCAAGCAGGTGTTCCGCCAGTCGGACAACGGATTGCGCTTGCTGGTAGAGGGCTTGCAGCGGGCAACGCTCTGCGAGATCACCCAGCAAAGGCCATTTTTGCGGGCCGATGTTGTGCTGCGGGAAGAGATCCCGTCCACGAAAACGCCCCGTTCTGAGGCGTTGATCCGCCGGATGCAGAACCTGTTTGAGCATTATATTCAAAACTTCCGCCAGGTCCCGCCGGACATCGTCGTCAACGTGGTCAAGCAGAAGGACTGCGGCCGCCTGGCCGATTTTATCGCCGCCAACGTGGCCCTCGATTATGAGGACAAGCAGGAGATCCTGGAGGAGAAGGATCCGGTCAAGCGGCTCCAGACGCTCATCAATATTTTAGAAGAAGAGATCCGTGTTTTGGAGATCGAGAACGAGATCGCCGCCAAGGCCAAGGAGCAGATCGACTTGAGCCAGCGGGAATATTATCTGCGGGAGCAGATGCGGGCCATCGCCGAGGAGCTGGGCGACGAGGAAACACCTCTGGAAGAGGCCGATGCGTTCCGCGCCAAGGTAGCGGAGCTGGCCTTGCCGGAGGTGCAGACCCAGAAGCTGCTCAAAGAGATCGATAAGCTGTCCAAAATGCCCCAAAGCTCCCACGAATACAGCGTCCAGCGGAACTATATCGAAACGTGTCTGGAGCTGCCGTGGAACGTGTCCGATGACGACACCATCCATTTGGACAAGGCCCAGAAGATCCTCGACAAGGACCACTATGGCCTGGAAAAGGTGAAGGAGCGCATTGTGGAATCTCTGGCTGTGCGGAAGCTGGCCGGAGACAACGCTGCCAATATTATCTGTCTGGTAGGCCCGCCGGGCGTGGGCAAAACGTCTATCGCCAAGTCGGTGGCCAGAGCTACAGGCAGAAAGTACGTCCGCATCTCCCTGGGCGGCGTCCGGGATGAGTCGGAGATCGTCGGTCACCGGAAAACGTATGTGGGCTCTATGCCGGGCCGCATCATCGCGGCGCTGAAGCAGGCGGGCACCAACAACCCGCTGATCCTCCTTGATGAGATCGATAAGCTCTGTTCCGATTTCCGGGGCGATCCGGCTTCAGCACTGCTGGAGGTGTTGGACAGTGAGCAGAACAGCGCTTTCCAGGACCACTACATTGATATGCCATTTGATCTGAGCCACGTTATGTTCCTGACGACAGCCAACGATGCCAGCACCATTCCGGCGCCGCTGTACGACCGGATGGATGTCATCAATCTTTACAGCTATACCCGGGAGGAGAAATTCCAGATCGCCACAAAGCATCTGGTGCCAAAGCAGCTCAAAAAGCACGGCCTCACCGCCAAACAACTGAAGATCACCCCCAAAGCGATCCGGGAGATCATCGACGGCTACACAAAGGAAGCCGGCGTGCGCACACTGGAGCGGACCATCGCCTCGCTGTGCCGGAAGGCGGCCAAGGCTGTAGTGGAGGACGAAAACGCCAAGCTGACCATCAATAAATCCAATCTGGAAACGTACCTGGGCCCACGGAAATTCCGCGGGGAGGAGCTGGTCAAGACCGACGAAGTGGGCCTTGTCAACGGGTTGGCCTGGACAAGCGTTGGCGGCGAGATGCTGCCAATCGAAGTGGCTGTTATGGAAGGCAGCGGCAAGATCGAGTTGACAGGCAATCTGGGCGACGTCATGAAGGAGTCGGCCAAGGCGGCCATCACCTGCGTGCGGACCCGTGCCGAGGGGTTGGGCATCCCCACCGATTTTCACAGTAAGATGGACATCCACATCCATGTGCCGGAGGGCGCCATTCCAAAGGACGGCCCGTCTGCCGGTATCGCCATGGGCACTGCCATCACCTCCGCCCTGACAGAGATCCCCATCCGCCATGACGTAGCCATGACGGGAGAGATCACGTTACAGGGTCGGGTGCTGCCCATTGGCGGCCTGAAAGAAAAATCCATGGCCGCTTACCGGGCCGGCATCAAGGATGTCATCATCCCCAAGGACAACGAGCCAGATCTCAGCGAGATCGAGTCTGTGGTAAAGGAGGCCGTTCGGTTCCACCCGGTCCAGCGGATCGACGAGGTGCTGGAGATCGCCCTGTGCAAAAAGCCGAAGCCGCTGCCAAAGCGCAAGACGGGGGAGCCGGATCCCTCGGTGCTGGTGCCGTCTAAGCAGGGAGACGGCAAGGCCATTTCCCAGTGAGGAGGTCTTTGCATGGTAAAATATGAAACGGCGGAATTTGAATTTGCGGCGGGCCGTCTGGATCAGCTTCCGCCCTCGGATGTGCCGGAAGTCGTGTTTTCCGGCAAGTCCAACGTGGGTAAGTCGTCGCTGATCAACAAGCTGCTCAACCGCAAAGGGCTGGCCCGTGTCAGCGCCACGCCGGGCAAGACCGGCACGATCAATTTCTATAATCTGACGGGCATTCGGCTGGTGGATCTGCCGGGTTACGGATACGCTAAGGTGTCCCAGAGCGAAAAGCGCCGCTGGGCCACCCTGGTGGAGGGGTATCTCCAGTCCGACCGGAATATCAGCATGATCGTTCAAATTATCGATATGCGCCACGCGCCGACCCAGGATGATATTCACATGATCCAGTTTCTGCTGGACCAGGAGCTGCCATTTGTCATCGTGGCCACCAAAAGCGATAAGCTGAAGGTGACGGCACGGAGGAAACAGCTGGAATTTCTGGAAGATTTTCTGCGGGACAGCGAAGGGGAACCCATTGCGGAGCTGATCCCGTTTTCCGCCCAGACCGGCGAAGGCGTCGATGTGCTCAAGGGGTATCTGGAGGAGATCGACCAGGCGTATGTGGCCTTAGGAGAGGAAGCGACAAAATCCGAGGAAGGATAAAGTTTAATCAAAAGGAATGAGGGGTTTTAAATGTTTGTAGCCGATTGTCTGAACGTCAATGAAAAGGGTCATCTGACGATCAGCGGATGTGACACGGTGGCGCTGGCCAAGGAGTACGGCACACCGGTCTATGTGATGAGTGAGGATGAAATTCGAAAGACCTGCCGGATGTATCGGGATTCCATTACGGAATACTATCACGGCCGGGGATTGGTCTGCTATGCCAGCAAAGCGTTCTGCTGCAAAGAGATGTGCCGCATCATGAAAGAGGAAGGCATGGGATTAGATGTGGTGTCCGGCGGCGAGCTGTATACGGCCATGCAGGTCCAGTTCCCGCCGGAAAAGATACAGTTCCACGGCAATAACAAGACAGAAGCGGAGATCAAGATGGCGCTGAACTACAACGTTGGCCACTTTGTTGTGGACAATATCAGCGAGCTGGAGACCATCGACCGCCTGGCTGGGGAAGCCGGCAAGATCGCCAATGTTTCCCTGCGCATCAAGCCGGGCATCGATGCCCATACCCACCAGTTTATCATGACCGGGCAGATCGACTCCAAGTTCGGCTTTGCCCTGGAGACCGGTGAGGCGCTGGAGGCCGTAAAAGCGGCATCATCGTATGCGCATATCCGTCTGCGGGGGCTGCACAACCACATCGGCTCCCAGATCTTTGATGTGGATCCCTTTGTGGCGGCGGCAGAAGTCATGATGGACTTCATTGCCCAGATCAAACAGGAGACCGGCATCGTCATCGAGGATCTGAACCTGGGCGGCGGCTTTGGCATCAAGTATCTGGAAAGCGACCAGCCGGTGCCTTACGGCGATTACATGAAGGCAGTCTCCGCCGCGATTTTCCAGAAGTGCGATGCGCTGGGATTAGACGTTCCTTACATCTATATGGAGCCGGGCCGTTCCATCGTCGGCGAGGCGGGCATCACCCTCTACACCGTCGGCTCCATCAAGCACATCCCCAACATCCGCACCTACGTTTCTGTAGACGGCGGAATGTGTGATAATCCCCGCTACATTCTGTATCAGGCAGACTACACCGTGCTGGTGGCCAACAAAGCTGACCAGGAGCGGGACACAAAGATCACCGTTGCCGGCAAGTGCTGCGAAAGCGGCGATCTGATCCAGGAGCATACCCTGGTGCAGGATGTGGAGGTAGGCGATATTCTGGCGGTACTGTCCACCGGCGCCTACAACTACTCCATGGCCTCCCACTACAATCGGACGCCGAAAGCGCCAGTGGTCATGGTAAAGGACGGCAAGGCCCGTGTGATCATCCGCGGCGAGACCTTTGAGGACCTGCTGCGCTGTGATGTGTAAAGGGGAAATGGGAGTTTGCGTTTCTTTACTTTTTCACTTTTGTGTGTTAAACTAATAGAGGAAAAATAAGACGAAGAAGAAAGGGTGGATCGGTTTGAACTCCAAGATTAAAGACGAAAGCGTTGATTTTTTGTTCCATTCGATTCTGGCGCTGCAAACACTGGACGAGTGCTATGATTTTTTTGAGGACCTGTGTACCGTGCCGGAAATCAAGGCCATGTCACAGCGGATCAATGTGGCGTATCTGCTCAGCGAAAAGCGGGTCTATAGCGAGATCGTCGCCAAGACCGGCGCGTCTACCGCAACAGTCAGCCGGGTGAACCGGTCGCTGAATTACGGCTGTGACGGCTACGATCTGGTGTTCAACCGTCTGCCGGACGAGGTGAAACCGAAATGAGCAGCTACGCTGCCTTTGCCGACTACTACGACGCCCTGACCAAAAATGTGGACTACGACCGGTATGCCGGGTATCTGTGCGAGATCTTAAAGCGCCATCATCACGAGGCCGGGATCACGCTGGACCTGGCCTGCGGTACCGGCAGCCTGACGTTGGCCCTTTCGGACCGGGGGCTGGATGTCTATGGTATCGACGGCTCACCGGATATGCTGTCTGTCGCTCAGCAAAAAGCCATGGAACAGGGAAAACAACTGCTGTTTCTTTGTCAGAAAATGCAGAGCATCGACCTGTACGGCACCGTCAATACGGTATTCTGCGTGCTGGACAGCATCAACCACCTGACAAAACAGCAGGATGTCCAGAAAACCTTTGACCGGGTCTCCCTTTTTTTGGAGCCGGACGGGTATTTTGTGTTCGATGTCAACACCATCTACAAGCATCAAAAGGTGCTGGCCAACGAAACCTTTGTCTACGATACCGACGATGTTTACTGTGTGTGGCAGAATCAGTATCAGGGAGAAGAACAGCATCTGGTGCAGATCGACCTGGATTTTTTTGCCCGGGACGGAGAGATCTATCGCCGCAGCTCCGAGCAATTCTGGGAGCGGGCGTATTCTGTAGAGCAGCTAAAAGCGTGCCTCCAAAAGGCCGGCCTGGAGCTGCTGGAGATCTATGACGCGCTGCACTTTACCATGCCGAAGGCAGACAGCCAGCGTCTGGTGTTCGTTGCGCGAAAGCCGTAAACACGACCATTGTATTTTGTGGAGAAAACTGCACGGCCGGGGAGATCCGGGGCGTGCAGTTTGATTCTGTTTTGCAAAATAAACGAAAGGAGGGGGAACGATGGATCCACGGGTCCATCCGGATTTTCAAAAATTGAGCCATCTATCCTTGCCCATGCACACCACATCTTTGATGGCCACCAACCAGTTTCTGCGCTCATATCGCAAAGCGGTCCATCCGCTGCCCGGTACGGTGATGACGCTTCGAAGGGCTGTCAGCCGGGACGGCACGCTGATCCCCCTGCGCCTATTTTCGCCGGAAAAACAGGAGCAATCGGGGGCTTGCCTCATTTATTTTCACGGCGGGGCCTTCGTCCTGACGGCGGCGCCGTATCATTATAAGCTGGCAAATCTCTATGCCCAGCAGGCCAATTGTACCGTCGTCATGGTGGATTATCGATTGGCGCCCCAGCATCCCTTTCCCCAGGGGCTGGAGGACTGCTTCAGCGCTTTGGAATGGGTCCATCACAATGCCGCTTTGTTGGGCATCGACCATCGCCGGATCGCCGTGGGCGGCGACAGCGCCGGAGGTAATCTGGCGGCCGTCACCGCCCTGCTGGCCAGGGATGAAGGAACGCTGCCCCTCTGCGGTCAAATGCTGATCTATCCCGTAACAGATGTTCGCATGGAGACGCCTTCCATGCAGGAATTTCCCGATTCCCCTGTCTGGAACAGCCGCTTGACGGCGAAAATGTGGCAGATGTACCTGCCCCATCCGGTAAGACGCCCCTGGCAGGTATCGCCCATAGAAGCGCCTGCTCTGGAGGATCTGCCGGATACCTATCTGGAAACGGCGGAAGTGGACTGCCTGCGGGATGAGGGCATAGCCTACGGGCAATCGCTTTTGCGGGCGGGCAATGCGGTCACGCTGCACCAGACTAAGGGAACGATCCATGCCTTTGACATGGAGCTGCACAGTACCATCGTGCAGTCGTGTATTGCAGAGCGTGTGGCCTGGCTGCGGGACCGTTTTACGTTATCTGAAAATCAGGAATAACCGAAAGGAGAACCTTATGGGAAAAGATAAGATCATTCGCTGTATTACATCGGACGGCACCATCATGGCGGCAGCCATCGATTCCGGCAACATCGTGCATACGGCCCAGTGCGTCCATCATACCAGTCCTGTGGCCACAGCGGCGCTGGGACGGCTGTTAACGGCATCTTCCATCATGGGCGCTATGCTGAAAAAAGACGACGCTGTGGTGTCGTTAAAAGCCAACGGCGGCGGTCCACTGGGCAGCGTCTGCGCCCTGGCCGACAGCCGCGGCAACTGCCGGGGCTTTGTAGAGCATCCGGAGGTGGATCTGCCCCTGCGGCCCGACGGCAAGCTGGATGTGGGCAGTGCTGTGGGCAAAAACGGCCTGCTCACCGTCATGCGGGATCTAGGTGACGGCCAGCCCTATACAGGCAGTACAGAGCTAGTCACCGGCGAGATCGCCGAGGACGTGACGGCCTATTACGCCTACAGTGAGCAGATCCCCACCGTCTGCGCACTGGGCGTCCTGCTGGATAAGGAGGACCACAAGGTGCTGCTGGCCGGCGGACTGCTGATCCAGGCGCTGCCGACGGCTACCGAAGAAGAACTGATGAAGCTGGAAGAAAACGTCAAAAAGATGGAGTCTGTCACGACGATGCTGGCTAAGGGCATGGACATCCTGTCCATCTGCAAAAAGGCGTTAGACGGCTTTACGGTAGAAGTGCTGGATGAATTTGAAGTGGGCTATACCTGTACCTGTAGTAAGGAGCGGGTCGTACACGCTCTGTGTACCTTAAAGCCGGAGGAGATCGAAACGCTGGCCGACGAGGAGACCGGTTATATGGAGGCCCATTGTCAGTACTGCAATAAGCACTATCAGTTCAGCAAAAAAGAGCTCAAAGCCATTGCGGACCGTCTCCGGGAGAACCAGTCAAAAAGAGAGACGGAAAAACCGGAGCAGGAGTCATGAGTCGGCCAAAGGTGACCATTACGCTCATTGACCAAAAGGGAGACTGTCCCTGCCATCGCGGGCACAAGATCGGAGACCGCTTTGATTTCGATACGGAGCGGGGCAGTCTGTGTCCCATGGCCATGCACGTTGCGTTTCCCTTTGTAGATATTCTCCGCTATGGCGGCACCCTGCCGGGGCAGCCGGAAGGGAGAGCGGTTTTCTGCTGTCCGGATCCCGACACGATCAATGTGTTTTCGGCAGAGATCGAGAAAGGGGAGTTTGGAGAAGAAGGATGAACCATAGAAATCGGTGTCACATTGGGGAAGAAAAAATTTTTGAAAAAACTTTTGAAAAAGTGTTGACATCTTTTGCGGTTCATGGTATTATATAACACGTCGCCGGTGAGAAATTCTCAGTAAGGACGACGGGATGGGAGCATAGCTCAGCTGGGAGAGCATCTGCCTTACAAGCAGAGGGTCACAGGTTCGAGCCCTGTTGTTCCCACCATGAGGCCTAGTAGTTCAGTTGGTTAGAACGCCAGCCTGTCACGCTGGAGGTCGACGGTTCGAGCCCGTTCTAGGTCGCCATTTGCCCCTGTAGCTCAGTTGGTAGAGCAGAGGACTGAAAATCCTCGTGTCGGTGGTTCGATTCCGCCCGGGGGCACCATTGATGCGGATGTAGCTCATCTGGTAGAGCGCCACCTTGCCAAGGTGGAGGTAGCGAGTTCGAGCCTCGTCATCCGCTCCAAGCACGCGATGAAATGACGCTCAAAGCAGCGTCATTTGTCGCATCTATGGTGCCATAGCCAAGTGGTAAGGCCAAGGTCTGCAAAACCTTTATTCCCCGGTTCAAATCCGGGTGGCACCTCCAAAATAAGCAGGTTCTTCGGAGCCTGCTTTTTTTCTTTTTTATCATCAATGTTCCCGAAAAAATTAAAATAATAATGAGAATTATTCTTGACAAGGAAAAATTTGTGTGGTATGATAATGCCACAGAAGAACAAACTATCTTCTGAAAGGCAAGGCAGCGTTAGGGCGCTTTTTCTGCGCCGCTGTTTTGCGGTTTTGGTTAAGAAAAAACAGAACACAAACTTGTGAACAAAATGATGCAAATTTAAAGAAAAAGGAGTTTTTACGGATGTCTATCATTAACAAAGAAGTCAATGAATTTTCCGCACAGGCTTATGTCAACAACAGCTTTAAAACCATCACCAAGGCAGATATTCTGGGAAAGTGGAGCGTATTCTTCTTCTATCCGGCAGATTTCACCTTTGTGTGCCCAACAGAACTGGAAGATCTTGCCGATATTTATGACAAGTTCCAGGCAGCAGGCTGCGAGATCTATTCCGTTTCCACCGATACCCACTTTGTCCACAAAGCATGGCACGATTCCTCCGAGCGGATCAAGAAGATCCAGTTCCCCATGCTGGCTGACCCGACCCATGCCCTGGCAAAGGACTTTGAAGTCCTCATCGAGGCCGATGGTCTGGCAGAGCGCGGCAGCTTTATCGTGAACCCAGAGGGCAAGATCGTCTCTTATGAGGTCAATGCAGGCAACGTTGGCCGCAATGCGGAAGAGCTCCTCCGCAAGCTGCAGGCGTGCCAGTTTGTTTACCAGCACGGCGACGAGGTCTGCCCGGCCAGATGGCGGCCCGGCGCAAAGACCCTCAAGCCAAGTTTGGATCTGGTGGGCCAGCTGTAAGGAGCCGTTCAGAACTAGCGCCGGAAGCGTTTTCTCCGGCGCTATTTTTGAACCAAAAAGGGGGAATATGCGATGGAGAATCTCTATGATGTAGTGGTGGTCGGCGGCGGTCCCGCAGGTCTGACGGCGGCCCTTTACCTGGCAAGAGCCAAATATCGTGTGGTAGTGGTAGAAAAGGCCGTCATCGGCGGCCAGATCATCCTTACCAGCGAAGTAGTCAATTACCCCGGGGTAGAGCGCACCAGTGGCGCTGCCCTAACCGAAACCATGCGGAAACAGGCCGAGAGCTTTGGCACTGAATTTTTAACAGCGGAGGTGCAACGGCTGGACATGGACGGCGACATCAAAACGGTGTACACGAGCCGTGGTGCCCTGCAATGCTTTGGTGTGCTGCTGGCCACCGGAGCCCATCCCCGCAGAGTTGGCTTTGCGGGAGAGGAGACCTTCCGCGGCCGGGGCGTCAGCTATTGTGCTACCTGTGACGGCGGCTTTTTCACCGGCAAGGAAGTGTTCGTCATTGGCGGCGGATTCGCAGCGGCAGAAGAAGCCATGTTCCTGACAAAATTTGCCCGCCATGTGACGATCCTCATCCGCAAGGACGATTTCCGCTGCGCCAAAAGCGTTGCCGATGCTGCCCGCAGTCATCCGAAGATCACCGTTCTCACCAATACAGAGGTGGAGGAGGTTTCTGGCGATATGGCGCTCCGCTCGATCCGGTACCGCAATAACCTGACCGGGGAAGTGACCGAATACCGGGACCCGGAAGGAAAGAATATCGGCGTCTTTGTCTTTGCCGGTTATGCGCCGGCAACGGATCTGGCGGCCGATCTAGCCCAAAGAAATGCACAGGGGTATCTGTTGACAGACGCTTCTATGCAAACGACCTGTGAAGGCCTGTATGGCGCCGGAGACGTCTGCGTAAAGGAACTGCGTCAGGTGGTCACAGCCGTTGGAGACGGCGCTCTGGCGGCCACATCCCTGGAAAAGTATGCGTCTGCTCTCCAGGAAAAGACAGGCATCGTGCCCCATAAGATGTCGTCACAGCCGGAAGAAACGCCGGAGACAGAAGAGAAGTCGCCACAGCCAAAAGCAGACAGTAGTGTCAGCGCTCTTTTTGACGAAGAAATGCTGACCCAACTGCACACGGTCTTTGGTCGGATGGCGTCGCCTTTAGTGCTTCGGCTGTCCCTTGATGACCGACCGGTTTCAGCAGAGCTGAAGCACTATGTAGAGGAACTGGCGTCCCTGACAGACCGGCTCACGGTGGAGATGGATGCAGACCAAGCAGAAGCGCCCTGCGTGCGTGTCTGCCGGGCAGATGGCCAGTGGACGGGCATTGCCTTCCACGGCGTTCCCGGCGGCCATGAATTCACCTCTTTTGTACTGGGCCTGTATAATGCCGCCGGACCGGGACAAGAGCTGGAGGACGATGTGCAAAAGGAGATCCAGGCGATCTCCAAGCCCCTGGATCTGAAGATCCTTGTGTCGCTGTCCTGTACCATGTGCCCGGAGCTGGTCATTGCATCCCAGCGCATTGCAGCAGAAAACGAGATCGTCACCGCCCAGGTATATGATCTGGAGCATTTTCCAGATCTCCGGGATCGGTATCAGGTGATGAGCGTTCCCTGCCTGATCGTCAACGACGGCGAACAGGTCAGTTTTGGCAAGAAAAATATCCGGCAGCTTCTGGCGTTCCTCAACACCGGAAACTGACCGATCCCACAGCTTTCTTTGCACAAAAGAAGGCTGTTTTTTCTTTTTTAAAAAGAAAAAAGACTGCCTAAACAGACAGCCTTTTGCAAAAATTATTCTTTGTTTCTGTATCTATATTACCATATTTTCGGGAAAAGTTCAAGTCTTGTCCTTTTTTGCCGATGCGATATGATGGGTATCGAGGTGATGGAGATGAACGACAACAAGAAGATGACAGCGCTGGTCAGCCTGTTTGCTCTGGCGTATCACAGAGAACGATACGGCGTGACGGTCTACGATGATCCACTATCGAAGCGCTTACTGTCAGAGGAAACATACAGCGCCATCGCAGAGGAGATGACGAAGGGCGCTCCCTTTTTTGACAGCCGGTTAAAGGATGATCCCGAACCCCTCCGCCGTGTGGTGGATGGATTTTTATCGCCGGCTCCGCTGGCAAGGGCAGCTTTTTGTGCGCAGTCGCTGGAAACAGCATCCCGCCTTGGCACCACCCAGTATGTGCTGTTGGGCAGCGGCTTCGATACCTTTCCTTACCGCCAGCCGGATTGGGCGAAACGCATGACCATCTTTGAAGTGGATCGTCCCGAGGTGATTGAAGAAAAGCAGAAGCGTCTTTCCCAAAGCGGGATCGA
>JAQXNV010000044.1 GCA_029098185.1 Oscillospiraceae bacterium
TGGAAGAAGTTAAAGCCATTTTTGGTTTTTCTGCGCTCTAAGATAATGTTGGCCAATCGTTCATACTCAGCAAAGGCCGCCGGAAGATTCTCCTCTTTCAAAGAATAATCCAGCTTTGGGTCGGATACTACCGGCTCGATGGAAAGCTGCTTAAAGCCCAGATCCGCAATATGGACCGCATCTTCCGCAAAATCCAGGTTATGGGTCGTAAAGGTGCCGCGAACATAATAATCTTTATCGCCGCGATTGGCTACCAGTTTCTGATATTTTGGCACGATCGTATCGTAGCAGCCTGTCCCATCTGTCCGCACACGGAGACGGTCATTGACTTCCTTACGGCCATCCAGGGAAAGCACCACATTGTGCATCTCCCGATTGAGGTAGTCGATGATCTCATCGTTCAGCAAAAGGCCATTAGTAGTGAGCGTAAAGCGGAAGTTCTTGTTCTTTTCTTTTTCGATGCTTCTAGCATATTCCACCGTCTGCTTGACCACATCGAAGTTCATCAGCGGCTCGCCGCCAAAAAAGTCCACTTCCAGATTGTGGCGTCCCTTAGATTTCTCTACCAGGAAATCAATGGCGCTCTTTGCCACTTCAAAGGGCATCAGCTTTCTGCCGCAGCCAAAATCACCCTTAGCCGCAAAACAATATTCACAGCGGAGATTACAGTCGTGGGAAATGTTGAGGCACATGGATTTGATCGGTGCGTCTACCAGCAGATTTGCCAGCTTTGCATAATCGCCTTCGTCCGAAAACAGAATGTCCTCCTGATACAGCTCCCGCAGATCGCTGTAAGCTTCCTGGATGGCTTCTTCATCATATTTTTCCCGCAGCGCTTTGTGCATCTCTTGTGGCATCTCTTGTGGCACACTATCCTCCAGATAGTCCAGCATGGCGTAGGGGATCTCATCAAATAAATGGACCGCGCCGCTGTTGACATCCATAACGATGCGGTAGCCATTCAAGGTGTATTTATGTATCATTGTTCTTCTCCAAACCAATTGAAATTTTTCCGTAAGAAAAAGTGAAGGGACAGAAACCTGTCCCTTGCGAATGTGCAATGCGAGTTAGCACTTGTTGTGATCGTTCTCGCACTTCTGATTTGCAACTGTGCAAGAAGTCTTGCAAGCGGACTGGCAGGAAGCCTGGCATTCGCCGCAGCCGCCCTTTACAGCGCTTTGCTTCAGGTTTGCGTGGTTCAAGGTCTTAATCTGTTTCATGATAGACTGCTCCTTTGTATAGAGATTATTTTATTTTGCTGCGTCGATTCACTGCCAGCAGGCCGCCAAGGGCCCCGCCGAGGATCATCACTGCTAAGCGGATTACCGAAGATACGGTAAACAGTTGAAAGATCCCGCAGGAGACACTGACCACCAACAGCAGAAAATACAGCAGCAGGCCGGTTAAACTGCCGAGAATCAGTCCGTTTTTTCGGGTCATTCTGCCAACGATCCAGCCGGAAAGCACTGCACTGACCGCGCAAATGACGATCGCTACAGAACTGGTGACCTGCGTCTGGATATTTCCTACCTTTAATAGGACAAATCCAGCGGCGATCAGCAGTACAGCGATCATGGCGCTGCCGCAGAGCAGGCTGATCAGCAGCGGCTTTGACCAACGCCAAACAGAACTGTTATGTTTCTCCTTTGTTTTTACCATAAGATGTTCCCCCGTTTCCGTTTTTTAAACGGTATGCAAACGGTGGACAAAATATGATGAACGGATCTTATTTCTCGTCCTTTACGTCTTTTTCGTCCTTTGGATTTTCAGATGGCGCTTTCGCCGCATCCTTTTCCTCATCCTTGTCCTTCTTCTTGAAGAAAGCCTTGGCTGGTTCCTTTGCCTCTGCCGGCGGCGGAGCGACCTGAGAATCTACTGTGCTGATGGCCCAGCGCTTCACATTGATTCTATTGCGGTCTGTACCGGTTTCCAGAATAATGGTGTCGGTATCTTCCTTTACTGCAATGATCCGGCCGCTGATGCCGCCGATTGTCGTGATCTCATCACCGATCTGGGCACTCTTGCGCAGAGCTGCCTCTTTCTTTTTCTTTTTGGACTGCGGACGGAACAACAGGAAGTAAGCGCCGGCGATTACAGCCGCATAGACCAACAACATGATCCACCAGGAATTGTTGTTGCCGCTGGATTGCTGTGCCTGACTCTCAGCAGCGAACGCAGTCGTTGTCAGGGTTGTTGCAGCCACCGCCATAGCGGCTACAATTGCGAAAAATTTTTTCTTCATCTAGGGTGCACCTCCATAATAATACAAGTAATTATACCAATAAAACAGCGATCTTGCAAGTATATCTTTAGATTCTTCCTGCAATTTTCACAATATGTTCATGATAAAACGCGGAAAAAGTGCCCTGATCCAGCGCGGTACGAATTTTCTCCAGCAAAGAATTGTAGAAATACAAATTGTGGAGCACTGCCAAGCGCATCCCCAGCATCTCCTTGCTTTTGAACAAATGATGCAGATATGCCCTGGTAAAATGGCGGCAGGCAGGACAGTTGCAGCCCTCCTCGATGGGAGATTCGTCGAGAGCGTATTTGGCGTTCATGATGTTGCGCACGCCGTCCATGGTAAAAAGCTGTCCGTGACGGGCATTGCGGCTGGGCATCACGCAGTCGAAGATGTCGATGCCCCGGCGCACGGCCTCCAAAATATTGGCCGGTGTTCCAACACCCATGAGATACCGGGGCTTATCCACCGGCATTTCGGGCGTGACCGCTTCCAAAATACGGTACATCTCCTCAGCGCTTTCGCCTACAGCCAGACCGCCGATGGCATAGCCCGGCAGATCCAGCTCCCGGATCTTGCGCATATGCTGAATGCGCAGATCCTCGTAAGTGCTGCCCTGATTGATGCCCCACAGCATTTGATGGGGATTGACCGTATCCTCCCGCTGGTTCAGCTCCTCCAGCGTGGTTTTGCAGCGCTGAAGCCAGCGATACGTCCGATCGCAGGAATTTTTGACATAGGAATACTCCGCCGGATTTTCTATACACTCATCAAAGGCCATGGCAATGGTCGAGCCCAGATTGGACTGGATCTTCATGCTTTCTTCTGGTCCCATAAAAATCTTCCGGCCGTCAATGTGGGAAGCAAAGGTCACGCCTTCCTCTTTGATATTCCGCAGCTTGGCCAGGGAAAACACCTGAAATCCGCCGCTGTCTGTTAAGATAGGGCCATCCCATCGGGTGAATCGGTGTAATCCGCCCAGTTTCTTGACATTCTCATCTCCAGGCCGCAAGTGCAAATGATAGGTATTGCAGAGCTGTACCTGGCAGTGGACTTCCTTTAAGTCCAGCGCGGATAATGCACCCTTAATAGCGCCGCAGGTGGCCACATTCATAAAGGCAGGCGTCTGCACAACACCATCCGGCGTTGTCAGGATGCCGCGCCGGGCATCGCCTTCCGTTTTTGTCACTGTTAAAATGGTTCCCATGATTCCTCCATTCTGACGGTTTCCTTGTCTAAGATTCTTTTCACTTCCTGTAAAGACAGGTGGTTCTCCCTGGCGATCTTCGCTAAATCCTCATATTCCGCTTTCGACCTCGTAACGCCCCAGCCGCTCCCGCGCTTGAGATGAACCGTTCCGTAAGGCGTTTCCCGCTGCGTCTCAGTCCGTTCCAGCATATAGCGGTCACAGTGGCGTATCCGAACTCCTAGCGTTGTTGTGTGGCAAAACAGCAAGCGGACCATCTGCTCCTTTTGCGCTGGCCTGCACAAACAAGTAAGCAGCACACCGGGCCGGCTTTTTTTCATGCCGATGGGGGTAGTAAACACATCCAGCGCCCCGGCAGACAACAACGTCTCTAGGGCAAAGCCAACCGCCTCCGGCGTCATATCATCCAGATTACAGCACAACTCCAAGATCGTTTCCTGCTCCGCCGCTGCTTCTCCGAAAATCGCCCGCACACAATTGGCTGTCGGGAAGTTCTTTTTCCCCATGCCGTAACCGACCTTTTCCACCCGCATCAGCGGCAGTGCGCCAAAGTCATCGGCAAAATAGCGGAGCAGCGCCGCACCCGTCGGCGTACAGCATTCCTCTCTTAGCTCGCCACTATAGATGGGCACGCCCTCCAACAAACGCAGAACAGCCGGCGCCGGAACCGGCAATACTCCATGGGTACACCGCACCTGACCGCTGCCTACGTTGATCGGTGAAACGACGATCCGCTCTGGGGCTAATTCGTGCAGCAGTAAAGAAACACCAACGATGTCCACAACTGCGTCCAGCATTCCCACTTCATGAAAATGCACCTGCTCTACCGGCACGCCATGCACAGCGCTTTCCGCTTCTGCCAAAAGGTGATAGACCCCTTTGGCATCCTCCAAAACAGCTTGCGGCAGCTTGGATCGCTCCAGCAGGTCAAATATCGCTGAAAGCGAACTGCCTGTGCGATCACCCGCTCCACTTTGTTCCTCGGAACACCCGTTGATCTGCACTGAGACTCCCGTGCCGGAAATGCCGCAACGCACCAGTGTTTGCCGCTGTACTACTACACCGGGCAAACCGATCTGATTTAGTTTTGCAAGAATATCTTCCGGTTTAGGGTGCAGTTCCAGCAGAGCGGACAAAAGCATATCGCCGGCAGCACCTGCATTGCATTCAAAATAAATCATTTTCATGATGACGCTCCCATATGGTTAATCATGCTGGCCAAATATCCTGCGCCAAAGCCATTGTCGATATTGACTACACTGACGCCGCTTGCACAGGAATTGAGCATGGAAAGCAGTGCCGAAAGGCCACCAAAAGCTGCGCCATATCCAACGCTGGTAGGCACGGCGATCACGGGACAATCCACTAATCCGCCGATGACGCTGGCCAGTGCGCCTTCCATTCCGGCGATAGCGATGATCACACGGGCACGCATCAATGTTTCCGCATGGGACAGCAAGCGGTGAAGGCCAGCTACGCCTACGTCATACAGCCGGATCACCGAATTGCCCAACACCTGTGCCGTCAAGGCGGCTTCCTCTGCTACAGGAAGGTCACTGGTGCCGCCGGTAGCTACGACGATGGAACCATCGCTGTCCGGCTCTGGAACTGTACCGATGATGCCGATACGCCCCACAGCATGATACTGTAAAGGCAGTTTCTCCTGTAATACAGCAGCCGCCTCTGCAGACAGCCTTGTGACCAATACCGTTTTTTGTCCATGGTCCAGTAGATCGGAAGCGATCTTCAAAATCTGTTCCGGCGTTTTCTGCTCACCGTAGATCACTTCTCCGATCCCCTGCCGCAATGCCCGGTGATGATCCGGCTTTGCAAAGCCCAGTTCTGCAAAAGGAGCCGTTTTCAGACGCAAGGTTGCTTCCTCCACGGAAACAGTCCCGTCTGCTACCGCACAAAGCAATCGTTTTATTTCCTGCTGTTCCATGTCCTACCGGCTCCTTCCTCTAAAAGTATGCTGTTCATCATACAAAATTTTCAACGCCTTGTCGAATAAGCGCTCATCACCCTAAAGCAGATCACAAGATCAGCATGGCATCGCCAAAGCTGAAGAAACGATACTTCTCCTGCACTGCGATACGGTAAGCATTGAGAACGTTTTCCCGGCCTGCCAGAGCGGATACCAACATGATCAGCGTACTTTCCGGCAGATGGAAATTGGTGATCAATCCGTCAATGACCTGGAACTTGTACCCCGGATAAATAAAAATATCTGTCCAACCCTCGCTGGCACGGATACATCCCTCTTTCTGCGCAACCGATTCCATGGTCCGGCAGCTAGTGGTACCCACAGAAATGACTCGACCGCCGTTTTGTTTTGTGCGATTGATCAGCTCCGCTGTTTCCGGTGACAGCTCATAATGTTCTGAGTGCATTTTGTGGTCTGCAATATGCTCCACATTGACCGGCCGGAAAGTGCCAAGGCCCACATGGAGCGTCACAAAGCCAATGTTGACGCCCTTAGCTTTGACCTCCTCCAGTAATTCCGGCGTAAAGTGCAGCCCGGCAGTCGGCGCCGCAGCAGAACCTAATTCCCGGGAATAAACGGTCTGATACCGTTCCTTATCCTCCAGCTTTTCCGTGATGTAAGGCGGCAGCGGCATCTGGCCGATCTGATCCAGCACCGCAAAAAAGTTTTCTTCACAGTGAAATTTCACGATGCGGTTGCCGTCCGGTAAAATATCCGTCACTTCGCCTGTCATCAGGCCATCGCCAAAAGAAAACCGCGCGCCCACCTTCGCTTTTTTGCCAGGGCCGGCCAGAGCTTCCCACACATTGTGCTCCTTTTGGGTCAGCAGCAAAAATTCCACCACAGCGCCAGTGCCTTCTTTCACACCGTAAATACGGGCGGGCAGCACACGGGAATCGTTTAAGATCAAACAGTCGCCCGGCTTGAGATAAGCGAGAATATCCCGGAAATGGTGGTGGGAAACTTTACCGGTTTCTTTCTCCAGCACCATGAGCCGGGAAGCATCCCGCGGCTCTATTGGCGTCTGCGCGATCAGTTCTTTTGGTAAATCATAATAAAAATCTTTTGTATCCATCCAGTTCTCTCCCAAAAATCGTATCATCAAATACTATTATAAGGAAATTCAACAATAATATCAAGCAAATAAATTGACAAAGCATAGGATAGTGTGGTAGGATAGGTGTAGTATCGAATTCAGATAGAGGCGCGTCTTGCAAGAGTAGGATGCGGGAGGCTGCCAAAGCCGAGGATCGCACCTGAAAGGGTCAGTCGCCGAAGGGGATGTCCGGCAAGCATCACCTGGTTGTAGTTTGTTAAAAGCAGTACAACTGTCATCATGGCATCTCGTGATGGAGCGCTATCGAAATTTTTTGCGATCTTGTTTTTGTTTTCTCATCAAGAACATGGCGCCGAAAATTTTGATTTGTGCGTTCACAGGATACTTGATGGCCGGTTGTTACAACCGGCTTTTTTATCGCCCAAAGAAAAAATTGAAACAAAGGAGTTTTTCTGATATGAAACAGTACAATGTAGGCATCATCGGCGCAACCGGTATGGTCGGCCAAAGATTCGCAACCCTTCTGGAGAACCATCCCTGGTTTAACGTAGTCGCCCTGGCGGCCAGTGCCAATTCTGCCGGCAAAACCTACGAAGAAGCCGTCGGTTCCCGCTGGCTGATGAAAACGCCTATGCCGGAAAGCATGAAGAAGCTGGTGATCCTGGATGCTACCGCGGATGTTCAGAAGATCGCTTCTATGGTGGACTTCGTTTTCTGTGCAGTCAATATGCCAAAGGATGATGTCAAAGCATTGGAAGAAATGTACGCCAAAGCGGAATGCCCTGTCATCTCCAACAACAGCGCTAACAGAGGGACCCCAGACGTTCCGATGATCGTGCCGGAGATCAATCCGGAGCACGCAGAGATCATCCCCGCCCAAAGAAAGCGTCTCGGCACAAAGCGCGGCTTTATCGCGGTCAAGTCCAACTGCTCTCTCCAGAGCTATGTCCCCGCTGTCAGCGCTATGATGGATCTGGGCGTTACCAAGGTCCTTGCCTGCACCTATCAGGCCATTTCCGGCGCCGGTAAAACACTGGAAACCTATCCGGACATCCTCGATAATGTCATCCCCTTCATCGGCGGTGAGGAAGAAAAATCCGAAAATGAGCCAATGAAGATCTGGGGCCATATCGAGGGCGATAAGATCGTCAACGCAACTACGCCCAGCGTCACTTCCCAGTGCTTGCGGGTTCCGGTATCCGACGGCCACACTGCCGCTGTGTTCGTTTCCTTTGAGAAGGAAGCCACCATTGAGGAGATCATCCAGCGGCTGGAAAATTACAAGGGCGTTCCCCAGGAGCTGGGTCTGCCCAGCGCGCCGAAGCAGTTTATCCACTACTTCCGGGAAGATAACCGTCCCCAGGCAAAGCTGGACCGCAATCTGGAAAACGGCATGGCGGTTTCCGTTGGCCGGATGCGTCCCGACAAGCAGTACACCGTGAAGTTCGTCGGCTTATCTCATAATACATTGCGAGGCGCTGCAGGCGGCGCTGTCCTCATGGCAGAGCTGCTGTGCGCAAAGGGTTATATGGACTAAGATTTGGAGGAATCTAAATGAAGAAAACTATTTTTACAGGCGCTGGCGTTGCCCTGATTACGCCAATGCACGAGGACGGTTCCGTCAACTACGATATGCTGGGCCAGTTGATCGACTTCCAGATTGAAAACGGCACCGATGCCATCATTTCCTGCGGCACCACCGGTGAATCGGCCACCCTCAACGACGAAGAGCACTGCGAGGTACTGGCCTATACTATCCGGAAGGTCAACAAGCGCATCCCGGTCATTGCCGGTACCGGCAGCAACGATACCGCCTATGCCGTAAAGCTGTCCCAGCACGCTGAGGAGCTGGGCGCTGACGGCTTACTGATGGTAACACCTTACTACAACAAGACCTCTCAAGCTGGTCTTATCCAGCACTATTATCACGTTGCGGACCGTGTCAATACACCGATCATTCTCTACAACGTGCCATCCAGAACTGGCTGCAACATTCAGCCGGAAACTTATCTGGAGTTATCAAAGCACCCGAACATCGTTGCGGCAAAGGAAGCAAACGGCAATATCGCTGCCATTGCAAAGACCATTTCTCTCTGCGGCGATGATCTGACCATCTATTCCGGCAACGACGACCAGGTCGTACCGATCCTCTCTCTTGGCGGCAAAGGCGTGATCTCCGTATTCTCCAACATTATGCCGCAGCAGATGCATCAGATCTGCGCTGAGTATCTCAACGGCAACACCGATAAGAGCCGTGAAATGATGCTCCACTATCTGGATCTGATGGACGGTCTGTTCTGTGA
>JAQXNV010000045.1 GCA_029098185.1 Oscillospiraceae bacterium
TCAGGGGCAAGAGAGAAAGGGCGGTGAGATCGACTTCTGTAGTTTCCCAGCCTTGTTCCCGGCAAAGAGAAAGGTAGTGGTCGCACAGATATTTTGTGCGTGATGGCGAATGGTTGGTCACACAGCTATTGAGAAACAGGAGTTTCATCAAAAAGTCTCCTTTCGTTGCATTTTTGGAGCAGGAAGCTGTACCCTGTTTCCTGCGGATACCCTCATTGTAAGGGGGAAACGATAGCTTGTCAAGATTCCCTTTTATTTGTAAAGCACTTTATTTTTTATAGAAATAAGGCCGTATTTCGCTAAGTGTTCCCGCAAATATGCTCGATCGCCGCCATTAACATAGTATACCTATTTTTATCATATGTATCATGAGGCGAGATATTTTGCTTATCAAAGATATGGGAAGATATGGAAAATTGCGGGAAAAATTGTTTTGCAGGGGGTTGACAATGGATTTTGATTGCGCTATAATAATACCCATAAAACATATCAATAATATAGGAATTAAAATGGAGGCACAGACATGAAACAGTTCCCCAGTGGATTTCGATGTTGCGTCTGTCCAGCAGCTACACAAACGATCGCACAATAGAAACTACGGAAAAAGGAGCAGATCACAATGAAAACATACGATAGAATCACAGACCTTGTAGGGAATACCCCTTTGCTGAAGCTGAACAATTACATGGCAGATCATCAACTGGAAGCAAGCATTTACGGCAAGCTGGAATATTTCAATCCAGCCGGCAGCGTAAAGGACCGGATCGCTAAGGCTATGGTCGACGACGCCGAGGAGAAGGGCCTGTTAAAGCCCGGCTCTGTCATCATTGAGCCGACCAGTGGCAATACGGGCATTGGCCTGGCGGCAGTAGCGGCCTCCAGAGGGTATAAGATCATTCTCACCATGCCGGAAACCATGAGCGTGGAGCGCCGCAATTTGCTGAAAGCGTATGGCGCACAGCTCGTTCTCACCGACGGTGCAAAGGGAATGAAGGGCGCTATTGCCAAAGCGCAGGAGCTTGCGGAGGAAACGCCCAACAGCTTCATTCCCAGCCAGTTCACCAACATGGCAAACCCGGAGACCCACCGTGCGACTACCGGTCCGGAGATCTGGAACGACACCGACGGGAAAGTGGACATCTTTGTGGCTGGCGTTGGCACTGGCGGTACAGTTTCCGGTGTTGGCGAGTATCTCAAGAGCCAGAATCCTAACGTGAAAGTCGTTGCCGTAGAGCCTGCCGGTTCTCCAGTGCTGACAAAGGGAACTCCTGGCCCCCATAAGATCCAAGGTATCGGCGCCGGGTTTGTGCCGGATACCCTCAATACCTCTGTTTACGATGAAGTCATTCCCGTGGAGAACGAGGATGCCTTCGCAACAGGTCGTGCGCTGGCAAGCGGCGAGGGCCTGTTGGTGGGTATTTCTTCCGGTGCCGCTGTGTGGGCCGCTACGGAGCTGGCAAAGCGTCCGGAAAATAAGGGGAAGATCATCGTTGCGCTGCTGCCCGATACCGGTGAGCGGTATCTGTCTACCCCCATGTTCGCACAAGGCTGAGCTGCCGAACCTATTTTCGTCTGAATGGAAAGGAAACCGTCTGGGGCAGTTCACACTGCGGTCAGGCGGTTTTTGCTTTGCGTTATTTTGATGCGGTATGATAAACGGATAAGAAAAACAGGATTGCAAATGGAGAAGTTTTGCGGTATGCTGATCTTATCTAAGGAAAAGCAAAGGAAGATGACAGTATGGAACTGGAACGTATCGCGCAATTTTTAAAAGAAGTAGATCCCTATTATCTGGCGACGGTGGAAGGCGATCAGCCGAGAGTCCGCCCCTTTGGAACGGCTCATCTTTTTGAGGGAAGGCTGTATGTGCTGACCGGCAAACGAAAGAAAATTTACGGTCAATTGCTGGAAAATCCCAAAGTAGAGCTTTGCGCCTGTAAGGAAAACGAGTGGCTGCGGGTGTCCGGCGAGTTGGTGGAAGATGACCGGCGACAAGCCCGGCAATCCCTGCTGGAAGCGTATCCATCTCTTCAGGCGCTTTATGATGCCGATGACGGCAATACCGCAGTCTTTTACTTTCGAAATGCCACGGCTGTTTTTAATGTATTTCAGCAGGAGCCGGAGGTCTTTCACTTCTAAGGATCTCAGAAATTTCAGTAGGTGAAAAACTTTGCAAACACAAAAGCACCGCACAAATTTGTGCGGTGTTTTTGCTACTTACTTACTCAATGTGCAATTTCAATGGTTTGGCTGAATGATTTGGCTGATTGCTGTGTTTCGGACCTTATTAGCCCTCGATGGCGATGTAGTGATTCTTTTCCTCAATGGCCTTGCGCTGCTCCTGCTTCGGCAGGGTGAAGCTGAGGATACCATTTTCGTACTTTGCGTGGATGTCCTCCTGCTTTACATCTTCGCCAACATAGAAGCTACGGCTTACGCTGCCGGAGAAACGCTCCCGGCGAATGTACTTGCCATCCTTGTTTTTGTCGTCTTTTTCCACATTTCTCTGGGCAGCAATGGTCAGATAACCATCTTGCAGCTGCATCTTGATCTCATCCTTTTTGAAGCCTGGCAGATCGATGTCCACTTCATAGGTGGTGTCGGTTTCCTTCACATCGGTTTTCATCAGGTTGTTTGCGTGTTTTGCAGCTTTGTCCACCTCGGGATATGCGAAATCGTCCATAAAGCTATCAAATAAATTTTTGCCCCAAATGCTAGGTACCATCATAAGTCATAACTCCCTTCACAATTCAAAAAAGATTTTTTACACGGTTGGAAAACTCCAGGTGTTTGCTTGTTCGGAACATTGGATTTTGGAAGCTCGCTTTGGTGTTTGTGTTCCTGATCTTTTGTTCTGTCTATAGGATACCACATAAAATTAGCACTGTCAATAGGAGAGTGCTAATTTAACAAAAAGTTCACAATTTATTTTCCGTAAATTTTTAGCACTCTATTAAAATAACTGCTAAAACATCATGAAATACCGCGAAGATAGGCCGTTTCTTGTCCTTTGTGCCGTTTCGTGCTATAATGAAAAATAACTTCTGCAAAAGCAGATCAAGAAGAAAAGGAGAACGATTCCATGAAAATAGCAGTTTATTGTGGCGCAAATAAAGGGAAGAACCCAGCATATCATGGGGCAGCATCTTGTATTGGGCGCTGGATCGCCGAGCGGGGAGATACCCTGGTATACGGCGGCAGCAGCATTGGCATGATGGGCGTTCTGGCCGATGCGGTCTTGCAGGGCGGAGGGCAGGTCATCGGCGTTGTGCCGTCTTTTCTGCTGGAGCGAGAGCCACCTCATCCGCATCTGACGCAGGTCATTACCGTTGAAACGATGTCGGAGCGGAAACGGAAGATGGCTTCCTTGGGAGAAGCGTTTTTGGCGCTGCCCGGTGGGCCTGGCACCCTGGAGGAGATCACGGAGGTCATTTCCTGGTCACGGATCGGGCAGAATCCCTATCCCTGTATTTTCTGGAATACAGACGGCTACTATGACCCGCTGCGGCAGCAGTACCAGCGCATGGTAGAAGATGGATTTTTCACAGCAGAGGATTTTGCGAAGATCCTGTTTACTACAGACCTGGGAGAGATGGAGTGTTTTATTCAGGATTATACGCCGCCGTCTTTTCGAAGCTATACATAAAGATAAAGAAAGCCGTGGATGGTGCTCCACGGCTTTTCTCATTTTTTGGACGACGCAACAGCCGTCTTTTTTTCTTTTCTTTTTAGATGTTTGTTGGTGGCCATTATCCGTGTTTTACTGAGGATTCCCCACAGATAGTCACGATCCTTGACAAAGTAATTGAAGATCGATTCTCCGACCAAAGCCACAACTGCCAGTCCCAGCAGAGCGGTATATGCGTATTCGTATATGCTGAGCATCCTTTGGCTGTCGGTGGAGAAGAAGGTAGACGCCAGATCGAAAGCGTTCATGATGATGCAGAAGTAGCCAAATAGCAGCCCATATCGCAGCAGGACTTGGCATGCGAATTTGCCATATCCCGTGTGGGATTTGCTGCTTACCACCTTAAACCGCATGACCCATTTGCCCGGCGTATAGCCCTTAAAGAGGATGGTAAACCCAGCAAAATAGAGAAATTTTTCCGCGTAGTAAGCAACAGCAAAGAGCAGGGGATAGGCTTCTTGATTGCTGGAGAGATGGAGACTGCTGCCAAAAAGGGTGTCGAACCCCCAGTTCAGCAGCAGTAATAGTCCGCTGTCGATGAGATACGCCAGCAGCCGCCGCACCACAGAAACGTGAACGCCCTTTCGCCGGGCGGATTCGGCCATCTTGTCGAGAGAGGGCAAAAAGTGCATCATTGGGCCGATGAGCAGGAATCCGATGATGCCGCCCAGCGTGTTGCAGATCAAATCGTCCACATCAAAACAGCGGTAGGGGCGGGGATAGAGCCCAAACAACGCTGTGACTTGCGTGATCTCGAAGAACAGAGAGGTGCAAAACGTGATGATGGTGGTGGAAAGGAATCCCCGCCGAAAGTAATAACGCAGATACATTCCCAGTGGCATCAACAGGAGGATATTGAACAGGTATTGCAGTGAAAAGGGAGAGATCAGCGCTTTGAGATAGGTGGCAGGTTCGCTCCAGATGATACCGGACCGCTGAGAAAATCCCCGGAAAAACCCGAAGGGGATGAGGTTTGGCTCCACCGGCGCCATTGTCGATAGCTGTTTCAGGGTCGGAAGGGGCAAAACGGTCATGAAATCGGCGCAGACACAGTACAGGATAAAGGAGTAAAAGATCACGGCCCGCAGAAAGTTAATGCTGCCATATCTGCGATATTGCACGATCAAAAAGGGCAAAAGGATCACCAGCGCAATGAAGGGGAACAGTAGGATACTGACGTGCAGTACATTCCAGTAAACGCCCATTGGGACACATCCTTTGTCATAAAATTCCTATTCAGTATAATCCATTTGGGGAAAAATGACAAGAAAGGGATAATTTTTGTCACAATGGGAGGATTCTAGCGTAAAAATGGAAAAAGCCGGGACAGTTAACCGGCTTTTTGCTTTTGCCAGCAAATTTTATTAAGCGGATTCATACATACACACGGCACAAATCAACCGGTCACAGGAAGCCAGCGTATTTTGTATACCATCCCGATCGTTTTGCAGAGCGCAGTCCAGGATCAGGCGCAGAGATCCCTGCAGGATAATATTGATGGAATGAAGATCCTGACAGCTCTTCGGCAGTCTGTGGGTATCTTGCAAAAGCTGCTGGATCCGAAAGGAAAGCCGCTTGAATTTTTCCGGGAAAAATGGATAAGCTTGCGTGCTGAAAAAGTAACGCAGCAAGATACGGTTGCCCAGCATAAAGTCCGTCAGCATCCCATAATCGCAAGCAGTGTCCTGAACAGATTGCCGATAGAGGATGAAAAAATCTTCGATAAATTCTGATTCCAGTTCGATGAGAACGCTGTCCAGATTTTCGAAGTTTGCGTAAAAGGATGTGCGGGATATGCCAGCTTCCTGGGTGATTTGCTTGACCGTCAATTCTGTTTTCCCATCAAAGATCAGGTTTTTAACCGTTTCCTTAATTTTACCGTGCGACGCAGTTTGTTTCATAAGGCAATAGCTCCCTGTTTTTTCTTCATCTTAGCACAACCGCTTGCATTTGTCATAAAAAAATCAAAAAAATGTAACTATTGAGAAATTTTAGGCGATAATTATATACATACCACGGTTGGGCGATAACTGCTTTTGCAATGGTTTGTGATACCATAACGATACGAGATGCAAAATGGCATTGAAATTACACGGAAAGAATCCGTGAAAGGAGTATCTTTATGGGTAAGTTTTGGAAAACATTGGCAGTTACGTCCTTGTCTGCCCTCACGTTGATGGGCACTCTGGCAGGCTGCGGCAGCGAACAGTCTGTCAGTTCCGGTTCTGAGACCGGTCTGTCCTCCTCCGCTGGGCAGCAGGCAAACACCGCAAAGGATTCTGTGGTCGTGGCTTTAGGTTCCGGCGGTGAGCCGACCGGTCTGGACCCTTGCACCAGCAGTTGGGGACACGGTACTGCGCCGCTGATTCAGAGTACCTTGGTGGAATATACTACGGACAAGCAGATCCGAAACGATCTGGCTACCGGGTATTCGGTCAGCGACGATGGCCTTACTTGGACGTTTATTCTGCGTGATGATGTAAAATTCACCGATGGACAGAAGCTTACAGCGGAAGATGTGGCGTTCACCTTTAAGACGGCAAAAGAAGCCCAGTCCTCTCTGGATTTGACCTTTCTGAAAGAGGTAAAAGCGCTGGATGACACGACGGTAGTCTTTACCTTAAAGAAGCCAAAATCCACCTTTATCAATACCTGTGTTTCTGTTGGTATTGTGCCAGAGCACGCTTACAGTAAAGCATATGCCAGAAGTCCAATTGGTTCCGGCCCTTACAAGTTTGTAGAGTGGAAGCAGGGCGAGCAATTGATCCTGACGGCCAATGAGGATTACTACGGCACAAAGCCATCCATCCAAAATGTGACCTTGATGTTTATGTCAGAAGATGCTGCCCTGGCAGCGGCACAGGCAGGTAAGGTAGACGTTGCCGTCACAGCGCCGTCTCTGGCGGATACGAAGATCGATGGGATGAATCTCAAGGTCGTCACCACCATGGATAACCGTGGCTTGACCATGCCCATGTCGCCGTCCGGCAGCGGTAAATCCGTCAGCGGTTATGCTGTAGGCAACGATGTGACCAGCGATATTGCGATCCGTCATGCTTTGGCCTACGGTCTTGACCGGAGCACCATTGCGGAACAGGCGCTCAACGGATACGCCACACCGGCTTATTCTGAAAATGATGGGGCCCCGTGGTGTAATACAGAAGAAGTCAAGGTAGACTTCGATGTGGAAAAGGCAAAGCAGATCCTGGAGGATGCCGGCTGGAAAGATACCGACGGCGATGGGATCCGAGAGAAGGATGGCCTAAAGGCTTCTTTCACGGCGTTGTATCCCTCTGGAGACTCTGCCCGTCAGGCCATCGGCATGGCAGTACAGTCGGAGGCAAAGGCGCTGGGCATTGATATTCAGATCAAGGGCGAAAGCTGGGACGATATTACAAAGGATCAGTTCACCAACGCTGTGATCATGGGCTGGGGCGACAGCAATCCCTATGTGAGCTATTCGTTGTTCCATTCCTCCGGCAAGCTGAAGGATGACTATTACAATCCGGAAGGCTTTGATAACGAGACGGTAGACAAGCATCTGGAAAAAGCCGTATCCGCGCTGGACGTCGATGAAGCGTATCAAGAATTCAAGTTATCTCAGTGGGATGGCACCACCGGTACCGCCATGCACGCAGAATGTCCGTGGGTATGGCTGGTGAATATCCAGCACCTTTACTTTGTCCGGGATGGATTAGAGATCGGCGATCAACAGATGCACCCCCATGGCGCCAACTGGCCGCTGGTTGAAAACCTGAAGGAGTGGAAATGGAACTGATGCTTCCCCAAAAAACGAATAGAAAGGGGAGGGAAACGCGATGAAGGATCATCCCGCCTTCCGCATTGGGAAGAGGACCGCAGGGTATTTGATCCGCATCATTACGCTGCTGATCGCAACCAGTATCGTGGCATTTATCCTGGTAAAGCTGTCTCCCATCGACCCAGTGCAGCAGTATACCATGGGCATGGCGGATGTCAGTGAAGAACAGCGGCAGGCCATTGCCGACCGCTGGGGTCTCAACGATCCGCCGGTACAACAATATTTTAAATGGGCAATGGCGGCCCTCCAGGGAGATCTGGGAGAATCGACGATCTACCGTCGGCCGGTGCTCAACCTTATCGGAGAAAAATTTCTCAACACCTTGGCGCTTATGCTGACAGCCTGGGTATTGTCCGGCTTGATCGGGTTCACACTGGGCGTGATCATGGGCGTGTTCCGGCGCACCTGGCTGGACGGTCTGATCAAACGGATCTGTTTGGTGCTGTGTTCTGTACCCACCTTCTGGCTGGGACTGGTCATGCTGCTGATCTTTTCCGTGTCATTGGGGTGGTTCCCCATCGGCCTAAGTACGCCTATTGGTGTAGCCAGCAGCGATGTCACCTTCTGGCAGTGGCTCCATCATTTGATCTTGCCGGCTGTCACGCTGAGCTTTATGCAGTTTGCCAACATCGCCCTGCATACACGGCAAAAAATGGTGGATGTGCTGGAAAGCGACTACGTTCTTTTTGCCACTGCGCGAGGCGAATCCAAGTGGAGCATCGTCAAGCGCCATGGCCTGCGCAATATTATGCTGCCGGCCATTACCTTACAGTTTGCCAGCTTTGCAGAACTGTTTGGCGGCGCCGTGCTCACAGAGAATGTGTTTTCTTATCCAGGACTCGGTTCTGCGGCGTCGGAAGCCGGCATGGCAGGGGATGTACCGTTGCTGCTGGGGATCACGCTGTTCAGCGCAGCCTTTGTCTTTACTGGCAATCTTATTGCCAATCTCATTTACGGGGTCGTCGATCCCAGGATCAGGGAGGGAAGCAGTGGTGGATAATTCTGTGGCTGTTGTGCCAACAAGAAAACGGTTCCACTTGAACCGCAGAGCAAAAACCATCGTGATCTCTGCCTTTATCGGCGCGATCATTGTAGCGGTTTTTGTATCGGGGATGATCATCACCGACGACATGGTCGCCGCAAATTTTGCCGAGAAAAACCTGCCGCCGTCCTTTGGGCACCTTTTTGGGACCGACTGGCTGGGACGAGATATGTTCCTGCGTACCATAAAAGGACTGTCCATTAGCATTACGGTGGGCACCGTAGCCTCAGCGGCCAGTGCTGTGATCGCTACCATTATCGGTATTATTGCAGCGACAGGTTCCCGCTGGCTGGATTCCTTTATCAACTGGTTTATTGACCTGGTCATGGGCGTGCCCCATCTGGTGCTGCTGATCCTTATTTCTTTCGTCTGCGGAAAAGGACTCACCGGTCTTTTGGTGGGCATCACCTGTACCCATTGGTGTAGTCTTGCCCGTTTGATTCGCGCCGAGGTTTTGCAGATCCGCACCCAGCAGTATATCGGCGTCTCTCGCCGTCTGGGCCATAGCAGCGGATGGATCCTGATCCATCATATTCTGCCCCATATGGTGCCCCAGTTTATCATCGGTATCGTACTGTTGTTTCCCCACGCGATCCTTCACGAGTCGTCCTTGTCCTTCCTGGGCTTTGGACTGCCGCCGGAACAGCCGGCCGTAGGGATCATCCTGGCAGAAAGCATGAAATACTTATCGTCTGGTATGTGGTGGCTGGCCGTATTCCCAGGCGCACTGCTGGTATTGATCGTCGTTCTGTTTGAAAAGCTGGGCGATAACCTGAAAACCATCGTAGATCCATACAGCGCCAATGAATAAGGAGGGGATACCATGCACTTTCCAACGAAGGATTCCTTTTTGGCTGTGGAGGATCTGTCGGTGTCGTTTCACCGGTACGATTCTGCACTGGAGCAGAATGATCTCAAAGTCATTTCTGATTTGAGTATTGCGCTGGATCGAGGAGAGATCCTGGCCATTGCCGGATCTTCCGGTTCCGGTAAGAGCTTGCTGGCTCATGCGATCATGGGTTTGCTGCCGCCCAATGCTTCCACGACCGGTTCGATTCGATATAATGGACAACAACTGACGCCAAAGCTGCAAAAGCAACTGCGCGGCAAAGAGATTGCCCTTGTACCCCAGTCCATCGCTTATCTGGACCCCTTGATGCGGGTAGGCTCCCAAGTTCGGGGGACGGAAAAGGGGATAAAGGTGCGGGAGAAGCAGCAAAGGATCTTTAAACGATTTGGCCTTGCGCCAGAGGTGGAACGGTTGTATCCTTTTCAGCTTTCCGGCGGCATGGCGCGGCGTGTATTGGTTTCCACCGCCGTGATCACAGATGCCGAGCTGATCATTGCCGATGAACCAACGCCGGGAATGCACATTACCCAGGCGCTGGAAGCACTGAAAGTTTTCCGGGAGCTGGCAGATTCGGGAAAAGCCATTATCCTGATTACCCACGACATTGACCTGGCTTTTGAATTTGCCGATAAAATCGCCGTATTCTATGCGGGAACAACGGTAGAGGTAGCGCCATCGAAGGATTTCCGCACAGGGCCGTCCGCCCTGCGCCATCCTTATAGTAAAGCGCTGTGGGAGGCGTTGCCGCAAAATGGTTTTCGACCGATTCCAGGTTTTCAGCCCTATGCAAAGAGCTTGCCGCCCGGCTGTTTATTTGCGCCCAGATGCCCCTACAAAACCGCTGAATGTGAAGAAAAGATCCCGCCGATGCGAGAAGTGCGGGGTGGATGTGTGAGGTGTATCCATGCAACTTGAGATGAATGATGTCAGCTTTCGGTACAGTCATGGCGGAAGGTGGATCTTAAAAGACGTCAGCCTTTGTGTGCAGGAGGGAGAACGTGTCGGATTGATCGGTCCCAGCGGCTACGGAAAAAGTACGCTGGCAAAACTCCTGTCCGGCTACGAAAAGCCCTACAGCGGGGAGATCCTGCTAGACGGCAGACCGTTGCCAAAGAAGGGTGTTTGTCCCGTGCAGCTGATTTACCAGCACCCGGAAAAGGCCATCAATCCCCGGTGGAAAATGCGGAAGGTGCTGGAGGAATCGGGGCAGTTTCGGGAAGAAATGATGGAGGCTATCGGCATTGAACGGGACTGGCTGGACCGGTATCCACGGGAGTTATCCGGCGGCGAATTACAGCGCTTCTGTGTTGCCCGTTCTCTGTTTGAAGGCACCCGATTTTTGATCGCCGACGAGATGAGCACCATGTTGGATGTGATTACCCAGGCACAGATCTGGGATCTGATGCTGAAGGAAGTAGAGCGGAGAAATCTGGGATTGATCGTTGTGACCCACAACAACTATCTGGCGCAGCGGGTCTGCACTAGACTGATCCACTTGGAGGAGATCAATCACATCCAGTTGACCATGACAGAAGCGGCAGAATATGCGTAAAGCGTAGGCGATTGCACAGTTGAAGCGGTTCTTATTTTGACCATTGTAAAGAAACAAATGTAAAAATCAAAACATAAAAAGGAGTATGTAAAATGGGATTTCCACAATCGAGAGACTGGAAAAAATTAAATCAACAATCACAAAAGAAAATGGAGGCTCAGCGGGTAAATCTGCTACTGGTAGATGCCAACCCAAACCCGGATTTCCGGCTGCCACATAACCTTTTGCTCCAGCGGCAGGCAAAGAAAAAGTAAAGGCTGGTTTAACGAGATCTCCTGTTCTTACAGTCAATGTTTATTCTATATTGAAAAAGCAGACTTGACAAAACGATGTCAATTCTGCTTTTTGTTTGTGTTTTGCAGGGGATTTGCTCCGATGTGTTGGCCTTTCCTTGCCGCAGCATCGAGGGCCCGAAAAGATGAAATGCCGATAAAGCAGCCGGTACGGGATCAACTTTTTCCGTATTTATGCCATATGGAATTGACCGGTGAATAGATTATTGCCTAAAATTTCTCATTAACTGCTTATTGAGAAATTTTGCGCAATAATTCCTTTTACCGAAAAGCGCTTTAGGATTATAATGCCAATGGAAGTCGAAAGTTATCTACTGGGGGCGATGTATTATTTGGCGATATAGTTTAAAACGACTCTTACAACTGATCCCGATCCTTCTGGGCATCACGCTACTGTCCTTTGCCCTGATGCAGACAGCGTCAGGCGATACGGTGGATATGCTCATCCAAAAGCAGGGGATGACGGTCACACCGGAAGCGCAGGAAGCGATGCGTCATGAAATGGGATTGGATCAGCCATTTATCGTGCAGTATTTTCAGTGGCTGGGGAAAATTTTAACTGGTGATATGGGTTACTCTTATGTGAAAAACACAGAAGTTTTTCCCCTATTTATGAAAGCACTGCCAAACACACTCCTGCTGACCCTGACCTCTATCGTGACCACCATCTGCATCTCGATTCCGCTGGGCGTCGTTTCGGCTGTCAAGCAAAACAAAGTGACAGATTACATTATTCGGTTTTTCAGCTTTATCGGTAATGCGCTGCCGGGCTTCTTTGTAGCGCTTCTGTTGCTGTATATTTTCGCACTGCAGTTAAATTGGCTGCCGGTCATGGGAAATAACGGGTTTCAGAGCATCATCCTGCCAACGCTGACCCTGGCTATCGCCATGTCGGCCAAATACACTCGACAGGTCCGTGCCACCGTGCTGGAGGAACTGAGTAAGGATTACGTCGTCGGCTGCAAGGCCAGAGGCATCAAGGGCCACGTGATCATTTTGGCTAACGTGCTGAAAAACTCCATGCTGACCATCGTGACACTGTTGGCGCTGTCCATCGGTTCCCTGCTGGGCGGCACAGCCATTACGGAGTCTATCTTCATGTGGCCTGGCGTGGGCAAGCTGGCAGTAGACGCCATTGGCAACCGGGATTATCAGATCATTCAGGTGTATGTCATTTGGATGGCCATCATTTATGTGGTCATCAATCTGATCACCGACCTCATCTACCACTTCCTGGATCCGAGAATCCGAATCAAGGGGGAGGGATAAGCAATGCGTGACGGTACTCTGGCCATCCAAAACAAAAAACGCAAAAAGGATCACACTATACTAAAACTTGTGGTACTGCTTCTCTTTGCGCTGGCCATCGTATTTATTGCGATTTTCGGACAATGGCTGACGCCTCATGATCCTTATGCCCAAAATCTGGCTCAATCGCTGGCACCGCCCAGCAGTGAGCATCTTTTGGGCTGTGATCGATTTGGACGAGACCTGCTTTCCCGTGTGATCACCGGTACACAGACGACGATTTTTTCAGCGTTTGTGCTGGTGGCCGGCATCACCATTTTGGGAACGCTGGTGGGGATCATCGCCGGCTTTGTCGGCGGTTGGATCGATTCCGTTTTGATGCGGATCTCCGATATTTTCCTCGCTTTTCCGGAAATGGTGTTTGCGATTTCCGTTGCCGGTGTTATTCCCGGCGGTATTTGGGCGGCTGTAATTGCAGTTGGCCTCATCGCATGGCCACGGTATGCGCGGATTGCGCGAAGTCAGGTTTTGGCCATGAAAAACAATACATATATGAGCGCGGCAAAGCTATGTGGTTGCCGTTGGTATCAGGTAACTTTCAAGCACATCTTCCCGAATATTCTTGGCCCGATCATTGTAACGGCGGCGCTGGATATCGGTGCGATGATTATGAATCTGGCAGGTCTTTCCTTCCTGGGTTTGGGCGCAAAGCCGCCGATCGCAGAATGGGGTTCCATGATGAGCGAAAGCCGCAGTTCCCTGCAAACCGCTCCATGGGCAATCCTTGCGCCGGGTCTTGCGATCTTTATCACCGTTTTAATTTTCAACCTCCTTGGTGATACGGTTCGCGATATTCTGGACCCAAAGCAAAAGCGCAGAAGCTTGAAAGACAATCTGAATCAGTTCAGAAGACTTTTCAAAAAAGAAGAAATCAAAGTAGCAGAGGAGAAAACAAAATGACAAAGAAAACAACAAAGATTACAGCAGTATTGGCAGCATTGATGGTCAGCGCAGGGATGGCAGTTACATTGGTCGGCTGCGGCGGCGGTTCCGGCGGGGAAACACCTACTTCCACACCTACTGAAACACCATCAACCGGCACTGCTAATACGGCTGATAAAAAACTGGTTTACGGTTCTGCCGCATATTCAGGCGCTATTTACGATGGCGGCGTCGATCCTCATATGGGCTATGCCGGTTGGTCTACCTTCCGGTATGCCATCGGCGAATGCCTCGTTACCTTCGACGAAAACATGACCGTGCAGCCATGGGTGGCAAAGTCCTTTGCGCAGAAAGACGCAACAACCTGGGTCTTTGAGATCAATGACGGCATTAAATTCCATAACGGGAAAACTTGCGACGCAGCTGCTGTCAAGGCTTCTTTGGAGCGCTGCATCAAGAATTCAGACCGGACAGCTGATATTAAGAACCTGTTGATTGATAAGATCACCGCAGACGGCAACACTCTGACCATTACCACTACAAAAGAAAATGCACTGCTGCCCAATCTGCTTTGCGATCCGTTGTTCTGCATTGTTGACGCTTCCGTAGAGACAGACGGCAAAACCGATGTGATTGGTACCGGACCGTATAAGCTGGTAAAAGCCAGTGAGGAAGGATGCACCGTAGAAGCCAATATGGATTACTGGAATGGCACACCGAAGATCGGCACCATCGAGGTAAAGTCTATTGATGACGGCGATACGCTGACTATGGCGCTTCAGAGCGGCGAGATCGACGCAGCTCAGGAACTGCCTCTTGCTTCTCTGTCTTTGTTCTCCGATACAAGCAAGTATACGATCTCCACCAGCGCCACATCTCGTTCTTCTAACATGATCCTCAATACCAAGAGCAAAAATCTGTCCGATAAGCGTGTCCGTCAGGCCATCGCTTACGGCTTTGATAAACAGGATTTCATCAATGCGTTGATGTATGGTTACGGCGAGGCGGCAGATGGATTTTTCCCAGAGGCTTTCTCTGCCTTTGGCGATTCCAACCTGACTTCTCCATCCTATGACGTAGAAAAAGCCAAGGCATTGCTGAAGGAAGCCGGCTGGGAAGATACCAATGGTGACGGCACTGTGGACAAGGATGGCGTAGAAATGGTGCTTCAGTACTATACCTACTCCTCCAGACAGGATTTGCCGCTGCTGGCAGAGGCTTTCCAGGATGACATGAAGGACATCGGTATTAAAGTTGAGCTGAACATTGCAGAGTCCAATAAGAACGCAGCCGATCTGGAAAAGATGGGCGATGACAAGTGGGATATCACCGTGTTCCAGATGGTTACTGCGCCAAACGGTGATCCAATGTACATGATCGACTCTGCACTTGGCGAGGGCGGTTATTATGCAGCCCATGGCGCAGACGACAAGGAGCTGCAAGGCTGGATCGATGATCTCCGCGATGAGGTAGATATGGACAAGCGTGCAGAATTGGCTGTCAAGATTCAGCAGAAGGCGATTGACGAAGGTTACATGATTATTGCGTTCCATAAGGAGCAGTCTTTGGCCATGTCCAGCAGTGTCACCGGTCTGAGCCAGCATCCGACGGATCAGCACGAGATTACCGTGGATACGGATATTAACAAGTAATTTAGCATTTTGAGAAAAAGTGAGGACAAATATGCGT
>JAQXNV010000046.1 GCA_029098185.1 Oscillospiraceae bacterium
ATTGATATCGTTGCGCTCATACTGAATTTCTACCAGCTTGCGCAAAATTGCATCGCGGTCATAGGTGGAGCCAACCCGCAGGGACAAAGTCTGTTCCCGGTACTGCTCCGGAGAACCCAACCCATAAATGCAGGACACGCTGGCCACAATGATCACATCGCGGCGTTCCAACAGTGCCGCTGTGGCCGAATGGCGCATTTTTTCTATTTCTTCGTTGATCTGTGCATCTTTTTCAATATAGGTATCGGTGGATGCCACATAGGCCTCCGGCTGATAATAATCGTAGTAGCTTACAAAATATTCTACGGCATTTTCCGGAAAAAATTCTTTGAATTCGCTGTATAGCTGTGCTGCCAGCGTTTTATTGTGGGCAATCACCAGCGCTGGTCGATTGGCTTCCGCGATAATATTGGCCATGGTGAACGTTTTGCCGGAACCGGTCACGCCCAGCAATGTCTGCTCCCGGTCTCCACGATTAAGGCCCTCCACCAACTGCCGGATGGCCTTTGGTTGGTCGCCCATGGGCTCATAGGGCGATACCAACTGAAATTTTTCTTCCATGATCTTCCTCCCTTCCCGCTGTATCATCAATGGTTAGAACAAATGTTTGGTATTCTCATCTTACACGGGAATACTGCTGTTGTCAATAGTTTAGTATACCATACTTTGGAGAAAAACACAGCAAAACGCCAAAAAAGAAAACAGACCGGCCGGAGCCGATCTGCTGATTTGCGCAATGATTTATTTGATCATGCTGGCAACTTCATCTGCGAAGTTATCCTCACGCTTCTCCAGGCCCTCGCCCTTCTCATAGCGGGTGAACGCAACGATCTTGATGTCGCCGCCCAGAGCTTTTGCAGTTTTCTCTGTGTACTGCTTTACGGTGATGTCGCCATCCTTCACGAATGGCTGATCGACCAGGCAGATCTCCTTGAAGAACTTGTTCAGTCTGCCGGTAACGATCTTCTCGGCAATGTTTGCTGGCTTGCCGTCGTTGATGATCTGCTCGGTGAGGATCTTCTTCTCGTGAGCAACGATCTCTTCTGGTACGTTTGCCTCGTCAACATACTGCGGAACGAGTGCTGCAACCTGCATGGCAACGTCCTTTGCGTACTCGTGGAACTCCGGCTTTGCGGCAATCTCTGGGGTGGTGTCGAACTGGACAGCAACGCCCATTCTGCCAGCGCCGTGGTTGTAAGTGACAACGTGGCCCTCGTAGCGGATAAACCGACGGATCTTGATGTTCTCGCCGATGGTCAGGATCTTCTCCTGGAGCAGCTCTGCAACGGTCTGCTCGGTGCCGGCTGCCTTGCAAGCCAGCAGTGCCTCGACATCTGCCGGGTTCTCTTTGATAACGGTATCTGCAACAGTCTGTACAAAAGCCTTGAAATCATCGTTCTTGGCAACGAAGTCTGTCTCCGCGTTGACCTCGACAACAACACCTACGGTGCCGTCCTCATTGGTGCAGGCGTGTGCTACGCCTTCCGCAGCGATTCTGCCAGCCTTCTTCTCTGCGGCTGCCAGGCCCTTCTCTCTCAGAAAGTCCAGTGCTGCGTCCATATCACCGTCTGTTGCGGTCAGCGCCTTCTTGCAGTCCATCATACCGCAGCCTGTCTTTTCCCGCAGAGCTGCTACATCTTTTGCTGTAAAAGCCATTTTCAATTCCTCCGATTCCATTGTCTTTACTTCAAAAAAATACCCGCCGGTCAGACGAGTATTCTTTCCTATTTCATCCGAAACGTGCAGCGGTCAGAATCACTCTGCCTCTACTGCTTCTGCCTCATCGTCCTTTGCTGCTGCGCCCATCTGGCCCTCTCTGCCTTCGATGATGGCATTGGCCATGGTGGCGGAGATCAGCTTGACAGCACGGATCGCGTCATCGTTGCCCGGAATCACATAGTCGATCTCGTCAGGATCGCAGTTGGTGTCTACGATTGCGACGATCGGGATACCCAGCTTCTTTGCTTCTGCAACAGCGATGCGCTCCTTGCGTGGGTCGACGATGAACAGTGCGCCCGGCAGCTCTTTCATGTCCTTGATACCGCCCAGGAACTTCTCCAGCTTCTCGATCTCGAGGCGGAGCTTGATGACTTCCTTCTTTGGCAGGAGATCAAAGGTGCCGTCCTCTTCCATGGTCTTGAGCTGCTTGAGTCTGTCGATTCTGCGGCGAATGGTGGCAAAGTTGGTCATCATGCCGCCCAGCCAACGTGCGTTGACATAGAATGCGCCTGCACGCTCAGCCTCTTCCCGCACGGAATCCTGCGCCTGCTTTTTGGTGCCGACAAACAGAACCGGCTTGCCTTCCATCGCGACATCGCGAACAAAGTTATAAGCCTCTTCCAGCTTCTTTACTGTTTTTTGCAGGTCAATGATATAGATACCATTGCGCTCGGTGAAGATGTAACGAGCCATTTTCGGGTTCCATCTTCTTGTCTGGTGACCGAAGTGTACACCGGCCTCCAAAAGTTGTTTCATAGATACGACTGCCATTTTTGTTTCCTCCTTGGTTTTTCCGCCGGATGCGCCACAACGCGGGGAACCTCCCTTAGGAAGCACCGTCCCTCGTTCATCGCATCCGTGTGTATTACCGCTGTTTCAGCGATACCTGTAGTATTATACCACAGCCGCCTTTCGATGGCAAGCATTTTTTGCATTATTTTTCATTTTAATATACGGCTGAGAAAATCGCCTTTTTTCGCTGGTTTTTGGGGCGGCGTATAGTGGACAAGGATCGTTTCCTCCCCCACGGTTTTGACGTCCTCCCAAGGAATGATCTTATCCGGTTCTTTTCCCAACAGGCCAAACAGCCGGGCGTGGCCGTAGATCACAAGACAAGTCAGCGCCGCGGTATCTGTATCCAATCCCACGTCGCACACATAGCCTAAACGGCTGCCGTCCGACACGTTGATGACCTCTTTATTTCGCAGATCGTTTAAGCGCCCTTTCAAAGCAAATCCCCCTTTCTATCGTTCTATCCTATGCAAGAGAGAGGGAAAAAAGTCATGCTTTACAGTTGCAGCAGCCGGGCAGCATTCTCGCCGAGGATCAGGGATTTTTCCCGGTCGGTCAACGGCAGCGCGCAAAAGGCCTGTACCGATTCCCGCTGGCCGCTCCAGGGAGAATCGGTAGCGAAAAGGATCTTGTCGGCGCCGTGGCGGCGGATGATCCGCAAAAGCTGTTCCTCTGGGATCATGCCCAGAGAAAAACTGATGTCCAGATAAATGGGTTTTCCCACCAGACACCGTTCCACATCGTCCCAGCAATGCCAGCCGCCCGTATGGGCAAACACGATGCGGGGCGTAACGTCGGTCTGCCCGGCGTAAAGCTGATCCAGCACAGCGGCGCCTTTGTCCGGCGGACAGTGAACGATCTCCGGCATACCGATGTCCACGCCGGCATGAACGACTACCATTAGGCCCATGGATACAGCACAGCGGAGGATCGCCACGTTGCGGGGGTCGTCGATCATACAGGACTGGTAATCCGGATGGAGCTTGATGCCCTTTAGACCCAGGGCCTTGATGGAGGCCAGCGCCTCTGTGGGATGCGCTGTATCGGGATGGATCCCGCCAAAGGAAAGGATCCCGTCTTTCCCGTTGATGGAAGCGGCATATTGATTGACCGTCTCAAACTGGGATGGCTTTGTCACTACCGGCAGCACCACGGACCAATCGATGCCAGCGTCGGCCATGGAGCGCTTAAGAGACGCCAGCGTGCCGTCGGTAAACGCTTTGCTGTTTGCTTTTGCTTCCAAAGCCGCAATGGTTTTGGATGCGATCTTTTCCGGAAAAATATGGGTGTGAAAATCAACGATCATCTTACTTCCTCCTGTGATCTCGTAAGGGTGATGGGCCTGCCCAGCAAAAGGGCTTTGCTGTCTGTGCCATGGCCGATCTCCGTTGTTTTGGCAACGGGAAGAGCAAAGGGCTCTGTTGCCCGCAGGAACAATTCTTCCGCAGTGGGCGTCAGCTTATCCTGCTCCATCTTGGTAAAAGTCCCCAGCAGCAATCCGCTGATCTGGGAAAAAACACCCATCTGCCGCAGCTGTACCGCCATGGCAGAAAGAGCCCCGGGATCGCCGCCTAAAGATTCCAGAAACAATACCTTGTTGTGGCAGTCTGGAAAGTACGGCGTGCCAGCCAGCTTCAGCAGGCAGCGCACATTGCCGCCGATCACCGTCCCGCTGAGAGAAGCTCCGCGCAGAAAGGTAAATTTTGCGTCAAACAAACTGTTCCCGCCTTCCAGCAGCGTTTCTCGAAAACGGGCTTGCTGGATGGGGCCATCCTGCAAAACAAGATTGCGCAACTGGTAAAGACAGACTGGGACTGCCGCTTTCTTCAGCAGGCTGTTCAGCACCGTAGTCAGGTCGCTGTAGCCAAAAAAGATCTTTGGGTGCGTTTTGATCAATCCATAATCGAGATACTCCAGCACATGATTGCCCACATTGCCGCCGGACAAATCAAAAATTGCCCGAATATCGTCCCGGCGGTAAAATTCGTTGACGATCTCTGATCGCTCCCGACCGCTGGCGCTGAACACCGATGTTTTGGCGTAAAGATAGGGACTCCAGACAGGCAGCAGCCCCATCTCCCGCAGCACGCCATCCAGCGCTTCGTTTGTCTTTCTGCGCCCATCCGTATGCCCGTCAGAACAGCAGACCAGTCCGATCTTATCCCCTTTTCGCAGCATTTTCTTTTCCTCCCGTTGGGTTTTTCTAAAGAAGATTGTAACAAAAAAACAGCCGGAACGCAATGCCGGCTGCTTTCAGATTTGCAATATAGGACCTGTCGTTATCCAAAGTAAGATAAATGTTCTAATGTCGTTAGGATGTTGCGGCCTTCCCGCACGCCGTCGATCATTCGCCGAGCTCCGCGGCTGTCGCCGATGTTCAGCACCTCTACCCCGCTTTGCCGAAATTTCTTGCACAGCTCCTGGAGCAGCGGCGCATCAGACTGCATCCCCATGCAGAGATAAGCGTAATCAAAGGGGATCTCCTCTCTTTTGCCGTTTTGCTCCACCACAAAGGTATTGCCCGTAATCTTTTGCAGCGTGGTGTTGGGATATACTTCCACCGGGTAATGCTTTAGGGTATTTTGAAGATTGCATCGGGTGATCGGGTCGATGCCATAACCGATCTCGCTGTTTTGTTCAATGACGATGACCGTGGCGCCCCGCTTAGAGAAAAACTCAATGGCATCTACACCGGCTGCGCCGCCGCCGGCTACCGCTACTCGCTTGCCGGTGAGATCGCCGGCATAGACCTGCTCTTTATTGATGACGCCTTTGATGGTGAACACGTTGGAATCCGGTGCGTGCAGCGCCTCAGAGAGTCCTTCGATAGGCGGCAAAATGGGACGGGAACCGGTGGCATTGACGATCAGATCCGGGTGGAACCGGGCCACCAGCTCGACGGTGGCTTCCGTGCCGGGAAGCGCAAAGAGATTTTTGAGTTTTGATGCCCGCTGGACCTGATAGTCGATAAAATAGTTCATGCGGAATTTATCGGATACCTTGGAAAGGGACGCCGACAAGCCGCCCAGCTTCTCTCCCCGCTCGATGAGGGCCACGGTACAACCGACCTCCGCCGCAGTACAGGCAGCTTCCAGCCCCGCTACGCCGCCGCCAATAACAACTACGTTGCAGGGCTTTACGATCTTGCGGCTAGTGTAGTCCTCCCCCACATCTACCGCCGGGTTGACGGTGCAGCGGATAGGCCGGTTCAGGCCGATGCGGTTTCCGGCACAGCCCACGTTGCAGGAAATGCAGTTGCGCAGGCTGCACTCGTTGCCGGAATACACCTTATTGACCCATTCCGGCTCGGCGATCAGGCCCCGGCCAATGCCGATCAGGTCTGCGTCTCCCCGCTCCAAAATATCCTCGGCGATCTGGGGTGAACGGATGTTGCCCATGGTAATACAGGGCTTATGGAACCGTTCCTTGGCTGCTCTGGCCATGTAGGACCGCCATCCATCCGGCAGACCGCCTACGTCGATCTGATATTGCAGAGAGGAATTGAGCCCCGCCGAGACAGACAGCAGATCCGCTTCTGCGCAGAAATATTCCATCAGCTCCAGGGAATCGGCAATAGCGTTGCCGCCTTCGGCAAATTCATCCAGGCTGACCCGCACCAAAATGGGATACCCCCGTCCCACTCGACGGCGGATCTCCTCCATGATCATTTTGGGGAAGCGGGCCCGGTTTTCTGCGCAGCCGCCATATTGATCGGTGCGATGGTTCGTTGTAGGCGACAGGAATTGACTGCCCAGATAAGAATGGCCGGCGTGGAACTCTACAGCGTCAAAGCCGGCAGCTTTTGCCCGGAACGCTGCGTCGCCAAACTTTTTGGCAATGACGATCATCTCCGATTCCGTCAGCGGGCGGGGGATCTCTCCGCCGGCCTTTGACGGCACATCGGAAGCGGATACCGGCTGCATCCCCGTACGGCTGGACATGGCCGAAGCGCCGGCGTGATTGATCTGTACCGCCGCGCAGGCGCCGTGCTTGTGGATCGCTTCCACCAGCTCCGTCATGCCGGGCAGAAACTGATCGTGATCCAGCCGGAGCTGCGTTGCCCCGTTGGAGCCAAGGGGATAATCGACGCAGACATTTTCCACAACGATCAATCCCGTGCCGCCTTTGGCCCGCTGTTCATAGTAATGGATATGGTTTTGGCTGATGCCGCCATTTTCTTTGGCGTAGTTGGTGCCCATGGGCATCATGACGACCCGATTTTTCAGCGTCATGTTCCCGATGGTCAGCGGCGAAAACAGCATGGGATACCGCTGCAGGCTGGGGACTTCTACCGGCTGTACCACCGGCTGCTCCATTTGTTTTTGCCGCTGGGCCGCCGATGCCAAAAGCTGCTGCTCCAGCAGTTTTCGCACCTCTTCCTTTTGCAGCATTTCCAGTGATACGTTACAACTTTTCTGCAATTTGATACCCCTCCCCTATTGCTTCTAAGGCACTTCTCGGCATGGCCGCGTCGCCGATGACATAATAGGCTTTCCCCGATCGTCTGGCCGCCTCTAACAGATCTGTCCGGCTTTTTGCGCCCACTGCCAACACGATCGTGTCAAACCCGGTGAGCGCTTTATCTTCCCCGCTTTTCGTCGTGTAAATAGCCCCGTCATGGGTAAACTGCCGTACGGTGGCGTCTGTGATCGTGTTGATCTCGTATTCCCGAAACAGCTTTTTCAGCTCCCGTGCGTGCTCTGGACGCAGCCCTGCGCCCAGCTCGCTTTTCTGTTCCAGGATGGTCACTGCAAAATGGCGCTCCCCTAAGAAAGACGCCGTCTCACAGCCTACCATGCCGCCGCCCAGGATCAACACCCGCTTGCCGCAGACCGCTTTGCCTGTGAGCAGATCAGCGGCTTTTACGCAGTTGACCTGGGTGATGCCCGGCACATTGGGCACGACCGGTACTGCGCCGGTGGCCAGCAGGATGACATCCGGGTCCTCTGCTGAAAGCATGGATGGCGTCACCGTTGTATTGCATCGGATCTTTACACCGCTGTTTTCGCAGGATGCGATACAGGCACGGAGCAACACAGCCATATCCCCTTTCCCCGGCGGGACGGCCGCCGCTTTCATCTGGCCGCCCAGGGTAGGCTGCGATTCAAACAACGTTACGTCATGGCCCCGAACAGCACAGACTCTTGCTGCTGTCAGGCCGCCGACACCGCCGCCAATGACCATGATCTTCTTTTTCGTTTCCGATTTTTTCTGCGCCAGCGCTTCCCGTCCTACAGAAGGATTGGAAAGACAAGTAATGGGCTGGCCGGCAAACATATTCGGCACACAGCCCTGCAAGCATCCGACACAGGGGAACCAGGTGTCCATTTTGCCTGTTCTGGCCTTTTGTGGCAGATGTGGGTCGGCGATGCTCTGGCGGCCAAAGGCAATGAGATCCGCTCTTCCCTGTCGCACCAGCAGTTCGCCGTAGCTGGGATCGGTAAACCGTCCCACGGCAATGACCGGGATCTTTACGGCTCCCTTGATCTCCGTGATCAGATCACTGGAAAAGCCGCTGTGGGTCATGGCGGTAGCCCACATTTTATCATCCCGCAAATGGACCGCCCGGGAAACGTGCAGTCCATCGACGCCCAGTTCTTCCAGCTCCGCAGCGATGACTGCACTATCCTGCACAGTCAGGCCCCCGGGCACATCGTCACAGGCGTTGATGCGGCACAGTACCGGGAAGTCTGCGCCGGCCTTTTTTCGGATATTTTCCAATATCTCCCGGATGAGCCGCAGACGGTTTTTCAAACAGCCGCCATATTCATCGGTGCGCTGATTCGTCCGGGGCGACAAAAAGCTGTGGAGCAGGTAACCGTGGGCGCAGTGAAGCTCTACCATGTCGATCCCTGCTTTTTTAGCCCGCTTTGCTGCGTCGCCATAGCACTGGACCAGCCGGGACAGCTCCGCCTTCGTGATTTCCCGGGGAATAGCTTTGTTCACGCTGCTGGGAATGGGCGATGCCGCTTTTAGCGCATGGCCTGTCAGTGATGGATTTCCCTCCGGCCCCGCGTGCTGGAGCTGAACGGATACCTTTGCTCCGTGGCGGTGGCAAGCGTCGGCAACTGCACGAAAACTGTCGATGGTATCATCGGAAAACAGGCACGGCTTCTTTGCGCCGCCTTTGGCTGTGGCATCTATGACGGTCGCTTCGATGGTGATGAGGCCAAAGCCCCCCTTTGCCCGTTCCTCGTAATACGCCCGGGAACGGTCGCTGAGAGAGCCGTCGCCGTTAGCAAAATTGTTGCCCATAGGCGGCACCACAAATCGGTTGGGCACCGTGACCCCGCCGATCTTTACCGGGGAAAACATTGCGTTATAGTTCATTGGTTTCCTCCTGTTCCGGCAGCACCTCCGGCCAAACCTGACGCAAAACTGCCTTTGTCGTTTCATATAAATAAGCAGCCGTTTCATGTACGCCTCGAGCTAAGATCGGATCGCTGATGACCTCTACGCCGACGCTCCGGGGATTTATACCCTTATCCCGGATCATCCGCAAAAAGCCGGCGGTATCCCCGCAGCCAGTCCCCGGCGCCAACCGGTCGTGCATGGATTCATCCCGCAGGACGGATGCTGGATACGGGTGGTCGTGGACGTCGTTGATCTGAATGGAGACGATCTTCTCCGGCGGAATGCCCTTTAACGCCTCTACCGTGTTGGGCTGATTTGCCCGCACCCAGTGCCATGTATCGAGGATCAGCTTGGCGTTTTCCATGCCGGATTCCCGCACCACCGCCCAGCCTTTCTCCACATTTGGGATGCCGCTATAGGGCATCGGTTCTACGCCGATGTCCAACCCGTCGGCCCGGCGGCACAGCTCCCGCAGCTTTTCTGCTGTATGCGCTACACTGTAATCTTCCATAAGGCCGCAGTTGATGTGCTGCACATGAAACAGCTCACACATATGAAAGCAAAGCTGCTCCTTATATTTCTGCTCATAAGAACGATGCTCCTCCGCCCACTGGACGATGTATTCCACTTCTGTGACCTTTAGCTGATAAGTATCCAGGATCTGTAAAATATCCCGGTCGCTCAGTCCCTCGTTTCTGGCATCTACATACGTTTCCGCCCGCAGACCGATCCCCTCAAATCCGGCGTTTTTCGCCGCCGATACCCGCTGGGCAAAGGTACACCGGTCACCCAGAGACCAGGAACTGATGGTCAATGGCATTTGCTGTGACATGGACCCTTCTCCTTCCCGCGGCAGAAACGATCCCCGCCGCTATGCTCTTATATTATTTACGCATTATTTAATATCATTTTTGCATAATTATAGTTTACGCTTTCTTTTTCCCGATGTAAAATTGATTTTTACCATCCTTTTTCCAGAAATCCATAACCTGATTCAATTGATTTTTGCTTGTTGCGCAAAAAACAGCTAAAATTTCCTCGTTCTTTTTGGGAAATTCTCATTTTTGCCGATATTTTCGCTTTACTTTACTACTATGTTAGTGCTATAATAAGGTATCTTTAAAATTTTGGGGGTAATGAAAATGAAAAAATGGACAAAATTAGGCGCCGTCATCTCCGCCGCTCTGCTGGTTTCTGCAATGGCTGCCGGCTGTGGCTCCGAAACTGCGCCCACCGAGGAATCCAAAGTAGAGGAAACTTCCTCCGCTGCGCAGGTCTCTTCTGCTGACTGGGACGATATTGCTGCCAAGGGTAAGATGACCGTTGGTATCACCTACTTTGAGCCAATGAACTACATCGACAAAGACACCAATGAGCTCACCGGCTTTGAGACCGAGTTTGCACAGGCTGTCTGCGAGAAGCTGGGGGTAGAAGCTGACTTCCAGAAGATCGAGTGGGAATCCAAGGAAGTTGAGCTCAACGCCAAGACCATCGACTGCATCTGGAACGGCATGACCATTACCGATGAGCGGAAAGAAAATATGGACATCTCCGTACCTTACATGGAAAACAAGCAGGTCATGGTCGTCAAGAAGGACAACCTGGAGAAATATCAGACCGCTGAGGACATGAAGGGCGCTAAGGTTGTTGCCGAGAAGAAGTCCGCTGGTGAAGAAGTTGCACAGTCCGACGAGTTCTTCGCAGAGGCTGATTACCTCTCCGTCGACTCTCAGGCAAAGACACTGCTGGAAGTCAAGTCCGGCACCGCTGACGTAGCCATCATCGACTACGTTATGTCCATCGGTTCCCTGGGCGAAGGCTCTGACTACTCCGACCTGGTCGTTGTAGACGGCAAGGATTTCGCCCCAGAGCAGTATGGTATCGCCTTCCGCAAGAACAGCCCTGCAACACTGGAGAAGGTCAACGCCGCGATCCAGGAGCTGGCTGACGAAGGTAAGCTCCAGGAGATCGCAGAGAAGTACCACCTGGAGGACCTGTTGCTGGTAAAGCCGGCTAACGAAGCAACAAACAGCGACGCTGATGCTACTTCTGAGGCAGCTGCTTCTGAAGAAGCGTAATCCTTCTTTTCTAATACGAGCAGAAGGACCCCGAACAATACAGATATAGGTGAATGGAATGGAACAATTTTGGCTTGTCACAGGAAAGCTGCTGGAAGGCTTTGGGCAAAACTGCATCATCTTTGGTGTGACCCTCCTTTTGGCGCTGCCCCTGGGACTGATTATTACCGGCGGCTCTATGTCAAGATTCAAGCCGCTGCGCTGGTTTACCCGAACCTTTGTCTGGGTAATCCGCGGTACCCCGCTGATGCTGCAACTTTTTGTGGTATTCTTTATCCCGCCGCTGATGACTAACGGTTCTGTCTCCTTTGGACGGATGAACGCTGCACTCATCGCATTTACCATCAACTACGCCGCCTATTTTTCCGAGATCTATCGGGGCGGCATCGAGAGCATCCCCAAAGGCCAATACGAGGCCGGACAGGTCCTGGGCATGACGAAGGCCCAGATCTTTGGGAAGATCGTCCTCTTTCAGGTCATCAAAAAGATCGTGCCGCCTATGGGCAACGAGATCATCACGCTGGTCAAGGATACCTCCCTCTCCAGCGTCATCGCCATCCCGGAAGTCCTGATGAATGCCAAGGACTTCTCCATGAGCGGTCTGATCTGGCCGCTGTTCTACTCGGCGATCTTCTTCCTGGCATTCTGCGGTGTGCTCACGGTCGTTTTCTCCCGGCTGGAAAAACGGCTCAACTACTATAAAGGCTAATGGATGGTACGGTTATGGCAATCTTACAAGTAGAAAAAATTCGGAAGAGCTTCGGCAAAAACGAGGTTCTCAAAAATATTTCCTTCTCCATGGAGAAGGGCGACGTCGTGGCCATCATTGGCTCCTCTGGCAGCGGTAAAACAACGCTGCTCCGCTGTCTGAATTTTCTGGAATCCCCGGACGGCGGCAAGATCATGGTAAATGACAAGCTCCTGCTGGACGCCGACAGCGACACAAAGCTGTCCGACAGCGAAAAACGGAAAAACCGGCTCCACTTCGGGCTGGTATTCCAGTCGTTCAACCTGTTTCCCCAGTACAATGTCCTGGATAATCTGATGCTGGCACCAAAGCTGGCGGCGAAAAAACAGCTCAAAAACGGCGGCAGCTACATGGGCTGTACCAACCGGAAGGATGCCATGAACTACATCCAAAACAATGCCATGGCGTTGCTCCAGCGGGTGGGACTGACGGAAAAAGCCCACGCCTATCCCTGCGAGCTTTCCGGCGGTCAGCAGCAGCGGGTGGCCATCGCCAGAGCCTTGGCCCAGTCGCCGGATGTGCTCTGCTTTGATGAGCCGACCTCAGCGCTGGATCCTGAGTTGACCGGCGAAGTGCTCAACGTCATCAAAATGCTGAAGGAAAAAGGCTTTACCATGGTGATCGTCACCCATGAGATCGAGTTTGCCCACGATGTGGCCGACAAGATCATCTTCATGGACAAAGGCATCATCGCCGAAGAAGGTACTCCGGAACAGGTCATCAGCCATCCGCAAAACCCACGGACAAAAGAGTTCCTTTCCCGATTCAGTCAAAACTTTAAAATGGATTGATCCCCATCTCCCCACTGACCGATCCCCCGGCAGCGGGGAGTTTTTTTGCCCAAAATCGCCTGAAAAACTTGGTAATTTTATCCTATTTACCGCTTTGGAAAATTATGGTACAATGGGAAAACCAAAATGCAAAAAAAGAAATTTCGACCAATAAACAGTGCATTTTGCCGCTATTTAGGCAAAGGGAGTAAAAATCATCCCATTCCTTTCGCAGCGGATCCTATGGACAAAAATACAGCATCTTTTGGAGGTATTAAACATGAAAAAGACAAGATTATTTGGTATTGCAGCTACTGCCGTCATCGCAGCCAGCGCCGTACTCCCTACTGCCACCGTATTTGCCGCCAGCGCTCCCCGCGTGGAAAAGACGACCTATGAAGGCAAGGGCCTTGTCGATGTGGATTTCCTCGGCGACGTCCACTACAAAAACGCAAAAGTCACCGTAAAGGACGCTTCCGGCAAAAAGTACACCACCCAGATCACCCATCGGGATGACGATGATCTGGAGTTTCGCATCCAAAACTATCAAACCGGCAAAACATATACATATCAGATTTCCGGCGTTGGCGCTCTGCACAGCAACACCTACACCACCGTCAGCGGTAAGGTCACTATCCCAGCTTCCAGCAGCAAAAAGGTCTCTGTGAAAAAGGTTACTTATGAAGGCGGCGGCAAGGTGGAGGTGGACTTCCTCAAGGATGTCCGCTACAGCAATGCCAAAGTGACGGTAAAGGATTCTGCCGGCAAGACCTATGCTGCCACGATCCTTGACCGGGACGAGGATTCTCTGGAATTTGGCATCAAGAATTATCAAGCCGGCAAAACATATCGATTCACCATCAGCGGACTTCGCACCGCAGGCGTTTCTACAGCGCAGAGTGCGACCGGCAGTGTGACCATCCCCGCAAAGGCAAGCAATATTTCTCTGGCAAAGGCAAAGTCCATTGCCCTAACGCATGCCAAACTAAAAGCAAGTCAAGTCGTGTTTACAGAAGCGAAACCGGATTACGATGACGGCGTAAAAGTCTACGAGATCGAGTTCCATCGCGGCAATTGGGAATACAGCTATACCATCAAGGCCTCTAACGGCAAGATCCTAGCGCACGAAAAGGAATACGACTGATCCTCTTTTTTCTCAAAAACAGCATAAACCACACCGGTCGGGACAAAATAACCGCCTGACCGGTGTGGTTTCTTTTTCGAAAAATTTAAATTTATACTATTTTTATCTACTTTTCTATTGACAGATTCCGACAAATCCAGTAGCATTAGAAGCATAACGAATCCAAACAAAAAGGAGAATTCCCATGCCAAATTATGTTTTATATCAAAGAGCCACTTGTCCCTACTGTGTGAAGGTCCTCCGCTATATGGAGCAGGCCGGCATCGAGATCCCTATGCGCAACACCCTGGAGCCCGGTGTGCTGGAGGAATTGATCGCTATTGGCGGCAAAGGACAAGTTCCCTGCCTCGTCATCGACGGCAAGGCCATGTATGAGTCCGACGACATCATCCAATATATGCGCACACACTTAGAGAAGCAATTTGCCTGAGAACGTCAAGGCGTGCTGTCTTAAGAAAACAAAAACACGCTGTACGGTAGCAAAAAGCCGACAGCGTGTTTTGTTGCATACAAAAAACCGAAAAACGGCTCGCGCCATCTTTCGGTTTTGCTTTGGTGGAGATAAGCGGGATCGAACCGCTGACCTCTTGAATGCCATTCAAGCGCTCTCCCAGCTGAGCTATACCCCCTTGAGTTGACTTTATCATTATAGCATGGGCAACTTAAAAATGCAAGTGTTTTTTGCAAAAAAATAAAAATTTTTTCGAAAATCTAAAGAAGCATCTTTTTCCGTGTTGCGGTCATGGCTACCATTTGAAATTTCTGGTCATTTGTAGTATGCTAAAGATAATGACAAATCCTGTGGAGGTTATAACATGGAACCAAAAGAATTGACCTTTCGGTATGCACAGCGGCAGGATGTTCCGTTGGTGCTGGAATTCATTAAAGGAATCGCCGCATATGAAAAAATGTCCGATGAAGTCGTGGCGACAGAGGCGCTTCTGGAAGAATGGCTGTTTGACAAAGGCATCGGCGAAGTCTTTTTTGCTGTGGTGGATGGGAAAGAGGTCGGCTTTGCGCTGTATTTCTACAATTTCTCCACCTTTGTGGGCCGTGGCGGCATCTACCTGGAGGACGTTTTCCTCTGGCCGGAATACCGTGGCCGCGGCTACGGCAAAGCCATGCTGAAAAAACTGGCACAAACAGCAGTATCCCATGGCTGTGGCAGAATGGAATGGTGCTGCTTAGACTGGAATCAGCCCAGCATTGATTTTTACTTATCCCTCGGCGCCACGCCGATGAAGGACTGGACTACCTATCGTCTGGCCGGGGATACCCTGAAAAAACTGGCGGAATAACGCATTTTCCCAAACCAAAACACGCTGGCGCCCTTTGATGAACTGCACCCCACCGATTAGATCGTATGTCATACTGTCTAACCAAATGGGGTGCAGTTTTGTTCTGTTTCTTTCAGTTCTTTCTTTTCGATCTCTGCTGTCGGGAGGATAACGCCTTTTGCTCAATAGGACAGACGATCTTCAAAGTTCCATTCTTCTTTCTTATCCTTCAACCGTCTTGTTTTATAATATGGATAATACAGGCCATGATCCAATTTTGCCTCTCGGCTGATGATCTCTGCCCGGTCTGTGACTTCCCCGTAAAAAACGATGCTGCAGAATAATACTTCTACATGATCGCCCACATTGAAGCGAAATTCTACATCGCCGGGATTTTTCTTGCCATCTGGATCTCTAAAATCCAGTGTACCGCCGGAAATCGCCTCTAATTGATCGTCGTTCAGTTCGTTTTGTTTCAGTTCGTCTTTCATCGTAATGACTCCTTTCCAAGTCAAATTTTCATTTGGTTTTTGTTTCTGATCAGATTATACACCCCGAAGTGCAACAAAAGTGCAACAAAATCGGGGGATTTCCCAATTGATTTAAAAATTTTCCAGTTGATTTTCACTATTTTTATCTTTCAGACGTTTCTGCTGTGGCCGTGACCCCAGGGGCCTGCGTCGGTGACGGAGTCCATCCGGGTCAGCCGGATGGCGTCGCATCGGTCGCAGTAATAATAACCGCCGGTGCCTTTGTGGACGATCTCCTTTTTACAGACGCCGCACACATTGTGAAAATATTCGCCGCCCTTTTTCCACTGGATCTCATTGCCGTAAATATCCCAGCCAGTGGCTATGGTCGATTGCTCCGCCCGGCTTTCGGACTTGCTGTTTCCCTGACCGCCGGCTACCGTTTCCAATTGTTCTTGATTTAGTTCGTTTTGTTTCAGTTCGTCTTTCAAGGTGATGACTCCTTTCCAAGTGAAATTTTCATTTGGTTTTTGTTTCTGACCTAATTGTAAATGATGAAGTGCAACAAAAGTGCAACAAAAACGGGGGTTTTTCCAAAATTTTAAAAAAAATTTGCTGTTCCCTGCTCTACGCTGGAAAAAAACATAAAAAACAGCGCCGTAAACCGACGCCGTTGCAAAAAGGATCTGTTATTTTGCCTGCTTTGTTTCTTCCTTGGAGAGCTTGAGCAGTGCCAGCACCGATGCGCTGGTGGACACAAGCGCCAGCACGCTGCCAACGCAGATGTAAATCGCTCGAGAAATGGTTGCCGCTGCGATCTCTCCGCCACGGATGGAAGCCTCCATCATATAGTTAAAGGCATCTCCGCCAACATACTCCGGCACATCCCAGAAGTTCATCTCCGCAGCGGGGACTGGGATCTTGCAGCCGTAGATCAACAGGCCTACGCCCAGCGCAATACCGGCTACTGCGCACAGAAAAATTAAGATCGTTGATTTCTTTTTCAACATCATCACCGTTCCTTTCCAAAAAATGTAAAATTTTTTGTCATTATACCAAATTTCGCTGTTTTTATTATTCTAATTTCGAAATATCATTCTATTTTTTCGTTCTTTTTCCGCAAAAAAATCAGGAAAATCTTTTCTTTTCCCCCACAAAAAAATCGTGCAATTTTTAATGCACTATGCTATAATGACCGTAATCTCTCCCTCAACCAAATTCTGGAGAGAAGAAAAGGGGAAACCAATGAAGAAAAGAAGCGTTGTATCCGTATTTTCCGCCCTGGTCATTGCCGGTGCTATGGCCGTTTCCATGTCCGCCTGCACTTCCGAGCCATCCCAGGAAAACGTCTCCTCCACCGTCAGCGAAACCATCTCTGGCGCAAATGTGGATCTGACGGACGCTGCGTCTATCCTCGATCACCTCCAGGAAAATGACAAGGCACAGGCAGCGATGATCATGAACTTTGACGTAAAGCAAGGCTCCAACACCTTGGCCATCGAAACGCACTCAGACATCACATATCTGCACGAAGGCCGCGTAAAGACTGTGACCACTATGCTGCTCAGTGGTCAGGAGGTCTCGCAGCTGGAAACGTACACCTTAGAGAAAGACGGAAAATATTATCACTACACCGGTTCCGGTGAGGACTGGTCTGTCACGGAGATTGAAAAAAGCGATCTGGATGAAAAGACAAACCAGATCACCGATTCCAGCTTCCTAAAAGAAGTCACGGATCTGAAGGTTGCGGACAAAAAGGAAAAAATCAACAATGTGGAAACAACCGTTTTGGAAGGCAGTCTCCGCTATGACCGCATTGCATCTCTCCTGGGCAGCACCATGGATGGGTTCGATCTCAGCGGTACCGATGTTCCCACAAAGCTCTATGTGGATACCGACAAGATGGAGATCATTAAGATGTACATGGATCTAAAGCCCGTACTGGAATCTGCCCAAAATACCGACTCCACAGACGCTGCCAGCCAGATGAATATCAACGCCTGCTATCTGGACATCGAGATCAAGGCCACAGGCGATGACGTACAGGACTTTGAAGTCCCCGCCGATCTGCCAGAGCCTGACGATACCGCCGCTTCTTCCAAAGCGTAAATCGACTGTTTGCCGTACAAAGAACAAAGCTCCCATTTTCGGGAGCTTTTTCCATTTATTGGCCTATCTTGCGAAACTCGTCCAGAAACCAGATGTGTTTTGCCGTAAAGGTCTTTCCATTAAGATAATTTAAAATGCCGCCGTCAGTCGTAAAGCGAAAGGTCAACTGATAGGAATACAGCGCTTGGTAAGGCAGCTTCGTTTTTTTGTTTAGCGCATTGGTGCCGTATTTTCCATCCCCCAGCAGCGGGTGCCCGATATGGGCAAAATGGGCGCGGATCTGGTGAGTCCGCCCGGTCAGAAGCTCTACCTCTACCAAGCTGCAATGATCCCGCTCCTCCAGCACCCGATACCGGGTCTTGATCGTTTTGCCTTCTTCCCCACGGTGCTGCGTAATATACACCCGATTCTGCTTCTCATTCTTTTCCAGATACCCCGTCAGCGTACCCTCTTTTTTCTCCAAAATGCCGTGGACCAAACACAGATAGCGCTTGTCCAGCTCCCGATCCTTCATCTTCTGGTTCAAGATCCGCAATGCAGACGCGTTCTTTGCCGCGATCACAATGCCGCCTGTATTTCGGTCGATCCGGTTCACCAGCGACGGCGCAAATGCGTTTTCCTGTGATGGGTCATACTCCCCCTTCTCGTACAGATAATGCTGGATCCGGGCGATCAGAGAATCAAAATGATACGTCTCGTCGGGATGCACCAGCAATCCCGGCTGTTTATCTGCCAGCAGAATATTGTCATCTTCATACAAAATCTGTAGCTTTGTGGGCGCTTTTAAAAAATCATACGCCTTTTCCTGCGTCTGGAAAAACTCATCCTTCAAAAACATGGTCAGCACATCGTTCTCCTGTAATCGTGTGGAGATTTCACAGCGCTTTCCGTTGAGCTTAATATCCTTTTTTCGGATACTCTTATACAGCATGGACCGGGGCAGATTGGGATATGCTTTCGTCAGGAATTTATCCAGCCGTTGACCGGCATCATTTTTCTGAATCACTACTTCTTTGCGTCCCACGGTCATTCCTCGTTTCTCTTAAAAAATCTTTTGTCACCCCTCTAGCTGCTCCCTCTGCCGAAGCTGGGACAGCATCTCTGCCATGGTCTGACGGGTCAGGGGATGAACAAAGCCCGGCGCAAGCTGTACCATCGGCTCCAGCACAAAGGCGCGCTTGGCAATCTCCGGGTGGGGCACCACCAGATCCGGTTCCCACAACACCTGGTCATCGTAAAAGAGCAGGTCCAAGTCCAGTGTGCGAGGTCCCCAATGGCGCAGGCGCTCCCGATGGGCCGCCTGTTCCCCAGACTGCAAAAGCGCCAACAGCTCCTGCGGCGTCAGCAGGGTGCGCAGCATCATACAGCCGTTGAGAAAATCATCCTGGTCCAGTACGCCATAAGGTTTTGTCACCAGATAATCCGACACCCGCAGCACCTGTACCGTTTCTGCCGCAGACAAAAACGACACGGCATGATCGAGATACGACTGCTTATCCCCCAGGTTGGAGCCCATGGCCACAAAAGCCGTATGCCACCCTCTTTGGATCGTCACAGATACCGTATCCAGGGGCAGCCCTACCGGCGCCCACGGTTTTTTCAGGGTCAGCTCTACCGAATCCAGCAGCGGATAGGTCAGCAGCAGCGCTTGTGTCAAATGCTCTGCCGCGCTTTCGATCAGGCGGAAGGTATGCTCCTGCAAAAAGGTGGTGATAAACTGACTGACCTCGGCATAGTTGACAGACTGAGACAACGCATCGCTGCGCCCGGCTTTTCTGGTATCCAGATAGAGCATCGCCGTAACGAGGAACCGCTGTCCCAATGCGGTTTCTTCCGGCAGTACGCCGTGATGCGCATAGACCTGTAAATTTTCAATGGTAATGTGATCCATAGTGATCCCTCACGCTTCCAAAATGGCTTCGGCCATAGCGATGGCCCGACGGTTTTTCTTCACATCGTGGACCCGGACGAAGGCGCAGCCCTTCAGCACAGCCAGCACCGTTGTCACCAGAGTGCCTTCCTCCCGCTCGTCCTTGGGCAGATCCAGCGTCAGGCCGATCATCGACTTGCGGGAAGTTCCCAACAATACGGGATACCCCAGCTTCCCCAGTATCTCCAGGTGGTTGGTCAGACGGAGATTCTGTTCCAGCGTTTTGCCAAAACCAATGCCCGGGTCTAGGATGATCTTGTCGTCCCCGATGCCGGCGGCTTTGGCTAACTGCACACACTCCTCCAGATCATGGAGCACATCGTTGAGATAATCGCTGTAGACCGCTTCTTTCCGGTTGTGCATCAGACAGCAAGCCACCTGCTTTTCCGCAATGCACTTTGCCATCTTCGGGTCATCCTTTAGTCCCCAAATATCATTGACCAGATCCGCTCCCGCTTCAATGGCCGCAGCGGCAACAGCGCTTTTGTAGGTATCTACCGACACCGGCACATCAAACCGCGCTTTGATCCCTTCGATCACCGGCAGGATCCGGTGGATCTCCTCTTCATCGGAGATCCTTGTGTAGCCGGGACGGGTGGATTCTCCGCCGATGTCCACAATATCCATGCCGTCCCGAAGCATCTCCTCTGTATGGCGCAGCGCATGGTCCAAACAGTTCCATTTGCCGCCGTCGGAAAAAGAATCCGGTGTCACGTTTAAAATCCCCATCACATACGTATGATGAGCTGTATCAAATTGTTTTCCGCCGATTATCATGGCAGCGCCCTCCTCTTTAGATCGTCAGCGACAAATTGCGCCGCTCCATACTCCATTTACACGTTTCTGCCGCCGGACACGCAAAGCATGGCCGGGAACGATGATCCGCTTCGGAGATCAGCTCTAGCAGCGTCCGGCCGCCATAAGGCCCATGATGGTGACTGCGGATACAGTCTAAGATTTCTGCCTGCTCTGCCGGAGTGAACGATGTATCCTGCAAAATCTCCTGGGCCAATGTTACGCCGGCTTCCCGATGTGGCTCCCCCGTCTCGTATTGCCGTGCCCGGCCAATGTCGTGGAGCAGGGATGCCGCATACAACAGATCCTGCGGTAAGCCTGCCTGCCGCTCCAAATTTAAAATATAGGCTGTCCGTGCCACGGCAAGCAGATGCTCCAGATCGTGGCGGCAGTAGATACGGTCTTTTTCCGCCTGTGCCAGCCGGTCAAGCTCCCGGCAAAACACCTCATGGTGCAAAATCGCATCCAGTCGCTCCATGGCTCTCCCCTCCTCCGGTGATTTCTTCAACGATCTGCCTAGCTGCTCCCAAATAGGACAGGGACCCGCAGATCAAAAGGATGTCGTCTTTTCCCGCTTGCTGCAGCAATTGGGCAATGGCCTGCTTAAGGGGCAGCGCCTGAGCCTTTTTGCAAAACGGCAGCACATCCATTAGCAGCTTTTCTGCCGAAAGCGCCCGCGGATTGTCCGGCGTTACGGTACAGACCTGCTGCGCCAAACCTGCCAGCAGGGATGCCACCTCTCGGTGATCCTTATCCCCCAGCACACCAAGGAGCAAAAACAACTTTCCCTGCCAGCCGGATGCGCGCAGTTCCTCCATAGAACGGCGCAGTTTACGGGCTGCATCGGGATTATGGGCGCCGTCTAAAATGACCCGTGGGGCGGGATAAATCGTTTCGAACCGCCCCGGCCAGACCGTTTGCGCCAAGCCTTCCGCAAGCGCTTTCTCCGGGATCTCCATAGACAGGGAACGCAGTACTTCTACCGCTTCGATGACCTCTGCGCCGTTTTGTCCCTGAAAGGCGCCGGAGAGAGACAGCTTCCAATCTTTCCCCCGATACCGCAGGCAAGCACCTTGTTCAGGAAAACAGGGCACGGCGACCGCTTCCCGCTGTGTCAAAATGAGGGGGCTGTTGTGGGCCTTGCAGATCTCCCTGATCGTCTCCTCTACCACATGGCTCTGGGATTGCAAAACGACAGGCACGCCGTCTTTGATGATGCCGCCCTTTTGCCGGGCGATCTCCTCCAATGTATTGCCGAGAAAGGCGGTATGGTCCAGCCCGATGGATGTCAGCACACTGACGATCGTTGTGGTGATGACATTGGTGGCATCCTCTGCCCCACCCATGCCGCATTCCAAAATAGCCAGGTCACACTGCTCCTGCGCAAAAGTCACAAAAGCCAGAGCAGTTTCCAGCTCAAAGACGGTGGGGACAGTTTCTCCCGCTGACGCCATGGCTGCCCGGTTAGACAGGAGCGTCGTCATGCGGCGCAGATAGTCTTTTTTGGCAATGGGCTGCCCATTGACCCGCCAGACCTCCAGGGGATCAAAAACGGCAGGCGACGCAAAATGCCCCACCCGATACCCGGCCTTTTGCAGCACGGTCGCCAGCATGGCCCCCACAGAGCCTTTGCCGTTAGTGCCGGCAATGTGGAGAAATTGGGTCTTGTTTTGCGGGTTGCCCAGGCGCTTTAAAAAAGCACGGAGCGTTTCTAGTCCCGGCACGATGCCGCTGGTTTTTTGTATATTGCTCAGTATTTCCGCTACCTTTTCCATGGTCAGTGGCTTTTTGCGATAGATCCGGTTGGTGTGGGGAACGCTCCCCGCAACAGTCTCCTCCCGTTCCAGGAGATAATCGGAAGCATCAAATTCCGGAAAATGCCGGTCACCGGCAAATGTGCTGTCCAGCTCCGTTAAATATAACACTTCCGCCAGGGGCAACGCTTCACGATAAAGCTGCTCGCCACCGCAGATGAACACCTTTTTGCCATCGGCACGCTCCAGCGCTTCTGCCAGCGTTTTGACGGTAGTGCAGTGGGGCGCTGTCACCTGTCGTGTGGCGGAAATCAAAATCGTTTCCCGGTCTGGCAGCGGATGCCCGATCTCCTCATACGTCCTGCGGCCCATGACGACCACATGGCCCGTTGTCAATTCCCGGAACCGGCGTTTGTCCTCCGGCAGCTCCCACGGGATCTTCCCGTTATTCCCGATCACACGGTTTTTATCATAAGCGGCAATCAAAGCAATCATAGGGTATCTCCTGTCTCCCATTCTTCTCAAAGGGTATTGTACCACAGATCGTGACAAGATTCAAAAGAAATCGTCACCTTCCCCGTTGCACAGCAGCATTTCGATCATGGCGCCACTGGGCCTCACATTGGGCTGTGACGGTGTGCTGGAAAAAGAACACATCCCCTAGCGACACCACCGGCATGATCCCCAAAAGCGAATTGGTCACAAAACATTCCTCCATGGTCGGCACATCCTCCAAAAACAACACTCTCTCCCGCACCGGAAAATGCTCCATAACATACCGGCGCATCACCCCCGGCAGCAGCCCGCAGGAGACCGGCGGCGTATAGAGCACACCAGACCGCACGAAAAACAGATTGGTCGTTGTGCCTTCGCACAGCTCGCCCCGGCTGTTGCGAAATACCAGTTCGTCCACCCCCAACGATCTGGCCCGCCGTTTTTCCAGGATGCAGTCGCCGTAATTCATCGTTTTGTGGTACGTCAGGCAAGAGGTCTCGTTGCGGTAAACGGGACTGTAATCCAGGGTAAAGCCTTTTGCGTACCGGGCCGGTGTATAGGGATTCTCCCGCAGCGTCATCACCACGTTCTCTTGAGACACCATCAGCTTTAGCCCATGGTGCGCACCATCGTGCCGGGCAAGATACGTGAAGATCTCCTCCTCCCTCACCGTCTGATGCAATTGAAAATACCGCATGGAATCGTGCAGCCGCTCCAAATGCGCCGACAGCAGCAGCGGGACCCCCTGCTCTACGGCAATCGTCTCAAATAATCCCAGGCCAAACTGATAGCCCTCATCTAAGGTGATCTCCATGCTCTGCGCTCCTTTCTTCGCCAAACGAACCATTGAGCGCCTTTAGCGGCGCTTTGGCTTTTTGCAGCGTCTCGTCATATTCGAACAGAGGGTCCGACTCACAGGTGATGCCGCCGCCTACGCCCAGGGTATATGTGCCATTTTGGTGCACCAGCGTGCGGATGATGATGTTGAAATCGCAGTCCCCCGATAACGATAAATATCCCATGGCGCCGGTATATAATCCCCTGGGGCTATGCTCCAGCTCGTCGATGATCTCCATGGCACGACGCTTTGGCGCGCCGGTGATGGATCCGCCGGGAAAGGTGGCGTCCAGCAGATCCATGACATCCAGCGTTGGCTCCAGAGTGCCGGTGACATCCGCCACCAGATGAAACACCGTAGCATATGCCTCTACAGAAAATAACTCCTGCACGGTGACGCTGCCCGGCACACAGACCCGATGCAGATCGTTG
>JAQXNV010000047.1 GCA_029098185.1 Oscillospiraceae bacterium
TTCTTGAAAAAGTTTTTTGAGAAGCGTTCTTTCTGAGCTGTGATTGCTGTCTCAAGCGACAGCTTCATTATCTTATCACTTCTTTTCCCTATTGTCAACACCTTTTTGCAATTTTTTTCGCTTTTTTGAAAATTCTTTTTCTTTTGCTCTCGTTTGGCCTCTTTTCTACAGGACTTTCTCTCTTTATATATAGAAGGCTCTGTTTTCATCAACACGCAAAAATCAACGGGAAGGATCGCCTTTCCACCGATTTTTTTACCGGGAACGAGATTATTTCAAAAAAACGCTTGCATTCTGGCGATAAATTTGATAGAATGATTCTGTTGTAACGAAAAATTTGCCTTGTAAGGAGGTGCAGATAAATGGCAAAATGTGAAATTTGTGGCAAGGACGTGTCTTTCGGCATTAAGGTTTCCCACTCCCACAGACGTTCTAACAGAACTTGGAAACCAAATGTGAAGCGTGTAAGAGCTATCGTAAACGGTACTCCAAAGCGTGTTTACGCCTGCACCCGCTGCCTGCGTTCCGGTAAGGTTACCCGCGCAGTCTAATGCCCAGAAAGAGCCCAAAGCGGGCTCTTTTCTTTTTTATCCTAAATACAACACGACGCAAAAAGGCAGGACAAACTCGTCCTGCCTTTTTTGTTTAGCTTGTTTATTGCTTTTTCAATATGATCTTCTGGCCATCCCGGTCCAGCTCGATGGTATCGTTCTGTATCTCGTAGGTCTGGCCGTCAATAGTCACCTTGCCGTCCTGATAGTCGTAACTTTCCTCTTCGTTCTCGCCAAAGAATTGGATCTTCACCTGGTTATCCTCCTGGAACGAATAGGTAATGCCGCTCTCTGCTTTCATGGCGTCTGCCAGCTTCTTGACGTCATAGGTCTGGCCGCCCATCTCAATGGTTTCCGCCTCCCATGTGGTGCCGGTGATCGAATTGCCGCAGCCTGTCAGCAATACCATGGCCAGCATCATCACACCGACCAACAACGCAAATCCTTTTTTCATTGGGGTCTCCTCCAAATTCTTTACTGGCCGGATGCGCTGTCCGGCGTTTTTTCTTTATGGAACGATACTTTTCGCTCGGTGCCGTTGCAGATCCGCTGGATATTGCTACGATGCTTCAGGATAACGACAGCGCCCAGCACCGCCGCGATAACCGTCATAGAGATCACATACCCCAGGCTGATGCCCGTATCCACCATGCCCATCCGGTAGTCCACAAAGAAGATCATGCAGAACGTCACGATGGGATAGCAGATACAGCCGATGACCGAACAGAGGGACATCATGCGGGAAGTGAAGAACACGATGGCAAAGATGGCAAAGCAGATGAGGAACACCCGCCAATCCAGAAGTGCAATGGTGGCCGCCAACGTCACAACGCCTTTGCCGCCCTTAAATTTAAAGTACAGCGGGAAAATATGGCCCATCATACAGAAAAATCCGGCAATATAAATTCCGTAGTTTGCAATATGACTATCAAAGCCATTGGCGCTGCAAAGATAAGTAAACCAAATGCGGGTCGGCACAATGGCTGCCACGCACTTGAGGGCATCGAAAAATAGGGTCAGCACAGCGGCGCCCTTGCCCACAGAGCGCAGCATATTGGTGGTGCCGGCATTGCCGCTGCCCATGGTGCGGATGTCTCCCCGGCCCATGAGCCTAGACAAGATGACAGCGGAGTTGATGCTGCCCAGCAGATAGGATCCGGCGGCGACGATGAGCACCGGCCACCAGAAAACTTGAACATATTCCATAGGGCGCCTCCTTACTTCTCTTTATCGCTGCGTTCCCGGATAATGAACCGAACTGGGGTGCCCTCCAGACCAAAGGTGTCCCGGATACGGTTTTCCAGATACCGCTGGTAAGAAAAGTGGAACAGCTCCGCCGAATTGACAAAACAGATAAAGGTCGGCGGCTTTGTGCTGGCCTGAGTCATATAATAGATCTTCAGCCGCTTGCCCTTATCTGTCGGCGGCTGGACCCGTGCCACGGCCTGAGCCAAAATATCGTTGAGGGTGCCGGTAGTGATGCGCATGGCGTTGGCGTTAGCCACCTGCTTAATGGTCATAAACAGTTTGTCGATGCGCTGGCCTGTCTTGGCCGAAATAAACAAGATCGGCGCATAGGACATGAAGGCAAAATCTACCTCCAGCTTTTTCCGGTATTCCTGCATGGTCTTATCGTCTTTTTCGATGGCGTCCCATTTATTGACCACGATGACACAGCCCTTGCCCGCCTCGTGGGCCATGCCTGCCACCTTGGAATCCTGTTCCGTAAAACCTTCTGTGGCGTCGATCATAATGACGCACACATCGCACCGCTCTACCGCCATCTGGGAACGCAGGACGCTGTACTTCTCAATGGCGTCGTCCATCTTGTGGACCTTCTTCTGGCGGCGCAGGCCGGCTGTATCAATAAGGGTGAATTTGCCGAACTGGTTTTCCACCGTTGTGTCGATGGCATCTCTCGTGGTGCCGGCAATATCCGAAACGATACAGCGGTTCTCTCCGGCGATCTGATTGACCAGAGATGACTTGCCCACATTGGGCTTACCGATCACGGCGACTTTGATCAGCTCGCTTTCTTCCTCATCCTCCTGCTCCGGCGGCAGATTCTGGAGGATCTGATCCAACAGATCACCAGTACCGTGGCCGTGGACAGACGAAACGGGAATGGGGTCGCCCAGTCCCAGATTGTAAAACTCATAGAAATCCGCCGGCAGATCGCCGATATTGTCGCACTTGTTGACGACCAGGATCACCGGCCGGCCGCTCTTTTTCAGCATGGCCGCCACTTCCTGATCGGTGGCCACCATACCGGTACGGATGTCTGTGACCATAACGATGACATCCGCCGCGTCAATGGCAAGCTGGGCCTGCAAACGCATCTGAGCCAAGATCACATCCTTGGAATCCGGCTCGATACCACCGGTATCCACCAGGGAAAAATGACGGTCCCGCCATTCTACTTCCCCGTAGATGCGGTCCCGGGTCACGCCAGGGGTATCGTCTACAATGGAAAGCCGCTGGCCGATCAGCTTATTGAACAGTGTGGATTTGCCCACATTTGGCCGCCCAACGACTGCTACGATTGGTTTTGCCATCTCCTTCACCTCCCGAGGACCGCATCCAGCAGACTTTGGCCCTCATTCGCTACAGTTTTTACGGGAACACCCAGACGGCGTTCCACTTCTTCTATCGATACATCGTCTAAAAATAGATCTTTTTCGTGGCGCAGCATGACCTCCGGGATCAGCAGTGCGTCCCCCAGATCCCGGCCCTCTAATTGGGCGATGAGATCGCCGCCGGTAACAAGGCCCGCCACGGTGATGGTATCGCCAAAAAAGTCGTTGACGATCCCCACCACATCACAGCTTAAATTATGACAGCTCCGCTCCGCTTCGTCAAGTAATTTCCGGATGAAATCTCTGGCTGCCATACCGGTGGCAACAGTCACACGGCGAGGCTCGATGGCAAAGACGCCTTCCTCCTGCCCATCCTCCAGGGCAAAGGTGAATTCTTCCTCCAGACAAGCCATGGTCCCCACGCCGTTTTCCAGCTGATCGAACTCGCCGTAAAATTCCGGCGGCGGCATGGGACGCTCTGCCTTCAGATAAAATTCATCGGCGGCATAGACCACCCGCCGGCCATACTCCCGCTCCATCCGGTCGCCAAAATCTTCCATAGTATCGATGACCTGCGCGGCGGTTTCTTTCGTATACGTCGTCAGCTCCGGCAGTCCTTCCCGATATTTCGTCACGCCCAGGGGCACCGCCGCCACGCTCTGGAGCGACGGCATCAGCTTTTCCAGATCTGTTAAACTGCGCAGCAGCTCCGGTCCGTCGTTGATGCCGGGACACAGCACCAACTGGCAGTTTAAATGGATGCCCGCCGCTGCCAGCCGGGGCAGGATCTCCAACGCCTTACCGGCAAAGCGGTTCTTCATCATCTTGACCCGCAGCTCCGGGTTGGTGGTATGGACCGACACGTTGATGGGGCTGATGTGCATATCGATGATCCGCTGGACCTCCCGCTCAGACACATTGGTCAGGGTGATATAATTGCCAAAGAGGAAGGACAGCCGGGAATCGTCATCCTTAAAGTAAAGGGTATCCCGCATTCCCGGCGGCATCTGGTCCACAAAGCAGAAGATACACTTACACCGGCAGGATCGTTTTTCGTCCATCAGATAAGAAGAAAACTCCAGCCCAATGGCGTCATATTGGCGCTTTTGCAGATGCACGGTCCGCTCCTTGCCTTTCTCATTGCGCAGGACCAGGGCCAGGTGACAGTTTGTCTCATAGAAACGATAATCCAGCACGTCGTAAATTTCCTTGCCGTTCATGGATACCAGCGTTTCGCCGGGCTGGATGCCGGCCTTTTCCCCATAGCTGTGGGGGTCTACGCCGGTGATGCGGACTGCCATGGTCAATGCCTCCTTTTTTCGGAAAAGTTGAAAAAAATAAGAGAAGGATCGCTCCTTCTCTATGCTTTGCACAATCGTCCAGAATGGCGCTTATGCGTCCTTCTCAACTACTTGTCTGCCATTGTAATAGCCGCAATTGCCGCATACTCTGTGAGGTGTTTTATACTCACCGCACTTTGGACAGCGCACAAGAGTAGGAGCACTCAGCTTCCATACGTTGGAACGTCTTTTGTTCTGTCTTGCGCTGGACAGTTTACTCTTTGGTACAGCCATGGTTCAGCACCTCCTTCAATCCGATCCATCGATCAATTGTTTTAGAATCTCCAGTCGGGAGTCTATCTGACGCGTGTCGCACTCACAGCTTCCGCTGTTTAAATTTGTTCCGCACTTGGGGCACAGGCCCTTACAGTCCGGTTTGCACAAATTCTTTGTGGGAAGCTCCAGCAGAATGTCCGCCCGTGCCAACTCACCGAGATCCAGCTCATCGCCCTCCACCAGAACATACTGATCGTTGTCCTCCTGGTGCAGCTCCCGAACCAGCTCGTGAGTAAAGCGGTATTCTTTCTTGCTCTTTACCGGCACAGCGCACCGATCACACGGCACACAATAGTCAAACACAGCCACCATCGAAAGAGACACGCCCTCCGAATTGCCCACTGCCTGTCCGGTGAGATGCACCGGTGACGCAAAGGGCTGCACACCGCTGATCTCCGTATCGCGCAAATCCAACTGATCGTCGAACGATACGCAGGATGTTTCTCCCGTAAAAAGCTTTTTTAATGCAAGAAGCATACTTCCACCTCAACGCTTCACTAAAATATTATATCTGTTTCTTTTCGCTTTGTCAACAGCAATTTCACCGCAAACAGAAGAAATTTCGCATTTCCCCCGATGAAAAAGCTGCCGCCGAAGCAGCGCCCCGGCGGCAATCTTTTTTTGCGATGGTCGTGAACTATGTATCGTTACGCAACGATGGTCACGAGATCCTTGAGCGATTCCGGCAGATCCTCTTCCGCCATGGAAACGGAGAAAGTCACCTTTGTCTCGGCCATCTTTGCCAGCTTGTCAACCTTTTCGATGAAAGGAGCCAGGTCGCTGTCGTTGTCCAGGATCTGCAGAACGGAGTCTACAAAGATCTCCTGCACGTCGTAGTTGCCCGCGCAGATGCCGGCAACAAAGCCATACAGTGCATCAGCACCGCTGACCTCATAGGGCTGCAGGGTGATGAGTCTTGCCTCGTGGGAAATATCCAGTGTCAGCTTTGTTTTGACTTCTACTACAACGACGTTGCCGCTTGCGGACTTTGCAGCAGCATTGGCAGCGTCTACCAGTTTCTTTGTTTTACCGGCTCCTTTTTTTCCAACAATCAGAGTTACCATTGATAAACTCCTCCTATCACTTTGATTCTTTAAATTCCACAAATCGTGTCGATACCATCATAGCACACAATGCGATTTCCAATCAATACATTTTACAAATTATTTTTATTTATTTTTCATTTTCGCAAAAAGATCCATCACTTTTGCAGTCTGGCTTCCAGCTTCTCCTTTTCGGATTCATAGCCCGGCTTGCCCAGCAGAGCAAACATATTCTTCTTGTAGCTCTCTACGCCCGGCTGATTGAAGGGGTTGACGCCCAGGAGATAACCGGAAATACCGCAGGCTTTCTCGAAGAAGTAGAACAGCTTGCCCAGGGAGTTTTCGGAGAAGTCCGGCACCTTTACAACGATGTTCGGCACGCCGCCGTCGTTGTGGGCTAGCACTGTACCCTCAAAGGCCTTCTCGTTGACGTAGGCCATGGACTTGCCTGCCAGGAAGTTGAGGCCGTCTACGTTATCGGGATCGCTCTCGATGTAGATCTCCTGCTTTGCCTTCTCAAACAGCACAACTGTTTCAAAGAGATTGCGGCGGCCGTCCTGGATGTACTGGCCCATGGAGTGAAGGTCTGTGGAGAAGATGACGGAGGCCGGGAAGATGCCCTTGCCGTTTTTGCCCTCGCTCTCGCCATAGAGCTGCTTCCACCACTCGCACATCATGGTGTAGCACGGCTCATAGCTGACCAGCAGCTCGATGTCCTTGCCCTTGCGGTTGAGGATGTTCCGGGCGGCGGCATACTTGTAGCACTCGTTTGTCCGGAGGTCGTCGTTGTCGTACTCCCGCTGTGCTTCCTGGGCACCGGCCATAAGGGCGTCGATGTCGGCGCCGCTGACGGCGATGGGCAGCAATCCTACGGCTGTCAGCACAGAGAACCGGCCGCCAACGTCATCCGGCACGACGAAGGTCTCGTAGCCTTCTTCTGTCGCCAGCTTCTTCAGTGTGCCCTTTGCCTTATCGGTGGTGCAGTAGATGCGCTTTCTGGCCTCTTCTTTACCGTATTTCTCCTCCAGCATCTTCTTCAGCACACGGAAAGCGATAGCCGGCTCGGTGGTTGTGCCGGACTTAGAGATCATGTTGATGGAGACATCCTTGCCCTCGCAGATGGAGATCAGCTCACTGAGGGCAGTGCTGCTGATGTTATTGCCGGCAAAATAAATGTCCGGGGTGTCCTTTTTCAGGGCGTTATAATTGTTGGACTTCAAAAACTCGATGGCCGCTCTGGCGCCCAGATAGGAGCCGCCGATGCCGATGACGATGAATACATCGGTGTCGGACTTGATCTTCTCTGCCGCTTTTTTGATGCGGGCAAATTCCTCTTTATCGTAATCGGTAGGCAGATTCACCCAACCGATGAAATCATTGCCGAGACCAGTGCCGTTATGCAGCGCCGCATGGGCTGCTTTGACCTGCTGGGCGATCCCACAAAATTCATGATCCGCCACAAATCCGTCCAAATGCTGTAAATCAACGTGAATAGACATACAAATTACCCCCTGCAATCCTAGTTCTTTTTCTTTTTTCTTGTAAATTTTGTCTTTATTCTTCCTTATTTTACTATAGATCACCAAAGAAAGCAAGATAGATTCCCCGGATTTTGTGCGAATTTTCCCATGGATCTCCTACAATTCTAGCAAAGCGTGGAACAGCCGCTCCACACAGGCCCAAACATCCAGTTTTCCCACAGCGTCTGACGCTTTGATGTCCACTGCCGCTAGCTCTGTACCGTCCGGCGTACAAAAACGGATACTCCCCAGCTTCTGCCCCTGCTCCACCGGCGCCTCCACAGACTCTTCCATGGTGATCTCCGGCGTCAGCTCTGCAGCGCTGCCCTTCTCGATGAGGATGCTCTCCGGCACCTGCGCTTCTACAGAAACCGTTTCCGCAAGGCCGTTCTTCACCGGGACAGCCGATAATTCGGGCAGCTCCGGCGTCAGCACCGACCAGTTCGCGTAACCGTAATCCAGCAGGGCAGACGCGTCGGAAAAGCGGTGCTGTGTAGTGTCGCAGCCCAGCACCACGGCCACCAGCTTCAGGCCATTGCGCTCCGCTGTGGCCGAAATACAGCTTCCCGCCTTACTGGTGGTGCCGGTCTTTAATCCCGTAATGCCCTTGTAGCTGCGGATCAGCTTATTGGTGTTGACAAGCTGGGTATCGCCGTTTCGCACATAGTCGATCCAGGTGCAGGTGTAGTCAAAAATTTTTGGGTGCTTTAGCAGCTCTGCCGACATCAGCGCCACATCATGAGCTGTCGTCAGATGGCCGTCCTCGTCCAGGCCGTTGCAGTTTTTGAACGTGGTGTTTTCCATGCCCAGTTCCTTTGCCCGGCGGTTCATCTGCACTACGAAATCCTCCTCGCTGCCCGCCACTCGCTCGGCCAGTACCACGGCGGCGTCGTTGGCGCTCATGATGACCGTAGATTTGATGAGATCATCGACGCTCATTTCTTCCCCGGCTTTCAGCCAGATGTCCGACCCGCCCATGGAGGCGGCGTGCTCACTGGCAGTCAGCGTTTCATCGAGGGACAGCTTGCCCTGGTCCAGCGCTTCCATCACGAGCAGCAGCGTCATGACCTTGGTGATGGAGGCACAGGGACGCTGTTCATCACTATTTTTCTCGTATAGGATCTTCCCGCTGACCGGCTCCAGCAAAATGGCTGACGGCGCGGTGATGCTGTCATCGGACAGGGCCATGATCTTACCGTTTGCAGTGAAGATGGCGGTGAATATGACCACGGCCAGCAGAACGCAAAGCCCTCTGATGGGAATGGGGAATACGCGTTGCTTCATGTCAATTCCTCCCTTTTGTCTTACCCATCTGTATGCTCGGCCGGGACAAATCATGCCATAAGACAGGGAAAAACCGCCTGGGATCCCAGACGGTTTTTTAAGCGTCGTTTTCTTTTTTCTTCAGGTGCTCCTTTAAGACAAGATTGACATACTGGGAAAAGGAACGGTCCTCCTGTTCTGCCAAACGCTTGATCTGTTGGATCACAATATCATCCAGCGTGATGCTGACTTTTTGCTTCAGTGGTTTCATGGCCAATCACCTCAAAAGAAGTATACTACAAACGATTAGTTTGTATTGTTTTTTCGCTTAAAATAGTATAATATACTACTCAGAGGTGATTTTATGGAAAAGCCCATCGAAACCGGATGTCCAGAAAATAAGCCGCTTCTCACAAAGATTCTGCTGAAAATCGAATATGAATTGGGCGCCGTTCTTGTTCGGATGACGGATGCACAGCGAAAAGATTTTATGAACTGCGATTTTCGGAAAACAGTAACGCTACAAAAAAACCTGCCGCCCGGCAGGTTTTTCTCTCTATTCTCCCCGGTACAGGGCCGTGACCTCTTGTGCCGAAAGACTATCCTTTTCCATCAGCGCTTTGGCCACCCGGTCAATGGCCGGCCAGTTCTCTTTGGCAAAAGCTACCGTCTCCTCCCACAGCCGCCGGGAAACTGCTTCACACTGGTCCATCAGCTTATTCTGCCCGGCCAGCCCAAAGTCACTGTAATCCAGCAATCCATCCTTTTCGGTCAGCGTCACCAGATGTTGAATCACACTGGTCGCTTCTTTAATGTCCTGTCCCGCGCCCAGCGACACGCCTGTCTCCCGCTCTCCGGCCAACAGATATTCCGCTGCCCGGCCAGCATACAGCATCTTTACCTGGCACTCCAGGTCGCCTACTGTAGGCAGTTGCTTGTCAGACGGCGGCACGCTCATGGTCACGCCGCCTGTGCCTGCTGTTGTCGGCAGCACCGTCACCCGCCGCACCAGATGGTCAGTCAGCGCTAAAGTCGCCACAGCATGGCCTGCTTCGTGATAGCTGACGATCTCCTGCTCGTGACGGTTCCGGTCGCCAATGCTGTTTTTAATGTGGCCCTTCAGCGCCATCTGGATGCTGGCCTCGTCGATCTGCTGACGAGTGATGACCGATGTTTTCCGTGTCAGCGCCAGCATAGCCGCTTCATTGAGCAGGGACGCAAGCCCCGCACCGGAAAAGCCGACGGTATCTCTGGCCAGCTCGGCAAAATCCACGTCGTCGGCAAACTTCTTCCCCTTGGCATGGAGCCGGAGTATCTGCTCTCGGGCCCCACAATCCGGCGGCGGCAGGATAAACTGCTTGTCAAACCGGCCAGGCCGCACAAGGGCTGGGTCCAGATCTTCAGACCGGTTGGTGGCGCCGATGACCAGCACGCCATCGGTAGCGGTAAAGCCGTCGATGGCCGACAGCAGCGCATTGAGACACTGGGTATACTCCCGGCCGGCACCGTCGGTACTGCCGTCCCGCTTGGAGCCAATGGCGTCCAGCTCATCGATAAACACCACTGACGGCGCGTGCTCCCGGGCTTCCTTAAACAGCTTGCGCACCCGGCTGGCGCCCAGTCCGGCGTACATCTCGATAAACTCTGAAGCGTTAGCCGAATAGAAGTTGACGCCGGTCTCTCCCGCCAGCGCCCGGGCAAACAGCGTTTTGCCGTTGCCTGGCTCCCCTTCCAGCAGGACGCCTTTCGTGATGTGGGCGCCCAGTTCCTGGCAGAGAGAGGGATCCTTCAGCGTTTCCGCAATGGTTTTCATGTCGGCCTTGATCTCCTCTAATCCCGCTACGTCGTCAAAAGTGGTATCGGGCCGGTCGGCAGACTCCACGCTGTATTTGCCGCTGCCCGGCATCATTCTCAGCACGATGAACACAATGAGCAACAGGGGCACATACGGCAGCAGGGACAATAGGATCTGCACCCACATGGACGTAGAGGTCTCTGTAAATTCGATGTCCTGCTTCAGCATGGATTCTTTAAAGCCGTCGATCTTGGGGTTGTCTGTTTCGTAGACTTTATCGTCATCCTTCTTTTGGAAAGTGAACTTTGCCCCGCCGGTGGGAAACGTGATCTTTTCCACCTGGTGATCCTTCACCATCTGGCAGAATGCGTTGTAGCTGACGGTCTCCGGCTTTTGGGCGGTGACAACGCCGGCCACGATGGAGATGGCCACTGCTAATGCCACTGCGATGGCAACAACAAGGAGAGTGTACTTTCGTTTTTTGGAGCGCGGCGTACCGCCTGCTTTTTTCTTTCGTTTTTTGTCTGCGCCCATGGGACCGCACCGCCTTTCGACTACTTTCCAGTATTTTCACATGTTGTTTATCATACCACAAACTGCCCCTGTGCAGTAAAAACTTTTTGTAAATTTTCAAATAAGAACCGGCAGTCTCCGGGATCTTCTCCGAAAACTGCCGGTCATCACCAGCACACGCTGTGTTATTTCATGTTTTCCTCATACTGCTGGATCATTTTCTTCACCATCTGGCCGCCTACAGAACCGGCCTCCTTAGAGGTCAGGTCGCCGTTGTAGCCCTGCTTCAGGTTCACGCCGACCTCAGAGGCGGCTTCCATCTTGAACTGATTCATGGCTTCCTTTGCTTCCGGTACTAATTGTTTGTTAGATCTGGACATCGTGTAACACTCCTTTGTTTTTCCTTCAAGCGAAAAGTATTGTGTTTGCCTTCCTAGTGTATGTGCGGACACAACGAATATATCTGTGAATTTTTGTCTGTTTTTTTGACAAACTGTCCTTAAAACCGCAGTCCTTTTTCCCAGGGGACGCCGGCCAGCAGCAGCACGCCGGCCGCGCCCAAAAGCTGCCGGGGACTCATGGGCAGCGTGCGCCGGACCATCACCTCGCACGGCTCTAAGATCGTGGTGTCGGAACGCACCAGGTTCCGCTGGACAGCAACGGTGGCCGACAGCTCCTCCAGGCTGGAAAGGCTGATCGTCGCACGGGGCGATGTGCCGTAATCGACGGCGCTGATCCCGGCATCTTTTAAAAAGGCGGCACCCCGGTGATTTTCCTCGTCGAACACGGCGATGGGATTGCCCGGCAAGCCGCCGAGAAACGGCAGGGACGCGCTGTTTTCCAAAAGAAAAATCGAGGGATGATACGCTCGGGCAGAACAGAGCAGATCATCGGTTTCCAGAACGGTAAACGATAACGGATCACCGTTTTGTAAAATCGCCTGCCCGATCACATCCGGCCCTTGTTCTCTTTTTCCCCGCACCAATAAAATGTTCAACGCATCGTTCCTCCCTGACGGTTTGTTGACAGTATTTGCAAAAGCCTCCGGATTATTCCGTTTCGGGGATCTGTTTGCCTGTAGCGTCGATGTGGTACCCGTCTTTATAGATCAGCTCTGACACCGGCACGATGGTATACCCATCGCTCTGGAGCTGCTGTAAGATCAGCGGCAGCGCTTGCGGCGTATTTTCGGCGCCGTTATGGAACAAAACGATGGAGCCATTCTGCACCTTGCTGGTGACCCGCTCTACCATCTGCTCGACGGTAGGGTTTTTCCAGTCTAAGCTGTCCACGTCCCACTGGATGGTATACATCCCACAGCTTTTGGCCGATTCCAAAACATCGTTGCTGTAGTCGCCGTAAGGCGGCCGGAACAGCTTTGGCGTCTGCCCGGTGATCGCGGCGATCTTTTCATTGCAGCACTGCAGCTCCTCTGTCTGCTGAGCCCGGGTGAGCTGGGGCATATGGGGATGGGTATTGGAGTGGTTGCACACCTCATGCCCCGCATCGGAAAGGGCTTTCACCGATTCGGGATACTTCTCCGCCCAGTCGCCAACGACAAAAAAGGTCGTTTTCACGTTGTAGTCGTCCAGGATGTCGATAAGGTCGTCGGTCTGCTCATTGCCCCAGGCCGCATCGAAGCTGATGGCGATCTTTTTCTCCTGTGTGTCCACACAATAGATCGGCACCTGCCGCTGGGTACTGGCTGCCTGGGCCACAGGCGTTTCGGTCCGGTCCAGCTTGACGCAGACACCGGTAAGCACACCTGCCGCTGCACAGCCGATCAAAAATACGCCCAGCATAGTCAGACGCCGTTTGGTCAGCACGAAAAACTTCATAATGCTTCCACCTTTCCTTCTGTCAGAATTCGTCTGTTCCATGTATATGCCCTGCTTCCTTGTCCTTATCCGTCCCAAAGGCGCAAAAAATCCGGCGTCGTTTTCCACAGCGCCGGAAGAAATCGTTCAAAAAATATTTTCCCAAAACGGCAGGTCCATCTCCCGCAGATGGCCCCAAAACAGCGAAAGCTGTCCGCAATGCTCCAGGGCCCGGCTATAGTCCTTCCCTTCCAGGGAGGCCCGCAGGCCGTCCAGCTCCTTGTCTCCTGTTTCCAACTGCATATGGCTGAAAAAGCAGCACAAAATGGGACTGTACCGCTCCCACTGCGCAGAGACTTCCTCCAACTGAGCGGCGCTTTCCGCATATGCGCCTGCCCGCAAAGACTGCTCCACCTGAAGGGTCTGCTCTGACAGAGCAGCGGCGGAATGGAGCGTAATAAACAAGGACATCCCGCACAGCACTCCCGCAAACAAAAACAGCCCTACGGCTGCCCAAATCCGTTTCATACGTCCTCCTTTTTGATGATCTGATAGGAACCGTTGGTGTTGAGCAGCATGATAAAAATGTCGCCGCACCGCAGATGCTCTCCCTGCAAAACGCCTTCCAGCCAGGGACGGCTCTTGCCGCAAAGGGACAGCCCTGTCTCCGACACGACGCCGTCGCTGATGACGACCACCTCCATGTCCTGATCCATGGTCTTTAGCTCCAGCATCTCACAGGTAGGTGTGTCACAGCCTGGCTTTTTCAGGACGCTGAGGGTGCCGTTTGTCTCCATGATGGCATAGGACACCTCCTCCAGATGCCCGACGCCGCTTTGCCGAAGCTGTGAGAACAGATCCTCTACCGTCATCCGCAGCCGGCGTAATTGGCGCCGGTCCACCTTGCCGTCCCGGATGACGATGATGGGACTGCCGCAGACCCATTTGCGGAACAGGACGCTTTTCATCATCAATACAGAAACCACCAGCTCACATCCCACCAGGATCCCGATGGGCAAAAAGCCGCTGAGCAGCGGCTGACTGGTATCCTGCATGGGGATGGCCGCAATGTCGGAGATCAAAAGCGTCACCACCAGCTCCGATGTTTGCAGTTCGCTGAGCTGCCGCTTGCCCATGAGCCGCACCGCAAACAAAATAGCGGTATAGAGCAGCAGCGTCCGAATGAGGGAGATCAACATAAGCGCCGTTCCTTTCGCATGGTTTCCCTGTAGTATCTCCAGGGCTGCTCCCTTTTATGCGCCGTATAAGCGGCTGGAAATTTGTCCATACTAAAAGCAAAATCCGCAAAAAGGAGGGATGGATATGGCCCAGAAAGACACCGGTCGTCTTTCCGCTTCTCTGCGGGAAAACCTGATCTTCTTTCGCACAGCGTTTGATGAAAGCAGCGATTTTCTCGTCCGGGAATTTTCCCTTGGCGGTACCGACGCCGCGCTCTTTTCCATCGACAATCTGGCAGATAAGACCGTCGTGGCCCAAAGCATCCTCAATCCCCTGCTGAGCGCCCCACTGCTGGAATTGGAACCAGATCAGAAATTAAAAGCCATCCGCAGCCGGGTGCTCTCCACCGTAGACCAGAAGCTGGTCTACACCCGGGAAGAAGTCCTCAGCCTGGTGATGAGCGGTTTTGTGGTGCTGGCTCTCGACGGCTGTGACACCATGATTGCTATGGGCGTACAGGGCTTTGCGTACCGGACGGTGGGAGAATCCGATGAGCTGATGCAAAACGGTTCCCGGGAAGGCTTTGTGGAGGTACTGCAGGTCAATCAATCCATGATCCGGCGGCGCATCAAAAACGCCAATTTAAAATTCGAAGCCATGACGCTGGGCACAGAGAGCAAGACCCAGATCAGCCTTTGTTATCTGCGGGACCGTGTCTCACCGGAAGCCCTGCGGCTGCTGAAAAAGAACCTGAGCGCCGTCGATTTAAGAATGGTGCTGTCCGCCGAGTATCTGCTGCCCTATCTGGAGCGGCCCAGCGTGTTCAGCGGCATCGGCGACACAGACCGGCCCGACACGCTGTGCGGCAAGATCTCTGAAGGGCGCATCGCTATTTTGGTGGACGGCACGCCCCACGCCCTCATCGTCCCCTATCTGTTTATTGAAAATTTCCAGACGGCAGACGACTATGCCTATCGGCCCTTTTATGCCACGCTGGTGCGCTGGATCAAGTATTTCTCCTTTTTTCTCTCCACGTTCCTGCCCGGCATTTTTGTGGCGGCAGCTACCTTTACCCCCGCCCTCATCCCGCCGGCCCTGCTGGGCAAGATCGCCCAGGCCGAAGCCGAAACGCCCTTCACGATTTTCGTGGAGGTGCTGCTGCTCAACTTCATTTATGAGATCATGCGGGAAGCCGGTCTGCGGGTGCCAAAAAGCCTGAGCCACGCAGTCAGTATCGTAGGTGCTCTCGTCATCGGTGACGCCGCTGTCAATTCCGGGCTCATCGGCGCGCCAACCCTGATGGTCATCGCACTGACGGCTCTGGCCTCCTACGTCACGCCAAAGATCTACGAGCCCCTGTCCTTTTTGCGCCTGCTGTTTATCCTGGTAGGCGGCATCCTCGGCATCGGCGGTATTTTGGTGGGCTTTGCCGTGGTACTGGTCAATCTGTGTGCAAAAAGTGTTTACAAGGTACCCATCAACGCGCCTATTTCCCCCTTCTCCAAAAAAAGTATGCGGGACGTCCTGTTCCGTGCCAACTGGAAGAACATCAGCAAAAATCCCATGGCGATCCAAGATCTGCCCGGCTCTAATCTTCCCCATGAGGCCGACAAAAAAGGAGGAACCAAATCATGAATCAACCGACGCGGATCAGCACAGCCCAACTGGTATCGCTGATGACCGTTTCCTCCGTCACGCTCATCATCGCCTGCAATGCTTCTCTGCTGGGCGGCAACGACCTGACCGACAACCTGCTCTCCTGCGCCATCGCCTTTGTCGGCAATTTTTTACTGGCGCTGCCGGTCTTTTTTCTCCTGCGCGCCCGCCCCAACAGCGGATTGCTCCTCGATGCCCAGCGGGTGGGCAAATGGCTGCTCTACTGTGCCGCCATTTTTTACATTTTGTATTTCCTCTGGATCGATCTACAGTACCTTTCCATGTTCCAGTTCTTTTTGAGCAATGTATTCCGGCCGGTGACGCCTGCCTGGATCTTCACGGTGATGATCGTACTCGCCGCTGTTTACAGCGCTTTTAAAGGGCTGGACGCTATGGGACGCGCCGCTGCCGTCATCCTGACTACGGTACTGCTGGGCCTTTCTCTCATCGCCGTGCTGCTCCTATCCGACGTTAAACCAGATAACTTCACCCCGCTATTGTATCACGGTCCCACCCAGATGCTCTCCGGCACAGCCTTTTATCTTTCCGGCGGCTCCTGCATCGCCCTTTACGCTCTGCTGTTCCCCACAGCCAGCGGAAACCGGAACCTGGGTTTTTGCATCTGGAATTTGCTGACCTACGCAGTGGCCGGCGCTATTCTAGCGCTCATCGTCGGCGTGCTGGGCACTTATGCCAATCTCCAGCTCTTCCCCTTTTATTCCGCCGCCACAATGGCCAATTTAGGTACCTTTCAGCGGATGGATTCGGTGTTTATCTGCATCTGGATCATCGGGTTATTCTTAAAGCTGGCCATCGATCTGCACGCCCTCTCCCTTTGCGCCAACGCCATTTTGCCCAAAAAAGTGCGCGCCTTTACGATCCCCCTGTTCGGGCTGTTCATTTGCGCCGGTACGATTTTTATCGTCAATAATCGGACACTGCTCAACCTCTTTTTAAATCCCCTGCTGACAGCGCCCTTCACCATTGCCGCCGCTGCGCTGTTCCCGCTGCTTTCGCTCATTGGCAATCTCATCAAGGACAGGAGGCGCAAACGCCATGGTTAGACGATTCCCCTTTCTCAAAACGCTGCGGATCGTCACAACGCTGCTGGCCATCCTCATTCTGCTCTTTGCCATGACCACCTCTACCAGAGTGCCTCTCCATCAGCGGGTACTGGTCCAGGGCATCGGCGTAGATCGGACAGATTCCGGCCAATTTCATGTGACGGTACAGGCTGTTTCCACCTCGGCTTCTACATCGGTAGAGGTCTATGAAACAGACGGCGACAGCGTTTTCGACGCGCTGAACAACATCACGCTGGTATCGGGCAAAACGCCCTTTTACACCCACAATTCCATCTTGATCCTGGGCAGGCAGTGCGCCGAATCGGGCCTTACGGATGTAATGGATTTCTTTGTCCGCCACCACCAGACACGGCCGGCAGAAAACGTTTTTCTGGCCAAAGACAAAGCCGGGGACATCCTCACCTTAAAGTCCGACCCGCAGATCACTATGAATAACCAGCAGCTCCAGACCAACCAATATGTGCTGGCCAGCCAGATCGAGCAGCTTGCCAGCGCCGGCGACCTGAATTCCCAGCTTTTGGAGGTACAGGTCATGGATGTTGCCAACGACCTTTACAGCGAGAGCTGCGACGTCTTTCTGCCGGTGCTGTCCATCGAGGAAAAGCAGATCGCTGTGCGGGGCTGCGCTGTGTTTTCCGGCGACAAGTTAAAGGCCATCCTCAGCGGCAATGACACGGTGCTCATCAAAGCCGTTCAGGATCAGCTCACCGGCGGCGCAGTACAGATCTCCCTGGACGACGGCACAAAGGCTACGCTCAGCTTTTTGCACTCTAACTGTGAGACGAAAGCATCCCTGCGGGACAACGTGCCCCATTTTGACCTGACGCTGTCCTGCGAGATGAACATCGATGAGATCGCCCGGCCCATGGCGGAAAAACAGTCTATCCGGGATTTTGAAGCACTGCAAAAAGCGGCCGATAAAAAGATCCGATCGGTCCTCAGCCAGTCCCTGGATACCCTGCTCTACAAAGAGAAGGTAGATGTGCTCTGTCTTTCCAAAACGCTGCTGCACCAGCAGACCGACTGGTGGAAACAAAACGAAAAGCAGTGGCATGAGATCCTGCCCCACTGCACCTATTCCGTAACGGTAAACAGCACCATCACAGCGGAAGGCCAGGAGATGTCGCCCCAGACCATCGAGCCGTTTTCCACGGGGAAGGCATAACAAAAAACATCCACCAAAATGATCGGTGGATGTTTTGCGTTTACTGTCTGTTTACAGGTCTTTTGTCATGGAATGGACGTACTCCCCAATATACTTTGGTGCGTCTTTTCCGTGCTGCTCCAGCAGCTTGACAATGGCGGAACCGACGATGACGCCGTCGGAGATAGACGCCATTTTCTTTGCCTGCTCCGGTGTGGAAATGCCAAAACCGATGGCGCAGGGCAGATCCGTATTCTGCCGGACCACCTCCATGATCGCCTGAAGGTCGGTCTTGATCTCTGAGCGCATACCGGTAACGCCCAGGCTGGACACAATGTAGAGGAATCCCTCGGCCTCCTTAGCGATCATGGCGATGCGGTCCGCAGAGGTCGGCGCAATGAGGGAGATCAGCTTGACGCCGTGCTTACGGCAGGCAGGCAGGAAATCCTCTTTTTCCTCATAGGGCACATCCGGCAGGATCAGCCCGTCGATACCAATGTCCTCACAGGCGGCAAGGAACCGCTCCGTACCGTAGGAGAACACCACGTTGGCATAGGTCATGAACACCAGGGGCACAGTGACATCTTTGCGCAGCTCCCGGACAAAATCGAAGATCTTATCCGTAGTGACGCCGCCTTCCAGCGCCCGCAGACTGGCTCCCTGAATAACAGGGCCTTCCGCTGTTGGATCGGAAAACGGGATGCCCAGCTCAATGAGGGTGGCGCCGTTTGCAACGGCTTCCCGCACAGCCTTACCGGTGGTTTCCAGATCCGGGTCGCCGCAGGTAATAAAGGCGATGAACGCTTTTCCCTGTTCAAACGCAGATGCAATCTTACTCATGGAGATCCTCCCCTCTGTAGCGGGCAATGGCGGCGCAATCCTTGTCGCCTCTGCCGGACAATGTGATGACGATGGTCTGGTCTTTGCCCATGGTCGGGGCCAGCTTTCTGGCATAGGCCACGGCATGAGCCGACTCGATCGCCGGGATGATGCCTTCCATCTTTGCCAGATACTCAAAGGCGCAGACCGCTTCCTCATCGGTCACCGGCACATACTGTGCCCGGCCGATGTCGTGGAGATGGGCGTGCTCCGGGCCGATGCCGGGATAATCTAGGCCGGCGGAAATGGAGTTCACCGGCGCGATCTGGCCTTACTCATCCTGACAGAAGTAGGACTTCATGCCGTGGAAGATGCCCAGCCGCCCGGTGGCGATGGTGGCCGCCGTCTCAAAGGTATCGACGCCTCTGCCGGCAGCCTCACAGCCGATGAGGGCCACCTCTTTGTCATTGATAAAGTGATAAAAGCTGCCGATGGCGTTGGAGCCGCCGCCGACACAGGCCAGCACCGCATCCGGGAGCTTGCCTTCCTTCTCCAGCATCTGCTCCTTGATCTCCTTGGAGATCACCGCCTGGAAATCCCGGACGATAGTGGGGAAAGGATGGGGCCCCATGACAGAGCCGAGACAATAATGGGTGTCGTCAATGCGGCTGGTCCACTCCCGCATGGCTTCGGAAACAGCATCCTTCAGCGTTGCCGTACCGGAGGTGACCGGAATGACCTCTGCGCCCAGCAAGCGCATCCGGTAAACGTTGAGGGCCTGGCGGATCGTATCCTCCTTGCCCATGAACACCACGCACTCCATGCCCATCAGCGCAGCGGCAGTGGCGGTGGCAACACCGTGCTGGCCGGCGCCTGTCTCGGCGATGAGACGGGTCTTGCCCATTTTCTTTGCCAATAAAGCCTGTCCCAGCACGTTATTGATCTTGTGGGCGCCGGTGTGGTTCAGATCCTCCCGCTTGAGATAGATCTTTGCGCCGCCCAGATCCTTAGTCATCTTCTCGGCGTAGTACAGCCGGGATGGACGGCCTGCGTAATCGTTAAACAGTGCTGTCAGCTCCCGGTTAAATTCCGGGTCGTCTTTATAGTGATTATAGGCTGCTTCCAGCTCGATGACGGCGTGCATCAGTGTTTCCGGGATGTACTGCCCGCCATGGATGCCAAAGCGCCCATTTGGATTTGTCATGGTATCATTCCTTTCCTGTTCTATTGCGGACAGCGTGTACAAACGCCGCCATTTTCGCTTTATCCTTCTTGCCGTCTGTCTCAATGCCGGAGCTGACGTCTACCCCGTAGGGATGCAGCATGTCGATGGCCTCTACGACGTTTTCCGGAAAGAGGCCCCCGGCCAGAAAATAAGGCCGATAAACCCCTTGCAGCAGCGACCAGTCAAAGGGCGTTCCCGTGCCGCCGCTGCCGGAATCCAGCAAAATGTTGTCCGCTTTGCTCCGCTGTGCCCGGAGAACATCCTCCTTTGTCTCCACCCGAAATGCCTGAAAGATGGGCTTATCTGTTAAAGCGCGCAGCGATCGCACATAGTCTTGATTCTCGCTGCCGTGGAGCTGCGCTACGTCAATGATATTGCTCTGGAGCAGTCCTGCGACAAACTCTACCGGCGCATTGACAAAGACGCCTACGGCCTCAATAGATGGGTCCAGCAATCGTTTTAATGCTGCGGCCGTTTCCGGGGACACATACCGGCGGCTTTTTTCCGCAAAAAGGAACCCGATGTAGTCGGGGTGCAGCGCATTGGCCGTTTCGATGTCGCAGGGCCGGGACAGCCCACACAGCTTGATCTTCGTCATACCCGCCCCCGCAGCGCCGCAAGGGCTGCTCGTTTATCCGGGGCACGCATCAGCGTTTCGCCTACCAAAACAGCATCGGCGCCCATGCTCCGGGCCGCTTCGATGTCCTCCGGCGTGCGCACGCCGCTCTCAGAAACGAACAAAACTTCCGGCGGCACCAGCGATCGCAGACGACGGCTGTTGTCTGTATCCACGGTGAAGTCCTTTAAGTTCCGGTTGTTGACGCCGATGACCCTAGCGCCGCAGGCCAGCGCCAGGCGCACCTCGTCCTCATCGTGGGCTTCTACCAGCGCCGACAGGCCCAGTGTGTCGCAGACCGAAAGATACGTCTGGATCTGCCGCTCAGACAAAATAGAGCAGATGAGCAGTACCGCCGAAGCGCCCAGGAGTTTAGCTTCGTAGAGCATGTACTCGTCTACGGTGAAATCCTTCCGCAGACAGGGGATCGAAACTGCACTGGCGATTTCTTTTAGATACATATCACTGCCCAAAAACCACTTTGGCTCCGTCAGCACCGAGATGCAGTCGGCCCCGGCCGCTTCATAGTCCCTGGCAATGTCCAGATAGGGAAAATCCGGCGCAATGAGCCCTTTGGATGGCGACGCTTTTTTGCACTCGCAGATAAAGGCGATGTCGTCTGTTTTCAGCGCCTGCTCAAAGGTAAATCCCCCCTTTGGCAGAGCCATGGCTCTCTCTTTGATCTCCCCGGCGGAAAGCACCTTTTTTGCCGATCTTACCCGCTCTCTGGCATAGGCGGCCAGTTGATCCAGTATCGTCATGCGTCTGCCTCCCCCCGGTTGCTCACGGCAATGAACTTTTCCAGCGTTGCCATCGCTTTGCCAGAGTCGATGAGCTCCTCAGCCAGCGCTATGCCGTCCTGCATCGTTTCGGCCTTGCCGCCAATGTACAGAGACGCGCCGGCATTGAGCAGCACAGCGTTGCGCCGATGGCCTTTTTCGCCGCTGAGGATGGCCCGGGTAATGGCGGCGTTTTCCGCCGGTGTCCCGCCGACCAGATCCGCCTTTTGACACCGCTCCATATGGAAATCCTCCGGCGCGATGGTGTAGACCTTCATCCAGCCGTCCTGAAATTCACAGACGGATGTCGGCGCGCTGAGGGAGATCTCATCCAGCGTATCCTGGCCGTAGACGACCATGCCCCGCTTGACGCCCAGATTCATCAGCACCTGTGCCAGAGGCTCCACCAGGTAGTCGTCGTAAACGCCCAGCAATTGCATGGACGGACTGCCGGGATTAGTCAGGGGGCCCAGGATATTAAAGACGGTGCGAAAGCCCAGCTCTTTACGGATGGGGCCCACATACTTCATGGAAGCATGGTATTTCTGGGCAAAGAAGAAGCACATCCCCACCTCGTTTAATAAGGTGACACACTGTTCCGGGCTTTGCTCAATGTTGACGCCCAGGGCTTCCAGGCAGTCGGCGGTGCCGCATTTAGACGAAGCCGCCCGATTGCCGTGCTTTGCCACCTTCATGCCGCCGGCCGCCGCCACCAGGGCCGACGTAGTGGAAATATTGAAGCTGTTGGAATGGTCGCCGCCGGTGCCGACGATCTCAAACAGGTCGTCTCCCCCATGGACCTTCAGGCTCTTTTCCCGCATAGCCGCAGCACAGCCGGCGATCTCATTGATGGTCTCGGCCTTAGTGCTTTTGGTGGACAGCGCTGCCAGAAACGCCGCATTCTGGGTCGGCGTTGTCTGACCGCTCATGATCTCGCCCATGACGGTATAGGCTTCGTCGTAGGTGAGGTCCTCTTTATTGACAATCTTGATAATGGCCTGCTGAATCATGATGCAGATGCTCCTTTCGTCAGAGAAATAAAGTTTTGCAGCATCGTTCTGCCGTCCGGCGTCAAAATGGATTCCGGATGGAACTGGACGCCGTAGATGGGATAAGCGATATGCTGGACGGCCATGATTTCGCCGTCAGTCGTTTTTGCCGTGATCTTCAGGCAGTCCGGCAGCGTTGCGCTGTCTACCGCCAGGGAATGATACCGGGCTACCGGCGCTGTTTCCGGGCAGTTGCGAAACAGCGGACAGGCAAGATCCAGCTTTGTCTGCGACTGCTTGCCGTGCATCAGCTTTTTCGCATAGGTGACAGTCGCTCCAAAGGCGGCGCAGATGGCCTGATGGCCCAAACAGACGCCTAACGTAGGGATGTCCTTCCCCAGGGTTTTGGCCACATCCATAATGACACCGGCGTCCTCCGGACGGCCTGGTCCCGGCGAAAGGATGATGCAGTCAGGCGATAGGGCTCGGATCTGCTCTACTGTCAGTTCATCGTTGCGGATGACCCGAATGTCCGGATCGATCTCACCGATGAGCTGGTAGAGATTATAGGAAAAACTATCGTAATTGTCGATGAGTAAAATCATTGATCTGCCTCCTCTGCAAGCTGCAGCGCATTGACGACGGCCTTTGCCTTATTGATGCACTCCTGGAATTCCTTTTCCGGCACAGAGTCTGCCACAATTCCGGCGCCGCTGCGGACAAAGACCTTTCCATTTTTCTTGTAAGCGATACGGATGGCGATGCAGGTATCCATATTGCCGGTAAAATCGATGTAGCCGATGGCGCCGCCATAGATGCCCCGCTTATTGTTTTCCAGTTGACCGATGAGCTGGCAGGCCCGGATCTTCGGCGCGCCGGACAGCGTACCGGCCGGCAGCACAGCGGCTACCGCATCGAGAGCGTCGAACTCGTCCCGGATCTCGCCTCGGACCGTGGAACCGATGTGCATCACATGGGAATACCGCTCGATGGAATGGAGCGTCTCCACCTGCACTGTGCCAAATTTGCTGATCTTGCCCAGATCGTTTCGGCCCAGATCCACCAGCATATTGTGCTCGGCCAGCTCCTTTTCGTCGGCCAGCAGCTCCCGCTCCAAAGCAAGGTCCTCCGCTTCCGTTTTGCCTCTGGGCCGGGTGCCGGCCAGGGGGAAGGTGTGGAGCACGCCGTTTTCCAGCTTTACCAGCGTTTCCGGCGAAGCGCCGGCTACCTCTACGTCGGTGCCGGAGAAGTAGAACATATAGGGCGACGGGTTCATGGTCCGCAGTACCCGGTAGGTGTTGAGCAGACTGCCCGAAAACGGTGCGCTAAGCCGGTTGGACAGCACGATCTGAAAGATGTCGCCTTCGTGGATATAGTGCTTTGCCCGCTCTACCATGGCGCAGTAGGTCGCTTTGTCAAAAAGCGGCGTCACCTCACCGGTCAATCGGCCGGCCTGTTCCTGCTTTGGCTTGCCGTTTCGCAGCAGAGCGCTCATCTGCTCCAATTCCAAAATCGCCTTGTTGTAGCCGGTCTCCGGGTCCTCCAGAGGCATATTGACCATCAGGATGATCTTCTGCCGAAAATGGTCAAAGGCGATGACTTTATCAAAGAGCATCAGGTCAACGTCTTTAAAATCCTCGGTATCCTCCACCTCTGTCCGGACAGACGGTTCGCTGTAACCCAAATAATCATAGGAAAAATAGCCCACCAGACCGCCGGTAAAGGACGGCAGGTCATCCAGCCGGGGGCTTTTGTACTCCGACAGGATCTGCCGCAGCGCTTTGGCCGGGTCATCGGTGTGAAATTTCAAACTTCCCACCTGCATCTGGCCGTCCCGGCAGGTGATCTCCAGCTTGGGATCGTAGCCCAAAAAGGTGTAGCGGCCCCACTTTTCCTTTTCCGCCACCGACTCCAGCAGATAGCAGTGGGTGGACACGTTTTTCAAAATTTTCAGCGCCGCAATAGGCGTTAAGATGTCGGACAAAATCTCACAGCTCACCGGCAGCACCTTGTAGTCGCCGGTTGCGGCAATGGCCTTGACCTGTTCCAGACTGGGTGAAATCTTCATGATCGTTCCTCCTCCAAAAAAGCTCCTCTGCCCATTTTGCCAAAGGAACCCATAAAAAAACGTCCCCGACAGAACGAGCGGTTCTGCCAAGGACGAATAATTTCCATTATCCGCGGTGCCACCTTGTTTTCACGGCCAGGATGCCGTGCCCTTTGCGGGATACCATCATATCCCCGGCAACTGACGTATGCCCTCACGTTGCAGAGTACTCTGCGCGTTACGCGCATTTGACTGCACCCTCGGCGGTCCATTTGATGACTTGTTTTTCACCCGACTCTCAGCACCACGGGCTCTCTGTAGAAGCATCATCACCGTTATCTCCGCTTCAACGGTTTCGTGTTTATCCAAATGATAGATTTATCATACCACGCCGGTTTTTTCCTGTCAAGAGCCAATTGATGCTTGACGAGAAACAACATTTTTTGACAAGTGAGAGATCCTGTGGTATGCTGAATTCGTTGTCGTCCCCATTCTGACAGCAGAAAGGGGGTGTTTCAATGTTCGAATACATACGCACATTTTTCGTTTCTGTCGCGGCACGCATCGTGGGACACTATGCCTACAAATGGTTAGACAGGATCCAGAAGCACGACAACTAGCCAAGTGAGAACCCCCCGGAGTGGTGGATCCGGGGGGTTCTCTCTGTTTCAATGTTCATCCATACTCACATTTTTTGGACAATATCATTGTAACAGAAATCCGTTTCGCTGTCAACCATTCACGGCGATTTGGTATCCTTGTCGTCTTTCTTCTTGTCCTCCTGATGAGAGGACAGCTCGTTGACGATCTTCTCTGCGGCGATGCGCCGGGCGTTGGCCTCCATGGAGAGCTCCACCGCCAGGCGGATCATCTCGTTCTCGCTGCGCTCCGACATCTGCTCTACCCGCTGTGCTACCTCTTTCAGCGCCGAAGCCTGGGTCTTGCAGAACATATTGTACAGCCGGCCTTTATTGAACCGGTGCATCTGCTGGTTCACCAGATAGGAAATATTGGGAATGGACAGCACCGGCTTGAGCATACAGATGACCGTCAAAATCGCCAGGTGCTCCGGAGAGTATTTCTTCTGCTCCGGCCGGGGCAATACGTTGTCTTTTACATAATTGTTGATCATGCTGGAAGTGAGCAGTTTGGTGCCGTCCTCTGCCTCAAATGGTTTTAAATGCCCCTCCATATAGGTGATGACCTGGTCCATATATAAATAGATCTGGGGAAGCATATTCCACAATACCGGCTCGTACTCCTTCATGTCCTCTGCCCATTTTTTGATGTTGTCCATTGCTTCGCTCATTTTTGACAACTCCTCTTTTTCAAAATGACTTTATCCTATTTTTAAAATCTTCATTTCGTTTTAATTACTATTTCTTCTATTATAAAATTTATTTTTAAAATATGCAATACGATTTTACCGCTTTCTCCTGGGATTTTCCATACAATTTTCACGATTTGTCCAAAACAAAATCTGCCTGGCAAACAACAGCATTTGCTTTCTCACGGCAAAAAGCGTATAATGGACGGTATCACTCTAAACAATGGCGGTGTATTATGAATAGACGAGAAGAAATCATCACGTTACGAAAAGCGGCCCTGGAACGAGAATTTGCCCGCATGAACGATATGCAGCGCAAAGCCGTGTTCCAAACAGAAGGTCCCCTGCTGATCCTGGCCGGCGCCGGTTCCGGCAAGACGACCGTACTGGTCAACCGCATTGCCAACCTGATCCGCAACGGCAACAGTTATCACAGCGACGCGCTGTACTGCCCCGCTGCAGCCTACGACGAGGTCCTGGGTCAGCTGCATCGTTTTGTGGAAGATGGCACGCCATTATCGCCGGAAACCGTGCAGATGCTTTCTGTCGATGCCTGCCGTCCCTGGCAGATCCTGGCCATCACCTTTACCAATAAGGCGGCCGGTGAACTGAAAAGCCGTCTCTGCGCCATGCTGGGCGACGACGGCAACGACATCTGGGCTTCCACCTTCCACGCTACCTGCGCCCGGATGCTCCGCCGGGACGGCGACAAGCTGGGCTTTACCAATCACTTCACCATCTACGACACCGACGACAGCCGCCGGCTCATGAAGGATTGTCTCAAAACGCTGAACATCAACGAGAAAAACTTGCCGGTCAAATCGGTGCTGGGCGAGATCTCCCGGGCCAAGGACCGCATGGAGTCTCCAGCCGATTTTGCCTCAAGAGCCGGCAGCGATTATCGTCTGGGGCTCATCGCCAAGGCGTACAAGCTGTTCCAGTCCCGCTTAAAAGAAGCGGACGCCATGGATTTTGACGATCTGATCTACTTCGGCGTGCAACTGCTCCAAAGTCAGCCGGAGGTGCTGGAATATTATCAAAATAAATTCCGGTACATCATGGTGGACGAGTATCAGGACACCAACCACGCCCAATATCTGCTCACTCGGCTCCTCTCCCAAAAGCACGGCAACCTCTGCGTCGTTGGCGACGATGACCAGAGCATCTACAAATTCCGAGGCGCCACCATCGAGAACATCATGAGCTTTGAGCAGACGTTCCCCAACGCCAACGTCATTCGCCTGGAGCAGAACTACCGCTCCACCCAGACCATTCTCGATGCGGCCAACGCAGTCATTGCCAACAACGAGGCCCGGAAAGGTAAAAATCTGTGGACGCAAAACGGCAAGGGCGCAAAAATCTCTGTCCACACAGCCACCAATGAGCTGGATGAAGCAGACACCATCGCAAAGCAGATCCTGGACAACGTATCCAAAGGCCGCAGGTACGGCGACCACGCCATCCTTTACCGGATGAACTCCCAGTCTAACAGCTTAGAGCGTGTCTTTGTCAAGTCGGGCATCCGCTATAAGATCATCGGCGGTCTGCGCTTTTACGAACGCAAGGAGATCCGCGACATGATCGCTTATCTCAGCGTCATCAACAATCCCACCGATGAGATCCGTCTGCGCCGGATCATCAACCAGCCAAAGCGGGCCATCGGCGACCGGACTGTGGCTGTGGCATCGGAGATCGCCCAGACTATTGGAGAGTCGCTCTTTTATGTCATCGACCACGCCGACGAATTCGAACCGCTCAAGCGCTCTGCCGGCAAACTGAGGGCGTTTGCTGCCATGATGAAGGAACTGATGGCGGCAAACGAGGATCCGGAAACTTCTCTGGAAGAGCTGTACCAGCTTTTGCTGGAAAAGACCGATTACATCGCCTTTGTCCAGTCAGACAGCGAGATGAGCCAAACAGCGGAGGACCGGATCGACAACATCAACGAGCTGGCCTCCAACCTGATCCAATACGAAACAGACTACGGCGAAGAAGCGTCCTTATCCAG
>JAQXNV010000048.1 GCA_029098185.1 Oscillospiraceae bacterium
GGAGCCGTCGAGAGCAGCGGGCACGATGTCGCCGACTTTCAGGTTGGATGCGCCGGTGACGATCTGGATCGGTTGTTCTTTGCCGATGTCTACCTGGCAGATGACCAGATGATCGGAGTTCTCATGTTTTTTGATGTCTAAAATTTTCGCGGTCACAACGTTTTGGATCTCAGCGCCCTCTACCTCGTAGCACTCCACTTTAGAGCCACTCATGGTAATCGCCTCGGCAAATTCTCTTGGGGGCATTTGCACATCCACAAACTCGTTGAGCCATCTCATAGAAAGATTCATAATCGCGCAATCTCCTTTCTCTTAAAACTGCTTCAGGAAGCGGACGTCATTTTCATAGAACAGCCGCAGATCATCAATGTTGTACCGGCGCATGGTGACACGCTCCAGGCCCAATCCAAAGGCAAAGCCGCTGTAAACTTCCGGATCGATGTTGCAGTTGCGCAAGACCTGGGGATGGACCATGCCGCAGCCCAGGATCTCGATCCAGCCCTCGTTTTTGCACAGACGGCAGCCTTCGCCGTGGCAGTTAAAGCACTGGACGTCCACTTCGGCAGACGGCTCGGTAAAGGGGAAGTGGTGCGGGCGGAACCGGACGACGGAATCTTCGCCGTACAGCCGCTTGACAAAGGTCTCTAAAGTACCTTTCAAGTCAGCAAAAGTGATGCCCTTGTCCACCACCAGTCCCTCGATCTGGTGGAACAGCGGGGAGTGGGTGGCGTCTACAGCGTCGGAACGGTAGACACGACCGGGGGAGATGACCCGTACCGGCGGCTTTTGTTTTTCCATGGTGCGGATCTGCACCGGAGAGGTCTGGGTCCGCAGAACGATGTTTTCATTGATGTAGAAGGTATCCTGGGTATCTCTGGCCGGGTGATTCTTCGGGGTGTTCAGCGCCTCAAAGTTGTAGTAATCGGTCTCCACCTCAGGACCTTCCACGATCTCAAAGCCCATGCCGATAAAGATCTCTTTGATCTCGTCCAGTACGATGGTCAGCGGATGCTTGTGTCCCATATCGCAGGGAATACCGGGCATAGTCACATCGATCTTCTCTTTTTCCAGCCGATGCTGTAAGGCTTGCGCTTTCAGCTCCTCGGCCCGCTCACTGAGAAAGCTCTCGATGCTGGACCGGACCTCGTTGGCCAGTTGGCCGATGACCGGCCGTTCCTCGGCGGACAATTTGCCCATTTGCTTTAAAATTGCGGTCAGCTCGCCTTTTTTGCCGAGATACTTGACCCGCAGGTTTTCCAAAGAAAGCTGTTCTTTGGCTTCTTCCAGCTCTTTTAAGGCATCCTGACGAATGCGCTCCAATTGCTGTTTCATCTCAATTCATCCTTTCAAACGTAATTTTCAAAACGAAAAGAAAAACGTCCTCGCCCCAAAACAGGGACGAAGACGAGAACACTCCGCGGTACCACCCAGGTTCCCGCAAAACGCGGGCACTTGCGCCGATTGGCATCATCCGGTAACGGCGGAATGCCGGCACAGCCTACTGAAAATGGTTCAGCTATGCAGCTCCGAAGGGAACTTCCGCTTCTCTTTGATTCCCCAAGCCGGCTTACAGCCCATGGCCGGCTCTCTCTGGCAGGCAGTAGAAGCGTACTTTTCTTCCTCAACGCTTTTTCCATAATAGTAAAACAATACTAAACAACACTATACCACGATTTTTGTCAAAATGCAAGTCTGGGATCACAATAGTCGATTTTGGAAGGAAATGGCAGGAAGAAAAGCTGGAAAGATTGACATTAGAACAGATTTTTGCTATTGTTATTCTGTAAAAAATTGACAAAACCACTTGTTCGGGGTGATGATACATGGCGACCACAAAAAAGAAAAAGCTCCATGAACGGGGCGCCGGCGTGCTGCTGCCCATCAGCAGTCTGCCGAGTAATTACGGCATCGGCACGCTGGGAGAGGAAGCTTATCGGTTCGTTGACTTTTTAAACAGCGCCGGTCAAAAATACTGGCAGGTACTGCCTGTTGGGCCCACCAGCTACGGCGACAGTCCTTACCAGTCGTTCTCGGCCTTTGCGGGCAATCCCTATTTCATTGATCTGGACCAGCTCATCGAAATGGGCCTGCTCAAAAAGCGGGATGTCACGTCTGTTGTCTGGCAGGATAGCTGCACATCGGTCCGGTATGATCTATTATTTCAGAACCGGTTTTCCGTGCTGAAAAAAGCGTTTCACAACAGCCGCCACCAGGAAACGGAATCCTACCGGATGTTCTGTGAGATGAATGCGTCATGGCTGGAGGATTATAGCTTGTTCATGGCGCTGAAGGTTTATTTTCACAACAAGCCATGGAGCGACTGGCCAAAAGATATTCGGGAGCGGCAGGCACAGGCGCTGCACCGGTACGAATCGCTGCTGAAAGACGACGTCGCTTTTTGGAAATTCTGCCAGTATATGTTTTACAGTCAGTGGGATGACCTGCTGCGCTATGCCCATGAAAAGGGCGTACAGATCATTGGCGACGTGCCGATTTATGTTGCCATGGACAGCGCCGATGTCTGGGCCAATCCCCATTTGTTCCAGTTGGATAAAAAGCTGCGGCCCAAAAAGGTAGCCGGTGTGCCGCCGGATGATTTTTCTGCCGACGGTCAGCTTTGGGGTAATCCGCTGTATGACTGGAAGGTCATGGAGCAGGACGGCTTTGCCTGGTGGAAGCAGCGGATGACCTATGCTTCCCGGCTGTACGATTTCATCCGCATCGACCACTTTATCGGCATCGTGCGGTATTTTTCCATTCCTGCCAAGGATAAAACGGCAGTCAACGGCGTTTATAAAAAGGGGCCGGGCAAAAAGCTCACCGATGCCATCAACAGCGTCATCGACAGCGGCCGGATCATTGCGGAAGACCTGGGCGTTGTCGTCGATTCTGTCGTGAAGCTGCGGGAGCAGAACGACTATCCCGGCATGAAGGTCATGGAGTTTGGCTTTAACGGCGACCCCAACAACGATCACTTCCCGGAAAATTATACCGAAAATACGGTCGTCTACGGCGGCACCCACGATAATGAAACGATCCTGGGTTATTTTCAGAACCAGAATGAATGGGTGCAAAACTATACCATGGCGTACCTCAAGGTGAAGCAATTAAAACAGATCCCCTGGGCCATGGTGAAAAAAGCGTATCAGAGCGTTGCCCGGACGGTGATCTTCCAGGCTCAGGACTTGTTGTGTCTTGACAATAGCGCCCGGATGAATTTCCCATCTACATTAGGCGGCAATTGGCGTTGGCGGCTGCGCAAACGCCAGCTTGGCAAGGGTGTGGCGGATCGGCTGCGGAAATTAGCGGAAAAGGAACATCGGATTTAATATACAGGGAAAATAGGAGGCAGTTGTGAAAGTATTAACGTGTCAGCAATCAAAAGCGCTGGAGGAACGGGCCGTGCAGGGCGGCTGTAATTATGAAGATCTAATGGAAACTGCCGGTGCGGCTGTGGCGGGCTTTCTCCGGGAGCGGTATGCGCTGGAGGAAAAGCACGTTGTCGTTTTGTGCGGCAAGGGCAATAATGGCGGCGATGGCTTTGTGGTGGCCCGGCGGCTGTGCGATCTTTGTCTGTCTATGACGATCTTGCTGGTGGACGGTCTGCCGGTGACAGATCTTGCGAAGAAAAAACTGGGCCAGATTCGGGAAACGGCTGTGGAGGTCTACAGCTTAGCCGATGACAGGGAGACTGTTTTTGCCCGGATCCGCAGTGCCGATGTGCTGGTAGATGCGATTTACGGCATTGGGTTCCACGGCGCCGTAAGGGAAAAGATGTTGCCGGTGTTCCAAAGCGTCAATGAAAGTCCAGCGCCTGTGGTGGCGGTGGATATTCCCAGCGGCCTCAACGGCGACAGCGGCGACATTCCCGGCGAGCACATCCAGGCCGACGCCACAGTGACGTTTACTACGCTGAAGCCAGTCCATATTTTCCGCCCGGCCAAATGCGCGTGCGGCACGGTAAAGCTGTCGCAGGTGGGCATCGGCAAAAAGTGCATCGCGTCCCAATCTTATGATACCTTTGTAATAGATGAGGAGGCGATTCATGGCGTGCTGAAACCCAGAGATCCGGAAAGTCATAAGGGGACTTACGGCCGGTTGCTCTGTATCTGTGGCAGCGCGGGCATGGCCGGCGCGGCAGTATTGTCCTCTAGTGCAGCGGTGAGATCCGGCGCAGGTATCGTCGACGTGGCGCTGCCCCGGTCCATTTATCCCATCGTTGCTTCCAACGCCATCGAGCCTGTTTATACCGTGCTGGAGGACGACCCACAACGTGCCACAGAGCAGGTCCTGGAACAGCTTTCTAAGGCTACTGCCTGTCTTATTGGCTGCGGATTGGGACAGGGCCCGCAGACTGACGAGCTGGTCTATCGCGTGATCGAGGAAGCGAAGGTACCGCTGGTTATTGACGCTGACGGCATAAACGCCGTCGCCCGGAATATAGATGTATTGAGAACAGCGTCTGCGCCGCTGATTTTGACGCCTCATCCCGGGGAGATGGCCAGACTGTTGGGCATAACTAGCCGTATGGTGGAAGAAAGCCGTGTCTCCCTAGCTAGACAGTTTGCCGCCCAATACGGCGTTACCCTGGTGCTCAAGGGCCACAATACCCTCATCGTTCATCCCGATGGACTACAGGATGCCGGGGGAGAGGGACTTTTCCACGGCAAGACAGCGTACAACAGCACGGGCAACGCCGGCATGGCTAAGGGCGGCAGCGGCGATGTGCTGGCGGGTCTCATCGCCGGCTTTTGCGCTCAGGGCATCCCGCCCTTTGCGTCGGCCTACTGCGGCGTTTACCTCCACGGAAAAGCCGGAGACCGCTGTGCTGAGCAAACCTCTCAGCGGGGCATGACGCCCTCCCAGATGGTGGAAACGCTGGCGTCGCTGTTCTCGGATTACGAGTAACAGGTGATACGGTTTGAAAAAACTTCTGTTTTCGGCGGCGCTGCTGTGCGCTGTACTGTGTGGCTGCGGCGTGACAGCGGAAAAGAGCGTGTCTCCGGAGTCACTACAGCTTTCCTTTACTTGTCCGGCAGAGCTCTGCTGGCGGGATACGTCCTATCCCTGCCAGATCTCCCATACCCTGACCCAGCAGACGAAGATCACGCTGACACCAGACGGTCCCCTAAATGGGCTGACTTTTTGTCGAGAGGACGGTCAGGCGACAGTTTCCTATGGATCGCTGTCCAGTTTGGTGCAGCCTTCCGGATTCCCGGCAGAGAGTCCCTTTCTGCTGGTATCCGATGCGCTGGATCTGGCCCAGTCCTATGTGCATCTGGAAGATACCGGAAATAATACTTTTTCTATGGTGACAGAGGGCGGCACGTTTCAGCTTTGTGCCGATGAGACTGGCGCCATCACATCCCTGAGCATGGGAGAGGTTTTGTCGGTCACCTTTCATCCACAAGAGCAGAGGTAAAAGATGTTTTTTGTCAGCGCCTACGGGTGCTGATTTTTTGTTTTTGGAAGATGGCTTTGGCTGTTCGATCTTCTATTGATTAAAATTTCTCAATAATGGATTCTTGTGCATAAATGAGAAATATTAGTCAATTAGGTTAAACGTTTTTGCAAAATCGTTTACATGATTTTCCGCGGTGGATGGTATAATCAACAGGAACGATGGGAGCGCAACGCTCCACCATCTCTGAATTTTCGAAAGAAGTGTGAGCGACGTGGCAACAGCCCTCCCCAAAAAGAACGACCTGACACAGGGAGCCATCTGGAAAAAGCTGATTTTGTTCGCCTTGCCGTTATTGGGCAGCAGCTTCATCCAGCAGCTTTATAACACGGTAGACATTTTCTTTGTCGGCAATTTTGCCGGAGATCCGAATGCTATGCCGGCCGTTGGCGCCAGCAGCATGGTCGTCAGTCTGCTGGTGGGATTTTTCAGCGGTATGGCCGTTGGTGCCGGAGTGGTCATCTCCCAGTTTTACGGGCAGAAAAATTACCGGAAGCTGCGCATGGCCATCCATACAGCCATGGCCATCGCCCTGCTCGGGGGCGTAGTGCTGACGGTTGTGGGCTTCTTTTTATCGCCTTTGCTCCTGCGCTGGATGAATACTCCGCCACAAATTTTCGACATGGCCGTATCGTATATTCAAATTTACTTTTTGAGTTTGCTGTCCCTGCTCGTCTATAACATGGGCACGGGTATTTTGCGTGCTACCGGAGACGCCAGACGTCCCCTGGTGTATCTGGCCGTCGGCGGCGTGCTGAATATCTTTTTTGACTATCTGTTCGTCGCGGTTTTTGGGTGGGGCGTTGTCGGCGTTGCCAGCGCTACGCTGATCACCCAGACCGTCCCGGCCATCCTCGTTTTGCTCCATCTCATGCGGGAGAAAAAAGCCTGCCGGCTGCGCCTTAGCCAGATCCGCATCCATGGGGAGATGCTCCGCCGGATCTTCCGCATCGGTGTTCCTGCCGGTGTCCAGTCTATCGTCATCACCTTGTCCAATATGGTGGTGCAGTATCACATCAACGGTTTTGGCCCCGACGCTATCGCCGCTTTCACAGCGTACTTTAAGGTAGAGCTACTATTGTATCTGCCCATCGTAGCCTTTGGCCAGGCCGTGACCACATTTACCGGCCAGAATATCGGCGCCGGCGATGAGAAACGTGTCCGCAAAGGCGTGCGGGTCAGCATCCTTATGGGCGTTGCCTTTACCGGGGCAATGTCGGCGCTGGTACTGTGCTTTGGCGGCCCCATCTTTGGCTTTCTCGATCCCGATCAGACCGTTATCCAATACGGTCAGCAGATCCTTTCCATCACTGCTCCGCTGTATTTTCTCTACGTCTTTTTGGAGGTCTTTTCCGGCGCGGTGCGGGGCAGAGGCAATTCGTCAGTGCCTATGCTCATCGTTGTGGCTAACCTCTGTGTCCTGCGGATCTTCCTGCTGGCTGTGCTGGTTCCGCTGTGGAACACCATCGGTGCCGTGGCGGTGTGTTATCCCATCACCTGGCTGACCACATCGTGTTGTCTCGGCATTTATTATGTTTATCAGACGCGCCGGGGAAAAAGCGTTGCGCAGCGGTCCATTCCAGCAAGAAGGGGACACAAGCTGGCAGCCGGTTAATATTGCGTTGGCAGATTGCTCAAATAGATACAGGAAAAAACAGGGAGGTTTTTTGCAATGGAACAGTTGGAAAACATCAGAGCGTACTGGAATCAGCGGGCAGAAGGATATTCTGCCCACAACATGGATGAGCTGGAGGATCAAAATCGGATCCGCTGGGTCAATACCATCATGCGATACGCGCCGGAGGGCGATCGCCTGAAGATTTTGGACATCGGCTGTGGCCCGGGATTTTTCTCCATTCTCATGGCGCAGTGCGGCCATGAGGTCATCGGCGTGGACTACTCTGATGAGATGGTGGCCCATGCCCGGGAGAACGCTGCCACTATGCGGCAGAATATCGAGTTTCGCCGGATGGATGCCCAGCATCTGGAGTTCCCCGACGAGAGCTTTGACCTGGTGATTTCCAGAAACGTTATGTGGTGTTTAGAGGAGCCGGAGCGGGCTTATCGAGAGTGGCTGCGTGTCCTGCGCAAGGGCGGTCGTATCGTCAACTTTGACGGCAACTTTTATCTGGACCGGTTTGACGCGGAATACAGCAAGGCGGTAAAAGAGCTGCGGGATGCTTCCGAGAAAGTTCACGCCCGGTATGTGGGCAATGTGGATACGGAGATCATCAATCGCATCGCCATGGACCTGCCCCTGAGCAAGGTCGAGCGTCCCGGCTGGGATTTTACCACCCTGGTGTCTCTCGGCGCCCATAAATTTGATGTAGAGCTGTTCGACCACCTGTTGGTGCCCAGAAAAGACGGCGATCGTTTTTATTGTCGTTCTTTTGTGGTGAGCGCACAAAAATAAACGGAAAAGAACCAAAAAAACCATCCCGGAAAGGATTCACAAAAGGAATCGGACCGGGATGGTTTTGCTTTTGGATGGCGCCATTTAGGAAAGAGACACACGTTTTTTGTAGATCTTCCGGAGGAGAAACGCGCCGTAACAGAGGAAACAGGCCAGGGCAAAAGCGGCGCCGATGGGGTAGCCGAAAGTGGCAGGCAGCCGGAAGCCCTCGGAGGCCATGAGGATATACGTCATGCTGACCGCCGACATAAACGCGGCGGGGACGGCGGTGATGATAGAAGAAAGGGGCGGCCGCTCCGAGCGGAGCAGATAAGCCGTTGCGCACCAGAGGGCGATCATGGCCAAAGTCTGGTTGCTCCAGGAGAAGTAACGCCACAGGATGTCGAAATCCAGTTGCGTCAAGATCGCGCCGATGCCCAGCAGGGGAATGGTCAAAAGCAGACGGTTGCGGATCTTTTTCTGCGATAATCCGGTCCACTCGGCCAGGATGAGACGGGCACTGCGGAACGCTGTGTCGCCGGAGGTGATGGGGCAGGCGATAACGCCGACGACGGCCAGGATGCCGCCGAAGGTCCCCAGTAGTCCGGTGGAGCTCTCATAGACCACGCCGGACTGTCCCACAGAGGACAGCGCCTGCTGAAGCACATCGGTAGCGCCGTAAAACGCAACGCCGGCGGCAGCCCAGATCAGGGCGATGACAGCCTCGCTGATCATGGCGCCATAAAAGACGGAGCGGCCATTTTTTTCGCTTTTGATGCACTTGGCCACCAGCGGAGATTGGGTGGCATGGAAGCCGGAGATGGCGCCGCAGGCTACCGTTACAAAGAGGAACGGCCACACCGGCAGTCCATCGGGATGCAGGTTTTGGAGGGTGATCTCCGGAATGGTGTAGCCGCCGAACACCAGGCCGCCCAGAATGGTCAGCGCCATGATGATGAGGGTCACGCCGAACACCGGGTACAGCTTGCCGATGATCTTGTCAATGGGCAGCAGGGTGGCCAAAATGTAGTAGGCCAGGATCACGATGATCCAGAAGGTATTTCCCAGGAAATCCGGCGTCAGTTTAGCCAGCAGGGCTGCCGGGCTGGTGAGAAATACCGTGCCTACCAGTACCAGCAGGACGACAGAGAATACCCGCATGACCCATTTGACGCCCCGGCCCAAATACTTGCCGGACAGCTCGGCAATGGAAGCGCCGCCGTTGCGGGAGGAGATCATACCGGTCATGTAGTCGTGGACAGCGCCGCCGAGGATCGAGCCAAAGACGATCCATAAAAAGACCACCGGGCCAAAGACAGCGCCCATCAGCGCACCGAAGATGGGGCCGGTGCCGGCGATGTTCAGTAGCTGGACGAGAAAGGCCTTCCATGTTTTCATGGGCATACAGTCCACGTTGTCGGTATTGCTGTAGGCGGGGGTGGGACGGCCGTCAGGGCCAAAGACTTTTTCCACCACCCGGCCGTAAAGGAAATAGCCGCCCAGCAGGACGACAAGGGATAACGCTAACGAGATCAGAAGGAACCACTCCTTTCTATGAGAGATAAAAACAAAAGTAAGAATAACCGTTTATCCGGCTGTTTCAACAGCATAGCATAAAATGGAGCAAAAGTCCACAAAACAGGTAGAAATTATCAGCTACAGTTTCTGGAAATTTTTCTGGAAAAAGAGGAAAGCCAAGGGAAAGGGACACATCGACACAGTTACAGGATACCCGGCAACTGTTGTGACTTACAGCAAATGGGGAAATTTTAGATGGAAATTTGTGAATAATGGCCCAAAGAAGAGAGCAAACATTGAAATTCGTGTTTTTGTTGAAAAAACCGAAGGAGTTTTTGTTGATTTTAACACAAATTTGTGATAGAATCATTTGGGGATTTTTTAAGATGGAATGGGGTGCGTTTGACATTGAATATTTTGCATCTGCGCTATGCGCTGGAGGTGGAAAAAACGGGCTCCATCACCAGTGCGGCAGACCATTTGTTTGTCGGGCAGCCAAATTTGAGCAAAGCCATTAAAGAACTGGAGAGCTTTATTGGCATCACGATCTTTAAGCGGACCTCCAAGGGGATGATCCCTACCCAGAAGGGCGCGGAATTTTTAAACAATGCCAGGAAAGTCATTTCCAAGATCGACGAGCTGGACAATATGTACAGCATGGGCAAGGTGAAAAAACGATTCTTTAACGTATCGGTGCCGCGGGCGTCGTATGTGTCGCTGGCATTCACCCGCTTTTTGGAGGGACTGGACGAAGGTGAGCGGCTGGAGGTCAACTTTAAGGAGACAAACTCTCTGGAGGCGGTGCGCAATATTCTGGAGAACGAGTATAATCTGGGCATCATCCGCTACCACGCCGATTACGAGAAATATTTTCTCAATCTGCTGGAGGCCAAAAACATCCACGCCCACACGCTTTGGGAGTTCGACTGCGTCGTGGTCATGTCAAAGCATCATCCCCTGGCCAAAAAGAAGAAGCTCACCTGGGAGGACCTGCGGGGCTACACCATGCTGGTCCATGGCGATACGGCGATCCCGTCGGTGACCCATTCGGAGATGCAGGTGCCGGAGATGGTGGAGAACATCGACCGGAAGATCTACCTTTATGAGCGGGGCAGTCAGATGGATCTGCTGCGGAGCGTCAGCGGGACGTATATGCTGGTGTCGCCGATCCCGGAGGAGCTGCTGAAGGCCAATGGGCTGATCCTGCGCAAGTGCAGCGGACTAAAGGGCCGCTATAAAGACGTGATCATCTATCCCAAAAACTATAAGCTCAAGCGGTTGGATAAGGAATTTATCGAATCGCTCTACAGCGTGAAGGACGCGCTGGAAAAAAACACCTATTCCTGAGTAGGTGGTATTGCCGGAAATATATGGTTCCATTCCTATTTTATCATTCCATCTTTCAGCACTTTGTGTTAAATTATTAACGAATAAAATAATTTCACAAAAAAATCAATTTTCAGGAGGCAAATGATTATGGCTCGTTTTACATTACCAAGAGATATTTATTATGGCAAAGGTGCACTGGAGACCTTAAAGACACTGAAAGGGCATCGTGCAATGGTCGTTGTTGGCGGCGGTTCCATGAAGCGCTTTGGTTTTCTGGATCAGGCAGTCAATTATCTGAAGGAAGCCGGCATGGAGGTTCAGCTTTTTGAGAACGTTGAGCCGGATCCGTCTGTAGAGACCGTTATGCGCGGCGCAAAGGCCATGCAGGAGTTCCAGCCGGATTGGATCGTCGCAATGGGCGGCGGTTCCCCCATCGATGCCGCAAAGGCCATGTGGGTATTCTATGAGTATCCGGACACCAGCTTTGAGGATCTGATCACCCCATTCAGCTTCCCAGAGCTGCGCCAGAAGGCAAAGTTCCTGGCCATCCCGTCCACTTCCGGTACAGCTACCGAGGTAACGGCATTCTCCGTTATCACAGATTATCACAAGGGCATCAAGTATCCGCTGGCTGACTTCAACATCACCCCAGACGTTGCCCTGGTAGACCCGGCACTGGCAGAGACAATGCCCCAGAAGCTGACCGCTCACACCGGCATGGACGCGTTGACCCATGCTATCGAGGCGTATGTATCTACCATGAACAGCCCGTTCACCGATCCGCTGGCACTCAAGGCTATCCATATGGTCTTTGATTATCTGCCGGATTCCTACAACGGCGACAAGAACGCCAGAGAGCAGATGCACTACGCACAGTGCCTGGCCGGCATGGCATTCTCCAATGCGCTGCTGGGCATCGTCCACTCCATGGCACACAAGACTGGTGCGGCATTCTCCACCGGCCACATTCCGCACGGCTGCGCAAACGCCATTTATCTGCCTTATGTCATCCAGTACAATGCTAAGGACGAGACAGCGAAGAAGCGTTATGCAGACATCGCAAGATCTGTAGACATTGCTGGCAGCACCGATGATGAGCTGGTAGCAGGTCTGTGCAAGAAGATCGACGAATACAATGTGAAGCTGAACATTCCAAAGACCTTAAAGGAGTTTGGCATCAACGAGGACGAATTTAAAGAGAAGGTAGCAACCATCGCAGAAGCAGCCGTAGGCGACGCCTGCACCGGTTCCAACCCGAGAGCGATTACGCCAGCGGAGATGGAGAAGCTGCTCACCTGCACTTACTACGGAACAAAAGTAGAGTTCTAATAGAAAATCCAAATCATAGGAGGGTACGAGTACATCCATGTATAAAATTTTGCGGAAACAAAGATTGAATCCCACCGTTACGCTGATGGAGATCGAAGCACCCCAGGTTGCCAAAAAGGCAGAGCCGGGTCAGTTCATCATTCTGCGTACCGATGAAAACGGCGAGCGGATCCCGCTGACCATTGCCGATTTTGACCGGGAAAAGGGCACCATCACCATCATTTTCCAGATCGTTGGCGAAACTACCACTGAGCTGGACGAGATGGAGGTCGGCCAGGAGCTTCACGACTTTGCCGGCCCTCTGGGCACACCGACCCACACTGAAGGTCTAAGGAAGGTCGCTGTTATCGGCGGCGGCGTAGGCTGCGCCATTGCGTTCCCCGTTGCCAAGAAGCTCAGCGAGCAGGGCACGGAGGTCCATTCCATCGTCGGCTTTCGGAACAAAGACCTGGTCATCCTGGAGGATGAGTTCCGTGCAGTCAGCAAGGTCATGCGCGTCATGACCGATGACGGCAGCCACGGCACGAAAGGTCTTGTCACCGATGCCCTGAAGGAGCTGATCGAATCCGGTGAGCAGTACGATGAAGTCATCGCCATCGGCCCCATCATCATGATGAAATTCGTTTCCCAGCTCACAAAGCAGTACAACATCAAGACGGTCGTCAGCATGAACCCGATCATGATCGACGGTACCGGTATGTGCGGCGGCTGCCGGCTGATCGTTGGCGGCGAGACAAAGTTTGCCTGTGTAGATGGTCCTGATTTTGACGGTCATCTGGTAGACTTTGACGGCCTGATGAAGCGCAACGGTATGTACCGTGAGTTTGAACAGCACAAGCGTGATGAGCACTGCAGACTGATGCAAAAGGGAGGGGAACAGTAATGGATGAGTGGAAGAAAGTTCCAATGCCTGTTGCCGACCCGAATGTCCGCAACAAGAACTTTGAGGAAGTAGCCCAGGGCTATACAGAAGAACAGGCCCTTGCCGAGGCCAGCCGGTGCTTTACCTGTAAGCACCGTCCCTGCGTCAAGGGTTGTCCGGTCGGCGTGCCGATCCCGGAGTTTATTGCCAAGATGAAGGTGGGCGATTTTGAGGGCGCTGCGGAGAAGATCCGTGAAATGAACCTGATGCCGGCTATCTGCGGCCGTGTCTGCCCCCAGGAAAAGCAGTGCGAGAGCCTGTGCGTCCGGGGCCGTCAGGGCGAAGCGGTCTCCATCGGTCGTCTGGAGCGGTTTGCCGCCGACTATATGCGGGCACACCACACCGACGCACCAAAAGAAAAGCCGGAGACCAACGGCATTAAGGTAGCCGTTGTCGGTTCCGGCCCTGCAGGCCTGACCTGCGCTGGCGAGCTGGCCAGAAAAGGCTACGAAGTCACCGTATTTGAGGCGCTCCACAAAGCTGGCGGCGTGCTGGAATATGGTATTCCGGAATTCCGTCTGCCAAAGGAGATCGTGGACAACGAGATCCACAACCTGGAGCTGCTGGGCGTTACGGTCAAGACCAACTACATCGTCGGCAAGACAGCAACCATCGACGAGCTCATGGCCGAGGAAGGCTTCAAGGCTGTCTTTATCGGTAGCGGCGCCGGCCTGCCAAACTTCATGAATATTCCCGGCGAGGAGCTCAACGGTGTTTACTCCGCCAACGAATTCCTCACCAGAATCAATCTGATGAAAGCTTATAAGAAAGAGTCCGCCACACCGATCATGCAGGCAAAGCACGTTTCCGTCATCGGCGGCGGTAACGTGGCCATGGATGCTGCCCGCTGTGCCCTGCGCATCGGCGCGGAAAGCGTCAGCATCGTCTATCGCCGGACAGAGAAAGAACTGCCGGCTAGACTGGAAGAGATCGAGCACGCCAAGGAAGAGGGCGTACAGTTCTGCCTGCTGACCAATCCTGTCTCCATTGAGGACGACGGCAATGGCTGGGTCGGCGGTCTCAAGTGCGTCAAGATGGAACTGGGTGAGCCGGATGCTACCGGCAGAGCCCGTCCAGTGCCGATCCCGGGCAGCGAGTTCATTCTGGATACCGACTGCGTCGTCATGGCCATCGGTAACTCCCCGAACCCGCTCATCAGCAGAACCACCGAGGGCCTGCAGGTGAATAAGCACGGCTGCCTCGTCCTGCGGGATACAGAGACCTGGATCACCACCCGTGACGGCATTTATGCCGGCGGTGACGCAGTGACCGGTGCCGCAACGGTTATTCTGGCCATGGGCGCTGGTAAAGCGGCAGCGGCTTCCATCGATACCTATTTGCAGGAAAACAAATAATTTGTGCATAGAAGCGTTTGAGGGATGAAAGGATTTTTGCGCGAAACGAAGAGAGGGAACAAAATTTATGGAACAATCGAAAACACTGGCACATGAAGTGGTTCAGCGGTTATCGCTGTATCTCAACTACTTAAAAACACTGCCGGAGAATGGACCTGCCAACATCACAGCGGAAAAGCTGGGCGAAGCCGTTGATGTCGCAGGGTGTCAGGTGGTGTCCGATCTGCAAAATGTTGGTGCGGAAAATCATCCAAAGATCGGTTACATCACGGAGTATCTCCTTGCGGACATCGAGCGCACCCTGGGTTACGACAACGTGGACCGGGCGATCCTGGTCGGCGTAGGCCACCTGGGCAAGGCGATCCTGTCCTATCCGGGCTTTGCCAATTACGGACTACACATCCTGGCAGCCTTTGATACAGACCCGGCTGTCATCGGGACACAGGTCAACAACATCCCGGTGCATGATGTAGCGGAAATGGCAGCAGTGTGCGGTGATTTGGGCGTTCATATCGGCATTATTACTGCGCCGGCAAAATTTGCCCAGTCTATTGCGGACCAGATGGTCGATTGTGATATACGGGGCATCTGGAACTTTGCGCCGACGCACCTGAAGGTGCCGGACACCGTTTTGGTGGAAAATGAAAACATCGCAGATTCTCTTGTGATCCTGTCTCAGCGTCTCGCGGATCAGATCGTCACCAAGGAGCTGGAGCAGTAACACATCCAGCGTAGACGATCCCATAGAATCCAAAATCAGAAAGGCATCCCTGTCCATAGCGGCAGGGATGTTTTTGCGTGTAGGGAGAGTGCTATGAGGAGAACTGATCGCTTCTGCAAAAGCGGACAAACTGCCCCCGATGGGGCGGCTGCGCTGTTTGCCGATGCCATCACGGCGAAAAAAGCAACTTGCCCCACTGTGAAAAACTTGCGGAAAAATCCGGCGCAAAGAGGAGCGCCGCAGCCCAAAAGGCAGCAAAACCTGACGGCACAAAGAAAACCCCCGGATCAAACCGGGGGTTTTCTGCATGAAGATGTGATTTAAAAGGTATCTGCGGAAGAAGCCTTTTTCTGCTGGTGATAATGGGTGTGCAGCAGATGATGGGCCTTTTCGCTCAGAGGCTTGCCGAGGAACTTATCGTAAACAGCAATGATGTCCGGATTCTCGTGAGACTTCCGATAAGGGAGGTTCTCGTCGATGTCATAGAGGGCATCCTGGCGCAGTTCCTTCATCTGGAAGGTGGTGTTGACTGGCTGTCCGCCGCCGCCGATGCAGCCGCCTGGGCAGGCCATCACTTCGATGAAGGTGTAATCTGCCGTGCCGTTTTCGATCATCTGCACCACGGTTTCCGCATTTTTCAGGCCGTGGGCAATGGCTACCTTAATGGAGGTGTCGCCCAGCGGAATGACCGCTTCCCGGACGCCTTCGTTGCCGCGCACAGCGTTGAACTCGATCTTGCCCAATGTCTCGCCGGTAACAGCTTCTGCCACAGTGCGCAGAGCCGCTTCCATTACGCCGCCAGTGTTGCCAAAAATTGCGCCGGCGCCGGAGCCGATGCCCAGAGGGCTGTCAAAGTCGCTTTCGGGCATATGCGGGAAGTCCAGACCGACATACTTGATCATCTTAGCCAGCTCTCTGGTGGTGATGACAATGTCCACATCCCGGTGGCCGTCAGCTTCCATTTCGGGACGAGCGGCCTCGTATTTTTTCGCAACGCAGGGCATGACGGAAACCGTCACGATGTTGTCCGGATCAATGCCGGCGACCTGTGCGTAGTAGGACTTGGAGATGGCGCCGAACATTTGCTGGGGAGACTTAGAGGAGGAGAGGTACTCCAACAGATCGCTGTGATGCTTTTCCATGTAGTTGACCCAACCCGGGCTGCAGGAGGTGATCATAGGTAGCTTGCCGCCATTTTGGATGCGGTCCAGCAGCTCGTGGCCTTCCTCCATAATGGTCAGGTCGGCGCCGAAGTTGGTGTCAAATACCCGGTCAAAGCCGATGATCCGCAGGGCGGTGACCATCTGGCCGGTGACGATGCTGCCCTTGGGCAGACCGAAGGCGTCGCCCAGAGCCACACGGACAGATGGCGCTACCTGGACGATAACGTGTTTCTGCGGATCGTGGAGCGCATCCCATACCTTCTGGGTGTCGTCTTTTTCCACGATGGAGCCGACGGGGCAGACGGTGCTGCACTGGCCGCACAGGATACAGTCGGTATGCTCGAAGGGCTTCTTGTAGGCCGTTGTGACGGCAAAGTTCTCGGAACGGCCGGAATAGGTCAGAGCAGCAACGCCCTGGCTCTCGATGCAGGCACGGACACACCGGCCGCACTTGATACATTTGGACATATCCCGGATGAGGCTGGGATTGTCGTCCTGGACGGGAGTCGTATCATAAACGTGGAGCATATTGGGCTTTACCAAATTGAACCGGCTGCAAAGGGCCTGCAGTTCGCAGTTCTGGTTTCTGGGGCAGGCCAGACAGTCTACGTTGTGGTTGGCCATGATCATTTCCAGCACACCGACCTGAGTCTCCCGCACTTTTTTGGTGTCGGTAAAGACTTCCATGCCTTCCCAGCAAACGGTGGAGCAGGCGGCCAACAGCTTACGGCTGCCCTTGACCTCGACCACACAGATCCGGCAGTGGGCCTTGATCTCCTGGTCTGGGAAGTAGCAGAGGTGGGGGATGTCGATGCCGATCTGCTTGGCGGCGTCGATGATGCGCGTACCTTTTTTCACCGAAAGCGGCAAATTATTGATTTTCAGATTTACCATTTCCATGTTATTCGATCTCCTCTTTCACTGCAAAAACTTCCGGGAACACTTTCATGGCGGAACAAAGGGCGTTTTCAGCGCTTTCGCCCAGGCCGCACAGGGAAGCCTGCTGCATGATCATGATGACCTTGTTCATCGTTTTGATGTCCTCGGCGGTGTGGGTGCCGGAGGCGACCTTTTCCAGCAGATACTTCATCTGCTTGTTGCCGCCGCGGCATGGCGTACATTGGCCGCAGCTCTCGTGAGAGAAGAAGGCCTGTGTCGTGCGGAGGAAATCCATGACGCTGGTCCGGGTGTCCACCACTAAGATGGCGCCGGAACCGACAGTCAGGCCGGCCTGTGCCAGATCCTCATAGGTATAGGGGGTGTCCAGCTTATCGGGGCCACAGACCTTGCCGGATGCGCCGCCCAGTTGGATCAGCCGGATGTCCTGGTTGCCAGAAACGCCGCCGGCCAGCTCATAGATGATCTCCCGCAGCGTGATGCCAAAGGGGATCTCGAAAGCGCCGGGCTGCTTTACGTTGCCGCCGACGCTGATCATCTTGGTGCCGGGAGATTTCTCTGTGCCGTAGGTCAGGTACACTTTTTCATCGTCCAGCAGGATAGACGGCACCAGGCAGAGGCTTTCCACGTTCTGGACGCAGGTGGGCAGATTGAACAGGCCGCACTGCTTGATGAACGGCGGCTTTTTTCTGGGACGGCCGCTCTTGCCTTCGATGGATTCCACCAGGGCCGTACCTTCGCCGCAGACATAAGCGCCGGCGCCGGACTGGAGGTGGATCTGGTAATCAAATCCCTCCACGCCCAGGATGTTCTTGCCGAGATACCCTTTTTCCTCGGCCTGGGCAATGGCGTTCAGGAGCAGGGGACGCAGGTGGGAATATTCCTCCCGCATATAGAGGTAGCCATTTTGCGCGCCGATGCTGTAGCCGGCGATGATCATGGCTTCGATGAGGCGGAAGGGATCGTTTTCGATCAGGGCTCTGTCCTTGAAGGTACAGGGCTCGCCTTCGTCAGCGTTGCAGACGACCACTTTTTCCTTCTGGTCGATCTCCCGGGCCTGGTGCCATTTGCGGCCCATATCGTAGGCGGCGCCGCCACGGCCCTTTACGCCACATTCAGCGATGCGGTCAGCGATCTCAAAGCCGGTCATGGTAACGGCGCGTCTGAGCGCGTCAAATCCGCCGATGCTTTCGTAGGAGTCGATGGAGTGAATGTCGTATTTACCAAAGTTTTTCGTCATAAAAGAAACAGTTTTGCTCATCTTCTTCGCACCTCCTTACCGCAAGCTGTTAATGATTTCGGCCAATTTGTCTTTGGAAGTGATCTTGCCGTAGACCACGCCGTTGACACGGATGGCTGGGGCAACGTCGCAGGCGCCAAAGCAGGGAACTTCCTCGATGATGTACTTGCCGTCGGCAGTGGGCTCGTTGAGGCCGACGCCCAGCAGGGACTGGAGATGTTCCATGAGGCCGTCGCTGTCGTTGACCTTGCACACGATGCTGGAGCAGACCTGGATGGGAAACTGTGCTCGGGGCGCGTCGTGAAGGGAGGAAAAGAAGGTGATGACATCATACACCTGGGTGATTTTGACTTGGAGCTGTTCGGCCACATAATGGGCGGTTGCCTCAGAAATATATTTTCCCTCGGCAGTGTCCTGGACGTCCAGCAGGATCTCCAGCATTTTGGAGGTCAGACCACCGTAAGAAGCGATGATCTTGTCGATACATTCTTTGCGTTCCGGTGACAAGGGCTGTGGTTGGTTGGAAAAAGCCATTGCGGTACCTACTTTCTTTTTGATCTTGACTAGGGAAAACGGCAGTATGCCTGCTCTTTTTCGCCCTAACTGAATATAAGCGTATCACACGGGAACCTTTATCGTCAATTGGTTTTGATGGCTTCGGGCGAGAAATGTGATTTTGTCACAGTTCTTTTTGGAACAGGAAGAAAAAAAGAGAAACACTCCTGTTTTTTGCAGGGGATGCTTCTCTTTTTTGGGAAAATGCAGATTATTTTTTCTGGGCCTTAAGCGTTTCCAGCTTATGGGCCTTGATCTCCTCATAGAACATATCGAACAGGAACAGCTTGACGTCGGCAAGGATGGTGGATTGTTCCTCCTTGTTAAGGGTCAAAAAGATGTTCATGCGGCTATGGCCTTCCCAGTTGGCCGGGTCGATCTTGTGGACCGCATGGGGGATGAGCTGGGAGATCTGGCTGGCCGATTCCAGGTGCTCGTAAAGCTGGGCGATGGTCACGTCGTCATCGTAAGCGGCGTTGAGCAAGTCGGTCACAGCGAAGATGAGGTTCTTTTCGTGAGGGCTCAGGTCGTGCCAGGTGATGCCCATCTGTAATTCAATGCGTGGATTGTTGACGATTTTCTTCTCCATTTGAGAAACAAAGTTCATACGTTCTGTAACTCCTCTCGTATCATGTGTCTCACATCAAAATAGACAATCCTTTTTATTATAAAGGCAATGTCTGGAAATTGCAACGCATTTTTTACCGATTTTTGAAAAAGACAGCCTACCCGATAAAACTTTGCCATTTTTCTTTCTCAACGGGAAAAACTGTGGTATCATAACAAAAAAGCGGCCTGCGCTGGGGCAGTGCCGGATCAGGGAGGAATCACAATGGAAAAAGCGAAGGTCTATTTTACGGATATGCGGACAAAGCCTATGGGGAAGAATCTTTTGCAAAAGTTGGAAGCGCTCATTCGGGCAGCCGGCATCGAGAAGATCCATTTTGAGAATCAGTACACGGCCATCAAGATGCACTTTGGGGAGCCGGGCAATCTGGCGTATCTGCGGCCAAACTATGCCAAGGTCGTCGTGGATGTGGTGAAATCGCTGGGCGGGAAGCCGTTTTTGACCGACTGCAATACGCTGTACGTCGGTGGGCGGAAAAATGCCCTGGATCACCTGGATTCCGCCTATCTCAATGGGTTTTCTCCGTTTTCCACCGGGTGCCATGTCATCATTGCCGACGGGCTCAAGGGTACCGATGAATGTCTCGTGCCGGTAGAGGGCGGCGAGTATGTAAAGGAAGCGAAGATCGGCCGGGCCATTATGGACGCCGACGTATTCATTTCCCTCAATCACTTTAAGGGCCATGAGATGGCCGGTTTTGGCGGTGCCCTGAAGAACATCGGCATGGGGTGCGGTTCCCGCCGGGGCAAGATGGAAATGCACAGCGAGGGCAAACCGGTAGTCGAAGAAGAATTGTGTATCGGCTGTGGCCGGTGCAGCCGGATCTGCGCCCAGGAAGCCGCCATTGTCACAAATGGGAAGTCCCACATTGCTCTGGAGAAATGCGCCGGCTGCGGCAGATGCGTCGGCGTTTGTCCCACAGATGCCATCCAGCCCCAGTATGATACGTCCAATGCGGTGATGAACAAGAAGGTGGCCGAGTACACAAAGGCGGTGTTATCCGGCCGTCCCCATTTTCATATCAGCCTGGTGGTAGATGTGTCGCCCTTCTGCGACTGCCACGGAGAAAACGATACCGCAATCGTGCCGGATGTGGGAATGTTTGCTTCCTTTGACCCGGTGGCTCTGGATGTTGCCTGTGCCGACGCAGTGAACCGTCAGCCCGCCATGGAAAACAGTCTGCTCGGCGACTGCGATCATTGCTGCCATGACCATTTCACCGCCATTGGCCCAACGACAGATTGGCGCAGTGCCGTAGAACACGCCGAGAAGCTGGGGATCGGGACGCAGGACTATGAATTGATCTCCATTGACTAAAATAGCAAAAGGATTTCTTTTTACAAAAAAAGACCAGCCATCCGGGTACGCGCTGCCCGATGACTGGCCTTTTGCGGATCTTGGTCCATTCAGCTTTGATAATCCTCCAGGACCCGCCGGAGCTGATCCTTGCCGGTGACGGAGATGCCGGTTTCCAGAGCAGTGCGGTCGCCTGCCGGCAGAGATTGAATTTCCACGTCCAGGGTCTGGATAGGGGAATCGGATGTGCCTTGAAACACACAGATTTTTCCATTCTGGATTTTAACCACATAAGCATCCTTTTTTGACATCTCGGAACTATTGCTGTCGGAATGGCTTTCCGAAGGCGATACAGGGGGAAGAATTTCCGGGTTTTCTTGACTTACGGCTGAATTTGCGGTAGAATAAATTTGATTACCATGTGATTGGGCATCGGGGACTGCCGCGGCGCCTTGATTCTCCTGTGGGGTTTTGACATAGACCAGACAGACGATCGCCACCGCCACGGCGGCGATGGCTGCCGCAGCAAGGATCGCAACTAAAATCTTATGACTTTTTATCGTCATCACCTCCGTTTCTTTATGCACAGTATTCGCTGTTTTTTCCACGATTATGCACAAAAGACACGTTCTTTGGCAAAAACAGCACGGTGGCAAACGGAGCGTGCAGAGCACATTGTAAAACGGATGGAGGACGGTCACATTCTCATCCAGTCCACCGGCAGAGACCTGGTGAGACACTGAACTAATTTGAGGTGAAACATTTGAGCAATCAAGAAAACAAGGATCGCAAGCAAACACAACTGTCGCCGCTGCGCAAGAGCAGCGCGTCCGGCACTGCGGGAGCGTTTGGTAAAATGTTTGGCAGAACGTTCCTCACGATTTTGGTGATCGTTCTGGCGGCATTGGGTGCGCTGGGCTTGGGCTTAACGCTGTATCTCAATTCTTACATGAATGAGGAATTGGACATCGACCTTCACAACTTAAAGCTGAACTATACCAGCTTTATTTACACCACCGACAAAAACGGTAAGGTAACGAAATCCGAAACGCTGTACGGCGGCGACAACAACCGGATCTGGGTAGATTTTGACAACATTCCCCAGACCATGAAGGACGCCATGGTGGCCATTGAGGATAAACGGTTCTACGAGCACGACGGCGTGGACTGGACCCGGACGCTGGGAGCAGTGTCGGCGCTGTCGTCCTCCAGCGGCAGCTTTGGCGGCTCCCCCATCACCCAGCAGCTCATCAAGAACCTGACCGGTGACAATCAGGTTTCCATCAACCGGAAAGTAAAAGAGATCTTCCGCGCCCTGAACCTGGAGAAAAAGTACTCCAAGGACGAGATCCTGGAAGCCTACCTCAACGTCGTCGACTACGGCGCCGGCACCAAGGGCGTCCAGGCGGCGGCCAACCTGTATTTCAATAAGAACATTGCCGACTGTGATATTGCGGAATGCGCGGCCATTGCGGGGATCACCCAGAACCCCTACGCCTATAATCCTTTAGCCTTCCCGGAAAAGAACAAGGAACGGCAGCAGACGGTGATCCAGGCCATGTACGACCAGAAAAAGATCACACAGGACGAGTATAACCAGGCCATGGAGAAATCGGAGAACATGAAGTTCTACGGTAAGATCAACGGTAAGGATGTAGGTGAAGCGTCTGTTTTTAACTGGTATACAGAAGCGCTCATCAACGATGTCATTGAGGATCTGCAGGGGTTGTACCAGATCAGTGAGGAAGAAGCTTCCCGCATGATCTATTACGGCGGACTAAAGATCTATTCCGCTGAAGATGTGGCGCTGCAAAAGCAGGCAGAGAAGATCTTTGACAAGAGCGATATTTTTAAAGCAGACCCCGACCTGGAGGCCGGCTTCTATATGATGGACTATAACGGCCGTGTGCTAACAGTCATCGGCAGCAGCCATGAAAAGACGGGCAACCGCTGGATGAGCAATGCCACCGATGCCCTGCGGCAGGTCGGTTCTACCATGAAGCCGATCTCCGTCTATACCCCGGCTATGGAAAACGGCTTCATCGGCTACAACACTACGCTGTCCGATGACCCGATCCCCGCTTACTTCCCCGACGGCACCGCCGGTCCGAACAACTGGTACGCCGGCAGCCGTGGCAATATGCCGGTGACAAAGGCCATCGAGATTTCTGCCAACCGGCCGGCGGCCAACCTGTGCAACACCATCACGCCCCAGCTCTGCTACAAGTTTATGACAGAAAAGCTCCACTTTAAGAACCTGACTGAAGAGGACAGCTCCAGCATCTCCAGTATGGCCCTGGGCGGCCTCACCAACGGTCTCACCGTCAAGGAAATGGTGGCCGGCTTCCAGATCTTTGGCAACAGCGGTAAGTACAGCAAGCCCTATACCTACTATTATGTAGAGGACAGCGAGGGCAACGTCATTCTGGACAACCGAAACAATAAGAGCGAGCAGGCTGTTTCCGCCGGTGTGGCAGAGGTCATGAATAAGATCCTGCAAATGCCGATCACCGGCAGTGAAGGTACCGGTACAGACGCAGCCATCGACGGCTGGACTGTATTTGGTAAGACCGGTACCACCGACAGCAACAAGGATAGCTGGTTCATGGGTGGTACACCGTATGCTATTGCAGGCATTTGGACCGGTTACGCAGAGCCAAGTGAGATCTACTCCCAGACCTCGCTCAATGCGGCAAAGTCGCTGTGGCGCCAGATCATGACAGCGTATCTGGAAGGCAAGGAGCAGAAGGACTTCAACTTTGATGATATTACCGAGGCGACGCTGTGTACCAGCACCGGCAAGATCGCCAGCAGTTATTGCAGCGGTGAGACCGGCTGGGTTGGCAAGGATCGTCTGGAAAACTACTGCGACGGCAATCATACCCTGACTCGTGGCGGCGGTGATTACGACGACGAGGGCGACTACGACGACGATACCGATAACGAGGAGCCAACGGAATCGGAGACCGGTGAAGGCACCGATGACCCAGAGAACCCGGATACACCGGAATCTCCCGATACACCGGACACACCGGATACGCCCACAGACCCGGATACCCCGGATACGCCAGCGACACCTGACGACCCGGATAATCCGGTCAGCCCGCCGATCACGCCCATTGAGCCAAATGCGGCCGGCAGCCAAGCGGCATAAAGATTTTGTGCTAAAAGCAGATAAGGGATCAGAACAGATTCGCTATCTGCTTTTTTGTTGTTGAGCGGTTTTGTGCAAAATACCGATTGCAAAAAGAAATCGAAAAAACCGTTGCTATTGGGGGAAAAACGTGATAAACTGTATCTTGTGACAATACAACAGTACATGGGGGATGGACAAATGAGCCGATCCAATTTCCTTTTGGTCGAGAGCAGCGCTCTGCCGCCGGTCTTTTCCAAGGTTATCGAAGCAAAAGAATATCTGCGCAATGCCCAGGCGGGCAGCACAGCGGAAGCTGCGCGTATGGCTGGGATCTCCCGCAGTGTCTTTTATAAGTACAAGGATTCGGTTTATCCCTATGTTGAGCGTTCCCCGGAAAGTATCATTACTGTTCAGGTTGTGTTGTACGACCGGCCCGGCGTGCTGATGGCGGTCATCTCGCAGTTTTACAGCGCCGGCGCCAATATCCTGACGATCAACCAGAACATCCCGGTAAAAGGTAAGGCGGTCGTTTCCATTTCCGCCCGGGTCGACGGTATGGAAGAGCCTGTAGACGCGCTGATGGATCAGCTTCGTCATGTAGACGGCGTTAAGACCATCGAGAATATTGCCGGGGAATGATTCCGGAAATTTTAGTTTTTAAGAGGTGTAAATCAATGAACGTAGCAATTATGGGTCATGGTGTTGTTGGTTCCGGCGTTGCGGAGATCCTGTATACGAATCCGGAAACCATCGCGAAACGGACAAGAGAGGAGATCGTGGTCAAGCGGATCCTGGACCTGCGGGACTTCCCGGACAGCCCTTATGCTGACCGCTTTACAAAGGATTTCAACGACATCCTCACCGATGATTCCATCCGTGTTGTGGTGGAGGTCATGGGCGGCATCCACCCGGCTTACGATTTCGTCAAGCAGTGTTTGGAAGCCAACAAGAGCGTCGTGACCTCCAACAAAGAGCTGGTGGCGACAAAGGGCGCCGAGCTGCTGGCCATTGCAGCAGAGCACAACGTCAACTTTATGTTCGAAGCTAGTGTCGGCGGCGGTATCCCGGTCATCCGGCCGATCCACCAGTGCATGGCGGCCAACAATATCCTCAGCGTTGCCGGCATCCTCAACGGTACGACCAACTTTATCCTCACCAAAATGATCGAGGACAACATGGGCTTTGCAGATGCCCTGGCCCTAGCGCAGAAGCTGGGCTATGCCGAGCGGAATCCTTCTGCCGATGTAGACGGCCACGACGCCTGCCGGAAGATCTGTATCCTGGCGGCCCTGGCCTTTGGCAAGCACGTTTATCCGGAGCAGGTACATACCGAAGGCATCACCAGCCTGACGCTGGAAGATGTTTCCTACGCCCATGACTGGGGCGGCGTCATCAAGCTCATCGGCCAGACGAAGATGCTGGACGACGGCCGTATCTCCATCATTGTCTGCCCAATGCTGCTGAAGAATTCCTGCCAGCTTTCCACCATCGACGATGTGTTCAATGGCATCATGGTCAAGGGCAGCTTCACCGATGACGTGATGTTCTACGGCAAGGGCGCCGGCAAGCTGCCGACAGCCAGCGCCGTTGTAGCCGACGTCATGGATTGCGTCAAGCACATCGACACCCGGAAGTATCTCTTCTGGGAGGACAACCATGATCCGTCCTATGTGGCTGATTATCTGGAGCAGTCTGTCTGCCTGTATGTCCGCACAGAGAAGGGCTGTAAGGATTGCGTAGAGAAGGTGTTTGGCCCGGTGGAGGTCCTGACAAGAGACGGCGCGCCGGAAACTGAGTTTGCGTTCATCACACCGAGAATGGTAGAAAAGGATGCCCGCGCAAAGCTCCAGACATTGGAAGAGCAGGGCGTAGAAGTCAAGACAACGGTTCGTGTTGGCGAAATTTAATGGCATGGCATAAACTATGAATATCGAAGAAGTAAGGCTGGTTTAGAATATGATTAAAATTCAAGTCCCGGCGACCAGTGCCAATTTAGGCTCTGGGTTTGATGCGCTGGGGTTGGCATTGACATTATACAATCGGGTTTGGATGGAGGAGAGCGACATCATCGACATCACCACAAAGGATGACATCGTGGTGCCCACCGACGAGACGAACCTGATCTACTGGGCAGCCAAGCGGCTGTATGAGGAATGCGGTAAACGGCTGCCTGGCTTAAAGATCATTCAGGAGAACAATATCCCCATGGCCAGCGGCCTGGGCAGCAGCTCTGCCTGTATCGTGGCGGGCCTTTTGGGCGCCAACCGGCTCATCGGCAGTCCCCTGAACGAAAACGACCTCATCAACCTGGCGGCAGAGATCGAAGGCCACCCGGATAACACCACGCCGGCCATTTCCGGCGGCCTGGTGGCTTCTGCTGTAGAGGGCGGCCGTGTGTACAGCGTCAGCGTGCCGGTCTCGGAGAAGATCCGCTTTGCCGCGTTCCATCCGCCCTTTGAGCTGAAAACGGAAGCATCCCGTTCTGTGCTGCCGGAGACCTATGACCGGAAGGACGCCGTCTATAATCTGTCCCGTTCCGCTTTGATGACCGCCTCGCTGTTTTCCGGCAAGACGGAGAATCTGCGGGTAGCGGTGCAGGACAAGATCCATCAGCCCTATCGTTTAGGACTGATCCAGGACGGCGACACCGTGTTCCGTTTGAGCTATGAGCTGGGTTCTCTGGGCACTTATATCAGCGGCGCCGGCCCGACCATTATTGCGCTGATCGAGTCGGACAGCGTGAAAAATTTTGAGCAGTATGCGCTGAAGAATCTGGAGAGCAAAGGGATCACCGGCTGGAAGCTGAGTATTTTGGATACAGACCCATCGGGTGCGTCGGTGTCCATCGCATAGAGAACGACGAGTAATTTGGAGGGGTAAACAATGAGTCTGATTGTACAAAAGTTTGGCGGCACATCGGTCGCCAACACAGAGCGTATCTTTAATGTGGCGGATATTGTCACAAAGACTTATGCGGCCGGCAATGACGTAGTCGTTGTCGTTTCCGCCCAAGGCGATACGACGGATGAATTTATCGAGAAAGCAAACGCCATCAATCCACACGCATCTAAGCGGGAGATGGATATGCTGTTGACTGCCGGTGAGCAGATTTCCGCATCGCTCCTGGCTATGGCCATCGAGAAGCTGGGGTATCCAGTCGTTTCGCTGCTGGGCTGGCAGGCGGGCTTCCAGACCCCCAGCGCCTACGGTTCCGCCCGGATCAAGAAGGTCAAAGCAGACCGGATCCAGAAGGAGATCGACAAGAAGAATATCGTCATCGTCACCGGCTTCCAGGGCATCAACCGTTACGGCGACATGACGACATTGGGCCGTGGCGGTTCGGACACCAGCGCCGTGGCCATTGCGGCAACGATGCACGCCGACCTGTGTCAGATCTATACCGACGTAGACGGTGTTTATACAGCGGATCCGAGAAAGGTGCCAAACGCCAAGAAGCTGAATGTGATCTCCTATGACGAGATGCTGGAGCTGGCGACACTGGGCGCTCAGGTTTTGAACAACCGTTCTGTGGAAATGGCAAAAAAATATAACATTGAGCTGGAGGTCATTTCCAGTCTCACAAGACAACCCGGTACGATCGTGAAGGAGGAAGCAAAAATGGAAAAAATGTTGATCAGCGGTGTCGCAAAGGACAATGATGTAGCAAGAGTTTCGATTATCGGCGTGCCGGATAAGCCCGGACTGGCCTTTAAGATCTTCTCCAAGCTGGCGGCGAAGAAGGTCAATGTAGACATCATTCTCCAGTCTGTGGGCAGAGATAACACCAAGGATATTGCCTTCACCGTGCCGCAGAATATGCTGGAAGAAGCTAAGAGTGCCGTGGACGAGTATGCTAGAGTGATCGGCGCACAGAACGTCGTCTACGATCCGGACGTCTGCAAAGTGTCCATCGTCGGCGCCGGCATGGAGACCCATCCAGGCGTAGCGGCAGAGATGTTTGAAGCGCTGTTTGAGGCCAACATCAATATCCAGATGATCTCCACCAGCGAGATCAAAGTATCTGTGCTGCTGGCCAGAGAGGATGCCGACAGCGCTGTCACAGCCATCCACAATAAGTTCTTTGGCACAAACGACTAATGATAACGATAGAAAGCCCGGTCTGCCGGGCTTTTTTGATGGGGTTTTGGGGAAAATGAAGGGTGCAACCGTTGGTTGACAAATTGTACGGCCCGATTTGTAGACCGCAACCGCCTAAAATGATAAGATGGTCCTAGAATTTTTACAGAGAAAGAGGAGAACATAAGATGAAGCTGGAAGAAAAGATTGTTTTGCTTCGAAAACAAAAGGGCTGGTCTCAGGAGGAATTGGCAGAGCAGTTAGATGTGAGCCGACAGGCGGTGTCCAAATGGGAGAGCGGCCAGGCTACACCGGACGTAGACAAAATTTTAAAGCTGAGCCAGATTTTTGGCGTCAGCACCGATATGCTGTTAAAAGAGGATGTGCATATCTTTATGTCAGAGTCTGTGCCCCAGTCTGCTGAAAAAGCAGGAGTGCCCCAATCGGCCGCTCCGTCCCGCCCGGTGCCTGTAGCATTGACGATATTTCGCAGCGCTTTTTGGCCATTGATCGTTGCGCTATATTTATTGTACAGCTTTTTTACTAAGGACTGGGGCAGAAGCTGGATCATCTGGCCGGTGGCGGCCATGGTGTTCACCGTTGTCAATATTATCTGGAGCACCGTCACCAAAACGCCCATAGATGACGATTGAGCTGGACAGTAAGGAGGAGCGACTGTGAAACGACTGGACTATGATTTTTTTCACCGGGACTGCCTGGCAGTTGCCCCGGATCTGGTAGGGAAGATCCTTGCACACCGGACAGAGAGCGGGGAAGTGCTGCGCCTGCGCATTTCGGAGACAGAAGCCTACCGCGGGGTGGAGGACACCGCCTGCCATGCCCATAAAGGCCGCACGCCCCGGAACGAGGTGCTGTATGCACAAGCGGGAACCGTGTATGTGTACCTGTGTTACGGTGTCCATTGGCTGCTCAACGTGATTACCGGCGAAGTGGAGCAGCCCCAGGGCGTGTTGATCCGTGCCTGTGTGGATGCACCTGGTCCCGGCAGATTGACAAAACGGTTAGAGATCAACGGCAGCTTGAACCGTACCAGCTTTGTTTCCCCGGACAGCGCTTTGTGGATAGAGGACGATGACTTTCGCTGTGGGATTTCCCGGGGAAAACGGGTCGGTATCGGTTATGCCTCGCAGGAAGATCAGGATCGCTTGTGGCGGTTCGTGCTAAAAACACCATAAAAAGTCCCTGTGACGAAAAACCATCACAGGGCTAAAAGAAAAAATCCTGGTCAAAAGACCGGGATTTTTTGTTGCAATGAAAGAAAATTTTCAGGTTAAGACCGCTCCAGCAGACCCTTTTGCTGATCTTCCAGAGCCATTTCGCGGACTTTATAGTGGAGCTTTTTGCCGGTTGCGGTGTAAGGCAGTGTGTCCACAAAACGATAGAACCGCGGGCACTTATAGATGGACAGCATCGGATGGTTCTTGCAGAAGGAAACCAGCTCTTTTACGGTGAGAGACGGATCTTCCTTGATGATATACGCCACGACGCTCTGGCCGCGGAGCTCATCCGGTACGCTGGTGATGACGCACTCGTGAACCTTTGGATGCTCGTTGATGACTTCCTCGATCTGGGTCGGATGGATGTTTTCGCCGGAGCTGACGATCATATCGTCCTTTCTGCCAACGATGGTGACATACTCGTTTTCATCCCAGACGCCCAGGTCACCGGTATACATCCAGCCCTTGTAATACACGCGGTTGGATTCTTCCGGCTTGTCGTAGTAGTAATAGGTGGTCTTGGTGGGGCACTTGATGATGATCTCGCCGACCTCCTGGTTGTCCTTGGCCACCAGCTCTGTCGGCTCTACACGGCGGTCAGAATCGCTCTTGATGACAGCCACATCGTCATCGGTGCAGGAGCGGCCAGCCGTACCGGACATCTCCGGCAGATCGTAGGGGCGCAGGAAGGTGTTCCAGAAGGTTTCTGTGGTGCCGTAGCCGTTGTAGATATTTGGTGTCAGATACTGCTGGTACTCCATGCAGGCCATCTTTTCCAGGGGCGCGCCCATGGTGACGATGCCCTTGAGCTTTTGCAGGTTCACCGGGCGTTTTTTCTGTACATCGCACATCATCTTCAGCATAGGCGGTGCGCCGATGAGGAAGGTGACGCCCTGTTCCTCAGCCAGCTTCAGGGTGTGCTTTGGGTTGAAGGCACGGAGGATAACGATCTCGCCGCCGGCATAGAGCGTTGGGGTCGGGCCGCCGGAGTGGAGGCCGCCACGGTGGAACCAAGGGCTCATGTTCATGGTGCGGTCCTGCTGATTCAGCGGGAAGTGCATGATGACGTCGTGGGCGGAGAGCACATCGTTGATGTTGTTCACCGGCACGCCCTTGGGCAGACCGGTGGTACCGGAGGTGTACAGCCGGGTGTTCTCATCATAGATGTGGCGCTTTGGCATTTCCGGCTCTTCCTCGGAGAAGCCTTCCACATACTGCTCGTAGGTGAGCACACCTTCCGGGGGAGTCTCCTTGTGGAAGATGTCTACCATGACGACCTTCTTCGGCTTATGCTTGGCCATGGACAGCGCTTTTTCGGACATTTCCCGGCACTCGGCGTCGTAGAAGAATACCTCAGGCTTACTGTCGTCCAGGATCAGGGCTGTCTCACCGGGGGACAGACGGAAGTTGATGGGGCTGTTGATGGCGCCCAGCTTTTGGGGAGCCAGATAGCAGAACACAAACTCAGCGCAGTTGTAGAGCTGATACATGACCACATCGTTCTTTTTCACGCCATCGGCGGCCAGTGCGTGAGAAAGCTTGTTGACTTCCTTATTCAGGCTGTCATAGGTCCAGGTGATGTCCCGCAGGGGGCAGTACATGGCTGGCTTGTTGGCAAAACGGTGAACGTTCCGCAGAAAGCCGTTGATATAGGTGAATTCTGTCTCAAATGTTTCTTTGAACATGGACACGTCATAAGTAAAATCCATCGTGTTCCTCCTTAGTTGTTAAAAATCAGATGTTGCTTTATTCACAGTATTTCCCAACAATGACGCTGGCATTCTGGCCGCCAAAGCCAAAGGCGTTGGACATGGCTGCCCGGACGGTAGCCTGTTTTGCCACATTGGCCACCAGATTGAGCTGACAGTTGGGGTCCGGTGTTTCGTAGTTGAGGGTTGGCGGGATGAGATCGCTGCGCACTGCTTGGATGCAGGCGATGGTCTCGGTGATGCCGCCGCCGGCCATCATGTGACCGGTAGCGCCCTTGGTGGAGCTGACCATGACACGATCCTCTTTGCCAAAGACTTCCTTGATGGCCAGTACCTCGATCTCGTCACCGACCTTGGTGGCGGTGCCGTGGGCGTTGATGTAGTCGATGTCCTCTGGCGTCAGGCCGGCCTTCTGGATGGCCCGGCGCATACAACTGATGGCGCCGTTGCCGTCGGGAGCGGGGGAGGTGACGTGGTAGCCGTCGGTGTTGCTGTCGTATCCCAGCAGCTCTGCGTAGATGACAGCGCCCCGCTTTTTGGCGTGTTCCTCTGTCTCGATGATGAGGGCGCCGCCGCCTTCGCCGACGACAAAGCCATCCCGGTTCAGGTCGAAGGGCTTGCTGGCCTTCGATGGCTCGCCGCTGTTGAGGGACAAAGCGCGGGAGTTCGCAAGGCCCGACAGCATGATGGGACAGATGGTGCTGTCAGCGCCCACAGCGATGGCCGCTTCAGCTTCCCCGGCCCGGATCAGCATCGCTGCCGTGCCGATGGCGTCCACGCCGGAAGCACAGGCGGTGGAGAGGGTCAGGCTGGGGCCCTGGATGCCATGGGTAATGGCGATCTGTGCCGCGGCGATGTTGCCCTCCACCTTTGGCACAAACCGAGGGCTGACCTTGTAAACGCCTTTTTTGGTGCATTCGTCCTGGGTCTCGGCAATGGTCGTGATGCCGTTGAGGGCAGAGCTCATCACGATGCCGATGCGCTCCCCTTTTACAGACAGCTTACTTTGCGCCAGGGCCTCGTTGGCGGCGATCAGGGCGTAGTGCATAAAGGGATCGGTCTCCCGCACCAGCTTTTTCGGCAGATGATCCGTTGCCTGAAAGTCCTTGATCTCGCCCGCAATGTGGACAGGCAGGTCGGATGTATCGAACCGAGTGATGGGGGCAATGCCCTTGACGCCGTTGATCAGATGGTTCCAATAATTGTCTACGCCAATTCCGATAGGCGTCACAGCGCCCATACCGGTAATCACAAGTTTTTGCTTTGTCATGAGATCGTTTCTACCACCTTTTTGGCCACGAGAGCGCAGGAAGCGGCGCAGCCAGAAATTACAAAGGGATCCGGAAAAAACCGGCTTTCCATGTGCTTTTAGTATATAGGATAGGCGGATAAAAGTCAAGAGGAAGGATATTTTTTAAAAGTTATTCTTCTGAGAAAATGAAATAGATAATCTAATTTTGAATACTAGATAAAATGATTTAAACTAGTTTTTAGCTTCCTGTTCAAAAAATGTTCTCATCTTTTTGGCAAAATCACTCTGGTGGATCAACAAGAGAAAATCCTCCCTCGTACAGTTTTCACAAACTTGCGGAAAATCGGCCGATACGCCGGAAAACGGCCTTTTTTCTGATAGCGTACTCTTTTGCAGTGGAGAAACAATCGATTGATTGCGCCTATCTATTTTTACTAAACACATTTTGATATTGTATTATACAAAAATGGAAAAGTCAATTATAATAGCAGAAGAATCGCAAAAAAAGACCTTCGGGCACCGATCCCGGAGCAGATTGTGCAATTAGGAGGAGCTGATCACGATGCGTAATCGAACACCACAAGCGTTTCAGGCATATCTGAAAAAAATTCGGGATTTGGCAGAAGGCCCTTTTGAGGCAATGGAGCCAGAGGTACAAAAGACCGACCGGTTCCCCCAGGAATTTTTCGACCTGGTCCAGGAGAGCGGACTGTATCGCTGCGCCCTGCCAGAGGAATATGGCGGCTGGGGCATGAGCGACTTAGAGCTGATGCAGATTCAGGAGGAGTACAGCCGCGGCCCTGGAGGAATGCGGATGTATCTTCACTACGCCATGTGCATGAACTGGCGTATTCTGTACGATTTTGGCAGTGAAGAATTAAAGGGCGAGTATATGGATAAATTCCAGGACGGCACAGTTTTCACTTGCTTTGGCCTGACAGAGGAGACCGGCGGTACCGGCGCTGACCTGCATACTACAGCGGTGAAGGACGGCGATGACTACATCATCAACGGGGAGAAAACACTGATCTCCTACGCCCAATACTGCAATTACGCCTATGTGTTTGCGGTGACAGACCCCGACAGCCAGAAAAACGACCGGCTGTCCGCCTTTTTCATTCCCATGGACACCCCGGGCATGGAGGTGCTGCCGATGCCAAAGCCCATGGGTTGCCGAGGGGCCGGTTATGGCAAGCTGAAGTTTACGAACCTCCGCCTGCCAAAGAAATTTCTCATCGGCAAGGAGGGCGACGGCCTGCACATCGCTGTGCATACCCTGGCGGTCTCCCGGGCGCACGTTGCCGTCAGCAATCTGGGCATTTGCCAGCGGATGATGGAGTTGTCCATTGCCCGGGCAAAGGACCGTGTGACCTTTGGAAAGCCTTTGTGTAAGCGTCAGATGATCCAGAGCTACATTGCGGAAATGGGGACGTATATCAACGCCCTGCGGACTATGCTTTATGATTTTGCCCGAGATTTCGACGCAGGCAAGGAGCACGAGACGAAAGCGGCCATGGCGAAGTATTTCAGTATCGTCACTGCGCAGAAAGTCTCTGACTATATGCTGCTCATCTTTGGCGGCATCGGCTACTTTGAGGACTGCGAATACGGTCCGGTAGAGCGGTTGTATCGAGACTGCCGTGTCACCTGGCTGGAGGAAGGCCCGCCGACCGTCATGAAGCAGACCATTTCCCGTGGCCTGCTCCAAACAGACGGCGAACTGACCTATCTTGTCTGAGGCGATGTGCATGAGTAATCCCACAGAACGCATCGTCATCACCGGCATGGGCGCCGTGACGCCCATTGGCATCGGGGTGGAGTCTTACTGGCGCAATCTTCTTTTAGGCAAAAGCGGCATCGGACCCATCACTCGCTATGATACGACAGGGATGGCTACCCATTTGGCAGCAGAGATCCACGAGTTTACTCCGCCGGAGGATATTCCCGCAAAATTTGTCAGCCGCATGGCCTTGTTTACCCAGTATGCCTGTGCGGCAGCCGGACAGGCGCTGCGGGACAGTGGCCTTACCGTTGATCCCAAGCGGACGGGGATCGTGCTGGGGACCGCTTTGGGCGGTACAGCTGATGTAGCCGAGGGACAGGAAGCATTGCTGCGCAGTCCGCAGAAAAAATCAAGTCCCTCTTTTGTGCCGAAGATCTTATCGAATATGGCGTCCTCTCAGGTGGCCATCGCCTACGGACTGCGGGGGCCCAACTACACGCTCAGCACTGCCTGCGCTTCCGGCGATGACGCTGTAGGATTGTCGTCGATGATCCTCTATAGCGGCCGGGCCGATGCCATGCTGGCCGTCGGCTGTGAAGCTGTTACCTGTCCGGTGGTGGTGTCGTCGCTGGCTGGGTCTAGGGTGATGATCCCCGGCGATGACCCGAAAAACGCCGGCCGACCCTTTGATCTACACCGCAACGGCTTTGTGCTGGGTGAGGGCGGCGGCGCCCTGCTGCTGGAAACAGAATCTCACGCCAAAGCCCGGGGAGCGCACATTTACGGTGTGCTGTTGGGCTATGGCAATAACAACGACGCCTTTCACATCACAACGCCCCGACCTGAGGGGGAGGGCGGCGCAGACTGTATTTATTTGGCGCTGGAATCAGCGGGCCTTGCGCCGTCGGACATCGACTACATCAACGCCCACGGTACCGGCACGCCCATCGGCGATGCCACAGAATGTGCGGCGGTGCGGGCTGTTTTCGGGGATGAATTAGCGAGGAAGATCCCCATGAGTTCTCTGCGGGGTGCTACCGGCCACATGATGGCAGCAGGCAGCATTACCGATTCCATCGCCTGTCTGCTGGCACTGCGGGATCAGATCCTCCCGCCGACGCTCCATTATGAAACGCCGGATCCGGATTGTCCCATTGACTGTGTGCCTAATCAGGCGCGAAAAGCAGAGGTCAACATTGTGATGAACAATGCCTTTGGGTTTGGCGGACAAAATGCCAGTTTGATCTTCGGAAAGTACGAATAGATTGTAGCAAAAAACCGCCAACCGTGCGTTTTTGGCACGAAGGGCGGTTTTGTCATTTGGCGGTAGATTGTTCCAGTGTTTCCCGCAGGACCTCTAAAAAGAGAGCAGCGGCGGGATTGAGCAGCTCTTTTTTCCAGGCGGCAACATAGGTGATGCTGGTGTCCATGTCGTCGATGGGAAGGACCGATACCAGATCGGGCAGAACGGTCTGTGGGACGGAGCTGGGCAGCATGGTAACGCCCAGTCCGGCACCCACAGCCAGCAGCACCGATTTAACCGTTTCCAGCCGATTGCGGATGGTAGGAGAAAAGTGATGGGCACGGCAGATCTCCAGAAGCTGTAAGTATAGCAGGGGATTTTGTTCCTCGGAAACGATGATGAATTTTTCCGACTGTAAAGCCGAAAAATTGAGAGGCTTGCCGGCCAGGGGATGGTGCTTTGCGACAACGACAGCCATCTCCTCCTGGTGGGTGACGAGATAATCAAAATCATCGCCTTCGGGGAGACTGTCCCTGGGAATAAAGTGAAAGTCGAACCGATCCTCCCGTTCTTCCAGCTCCGGCTCGCAGTCAGAAACATCGGTGATGTCTACAAGGATCTCCGGGTAGCGCTGGCCAAAGACGCGCAGACATTGGGCCAGCAGATGATTTTGGCAGGTATCTACAACGGCGATGGACAGCCGGCCTTCGGCGCCTTCGTGGAGCTGTTTTACCACATAGGCAGCCTTTCGGGCGGTGTCTACGATCTCCTTAGCGTAGGGGAGGAAGGCCCGGCCCTCGTCGGTGAGCTTGACATCTCGTTTGGTACGGTAAAAGAGCCGGACGCCCAGTTCCGATTCCAGATCGCTGATGTGGCGGCTCACCGTGGACTGGGGCACGCCGTTGCGTCGGGCGGCGCCGGAAAAGCTCAGGGTTTGTGCCACTGAGAGAAAATTGTTTACTTGATTGAGATCCATAGGTGTCCCTCCGATCGGCTGTCATAAAATTGTGATTGACACTGCTTTGTGCAATCAAGTATAATCATGATACATAAGTATATAATACGGAAATGGATTTGTAAAGTACTTAGGAGGTGTTCTTGATGGATCAGCCAAAATTGGTCATTACCGGCATGGGTGCTGTCACGCCTGTTGGCATTGGCGTAGAGCCGTTTTGGAAGAATCTCATTGACGGTCGGTGCGGGGTAGGGCCCATCACGCGCTTTGACGCCAGCGGGCTGCCCGTGCGGATCGCGGCAGAAGTAGATATGTTTGATCCGGCCAATTATCTGCCCAAGAGCCTGATGCGCAACTCCGACCCCTTTATGCAGTATGCGTACATAGCGGCGGCCGAGTCACTGGGTGCAGATGGTCTGCCAGCTTTGCCGGATCGGATGGGCATCGTCATGGGGACCTCCATGAGCGGCATCTCCACCATTGCCCAGACGCAGGAGGAGCTGACCAAATTGAGCCGCAAACAGGTCGGTCCCCGGTTTATCCCCAAGGTGCTGGGCAACGTGGCGGCGGCCAATATTGCCATTCAAAAGGGCATCCAGGGCCCCAGCCTCACGGTATCTACGGCTTGTTCCTCCGGGGCGGACGCCATTATCACAGCGGCTATGCTCCTGATGATGGGCGAGGCCGACGCCGTCGTCGCTGTGGGCGCCGAGTCGATCCTCTGTCCGCTGGTGATCTATAGCCTGTCTAATGCCAGAGCCTTGTCCCGCCGCAATGAGGACCCGCTGGGTGCCAGCCGGCCCTTTGACAAGGATCGGGATGGTTTTGTCATCGGCGAAGGCGGCGGCGCTGTAGTGCTGGAAACAGAGGAACACGCCAAAGCGCGGGGCGCTAAGATCCTGGCGGAGCTGATCGGCTGGGGGAATAATTCTGATGCCCACCATGTGACAGAGCCACGGGAAGATGGCAGTTTGGCGGCGGTGTGTATGGAAAAGGCACTGCGCCGGGCGAAGATCACACCGGAGCAGGTGGACTATATCAACGCCCACGGTACCGGCACAAAGCTGGGCGACAAAGCGGAAGCATCGGCGCTACACACAGTGTTTGGCGCACATATTCCGCCGGTCAGCTCTACAAAAGGCGCCACCGGCCATATGATGGGTGCCGGCGGCATCACGGAAGCCATCGCCTGTATTTTAGCCATGCGGGACAGCGTTTTACCGCCGACGCTGAATTTGGAAACACCGGACCCGGACTGTCCGCTGGACTGCGTTGCCGGAACAGCTCGGCAGCAGGAAGTCAATATCTGCATGACAAATGCCTTTGGTTTTGGCGGACAAAATTCCAGTCTGTTGTTGAAAAAGCCCTCAGCAGCATCCAATTAAGCAGAAAAAAAGAGCAGGACGCCCTGCTCTTTTTCTATGCGTTTTTTTGATTAAGCTGAGTGCTGCTGTGCCACAGAGAATCGTTCCTGCGCAAAGGAAAGGAAGGATTCCATGGGCTTTGTCATATGATTTTTCCGGCTGTATAGCAAACAGATGGTGGATGTGTTTTCCGGCAGCTCCGGCAGGGGCAAAGCGGTGAGGCGATCGCATCGGCAAAGCACAGGCGTGTTAGGGGCAATGGCCACCAGACGGTCGTTTTGGGATAAGCATCCGCTGACGGAAAATTCATCGGGAAACGAGTCGGCAGCGCTCAGGGAATGGGACTCCAGAATGTCCCGGATCTTCTGTCCGGCGTCTGTAGTTTCCGGGTAAGTGATCAGAGGGTATGCTTGCAGGTCCCGAAAGGACAGCGCTTTCTTTTTTGCCAGAGGATGGCTGTTGGGTACAAAGGCGCAGAAGGGTTGGTTCGACAGGGCCAGGGCGCACAGTGCGTTGTCGCTGTCCACGTCCGGGAAGATGGCAAAATCGTATGTTCCATCCTGAATGCCGTCTTTGATTTTCTCAAGGGATGTCTCATTGTGAAACTGAAACGTCACTTGAGAGGGGTGATGTTCCCGGTAATCCCGAACCAGCTCCGGTACAAATTCCAGCAGCAGCGACGGCGGTGCAGCAATGGAGATACAACCGCCAAGCATACCGCTTTTGTCGTGGGCGCTGTCGATGCCGTCCTGCAGCGCGTCGAGACAACGGCAAACGTGTGCGTAAAACTCTTTGCCGTCTTTGGTCAGCTTGACATTGCGGCCTTTTTTCTGGAACAGCTTAATGTGCAGTTCTTCCTCCATGGCGGCAATGGACGAACTGAGGCTGGGTTGGCTGATGAACAGCTCTTGTGCCGCTTTTGTGTAATGTTCCAACTGGGCCAGTTTACGAAAATAATATAATTGAGACAGATTCATCCCACGTTCCTCCTGTCATTGTACGCTTTCGTCTGTCAGCGCGGCCTTTGCGCCTGAGCGGACAGCTTCCGGGATTTTTCCCGGCCCTTTGACGTCGCCGATCCACACCATTTTTTTGCGGGCTTCCGGGGAAAAGCGGTCTGGGCAGAGCTGATCGTTGGCAGTAAAGCCCTGGGCCAGTACAACGGTATCTGCCGGACAGAACTGTTCTTTGCCGTCTTTATTGTAGAAAACGCCCGCATTTGTGACGCCCGTGACGGTGGCTTCAGCGATCAACTGTACGTTCCGCTCTTTAGCGTCCAGGAGCGCCACCCACAAAACGCTTTTGGCCATGCCGGCGCCAGGCTTTTTCAGCGGGCCGATGCACGTTACATTCCCGTCTGGTCCCACTGCGTCAACATCGATTTCTGGGCACCATGTTTTCAAAAATTGCCGCTGTGCCGATTGCTGGTCCGCTCTTTTCTTTGCGCAAGCAAGGGATAGCTCGAGCCCGCGGAAATCGTTGCCGATGAAAACGGTTCTCCCGGCAGGAAATGCAGTTATATCGGTCAGAGCAGAACAGCGGATCACATGATTGCCGCTGATGGGAAAAGATGGCGCACAAACGACGGCTCCGGCGGCAACAATGATCTTATCATACAAATCGTCAGACACCATGGTTTCCAGCTCTGCTGCTGTGACAGACCGCCCAAATTGAAACACGACGCCAGCTTGCAGACAAGTGCGGTACAGGCTGTCCAAATATCCCCGGCAGTCCGCCCAGCCGGGCACGCGGGAAAGGATTTTCCCAACGCCGCCGTAGGTGCCAGACTGCTCGAAGATCGTCACCTGATTTTGTTTGGCGGCAAAGGCAGCATAGGTCATGCCGCTGATGCCGGCGCCGACAACGAGGATCCGCTTGCCCTGTTCCCGGCAGACAGGAGGGGATAGTTCCCGGCCGATACGAGGATTGACGGCGCAGCCTACAGGCCGGTCGGCAAATACCCGATCGAGACATTCCTGGTTACAGGACAGGCAGCGGCGGATCTGTCCCACCTGATCTTGCGCAGCCTTGTTGACTAGATCCGGATCGGCAATGAGTGGGCGGCACATCCCGACAAAATCGCAGCTTCCCGCAGAGAGGGCCTGCTGACCGCTTTCCCAGTCCATCCGGTTGCTGGCAATGACGGGGATAGATACCGCTGCTTTGATGGCCTTGGACAAAAAGGCATAGCCGCCGTGGGGCACTTGGCCGGTGATCTGCGGCATCTTGGATTCATGCCAACCGCCGGTGACGCTGATGCCGTCTACGCCGTGACGCTCCAGCGCTTTAGCGATTTCCACCGTATCCGAAAGCGTATTGCCGCCGGGGATCATATCCATGCCGGAAAGCCGCACCAGCAGAGGAAAATCTGCGCCCAGCGTTTTTTGGATACCATCGACGATCTCCAGCAAAAATCGCATCCGGTTTTGCAGGGAGATGCCATACTGATCGGTGCGGTGATTGGTGGCCGAAGAGAGGAATTCTGCCAGCAGATACCCAACGCTGGCGCATAATTCTACGCCGTCAAAGCCGGCCTTTTTGGCGCGGACAGCGCCGTCTACAAAGTAACCCGTCACCGTGTGGATCTCCTCCACCGTCATGGCAACTGTTTCCACACGGGTCAGGCCGCTGCGGTAGGCAGAGGGCGCAAGAGGTGGTGTATCGCCATATTCCAGGGGGCTGGCGTAAGCGCCGGGGTGGTAAAGCTGCAAAAAGGTTTTGCCGCCCTCCCGGTGAATGTTTTCCGCTACCTTGCATAGATCGGGGAGGAACGTGTCGTCGCAGGCCTGCATCAAATTGCCCTTGCTGCGCCGGACCGGGTCTACGCCAGCGGCGCCGGCGATCAAGAGTCCTGTGCCGCCTCTGGCACGGGCCCCGTAAAAGTCCAGCAGTTCTTCGGTGACGTTGCCCTGCGGACTGCGGCAAAGGCTGGCAGCGGTCAGTACGATGCGGTTTTTTAGTAGACAGGTACCGATCCTGCCCGGTGAAAGAAGCGTTTTCATTGTCCGTTCTCCTTTATTAACCATAAAATGACTAATATAATCTGTTTTTGGATATTATAACACAGAATTTTCATCATGACAAGAGGATGGCGCTATTTATTTTCACAGACCGATAAAAAGCAAAGGATCCATAAGCTGATCCGATAGGAACGAGGGATGGCGGACGGGAAAGCATATTATACTTTTTGTGAAAATCGTGGTACAATCAAAGCAGAGAAGAAACGAAAGCGGTGATTTTTCATGAAAGAGATGGCGCCTCATATTTATCAGGCCCATATGTATTCCGGCACCGAGCATATGCGGTCGGCCAATGTATATCTCGTTCACGCACAGCCCCGGAGCCTGCTCATCGACGCCGGTTACAATAACGAAGTCAGCCAACAGATCGTGCTGGAAATGCTGCAAACGCTGCACATTCCCATGACGGACCTGGACGTATTCATCACGCACAATCATCCTGACCATGCGGGCATGGCCCAATTTTTGCAGCAAAACGGCGCGCGTATTTATATGAAGCAAGAGGAGCGGAACACTTGTGCGATCCTCTGCACCTACTGGTGTCTGCCCCGGGAGCAGGCAGAGCACCGGCTGCACACCTACGGTTTTTCCCCGGCACAAAGGGACCGTTTGCTGGAGCGTGCATTTGCGCCGGATTATCAGTACCATCGGTACAACTGGACGGATTTTCCCGTTATGGATGTGTCGGTAGGACAGCTTTTTTCCTACGGCGAATACACTTTTGAGGTAGTCCCCCTTACGGGCCATACCCGGTATCAGGTGGGACTGGTGGAGCGAGAACACAAGTGGCTGTTTTGCGGCGATACCCTCAGCCGCAACGAGGTGCTGATCATTTCTACCATGGCGCCGGGACAGCAGCTTTTGGAACGCCATCTGCACACGCTGGAGCGACTGAAGCAGGACTATAACGATTTCTGGATCGTGTCGGGTCACTGCAATCCCTTTTACGGCACGGAAAGATCGGTGGAGAATACGAAGCGTTATTTTGACCACATTTCCAGTCGCATACAAAAAACAGTGGAGAATCGTTCTGCGCCCATGACGCTGCAGGAGATCTCCAACGAGATTTTCCGCTATAAGGAGGGGCGCATGGTGGAGGACGAATCGCTGAAGCTTCACTTTCGCATTTCTAACGCTCTGGCTTGCCTGGAGCGGCTCACTGACCAGGGCAAGCTCCAAATGGAGACAAAGGGGGATATTTGGTATTGGAAAGGCGCGTCCGGTTAAGGGACTGTGCCGTCCGTGTTTTTTGAGAAAATCACCGCAGAGGAGAACCTTTTTCGGGTTTTCTTTTGCGGTGATTTCTTTTTGGGAAAGGATCCATAAGAAAAAGCTATGGATTTAAATTAAACATATTTTGATATTGTATTATACAAAAATGGATAAATAAGATAAGATAAACGGTAGAACAAAGTTGATTTTGGAAAAGCAGAGGGTGATGAGTTGTTACAACCGAAGATCAATGCAGAACAAAAGGCCCGCTATTACCGTCTTGGCTACTGGACGGACAAAACACTGCGGGACTGCTGGGAGGAAGCGGCAAAAACCTACTGTGACCGGGAATATCTCACCGACAGCCGAGGCCATCGCTGTACCTATGGCGACATTGACCGGGATGCTTCTAAGCTGGCGTCATTCCTGGTATCCCAGGGCATCGGCAAAGGCGACATCGTCACTTGCCAGATCCCGGTCTGGAGCGAATTTGCCGTGGTGGCTATGGCTTGTTTTAAAGTAGGTGCCGTGGTCAATCCCTTGTCTGTCACCCACGAAGCGCGGGATCTGCGGTACTTTTTGCAGTTGCATCGGCCGTCGCTGTTTGTTTGTCCCACCTTTTTTCGGGGACGGGATTTTGAGCAGCAGATCATCTCCATAAAAGCGGAGCTGCCCCCATCTATGGGCCTGTTGCTGTTAGATTGTGAAAAGCCGAAGCAGAGCGATGCGCCAACGCTTTGCGAGGTGCTGGAAACGTTCTCGCCTTTAGAAACATTGCCCGAGCAGGGCAGTGCCGATGACGTAGCGGTCCTGCTGTGTACATCCGGTTCTACCGGCGCTTCTAAAGGCGCCATGCTGACCCATAACAACATTATCTTTGCGGAGCGGGAATTTAACCGGGAACTGCGCCTGACAAAGGATGACGTCATGTTCATGCCGTCGCCGCTGAACCATGCTACCGGGTTTCAGCACGGCCTTATCGCCGCTATGCTGATGGGTTCCCGGGTAGTGTTGCAGCAGCGATTCATCGTAGAAGAAGCTATCGACTTGATGAATCAGGAAAAATGTACCTACTCCATGGGCGCCACCACATTTATCTACGATATTCTCCGTACATTAGAACAGACCGGTAAGACGCTGGAACATCTTCGTTTTTATTTGTGCGGCGGCGCGCCGGTGCCGGGCTGTATGGTGCAGCGTGCCTGGACGTACGGCATTAAGCTGTGTGAGGTCTATGGCTCTACGGAAAGCACACCCCATGTCTTTGTGCCGCCAGAGCAGGCCCTCGCCTTAAACGGAACTGTCTCTGGCCGGCCGGTCCACGGCGTAGAGGTGAAGGTCCTCGGCCCGGACGGAAGGGAAGTGCCACCGGGACAGGAGGGCGAAGAGTGTTCCCGAGGGCCCAATGTGTTTGTGGGCTATACGAATGGAGACCCGTCAGCCTGCACGCTGGATGATGACGGCTGGTTCCACAGCGGCGATCTGTGCGTCAAAGATGAGCGGGGCTACCTGCGCATCACCGGGCGGATCAAAGACATCATCATCCGTGGCGGGGAAAATCTCAACGCCAACCAGTTAGATGAAAATCTGTCCCTTTGCCCGGAGATCGAGGAGCACGCTGTCGTCGGTATGCCCGATGACCGGCTGGGGGAACGCATCTGCGCCTATGTGACGCTAAAGCCAGGCGTGACCGGGTTCAGCCATCAGGCGCTTCTTGACCGGCTGCGGAAAGAGGAGATTCCCAAATGGCAGTGGCCGGAGCGGCTGGAGATCGTGGATGCTTTGCCGAAAACCGATTCCGGCAAGATCAAGAAATATGTGTTAAAACAGCAGATCGCATCGCAATTAAAAGCGGAAAAGCAACTATCCTAAATTCAAAAAAACAACCAGGAGGATCGACCATGAGTAAGTTATCCAAGGCGGAATTTGCCGCCTATTTAAAGCAGATTCGGGCACTGGCCGAAGGCCCACTGGAAGAGCTGCAAAAGGAAGTGGAAGTCACCAATGAATTCCCGCCGGAATTTTACGAGCTGGCCAAAGAAAACGACCTGTATCGCTGTGCCCTGCCGGAAAAATACGGCGGATACGGTCTCAGCGAGCTGGAAATTTTACAGGTGCAGGAGGAGTTCAGCCGTGGCCCAGGGGGAATGCGGATGCACCTTCACTACGCCATGGATTTAAACTGGCGGATCCTCGACGAATTTGGCAGTCAGGAACTGAAGGACCGCTACATGGACAAATTTCAGGATAAGTCTATCTTTACCTGTTTTGCCCTGACAGAGGAAAGCGGCGGCAGCGGTATGGATCTGCACACCACAGCGGAAAAAGACGGCGACTACTATATCCTGAACGGCGAAAAAACGCTGATCTCTCACACGGATTGCTGTGAGTTTGCCTATGTGTTTGCCGTGACCAATCCGGAGGGCAGCAAGGAGGAGCGGCTGTCGGCGTTCTTTGTGCCGGTAGATTTGCCGGGCTACGAGACGATCCCCATGCCGCACCTTATGGGTTGCCGCGGCGCCGGCCATGCCAAGCTGAAGTTCACCGATCTCCGCTTGCCCAAGGAATATCTTCTGGGCAAGGAGGGCGACGGCCTCAAGATCTCCATGCACTCGCTGGCCATTTCCCGGGCACACATTGCCGTCAGCAATTTGGGCATGGCCCAGCGGATGATGGAGATGTCCATCGCCCGGGCCAAGGATCGTGTGACCTTTGGAAAGCCTTTGAGCAAGCGCCAGATGATCCAGAGCTATATTGCGGAGATGGGTACCTATATTCATGCTCTGCGCACGATGGTCTACGACTTTGGAAAAGATTTTGACGCAGGGAAAGACCCGACGACAAAAGCGTCTATGGCCAAGTATTTCAGCATTGAGACGGTTCGGTTGGTGTCCGACTATATGCTGTTGATCTTTGGCGGTATCGGGTATTTTGAGGAATGTGCATACGGCCCGGTAGAGCGGATGTATCGTGACTGCCGTGCCATGTGGCTGGAGGAAGGCCCGCCGACAGTCCAACTGCAAACGGCCTCTCGTGGATTGATCGCCACCGGCGGCCAGCTAGAGTATATCCTGTAAAGGGAGATCCGGAAAGAAAAAAGCGCCTGTCAGAAAATGACGGGCGCATTTTTGTGGGAAAAAGAAACGTTGCAAAAACGAAAAAGACCACCGAATTTCGGTGGCCTTTGTTTGGCGGAGAGGATGCGACTCGAACGCACAATGCCTTGCGGCACACCACATTTCCAATGTGGCTCCTTACCATTAGAATACCTCTCCAAATGGTAATTACAACCTTGTCGCGACGACTTTTATATTATAGCGCAGCTTTTTGAAAAAAGCAAGTGTTTTTTGAAAAAAATTTAATTTTTTTGCAAAAGAGATAAAAAGGGGTAGAAAAACCAATTCTAGATAGGGTGAGAAACGGGGGATAAAGCGCACAGATACAGGGCGTAAGAATAGAATAAAATGAATGCGTTTTGGGTAGCAGGTTCATTTTCGTTCAAACTTTGCTAAAATTTCCCGATGATTTCTGGAAGATTGTGAGATTTTTTTGCAAGAAAATAAAATCGACTTGCATTTTTTGTCGAATTATATTACTATAATAACGGTTATTACAGATGAAAAGCAATTTTCACTTGAAGGGGAGACGCGATCATGATGACTGAGTATCAATCTTTATCCAAGGAAGAACTATCTGCGCTGAAGGGAGAGCTGGAGGAGCAATACCGGGAATTTCAAGCCCTGGACCTGAATTTGAACATGGCCCGCGGCAAGCCCAGCACCGACCAGTTGGATCTTTCTCTCGAGATGCTGGACGGCCTCAATTCGGAGAGCTGTTTCTTTTCCAGCACAGGCGACGACTGCCGGAACTATGGTCTGGTAGACGGTCTGCCGGAGATGCGGGCCTTTTTTGGGGAGCTGCTGGATGTTCCGGCGGAAAATGTCATCGTGGGCGGCAATTCCAGCCTGAACATGATGTTTGATGCCATTTCCTGCGCGTATATTTCCGGATTTGACGGCTGTGCGCCCTGGGGCAAGCAGGAAAAGGTCAAGTTCCTTTGCCCGGTGCCTGGCTACGACCGCCATTTCGCTATCTGTGAATATTTCGGCATCGAGATGATCCCGGTCCCGCTGACAGAGACCGGTCCGGATATGGACATGGTAGAAAAGCTGGTGTCGGAGGACGAGTCCATCAAGGGCATCTGGTGTGTGCCAAAGTACTCTAACCCCTCCGGCGTGACCTATTCCGATGAGACGGTCCGCCGCTTTGCCGCTTTGCGCCCGGCAGCACCGGACTTTAAGATCTTCTGGGACAACGCTTACTGCATTCACGAGCTGACCGATACGCCAGAAGTTCTGCTCAATCTCTTTGAGGAATGCAAAAAGCAGGGCAGTGAAAATATGGTCATTACGTTCTGCTCTACTTCAAAGATCACTTTCCCAGGCTCAGGCGTGGCGGCTATGGCCTCTGGCGAAAAGACCCTGGCTACTTACCGCCGTCACCTGTCTTACCAGACCATCGGCCCGGACAAGATCAATCAGCTCCGCCACATCCGCTTCTTTAAGCACGTTGAGGGCCTGAAGGAACACATGGAGAAGCATCGCGCCATTTTGCAGCCGCGCTTTGCCAGCGTTCTTAACGCTTTGGAAAAGGAACTGAGCGGTTTGGGCATCGCCCAGTGGAGCCATCCGAAGGGCGGCTATTTTGTGTCTGTCGATGTGCTGCCAGGCTGCGCAAAGCGGGTCGTCCAGCTCTGTAAGGAGGGCGGCGTCACCCTTACCGGCGCCGGCGCTACTTTCCCTTACAAGAAGGATCCCAATGACACGAACATCCGTTTGGCGCCATCGTTCCCGCCGGTCATCGAGCTGAAGCAGGCCATGAACCTGTTCTGCATCTGCGTCAAGCTGGCAGCGGCAGAAAAGCTGCTGGGCGAATAACGTTTGAACCGATCTGGCCATCGCTTTCGGGCGGTGGCTTTTGTTTTGCCGTGTAACTTGGTCACGGTGAGAAAAAGAAACTGGGCCGGATCGGTGCATTTTCTTTTTCTTTGTGCTATAATGAAAGAAAACCCAAGGATGTGGCCCGTTACGGGGGATCCCAAAGCGGCGGCCGCAAGAGAAAGGAGGCGCTTTTTGTGGGAGCGGATCTGCATTGTCATTCCCGGTATTCGGACAGTTCTGTCCCCGTAGAGGACGTAGTCTTGATGGCAAAGCTCCATCAGGTGGAAGCCATAGCCATCACCGACCACGATACCCTGGCTGGTCAGGAGGAAGCAAAGCATTATGGAGCGCAATACGGTGTAGAGATCGTGCCGGGACTGGAGATCTCCGGCTATGACTATAAGCGAAAGCAAAAGGCCCATATCCTGTGCTATTACCCAAAGCGTCCAGAAGCGCTGACGCCGATCTGTCAAACGATCTGGAAGAATCGGGATACCGCCACCCGGGAGATGATCCACCTGGTCATGGCCCATTATCCCATCACGGAAGAAATGGTGGAGCGCCGGGCCAAGGACAGCGTCAGCATTTATAAACAGCACATCATGCACACCCTCATTGATGCCGGATATTCCCGCCATTTTTTTGGCAAGGTGAACCAGTCTTTGTTTTCCCATCGGAACGGCCTTGCTCATCTGGACATCATTTACCCGGATGTTTATGATGTGTTGGAAGCGGTTCGGGCAGCCCGGGGCGTAGCGGTCATGGCCCATCCCGGAGAGAGCCGGGAAAAGGGACTATTGGAAGAACTGTCCCAGGCGGGACTGCTGGATGGCGTAGAGCTGTACTGTCCCAAAAACGACGAAGCAGAGCGGGCAAGAGTACAGGCCATTGCCGACCGGTATGGTCTGGTGACCACTGGTGGCACCGATTTTCACGGGATGTATTCTTCCCGTTGTCACAGCGTGGGGACTTTTACGGCGACAACAGCGATGCTGGAGCGCCTAAAGGACTGCGCGTCGAAAAAATAATCGAGAGAGGAACGAAGCTATGGAATATCGTTTTCACACCAAGGGGATCTGCCCCAAGGAGATCGTCATCGAGTACACCGGTGACACCGTGGATGCCGTGCATTTTTGCGGCGGCTGCAATGGTAATGGCAAGGGCATCGGCGCCCTGACTGCCGGCATGAAGATGGATGATGTGATCGCCCGCTGTGAGGGGATCACCTGCGGCATGAAAAAGACATCTTGTCCGGATCAGCTTGCCAGAGCGCTGCGGGAGATCCAGTGCCAGCAAGCCGGAGAATAAACGGAAAAAGACACGATGCGAAGAAAAAACGCACCGTGTCTTTTTTTGTTTATTCAAAAGACGATAGAGAGAAATCCTCGTCGCTGTACTGCTGCAGCGGCGGCAGGGCCTTTGGTTTTCGCAGCAGAGGATCATAGGAGAAGCGCCGGCAGTGGTCCCGGCCCTCACGAGCGTGGGGACAAGTCGGGGACAGTTCCGGCGTTTCGTTGTGGCGGCAAATGGAACAGGACGGCGTGATCGTGTTGCCGAACAGTTTTTTGCCAAATCGCTTTTTCATGGCGTTCCACCTCCTGTGCTCCAAACTGGGGCGATCCTGTGTTTTTAGTATAGCACACTATCGGATTTTTGCAAGACCGGGACGCTTTTTGCACAGCAGAAAAACGATGCAGAGCAGCAGCAGGGTAACGCCGCAGATCCCTGTAGTCAGCGGCGTTGTGCCGCCGGCAGAAAATGCACTGGACAGAGGCTCTGTTGTGGAGTGAAAAACGCTGGTTATCTGGTCTGGCGTGTAGAAAAACCGGCGCAGCGGCAAAAACAGCAGCAGCGATACCCCACCGTGCAGCAGACGGGACAGCAGGAGCTTTATTTTGGAAATACCCAAAGGCGTTGTGGCGGCGGTGATCTGTCCCAGAACGCACAATCCTCCGGCGGCGGTGAAAAAGAGCAGGAGCGCTGGGGAAATGCCAACAGAACCGGCAAAGTTCACTCCGGAGGTGATCTCCCAGCAAAGGGGAAAGAGGACTGTGGCAGCCGGCGCCGGAACGGACAGCTTTTGCAGCATTTCCGCGATCCAGGACAAGATACCGCTGCTGTAAAGAGGCTCCAGCATGGCAGTGAACAGCATGACAAAGCTGCATAGATTTAAAGCGCCTCTGGCCCCGTCATCGGCCGCTTGTACCAGCGCTTCGGCAAAGGGCTTTTTGGGGGATCCTCTGTTTTGTTGTGCGAGCGTAGGCTCTTTTCGCCATCGGCTGACTATGCCACTCACGATGCCGATGAGCAGTAGGGCCCCTGTCTGACAGATAAAGAGCAGCAGTCCAAAGGAAGCGCTGCCGTATATCCCCATGCCGACAACAGAGATCAAAAAGGACGGCCCACCATTGATGCAGAACCACAGCATCCGTTCTCCCTGCTGCCGGGTGATGCTGCCGTGCTGGTATAGGGAAACGATCCCTCTGGCCCCGGTGGGATAGCCGCCCAGCCAGCCCAGCAAAATAACGCTGCCGCAGCAGCCGGGCAGGTGGAACAGCAGCTTTGTAATGGGTTGCAGCAGCTTTCCCAGCAGTCGGGAAACGCCGGAATAGACGCAGAAAGACGACAGTACAACAAAGGGAAAGGTGGAGGGGATCAGGGTGTAAAGGCACAGCGATAACCCGGAGGATACGCCGCCGGCTGTTTGTTGGGGAAAGCAAAGGAATCCCGCGCCGAAAAAGAGGACAGCGGCGCAGAGCAGAGAAAAATAAAGTAGTTGCCCAGTGGAAAAACGGCGCTGGATCATGGTTGTCACCTCCGGTTTTGGTTTCATGTATATTCGCTGTCGGTGATTTTTATATCCCTGTTCGCATAAACTGTCGGTGAGAATCTACGGAGAACGGAGGAATGCTATGGATCGGAAAGACAAGAGCTGTGGCCAAAAGGTAACGGGATTACAGCGATTGGCAGGTCTGCTGGAGGTACCGTCCTCATCCATTGCCAACGTGACCCATATGGAGCTGGAGGGCAACACCCAGGTGCGCATTGAAAACAGCGGCACGATTTTAGATTACAGTCCCACCGAGATCCGCATCAAGACAGGAAAAATCATCACCCAGTTTACGGGGCGGGATCTGATGCTGAAAAGTCTTTCTGCCGATGCCATGGAGATACACGGCTTTTTGACCGAGATCCGGTTTCTCCTGTAGCGATAGAACAAGGAAGAAGGGAACGCCATGCTGGTTTTGCGCATCATCCGTTGGTGCATCGGCTACGTCCGGTTTGAGATCAACGGCGGGGAAGCTTACCGTTTTTTTACATCGTCATCGTCCAGAGGGTTTGTGCTCTGGCAAATGGAGCGGAAAGGAGATACCTGCTGTACCGCCTGCATCTCCGCCCGCCATTACGGAGAATTGCGTCAGATCGCCAGAAAGCGGCGCCTGCGATTGCGGATCCTGGAGCGGCACGGATTGCCGTTTTTGCTGCGAAAGTGGAAGGATCGGGGAAAGCACGGCCTTTTTCTGGGGACCATTGGCGCAGTGATCCTCCTGTGCGTCCTTTCCACAAGAGTCTGGGTCGTATCGGTCACAGGCAATACCTCGCTGTCGGCAGAGGAGATCCGGCAATCGGCAGCGGAATTTGGCCTTTCCATCGGCGTGGGGACAAACAGCTACAATGCGGCTTCTGTCGAAAATCAGTTGATGCTGCGGTATCCGCAGATCAGTTGGGTAACGGTCAACGATTGGGGGAATACTGTAACGATCGATGTGCGGGAAGGGGACAAACGGCCCCAGGTGGAGGATAATAGCGAGACCGGCAACGTGACAGCCGCAAGGAGCGGGCAGATCCTGGCTATGGATGTGTACCACGGCCAGTCCCAGGTGAAGATCGGTGACGGTGTAGCGCCGGGACAATTGCTGGTCAGCGGCATCTGGGAGCATGAAAACGGCAATGTGACCTTTACCAAAGCCTCAGCAAAGATCATCGCCCGGACCCACCGGCAGTTTACGGTGGACATTCCCAAGGCGGAAACACTGCGGGAATCCACCGGCGAAACGGTAACACGGCGGGGACTGCGGGTGTTTGGCCTGACTATCCCCCTGACGCTGAAGGGTACGCCGCAGGGACTATATCAGCATCAGAGCAGCGGGGAGAGCCTTACGATCAATGGCGTAGAGCTGCCCCTGACGCTCTTTTCAGAAACGTATATTGGAGAGCGGGAATATACTGTGCCCGTTTCTAAGGAAGAAGCCCTGGAGCGGGGACAGGAGGCCCTTAAAAAGGAGCAGGCACAGGCGCTGGGCGAGGACGGCGCAGTGTTGTCGGAGGAGGTGACGGTGACGGAGGAGGACGATGGGTATCGGGTCACCAGCGATTGCCTTTGCCGGGAGGACATTGCTTTGGAACAGCCATATTTTGTCGAACTGGAGCCGCAAGAGACGCCAGATGAGACGGAATCGGAAACAGATTGAGAAATTTCTGCGTTATTAAACAAAAAGAATGGTGACTTTTCGTTAAAAATATGTTATACTACTGACAGATTCATCAATATTCCGCGGGGATTCTTGATGAACCATAGGTTTTTAGAAAGGTGATGTGATGTTCGAGCAACGTATCAATATCGACAGAATGGAGCAGGCAGTAGCGCTCTTTGGCAGCTTTGACGAAAACGTCAAGCTGATTGAAAGCACCTATGAGGTAAAGATTGTCGGACGGGGAGGAGAGATCAAGGTATCCGGCGAGCCGGAAAATGTGTCTAAAGCAGTCCGGGCTATCGACAGCCTTTTAACGCTGATCAACCGGGGAGAATCGCTCAATGAGCAAAATGTGCGGTACTGCATCTCCATGGTCAACGACGGAACGGAGGATAAGATCGCTTCTCTGGCGGGGGACTGCATCTGTATCACGTCAAAGGGAAAGCCGGTCAAGCCCAAGACGCTGGGGCAGAAAAACTACTGCAGCGCCATCAGTCAGAATACGATCACCATCGGGGTGGGCCCGGCGGGAACCGGTAAAACGTACCTTGCCGTGGCCATGGCGGTGACGGCTTTCCGGGCGCAGCAGGTCAACCGGATCATTCTGACGCGGCCAGCGGTAGAAGCCGGCGAAAAGCTGGGCTTTCTGCCGGGGGATCTGCAGCAGAAGGTAGACCCGTATCTCCGCCCCCTGTACGACGCCCTGTTCGATATGCTCGGTGCCGAGAGTTACCAGCGCTCTGTGGAGCGCGGCAATATTGAGGTAGCGCCTCTGGCGTATATGCGCGGCAGAACGCTGGATGACAGCTTCATCATTCTGGACGAGGCCCAGAATACGACGCCGGAACAAATGAAGATGTTCTTGACACGGCTGGGCTTTGGCTCCAAGATGGTCATCACTGGCGACATCACCCAGATCGACTTGCCGGATGGCCGGCGGTCGGGACTGAAGGATGTGATGGTCGTCCTGAAGAATATGGAGGACATCGCCCAGATTCGGTTCAGTGAAAAGGATGTTGTCCGGCATCGTCTGGTACAGAACATCATCAAGGCATACGAGAGGCACAGTACAGAGAGGAGATAATACGCAATGGGTAAGGTTCGTGTAATCATCAGTAATCACCAGAAGGCCGTCAAGATTCCAACAGGCGTGAGGATGTTGGTGCGGCGGTGCTGCAATGCGGTTTTACAGTTGGAGCAGTTTCCTCATTCAGCGGAGATCAGCGTTGTGTTCGTGGACAATGCGCAGATCCAGGAGCTCAATCGGAAGTATCGCGGCAAGGATATGCCGACGGATGTGCTTTCGTTCCCCATGGGAGAGAACGGAGAATACGAGATCAATCATGATACAGATGCCGTGATCTTAGGCGACGTGGCCATCTCCATGGAAAAAGCGGTGGAGCAGGCCCAAAAGTACGACCACAGTCTAGAGCGGGAGATCGGGTTCCTCACGGCCCATTCTGTGCTCCATCTGCTGGGCTACGACCATGAGCAGGGCGGCATCGACCGGGTGCGGATGCGCGAAAAAGAAGAGCAGGTCATGACGCAGCTCGGACTGCCCAGCTCCAGCAGCTACGTTCTGGACGAGGAATAAGAGGCGCCGGGGTGAAGCTGTTACGTTCCTTTGGCTATGCGTTTCAGGGGCTGTGGCGCTGTATCAATTATGAACGGAATATGCGGATACATATAGTAGCCGCGCTGTATGTGTTGGTGTTTTCGTTGTTTTTTGATCTGACAGCCACCCAGTACGGCGTGCTGTTTGTGCTCATCGGCCTGGTGATGGCGCTGGAGCTGATCAATACTGCCCTGGAAGCGGCCGGCAATGCCATCACGACAAAACGGGACCCCAACATCAAGATCTTAAAAGATACCGCAGCCGGCGCTGTGCTGATTTTCGCCATTGCGGCTTTGGCGGTGGCGGCGGTCTTTTTTTGGGACGGCCAGGGCTTTTGCCGGATGTACGCTTTTTTTGTGGGACAACCCCTCTATCTGCTGTTGCTGGGGCTGGGCACAGCACTGTCGCTGTTTTTTATTGCGGTAAGCCCCGTACAGCTTGCAGAAAAGATTCGAAAGAAAAAATAAGCCTTGCGCCCCTTGGCACAGGGAAGGAGAAATCGCATGACAGAATGGAAGCAATCAGATCGGACGGCGTTTATCGCCATTGTAGGGCGGCCCAATGTGGGCAAATCATCCCTGCTCAACGCCATGCTGGGCCAGAAGGTGGCCATCGTGTCCAATAAGCCCCAGACAACGCGGACCCGCATCATGGGCGTGTTGACAGAAGGGGCGGACCAGCTCGTTTTTATCGATACGCCTGGGTTGCACAAGCCGAAAAATAAGCTGGGCAATTATATGGTCAAGTCGGTGACGGAATCTGTAGCCGGTGTGGACGCCTGTCTGCTGGTGGTAGAAGCAGACAAAAAGATCTCCCCGGCGGACCGGGAGCTCATCGAAAAGTTCCGCGCCTTAGACCTGCCGGCAGTGCTGGCCATCAATAAAATCGACGCGGTGAAAGAAAAATCCGTGCTGATGGAGCAGATCGAAGCCATGAGCGCCCTGTATGATTTTGAAGCTGTCGTGCCGGTGTCAGCGCTCTCTGGCAGCGGCGTGACGACGCTGGTGGAGGAGCTGAAAAAGCTCTGTGTGGAAGGCGGCCACTTTTTCCCGGAGGATACCTTGACAGACCAGCCGGAACGGGTGCTTGCCGGAGAGATCGTGCGGGAGAAGCTGCTGCGTCTGCTCGATAAAGAGATCCCTCACGGAGTTGCCGTATCTGTAGAGCGGATGCGGGAGCGGGAGGACGGCAGCGGCATCACCGATATTGACGCCACCATTTATTGCGAGCGGGACAGCCATAAGGCCATCATCATCGGCAAAAAGGGCAGTATGCTCAAGAAGGTGGGAATGTTGGCCAGAGGAGACATGGAGCGCTTTTTTGACTGCAAGATCAATTTGCAGCTCTGGGTCAAGGTGAAAGAGGATTGGCGCAATCGGCAGAATATCCTGCACGCTCTGGGATATGACAAGACCGATTTTGAAACATAAAAAGAGCACACTAGCACAATACTTGTGCAAAAGAAGGAGAAAACTGTCGGACAAAGATATATTTTCCGTTCATAGTGAGATTGATTTCGAGAATACTCTTTAATGGTCCATCGCTTAGATGGCAGAAAGAGGACAGGGGGAATCAATATGGATGAACGATCGGCGTGGGAAGCGTTTACGCATACGGGAAGTGTATCCTCTTATCTGGCATATTGCAAGGCAAAACAGGAAGCGGTAGGGGCGGTAGCGCCTGCCGGGGAGGACACCGATGCAGATAATGACCGACGGTCTGGTGATCGGCGAGAAGATCGTGGGGGAGAGTGACCGATTGGTGACGCTCCTGACACGGGAAGAGGGAATTTTGCGGGCTTTTGCGCCCCAGGCGAAGAACCTGAAAAACAGCAAAGTATCCTCAACGCAGCTACTCTGCTATTCCCAGTTCGTACTTTACAAAGGAAAAGACAAATATGTAGTCAATGACGGACAGGCCATCGAGGTGTTTTTTGGTCTGCGCCGAGATATTGAGAGCCTTTCTCTCGCCCAGTATTTTTGTGAGCTGGCATCCCTGCTGGCACCCCAGGAATCTGAAGCGGGAGATTTTCTGCGTTTAATTTTAAATGGCCTGTCGTTCCTGTCGTCGGGCACACGGCCTCATCTGCTGCTCAAACCGGTAGTGGAGATGCGTCTGCTGGCGTTAGCTGGGTTTATGCCAAATCTCATCGGCTGTGATACCTGCGGCGTTTACGAAAGCGATCCCATGTATTTTCTGCCGGGAAAAGGCGTCCTCTACTGCAAGGACTGCATCAAAGACGCAGGAGAACGATCGCTGGCTGTGGCGCCCGGCGTGCTGACGGCACTGCGCCATACGATCTATGCGGAATTTCAGAAGCTGTTTTCCTTTTCGCTGCAGCCGGAAGGGCTCAAACAGCTTTCACAGATCAGTGAGACATATCTGCTGCATATCATTGGCAGGCGGATTCCAACGTTGGAGTTTTATCATCAGATGGCATCATTGGGGGAGAACGTATGAATCAACAAACAGAAGTGAAACAAAAATATCTGCACGCCTTAGAGCTGGACAAGATCCTGCACATGGTGGCCCAGCACGGTTCCTGTGAGGATAGCCGTGTCCTGGCACAATCGCTGCAGCCGGCCACCGATCTGGAGCGGGCACAGCACCTGCTCACCGAAACAGACGACGCTTACATCCTCATGGCCCGGTTTGGTGCGCCATCCTTTCACGGACTGGTCAATATCGTCAATCCGGTGCGGCGGGCAGAAGCTGGCGGCGTCCTCAATCTAACAGAGCTGCTGCGGATCCGTTCTGTATTGCAGGTGCTGAAAAACGTAGTCAAATGGCGGTCCAAAAGCGAGGGCATGAAAACGAGCCTGGATCCCCGCTTTGGCAATTTACAGCCCAATCAATATCTGGAAAACCGCATTGGCCTGACGGTCCTGTCCGAGGAGGAGGTCGCCGATACGGCTTCGCCGGAGCTGCAATCTATCCGCCGGCGGATCCAGCGGGCAGAAGCCAAGGCCAGAGAGCATCTGGATGCCCTGATCCATTCTTTGACAAAGCAGAAATATTTGCAGGAACAGATCGTCACCATGCGTTCCGGGCGGTATGTCGTTCCGGTCAAAGCGGAGTACCGCAGCGAGATCCCCGGCCTGGTCCACGATACCTCCTCCAGCGGCGCTACTGTTTTTGTGGAGCCCATGAGCGTTGTGGAGGCCAACAATGAGATCCGCGTGCTGCAGGCCGAGGAAAAAGAGGAGATCGAGCGGATCTTAACGGCTTTGTCGGCGGAAGTTGGCAGCTTTGCTGGTGAGCTTTGCACCGGCTATCGCATGGCGGTAGAATTGGATCTGATTTTTGCCAAGGCCAGCCTTGCTTATGAGATGAAGGCCACTATGCCAAAACTCAACGATCAAGGCCGGATCCTGCTGCGACAGTCCCGCCATCCGCTCATCGACAGCAAAAAGGTAGTGCCCACGGATATTTCCCTGGGAATCGACTTTGATACCCTCATCATCACCGGTCCCAATACCGGCGGTAAGACCGTGGCCCTCAAGACTACCGGCTTGCTGTGCGCCATGGCCATGTGCGGGCTCATGCTGCCTGTTGCACAGGAAAGCGAGGTTTCCGTCTTTGACCAGATCCTAGTGGACATCGGTGATGAGCAGAGCATCGAGCAGTCGCTGTCCACATTTTCTGCCCATATGACCAATCAGATTTCCATCCTGAAAAACGCCGACGCACACAGCCTTGTCCTCATGGATGAGGTAGGCGCCGGCACAGATCCTATCGAGGGCGCGGCGCTGGGCATCGCCATTATTGAAGAACTGCGGCAAAAAGGCGCTCGGATCGGCGTGACGACCCACTATGCGGAGTTAAAGGAGTTTGCTTTGCAGACAGACGGTGTGGAAAATGGCTGCTGTGAGTTTGATGTTGCCACCTTGCGCCCAACATACCGATTGCTCATCGGTGTGCCGGGACGGTCCAATGCCTTTGCCATCTCGTTAAAATTGGGCATCGAGCCGTCCATTATCGACCGGGCGAAAGAGCTGGTATCAGCGGAAAACAGCCGCTTTGAAACGGTGGTGGAAAGTTTGGAAGAACAGCGCCAGTCGTTGGAGCGGGAGCGTCAGGAAGCCCAGGCGCTGCGGCAAAAGGCCCAGTCCCTGGTGGAGGAAGCCCAGGCGGAAAAGGAGCGATCTGCCCAATATGCCGCCAAAGAGCTGGAGGTGGCCCAGCGGCAGGCATCCAATCTGGTGTCCCGGACAAGGGCGCAGATCGATTCTCTGATGGACGAGCTGGAAGCGGTGAAAAAGGAGAAGCATCTCTCTAGTGTGCAGAAAATGCAGATCAATAGCCGCCTTCGGAACCTGGAGCAGACAGCCGACCCAGTCCGCCAGCGAAAGAAAGGCGTTTATACGCTGCCTCGGCCGCTGAAGGTCGGCGACACGGTGCTGATCTTTGACATTGATAAAAAGGGTATCGTCACAGAGATCCCCGCCGGCGGCGACCCTGTCACCGTGCAGGCAGGCATTGTGAAAACGAGAGTGCCCCTGTCGAACCTGCGGCTTTTGGAGGAGGAGCAAGTGAAGGTGCCAAAGCGTACCGTCACAAAGCGTGTTTCCACGGGCAGCGCAAGAGGTGGCAGCATGAGCGAGCTGGATCTCCGGGGCGAAACGGTTTTGGACGCGCTGCTGGATGTGGACCGCTTTTTGGACAGCGCCCAGCTCAACGGTCTCAATCAGGTGACCATCATCCACGGTAAAGGTACCGGTGCCCTGCGAAAAGCCGTGCAGGATCATCTCAAGCGTCACAGTGCCGTCAAATCGTATCGGCTGGGCGTATTTGGGGAAGGCGAGAGCGGCGTGACGATCGTGGAGCTGAAAAAATAGGGATATTTGCAAAATGAACTGGTTTGTGGTACAATACGGTCAGATCAGACGAACAAATCACAGGAAAACTGGGGTGTTAGCTTGAAAATTTCAACCAAAGGACGATATGCGCTGCGGATGATGCTGGACCTGGCGGAGCACAAGGACAGCGGTTACGTTGCGCTAAAGGACATTGCGCAGCGGCAGGGGATTTCCAAAAAGTATCTGGAACAGATTGTGCCGTTGCTCAACAAGGCGAGTATTCTCAAAACAAACCGAGGCTATCAGGGCGGCTATATGCTGGTTCGAGAGCCGTCCCAGTACACAGTGGGGGAGATCCTCCGGATCACCGAGGGCAGTATTGCGCCGGTGGCCTGTCTGGAGCATACGCCCAACCAATGTGAGCGCAGTGAGACCTGTGCCACGCTGAAGGTCTGGAAAGGCTTGCAAGATGTGATCTGCAATTATCTGGACAACATTACCCTGCAGGATATTCTGGACGATGCGCGCCAGTGTGTCCATGATTATGTGATCTAGCGGGAAGATCACAAAAAAACATCCACCAAATTGAACTGTACCCATGCTTTAGTACAAGTGTATCCTACTTGTCTAACTTTTTGGGTCACTTCAAAAGGGTGGATGTTTTTGTTTGGTCAGTTTTCCGGGAACGCAAAGGAGAAGGGCTTGACCGTAGGATCCAGCAGATCGAAGCTGTAGCCTTTTTTCTTTGCCGCGCGGATGATAGCGCCTACCTGTTTCACGGTGTCTTTTTTGGTGCCGGAGTTGTGCATCAAAACGATGGATTTGTTGTTGGATGTGATGCCGTCAACGGTTGTCGTGTAGATGCTTTTTCCCGTAGCGTCAGAAGCGCTGTCGCCGCTGTCTACGTTCCAGTCAAAGTAGGTGTAGCCACGCCGTTCCATTTCGGCGATGATGTCCTTGTAGGTCTTTTGGTTGTAGCTGTTGTAACTGCCGCCGGCAAAACGGAAGATGGTCGCCTTTTCGCCGGTAGCTTCGTAGATGACATCGTTCATCTTGCTGAAGTCCTCCAGGAACGATTCTACAGAAGCGTAGATCTTTTGGTAGTTGTGGCTGAAGGTGTGGATGCCGATAGCGTGGCCTTCGTCGGCGATTGCTTTGATGAGCCGCTTGGTTTCGCTGGTCACATCGCCCTGACAGGTCAAAAAGAAGGTGGCCTTCACGTTTTCCTGTTTCAGCTCTTGCAAAAGATCTTCTGTTAGCTGAGAGGGACCGTCGTCAAAGGTGAGATAGACCACCTTGGCCCCTTCCTTTGCCGGGATCTTTTCAACGATGGGCACATACAGCTCCGGGTACAGGGATTGATACGATAGCTTTCCAGTGGTCTTTGCCGTGGCAGCATTGGGATTGATCTTGGCCATTTGGGCTGTTTGTTCATCGGTACTGCTTAGCGACGCTTCACTGGTGACAGATGGCGGTTCTGTGTTGGGATCCACCTGGGCGGAACGGTTTGGCAGCAAAAGCAGCAGCACGATAGCAACAGCCGCGGCAGCCAGAAGTACCGCACCGCCGATGATGGCCAGTACCATCAATCGCTTTGTCCGGTCTGAGCGGCGGCGTCTGCGCCGGTATTTATCACTGCGGATTGTTTTCATGGGAGCACCCCCGAAATTTTTTCATTGAACTGGTGTAAACTGCAATATCCTTAGTATAGCACAAACAGATAGTCCTTGACAATAGCCCTGTTCCATCAGGGGAACCGTGCCACAATGGCCTTGATCCGAATGCCCTGGGCGGTAAAGCGGTCCTCGTGTTCGGAGGTGATCCGGCATTGGGGACAATCCTCGCCGCAACTGTGCAGGTCTGTGGTGTGCCAGAGAATGTCCAGACCGCTTTCCTTACAGTAGCGCAGCGTGGCTAGATAGAGGCTTTCATCATCGGTTTTAAAATGCAGCTCTGCGCCGCTTTGCATAAAGGTCTTATATAATTCCAGTTGTCGGGGATAAGTGAGCCGTTTGCGGTGATGGCGGGCCTTGGGCCAGGGATTACAAAAGTTGATGTACAGCTTTTCGATGCAGTCATCTTTTCCCAGCAGGTCAGTGATCTTCTCAATGTCATAGGATAGCAGGGCGATATTGGTCACTGGGCGATCATCCTGGGCGTAGCGGTGCTCGATGTTGCGATGGGCGACGCCCAGAATATCGTAGCTGATGTCGATGGCGATATAGTTGATTTCTGGGTTCCGGGCGGCCAGCTCTGCCGTGAAGGTAGCTTTGCCGCAGCCCAGCTCCAGGTGCAGCGGCTGCTCTTTGGGAAACCAGTCCTTCCAGTGTCCTTTTTGCTCCGTGGGGTTCTTGACAAAATAGGGACACTGTTCCAGTTCTGGCCGTGCCCAGGCTTTTTTGCGTATGCGCATAGGATCTTCCCCTTTGTGTTTTCGATATTTTTTCATTATAACAAATTTTTAAGGATTTGTCGATTGAAAACAGGAATCTTGTCACTTTTCGGAAAAAATCCACGGAAGAACTTGAAAAGTCCCCGGCGCAGTAGTATAATACATAAGGTTTCGGCAACAGCAGCGGGATGTCCGCTTTGGGATGATTTGTGCTAGCGCCGAAGAATTATTGAACGTCAGAAAAATGATTTTGGGAACGCACACGATACGGAGGTAGACTTGATGAGACATTTAATTGATCCTTTGGATTTTACCGTGGAGGAGATTGATTCCTTTTTAGATTTGGCGGATAAAATCGTGGAAAACCCGAAAAAATATAGTCACGTTTGTGACGGCAAAAAGCTGGCCACCTTATTTTATGAGCCGAGTACCCGTACCAGATTGAGCTTCGAAGCTGCGATGCTCAATCTTGGAGGCAGTGTGCTTGGCTTTTCTTCTGGTCAGAACAGCTCGGCGGCAAAGGGAGAAAGCGTCGCCGATACCATCCGGACCGTTTCGGCTTTTGCAGACATCGCCGCCATGCGTCATCCCAAAGAAGGCGCGCCGCTGGTAGCGTCCATGTTCTCCCGGATCCCGGTCATCAATGCCGGCGACGGCGGCCATCAGCACCCGACCCAGACGTTGACGGACCTGATGACGATCCGGTCGTTGAAAGGGCGGTTGGGCGATATGACCGTCGGTCTCTGCGGCGACCTGAAATTTGGCCGCACAACCCATTCCCTCATCAAATCTCTGGCCCGCTACAAGGGCATCCGGTTTGTCCTGGTGGCGCCGGAGGAGCTGCAGGTGCCGGATTACATTTCCGAGGGCGTACTGAAAGCCAACGGCATCCCCTTTAAGATGGTGACCCGACTGGAGGACGTCATCGGCGAGTTGGATGTGCTGTACATGACGAGAGTGCAGCGGGAACGTTTCTTCAACGAAGAGGATTATATCCGCCTGAAGGACAGCTACATTCTCAACGCTGCCAAGATGGAATTAGCCAGGGAGGATATGATCGTTCTGCATCCTCTGCCGAGAGTCAACGAAATCGCTGGCGAGGTGGACAGCGATCCCCGTGCCCAATATTTCAATCAAGTCCAATACGGCGTCTATATTCGCATGGCGCTGATCATCAAGCTGCTGGAGTTGGAGGTAGATTAAATGTTAAATGTAGATAGTTTGGAAAAAGGCATCGTCATTGACCATATCCGGGCGGGAAGCTGTATGGAGATCTACAAATATCTGGAGCTGGACAAGCTGGATTGCAGCGTGGCCATCATCAAAAATGCCAAGAGCGACGCCATGGGCAAGAAGGACATCATCAAGATCGAGGGCATGATCGACGTGGATCTGGATGTGCTGGGTTTTATTGACTGCAACATTACCATCAATATTATCGACCATGGCACGATCATCGAGAAGAAGAAGCTGAAGCTGCCAAAGATGGTGAAGAACGTGGTGTCCTGCAAGAATCCCCGGTGCATCACTTCTGTGGAGCGGAACATCGACCAGATCTTTAAGCTGTGCGATGCAGAGCATCATGTTTACCGCTGCGCTTACTGCGAGCAAAAATACGAACCAAACGAAGATTGATCAAAGCATCCCCTAGCCGTGGCTGGGGGATATTTTATGTCATGCAAAGTTTCTTTCATCACTTTTGTTCTCCTAGGCTACATTCCCTGCTGCGCACACGGGATGGGGATCATCTTTTTCAGCAAAAGTTTCCAAGGAAGGCTTCTGTTTGTTTAGGCCACATTTCCCGCTGCGCACACGGGATGGGGGCCACCTTTCTCAGCAAAAGTTTCCAAGAGAGGATTTTATTCGTTTAGTCCACATTCCCCGCTGCGCACACGGGATGGGGGTCATCTTTTTCAGCAAAAGTCCCCAAAGAAGGCTTCTGTTCATTTAGGCCACATTTCCCGCTGCGCACACGGGATGGGGATCACCTTTCTCAGCAAAAAGTTTCCAAGGAAGGATTTTATTCGTTTAGGCCACATTTACCGCTGCCCGTATAGAGACGGATAAGATTTCTTTCCTATGCAAAAAGCCTCCCATCGGGAGGCTTTCTCTACATCGTTATTGGGCCAGTTCTGCGATCTGTCCGTATAAAGACGGATAGGCTTTTTTCATATTCATGGGATGTAGGTTCGCGTCTGCCCAGGCATGGGTAGAAGTACCCTCTACCATGACGGTCTGTTCCGGATCGTCCGTTTTATAGATGCGATAACCAAAAACGATACGGGCCGGCGTGATGCGCTGAATGTACGTTTCTACCGTCAGTTCGTCCTCATAGCGGGCAGGGATGCGATAACGGCAGGTCAGCTCTGCCACCGGCATTAGGATGCCCATTTCTTCCATCTTGGAATAGGTCATGCCAATGGTCTTGATAAAATCGGTGCGGGCCAGTTCAAACCATACGGGATAGACAGCATGATGGACGACGCCCATCTGATCTGTCTCGGCATAGCGCACGCAAACCTGGCTTTTTGTCACAGTCATAAGATCCCTCCTTCAAAAAACAGGATGCAGTTTCCCCGCACCCTGTTCTGTACAGTTTGTTTTGTTTATACGCGGCCTTTTAGCTCTTCCGGCGGATCGTACTCCTCACCGAAGGTATCGACAGTTACCTTTGTCATGACCTGTGGCTCCAGCGGCTTATCGTTGCGGCTGCGCTTGACATGGGCGATCTTCTGGGCGACATCCATGCCCTCAATGACCTTGCCGAAGGAAGCGTAGCTGCCGTTGAGATGGGGAGCGTCGGCGACCATGATGAAGAACTGGGAGCCGGCACTGTTTGGCATACTGGAGCGTGCCATGGACAGAACGCCTTCTGTATGGAGCAGGTCGTTGGCAAAACCGTTGGTGTAGAATTCACCGTAGATGGAGTGGCCCGGGCCGCCGCAGCCAGTACCCTCGGGATCGCCGCCCTGGATCATGAAGCCGGGGATGACGCGATGGAAGGTAAGGCCGTCATAGAAGCCTTTTTTGACCAGATAGATAAAATTGCGAACCGTGTTGGGCGCTACATCGGGGTACAGTTCGGCTTTGATAGTGCCCTGATTGGTTTCAAACGTAACGATTGGATTAGTGCTCATAGTGTTAAATCCTCCAGATGATAATAGTCCATGCGTACCTTTCCATTATAGTATGTCCTGGAAGAAACTGCAAGTATCATTTTTGTTTTGTGCAAAATTCCCCGACGAGAGTGTAAAAAAATGGGATAAAAAATTAGATGAGATGCTAAAAATAAAAATGCCCCTTAAAAATTTCTGTGCAATGTAGTATAATAAAAGAATGAGAACTTGCACTTGCAATCATCACAGGAGGTACCATTGATGAAAACGAAAATAGACGAAAAAGACCTAAAATATCTTTCCCTGCTGGCGGAAAAATATCCGACAGTACAGGATGTCTGCACAGAGATCATCAACCTGAAGGCCATTCTCAACCTGCCAAAAGGCACAGAGCATTTTATGAGCGATCTGCACGGCGAAGCCGAGGCATTTTATCACATCATGAATAACTGCTCCGGCGTTATCCGGGAGAAGGTGGACATGGCCTTTGATAAGGAGCTGTCCAAAAAGCAGCGGTCCGACCTCTGTACGCTGATCTACTACCCGGAGCAGAAGCTGAAGCTGGAGAAGAAAAAGCGGGAGGACATGAACGACTGGTATCGCATCACGCTCCATCGTTTGTTGACTATCGTGCAGATCGTGTCATCCAAGTATACCCGGTCCAAGGTCCGCAAAGCCATGCCTGCGGATTACCGCTACATCATTGAAGAGCTGCTCCACACCCAGTCCGACCAGGATTTCAACCAGCAACAGTATCATAACGAGATCATCAAGACGATCATCTCTCTGCACAACGCCGATGATTTTATTATCGCCATGTCCACGCTGATCAAGCGTCTGGCCGTAGACCACCTGCACATTGTGGGCGATATTTTTGATAGAGGCCCTCGCCCCGATACCATTATGGATATGCTGATGGATCACCATTCCTGCGACATCCAGTGGGGCAATCACGACATCCTGTGGATGGGTGCTGCCGCCGGCAGTGAAGTGTGTATCGCTACCGTGGTGCGGTTGTGCGTCAACCATAAGTGCATCCACTTGCTGGAGAGCGGCTACGGTATCAGCCTGCGCAAGCTGAACGTCTTTGCCAATGAAGTGTATCTGCCGACCAGCAAGGATATTCGAGACGCGATGCACCGGGCTATGGCGGTCATCATGTATAAGCTGGAAGCTCAGCTCATCCACCGCCATCCGGAGTACAAGATGGAAAACCGGCTGCTGCTGGAGAAGATCGACTATGAAAACAAGTGCATCGAGATCGACGGCAACACCTATGCACTGAAAACCGTTGACTTCCCGACCGTAGACCCCAACGATCCGTATACCCTGACGCCAGAGGAGCAGGATGTCCTCGACGGTCTGGTAGAGTCCTTTAAAGACAGCGAGCGGCTCCATCGCCATGTGGAGTTCCTGTATTCTGTGGGCAGCCTGTATAAGTGCTTCAATAATAATCTGCTGTTCCATGCCTGTGTGCCGATGAATGCTGACGGTTCCTTCACAGAGCTGGAGATCAACGGGCAAAAGGTCAAGGGCAAAGCGCTGATGGATCTTTCGGAGGAAATTGCCCGTGATGCCTACTTCAGCCACGATCCTGAGGAGCGCCGCTATGGCCAGGACTTCATGTATTATCTCTGGAGCGGCCCAAAATCGCCGATCTTTGGCAGAGCGAAGATGACTACCTTTGAGCGGCAGTTCATCGAGGATAAGTCTATCTGGGCAGAGGCCAAGGATGATTACTACACCTTCTACACCGAGGAGGAAACTTGTGACAAGATCCTGCGGGAGTTTGGTCTGAATCCGGAGTTTGGTCACATCATCAATGGCCATGTGCCGGTCAAGGCATCTAAGGGTGAGAACCCTGTCAAGGCCAACGGTAAGATGATGGTCATCGACGGCGGCTTCTGCAAGGCATATCAAAAGACGACAGGTATTGCCGGCTACACGCTGATCTTCAATTCCCACGGTATGCGCATCGTGTCTCATGAGCCGTTCTGCGGCATCCAGTCTGTGCTGGAGGAGAACAAGGATATGGATACGGACATCGACTTCTTCCAGGCGGCGCCGGAGCGTATCATGGTTGCCGGCACAGATGTCGGCCAAAAGCTGAGCGATAACGTGCGCAATCTCGAACTGCTGCTGGAAGCCTATCGCAGTGGCGTTCTGCGTCCCCAAGCCCCCAAAAAGCGTACATAAAAAGATCTCTAAACGATGAGATCCCGGATTGGAACGATTCCAGTCCGGGATCTTTTGTTATGTATCCTTTTGCGTCTCCTCGTTTTCTTTTGCCGCCACCTGTGCCTGTTCTTTTAACAGATCACGGATCTCCGTCAGCAGCAGTTCTTCCTTTGTTGGTTCCGGCGGGGCAGCAGGAGCTTCCTCCTTTTTCCGGCGGAACTTGCCGATGAGTTTGATGCAGAGGAAGATCGTAAAGGCGATGATAAAGAAATCGATGATGTTTTGCAAAAATAGGCCGTATTGCAGGGAAATAGGATCTCCGGTAGCAGAAGGGATCGTAAAGGCCAGCTCAGAGAGATTGATGGAGCCGGTGAGCAGAGAGAGCGCTGGCATGATGATGTTGTCCACCAGGGAGGAGACGATCTTGCCAAAGGCGGCGCCGATGACGACGCCGACAGCCATGTCGATGACGTTGCCCTTGGAGACAAAGGCTTTGAAATCTGCGAAAAACTTTTTCATCAAATCAACCTTTCTTTCGAAAAATAACGACTTGATTGTAACAAAATCGAAAGAAAAAAGCAACAGAAACCATCAGATTTCTGCTGCAAATTGCTTTTGATGAAGCTTTACGAAAAAAGTTATGCGTCTTTTTGTTCCTGCTGGGTGTTCAGCTTTTCCCTGGCCACCGCCAGCATCAGTTTGATGCGGTTTTCCTGGTTGACACGGGTAGCGCTAGGGTCGTAGTCGATGGGCACGATGTTGGCCCGGTCGTCGATCTTTTTGATCTTGTGGATCATGCCCTTGCCGCAGATGTGGTTGGGCAGACAGCCAAAGGGTTGTGCGCAAACGATGTTCTCAAAGCCGCACTCAATGAGCTCCAGCATCTCTGCGGTCAGCAGCCAGCCTTCGCCCATCTTGTTGCCGTAGCCGATGACGCCATCGACCAGCTTTTTCACATGGTCATAGTTGGCCGGCGCCTGGAATTTCGGCTGTTTTTTCACCGCGTCGATCATCATGTTCTGGAGCTTTGCCATGTAGTCAAACAGCGCCTTGATGACCGTTTTCTTAGCCAGGTTGCCGCCGTAGAGCTTGATGTCCTCGATGCGGTTGTCTACCTTAAACAGCAGAAAGTTCATCAGGCCCGGCAGGTTGACTTCGCAATCTTGCTCGTAGAGAAACTTTTCCAGTTCATTGTTGGCAAATGGCGCGTATTTCACATAGATCTCACCGACGATGCCTACTTTGACCTTTGGCACCTTTTGGATTTCGATCTCGCTGAATTCCTTAACGATCCGATCCAGTACCTTGACCATGTCATCCTGCTTGATGCCGCGGCCATCCCGCAGCATGACGCTGAGCCCCTTGACCCATTTTTCCACCAGTGCGGCACTGTCGCCCTTGTGGACTTCGTAAGGTTTCACCTGATTGTCCAGCAGCATCAGCAAGTCGCCGTATACCAGACCGGCCAAAAAGCGGCGCATCAGGGGCAGGGTGAATTTAAAGCCGGGGTTTTTCTCCAGGCCGGATAGGTTAAGGGAAACGACCGGTACGTTGGGATAGCCGGCATTGATCAGGGCCTTGCGGAGCAGGTGGATGTAGTTGGAAGCACGGCATCCGCCGCCGGATTGGGTGATGAGGAGCGCTACCTTATCCACGTCATACTTGCCGCTGTTGAGGGCGTCGATGAACTGGCCAATGACCAGCAGGGCAGGGTAGCAGGTGTCGTTGTGAACGTATTTCAGGCCTTCCTGGGCAATGTTGGAGTTGGTCGTCGTCAGCAGCTCGGCATGGTAGCCAAAGGCGTTGAAGATATTCACCAGGATCCGGAAGTGGATCTCCAGCATATTGGGGCACAGGATGGTGTATTCTTTTTTCATTTCCTCCGTGAATAATACACGGCCGGTTTCGTCTCGAATAATTTCTGCCAAATTCGTCACCTCATTTATTGGTCGAGGGCGGCAAACAGACTGCGGAGTCTGATGCGGACAGCGCCCAGGTTTGTGATCTCGTCAATTTTGATCTGGGTATAGATCTTGTTTTCCGATTCGAGGATCTTGCGGACCTCGTCGGTGGTGATGGCGTCTACGCCGCAGCCGAAGGAGACCAACTGGACCAGGTTCATGTTGGGCTTATCGCCGATGTACTTGGCCGCAGCATACAGCCGGGCGTGATAGGTCCACTGATTGAGGACGGTCGTGGTGATCTTCTTTACTTTATAGCTGACAGCGTCCTCTGTGACGACAGCGGCGCCCAGGCCGGTGATCAGCTTGTCGATACCGTGGTTGATCTCCGGGTCCAGATGGTACGGTCTGCCGCTGAGCACGATGACCGGCAGGTTTTCCTGGGCGGCCAGGGCCAATACTTCATCGCCCTTTGCGTGGATCTTGGCAAGATAGCTGTCGTGTTCAGCATAGGCAGCAGCGGCAGCGTGGTTCACTTCCGTCTGGGAGATGCCGGAGAAATACTGCTTTAAGATCTTGTGCATCTTTTTCGGGAAGTCTTTTTTCCGGTGTACACCGACATAATCGTGCATAAAGACGACGTTATTCTCCTGCAATTCAGGTACGTTGCCGGCGATGACCTCGGGATAATAGGCAACGACAGGGCAGTTGTAGTGATTGTCGCTGAGGCCCTCGTCAAAGTTATAGGACAGGCAAGGATAGAAGATATGCTTGATGCCTTGGTCGATGAGGGTGCAGACATGGCCGTGCAGGAGCTTTGCGGGGAAGCAGACCGTATCCGACGGGATGGTGTGCTGTCCTTTGATGTACATATCCCGGGTAGAGAGGGGAGAGGTGACGACCTCAAAGCCCAGCCGGGTAAAGAAGGTGTGCCAGAAGGGCAGCATCTCATACATATTCAGGCCCATGGGGATGCCGATGGTGCCTCGCTTGCCGGGGACTGGCTTGTAGGAGAGGAGCGTTTGGAGCTTAAACTCGTACATATTGGGGATAGATTTTTTCTGGCCCCGGGTAATGGGTTTTTCGCAGCGGTTGCCGCCGATGAATTTCCGGTGGTTGCCGAAGGAGTTGATGGTGAGGCGGCAGTGATTGCTGCACAGGCCGCAGTTGGTCACTTTTACCTCATGGACAAACTCCTCCAGCTCCGGCAGCTTGATGAGGGTGGATTCGGTCTGGCCGGTCTTAGCGGCCTTGTCTTTGGCGTAGACAGCGGCGCCATAAGCACCCATGAGGCCGGAAATATCTGGACGGACCACGTTGACCTTCATCTCCTGCTCAAAGACCCGCAGCACAGCGTCATTGAGGAAGGTGCCGCCCTGCACGACGATATTTTTGCCGAGGGACTCGGCGCTGGCGGCCCGGATCACTTTATAGATGGCGTTTTTCACCACACTGACAGACAATCCGGCGGAAATATCTTCTGTGGTAGCGCCATCCTTCTGGGCCTGCTTGACGGAGGAATTCATAAACACCGTGCAGCGGGAACCCAGATCGACTGGATGCTTGGCGAATAAGCCCAGTTTGGCAAAGTCAGCGATGTCGTAACCCAATGTGTTGGCGAAGGTTTGCAGGAACGATCCGCAGCCGGAGGAACAGGCTTCATTTAAGAAGATGTTGTCGATTGCGCCGTTGCGGATCTTGAAACATTTCATATCCTGGCCGCCGATGTCAATAATAAAGTCGACGTCGGGCAGGAAGGTGTGGGCGGCCGTGTAGTGGGCAATGGTCTCCACGATGCCATAATCGAGATTAAACGCATTTTTCAGCAGCTCCTCGCCATAGCCGGTGACAGCGCTGGAAACGATGTGGATGTTGGGATAATTTTTGTACAGGTCAATCAGATATTCCTTGATAGCCGGAACAGGATTACCGCTGTTGCTGCGGTAGATGGAGTGCAGTACTTCGCCCGCACAGCCGATGACGACGGCCTTGACCGTTGTGGAACCGGCATCGATGCCCAAAAATACATCGCCGGTGTAGGTTTCGATGTTGCCCCGCTTGACCTTAGCGTTCTGGTGGCGGGAGACAAATTCCTTGTACTCCTCCTTGTTGTTGAACAGCGGCGGGATAGAGAGGAATTGCCCCTTGTGGCTATAATTTTTCACCTTGTCGATGGCTTCCACCAGGTTGATGTCCTCCTCACTGCACATAGCCGCGCCGATGGCGACGTAGTGGAGGGAGTTGGCAGGGAAGATGCCGTGGACATTGAGCGCTTCATCAAAGCTCTCCCGCAGTCCGGAGAGGAAGGTCAGCGGGCCGCCCAGATAGACGACCTTGCCCTTGATCTCTCGGCCCTGGGCCAGACCGGCGATAGTCTGGTTTGCCACGGCGGCAAAAATGCTGGCGGAAATATCGCTTTTCCGCGCGCCCTGGTTCAGCAGGGGCTGGATGTCCGACTTAGCGAATACGCCGCAACGGGAAGCGATAGTATAAATTTTCTCATGGTCGGCGGCGATCTCGTTCATCTCCGCCGGTGTGATATGGAGGAGCGTCGCCATCTGGTCGATGAAAGCGCCGGTACCGCCGGCACAGGAACCGTTCATGCGAACCTCCAGACCGCCGGTGAGGAACAGGATCTTGGCGTCCTCGCCGCCCAGCTCGATGATCACATCTGCGTCAGGGATCAGCCGAGTGGTGGCAATACGGGTAGCGTAGACCTCCTGGACAAAGGGCAGACCGCAGTCCTGGGCGATGCCCATACCGGCCGAGCCGGAAACGGAGATCTTAGCGGTGTCGCAGTGGATGACCTCTGTGCGGACTCGTTCCAGCAGCTCTGCCATTTTCTGAATAATTTGGGAGTAGTGCCGGTCGTAGGTTTCAAAGAGGATCTCGTCCTGATCGTTGAGCACCACACATTTAATTGTAGTAGAACCAATGTCTAAACCAATTCTCATTCTCATTTCACCATTTCTCCACACCGAAAAACTATTCGCGAAATCATCCGCGTAGAAAGAAGAAAATTCCTGCCGCAGCCGGTGTGGAAAGCGGTGGCAGGCGCATAATTTTTTTAAAACGGATAAAATAACTCCACTATAATCTTACCGTATCCACCTACTCCTTGTCAATAGACAAGCGAAAACTTCTGTAAGAAAAGGGAGCTTCCTGTAAGATCCTGTTTTGATTCTTAAAGGGCGAGGAATTTTTGGGGATTTTTCGAAGGGAATTGACAAAGGAGACGCATCTTGCTATTGTTAAAAAGGACAATTGATTAGCCGGAGGCATTCTGATGGGCCATGGGCCTTGCTATCCATTTTTAAGAAGGAGGCATACACAAATGTGTACAGCAGCAACGTACAAAACAAAGGATTTTTATTTTGGCAGAACACTGGACTATGAGTATTCCTATGAGGATGAAGTGACGATCACTCCACGAAACTTTCCCTTTACGTTCCGCCATCTGGGAGAGGTGAAAAGCCATTATGCCATGATCGGCATGGCTTATGTAGCCGGTGGATTTCCTCTCTATTACGACGGCGTCAACGAGAAGGGATTGGGCGTTGCCGGCCTGAATTTTGTGGGCAACGCCGTTTATCCAGAAGTCCAGCCAGGCAAAACGAATGTAGCGCAATTTGAGCTGATCCCCTGGCTGCTGAGCCAATGTGCTACCGTAGGGGAGGCAAAAAAGCTGCTGGAGGACTGTGTGATCGTCAATACACCCTTCAGCGCAGAACTACCGGTGGCGCAGCTTCACTGGATCATCTCCGACCGGGAGGAGACCATCACCGTAGAATCTGTAGCCGATGGCCTGAAGATCTATGATAACCCTGTCGGCGTGCTGACCAATAATCCGCCTTTCCCGGAGCAAATGTTCCAGCTCAATAATTATATGCACCTTTCCACTAAATCACCGGAAAATCATTTTTCCGATAAGTTGTCCCTCAAGACGTACAGCCGAGGTATGGGTGCGCTGGGGCTGCCGGGAGACCTATCCTCCGGGTCCCGATTTGTCCGGGTGGCGTTTACCAAAATGAATGCTATGTCCGGCGACAGTGAAGCAGAGAGCGTCAGCCAGTTCTTCCATATCCTGGGCTCTGTCGATCAGCAGCGGGGCTGCTGTGAAGTAGCTGACGGCAAATACGAGATCACCATCTACACCGCCTGCTGCAATGTGGATAAAGGCATCTATTATTATACGACATACGATAATCACCAGATCACAGCGGTAGATCTTCATCAGGTAGATCTGGATGGCAGTGCCCTGGTGCAGTATCCACTGCGCAAGGGGGAGCACATCTGCTACCAAAATTAACTGCGTTGTCTTTCCAAAGCGCACAAAAAAGCCCTCGGCAATGCCGGGGGCTTTCTCCATGTTTGCGGATCAATCAAATGGGGTGATGCAGTGCTTCGGGCATACCTCAATACATTTACCGCAGTTAGTGCATTTGGCAGGATCAACGGTGGCGTTAAAGTTGGTCACTTTAATGGCGTCGAATTCACAGGCTTTCACGCACTTCATACAGCCGATGCAACTGACCTTACAAACCTTGTTGGCAGTGGCGCCCTTGTCGCAGTTGCTGCAGCGCACAACGGCCTGTTCCTTGACGGGGATCATCTTGATGAGGGCTCTCGGGCACTCTTTGACGCACATGGTGCAAGCCACACAGAAGGTGGGGCGCACACGGGCAACGCCGTTGCAGATTTCAATGGCGTCGTGGTCGCAAACGCTGGCGCAGTCGCCAAAGCCCAGACAGCCGTAGGAGCAGGAGGTGTTACCGCCGCTTGTCTGCGCAGCCGCCGCACAGGTCTGGATGCCTTCATAGTTTACGCGGGGAGAAGTGTGATCCAGTGTACCCATGCACATGACCATGGCAGTCTTTTTCTCCATAGCGGCAGCAGAACCACCGGTAATGGCAACGATCTTCTCCATGACCTCCGCGCCGCCAGGGGAGCAGAGATTTGGCTCAGCTTCGCCCTTAGCGAGAGCGGCAGCATAACCGGCGCAGCCGGAGAAGCCGCAGGCGCCGCAGTTGGCGCTGGGGAGGATCTCCTCGATCTCCGCAGCTTTTTCATCGACGGGCACGTGCATGACGATGGAGGCAATCGCAAGAATCAGGCCGGCAATGATACCAATTGCCGCAACGATGATAATTGCAAAGATAAAAGCATTCATGGTAAAACCTCCTTAACTAATGCCCAGCATGCCGTTGACAACGCCGGAGAAGGCGATGAAGGAAACGGCAAGGAGGGAAGCTGCCACCAGGGTGATCGGCAGACCCTTAAGGGTTTTTGGAATATCGCAGGTTTCCAGCTTGCCGCGGATACCGGCAAACAGAACCATGGCAACGAGGAAGCCGATACCGGCGCCGAAAGCGTTGACCAGAGATTCCAGATAACCGAAGCTGGCGGGATCGTCCAAGGTGGAGGTGATGACGTTCATCGCAACACCGAGAACGGCGCAGTTGGTGGTGATCAGGGGCAGATAAACGCCCAGGGAGTTATACAGCGGCGGCATATACTTTTTCATGACGATTTCCACCAGCTGTACCAGGAACGCGATGATGAGGATGAACACAACGGTTTCCAGATACTCAAGTCCCAGGGGCAGTAAGATGTACATAAAGATAGGCCAGGTAACGGCGGTGGCCAGCAGCATAACAAAGATAACTGCGGCGGACATACCGACGGCCGTGTTCAATTTTTTGGAAACGCCCAGGAAGGGGCAGATGCCGAGGAATTTACTGAGGATATAGTTGTCGTTTAAGATCGCCGTGAGAAAAATTGCGACGAGTCCTTTAATTACCAGTCCAGCGCTCATTATTTCTCACACTCCTTCTGCTCAACTTTGGTGCAGCTATCGTGCATTGGGCACTTAGCGCAGCTGAATTCTTCGATGATGGTTGCTTTTGGATTCTTCTTCCGGGTGATCTGGTTGACCAGTGCGATCAGCATACCGTAGACAAAGAAGCCGCCGGCAGGGAGGATGAAGATGATCATGGACGGGATACCCCAGCGGGTGTACAGTTCTAGACCGAAGATGGAACCGGCGCCGAGGATCTCACGGATGATACCCATAGCCAGCAGGGCAGCGGTAAAGCCGACGCCCATGCCCAGACCGTCCACAGCGGAGGCCAGGACTCTGTTCTTGCTGGCGAACATTTCGGCACGGCCGAGGATGATACAGTTAACAACGATCAGCGGCAGATAGACGCCGAGAGCGCTGTCCAGAGAGGGCAGGAAGCCCTTGACCAGCATCTGGATAATGGTGACGAAGCCGGCGATGATGGTGATGTAAGCCGGGATACGGACTTTATCCGGGATGACATTCCGCAGTGCGGAAATAACGATGTTGGAACAGATGAGCACGACGGTAGCCGCGGCGCCCATGCCCAGCGCATTGAACGCGCCGGTAGAAACTGCCAGTGTTGGGCAGGTACCGAGGATCAGGCGCAGAACCGGGTTCTCCGCGATGATGCCTCTGGTAAAGATGGTGCCAAGACTTTTTTGATTTGGATCTTTAGCCATGTTAAGCCGCCCCCTTTATCTGATTATAGGCTTTCAGCGCAGTATCTACCGCACTGGAAACGGCGCGGGAGGTGATGGTGGCGCCGGACATTGCCTCGATGGTGCCGCCATCCTTGCTGACCTTGACCTCGCCGTCGGACGCCTTGATACCGGTAAACTGGCCTTTAAATTTATCCTGGGAGGCGTTCTGGCCAAGACCAGGCGTCTCATTGCTGATGTCCAGGGTATAGATGCCGGTGACTGTACCTTCCAGATCAACGCCGGTAACGATTTTGATCTTGCCGCCGTAGCCGGAACCGGTGGTGATGAACGCATAGCCTACATCTTTGCCGGAAGTCTGGGCAACATAATAGTTGTAGTCACTGCCGTTGACCGAAATGGTCTGTTTGTCGCCGAATTGGTTGTTGCTGTCGTTCTCATCCAGGTTGAGCACAGCGTAGCAGGAAGCCTGCTCGTTGGCCAGTTCCACCTCTTTGATCTTTTCCGCAGTCACCATGTTGGTGCCGGCCAGTGCAGCGGCAACGACCAGTGCGATGATAAACAGGGAGATGGTGGGGATGATGATGGATTTTGCGCTAAACTTCATGATGCTTTCCGCTCCTTTCCAAACGGTCTTGGAGACGTTGCCTTCTCAATCAATGGGGTGAGGATGTTCATCAGGATGATGGCGAAGGAAACGCCTTCTGGCAGAGAACCAAAGAGACGGATGACCATGGTCAGGATACCGCAGCCGATGGCAAAGACGATCTTGCCCCGCCAGTTGATCGGGGTGGTTGCGTAGTCGGTAGCCATGAAGATGGCGCCCAGCATCAGACCGCCGGAGAGAAGCTGGGTAAGGATGTCGACGCCGATGTTGCCGCCGGTGCAGGCGGAGTAGATCAGCGTAAAGAGGGCAACAGTGCCCATGTAGCACAGGGGGATCAGCGGGGAGATGACCTTGCGGATCACCAGATAGATACCGCCGATGATCAGTGCCAGTGCGCAGGTCTCACCGAGAGAACCGCCCTGGTTGCCCAGGAACATATCCAGCAGGCTGACTTCGCCGCCGCCAAGGACCGTTGCAGTAGTCATGGCGTCGGTGCCGCCCCAATAATAGAAGGGGGAAGCCCAGGTAGTCATCGGTGTTGGGAAGGAGACCAGAAGAACGATTCTGGCGGTCAGCGCCGGGTTGACGAAGTTCTGGCCCAGTCCGCCGAACATCTGCTTGACCACGATGATGGCCACAACAGAGCCGATGGCGGCAATGATGGGATTGAGGCCGGCCGGCAGGTTAAAGGCCAGCAGGATGCCGGTGACGACGGCACTCAGATCGAATAAGGTGTTTTCGCGTTTCATGATCTTTCGGCTGACGAACTCGGCCACAACGCAGGTAGCCACGCAGACAGCGATGAGGATCGCGGCCCGATAGCCAAAGTAGATGATCGACGCGACGAGGGCTGGCATCAATGCGATGATGACATCCAGCATGATGCCGGTGGTGGTGCGTCCCGCTCTCAAATGAGGCGAGGACGATACAATCAGTTTATCTTTCATGACGATTGGTACCTCTCTTACGGAATTGGAACGGTCAGTTCTCTTTTTTGGCTTCAGCTTTGGCTTTGGCCTCGGCGTCAGCCTTGCGGACCATGGACTTGCCGATGCGAATGGCCTGTACCAGAGGTCGCTTAGCCGGACAGGTGTAGGAGCAGCAGCCGCACTCAATGCAGTTCAGCACGGCGATGTCCCGCAGCTCGTCAACTTTTTTGAATTCCGTGTATTTTTCAAACATGGATGGCATCAGGTTCATGGGGCAGACCGTGAGGCAGGCACCGCAGTGGATGCAAGCGGTAGAGCGCGGCAGGCGGGACTCTTTTTCGTTGAGGGCCAGGATGCCGTTGGTCTGCTTCAGGATGGGCGAATCGTCGGTAAAGGACGCGTTGCCCATCATCGGGCCGCCGTAGAGGATCTTTTTCGGCTCACCCTTGTAGCCGCCGCAGAAAGCGACCAGGTCTGAGATCTTGCTGCCGATAGGCGCGATGACGTTCTGTGGATTGGTGATGGCGGAACCGTCAACGGTGATCCGCTTGGAGATCAGCGGCATACCGCTCTCCAAATATCTGCCCAAAAAGCCTACAGAGGTGATGTTCATGACGACGCAGCCCACGCTGGAGGGCAACTTGCCCATGGGTACGACCCGGTCGGTGGCAGCCTTGATGAGGACTTTTTCCGCGCCCTGAGGGTAGCGGGCCTTCAGGGTGAGAACGCCGACTTTGCCGTTGCTGCGGCTGTCCTTGGCAATGAGGTCTTTCAGGTGTTGGATGGCCTGTGGCTTGTTGCCCTCAATGCCGATGATGGTGCGCTGGATCCCCAGCCAGTGCATGACAGCGAAGATGCCGTCGAGGATATGTTCTCCCTCTTCCAGGGCCTCCCGGTTATCCGAGGTCAGATACGGCTCACATTCGGCGCCGTTGATGATCAACGTGTCCAGGGCGTCCTTGGAAGCGTGCTTGACGTGGGTCGGGAAACCGGCGCCGCCGAGACCGACCAGGCCGGACTCTTTGACAGCGTTGAGGAAATCCTCTTTGGAGTGGATCTCCGGGGGATGAACGTCCGGGGAAATGGTCATCTGACCGTCGGACTCGATGGTGATGGCGTCGACGCTCTGGCCGGTGCCCAAAGTCACCTTGCCTACCGCCTTGACCTTGCCGGAAACGCTGGCGTGGATCGGGGCGGAAACAAACCCTTTTCCTTCACCGATCTTCTGGCCGACCAGCACCTCTGCGCCCACTTTGACCAGTGGGGTGCAGGGAGCGCCGATGTGCATAGACATCGGGATGACGACCTGCTGCGGGGGTGGCATCACTACCGAAGGCGATTGCGCTGTGTGTTTACGGTGAGGCGCTTTCACGCCGCCGTGTGTTCTGAATGGGTTCACAGGAATTGTTAACTCCATTTCCTTCTCCTCCTTTAGTCGAGTGAGACGAGAGATGGGTAAGTTCTCTCGTTAAATTTTTATCATAAGAAGCTATGACAAACCACATTACGTTTGTAATGTGAAGCTGCTTTCCGTGATGGTAAAGCAGTCCTTGAGGCCGTCGGAGACGATGACTTGATTTTCCTTTGTAATGAAGATCGCGTCAGCGTTGTAAGACGCCAGAAGAGATTGTGATCTCTCTGTGCCCAGCACCAGGCAGGCAGTGGAGAGGGCGTCCGAGAGGGCGCCGTTGTCACAATGGACCGTGACAGATACCAGGTCGGTGTCGGCCGGATAGCCTGTTTTCGGATTTAAAATGTGGTGGTAAGTAACGCCGTCCTGCTGAAAATATCGCTCATAGGTACCGGAGGTGGACACAAAGCCGTCCTCGATAGAGAGCGTTCCCATAGCGGCGCTGGTGTCGTCGCTGTTGGGGTTGCGGATGCCGATGGCCCACGGGGAGCCGTCCGCTTTTTTGCCGTAGACGCCGACGCTTCCGCCTGAGGCAACGATGCCGCAGGAAATATCTGTTTTCCGGTAAGCGTCGATGGCCGCGTCACAGGCTGCGCCTTTGCCGATGGCCCCCAGATCGACCGCAAAGTGCTTCTTTTTCAGGAAAGCGGAAGCATTCTGTTTGTCGAGCTGCAGCTGCGTGTAGTCCACGTATTGCAGATGCTCCTTTAGCGCCGACGGATCCGGTACAGTGGTACCGCCTGCGTCAAAGTTCCACAGCAGGGACAATGGCAAGATCGTTGGATCGTAAGCGCCCTCGGTGCGCTGCGCCACATCCAGCGCCGTTTCCAAAATAGAAACGGTGTCCTCGTGGAGGGAGACAGAAGCTTTTCCAGCGCTGTTGTTCAGCTTTTGGATGTCGGAATCGGTCTGCCGCCAGGAGATGTGCTGTTCCAGCTCGTTGATGGCCGACGTGGCCGCAGAAGCCGCCTCGGTGCGGGATTTGCTGTCAGCGCCGCCATATACGGTCTGTACCAGGTAGGTGCCCATGGCAAAGGTGGTGTTCTCGTATTTGTCCTCCGATGGCGATCTGGAAGTGCCAAAGACGGTCCAGATGACGATGAGGGCGGCGATAGTTGCCGCCAGCAGACACGAGAGCACGATCAGCGGGAGTTGATAAGTGGTTGCTTTTTTTGTTTTCACTGAATTCCTCCTTGGAATCACAGCATAAAATCACCCAAATCCATTATACCATACGACAAAATGTTAGTAAATTGTAAATTTTGTTTTTTATTTAACGCACATAACCAAAAAACGAGGGCTTGTTTCAACATTTTGCACAAAAAATAAGAATTGGGATTCGAAATTTCCTTCTTGTTTCTGTCGATGGGGTCGCGTCCTCAAAAAAATTATATGCTGCGGCAGCGATATTTAGCGGCCTGGATGATCAGATCGGCGGCATTTTCCAGTCCCACAGAGGAGCTGTTCAGGGTCAGATCATACTGCTCCAGATCCATCCAGCGCTCATCGGTGTAGTAGCTGTGATAGTGAGCACGCTGTTTGTCCTGCTTGGCCAGCCGTTCCCGAATGCGTTTTTCCGGCTCGCCGTATTGATGGATGGCCCGCTGGATGCGGTCGTCCAGGTCAGCGTTGATAAAGACGCTGAGATGGCGGACCTCATGGCGCAGGACATAGCTGGCGCACCGGCCGATAATGACGCAGGAGCCTTGTTTGGCGAATTTTTTGATCGCCTCAGACTCGGCCTGAAATACCTTGTCGTTGATGGTAGATTCGCTGTTGAAGTAGGAGTGCATCCCGCCGGCGGCAAAGGCCTGCCCCAGAGGATTTCCGGCCTTTTCATCGTTGTAGCGGACCAGGTCTGGATGGATGCCGCTTTCGGTGACAGCTTCCAGGAGGATTTTCTTGTCCAGATACAAGATCCCTAGCTTTTCAGCCACTCTGCGGCCGATCTCACGACCACCGCTGCCGTACTGCCGGGCGATGGTGATGACAATGTTGTTTTCCATAAGAAAGTTCACCAGAATTCTATCAGTATAGATTGATCTGCCCCATGGTTTCACAGGAAATTTTCACAAAAACAAGGGAACAAACCTACCAATTATAGTACTATATCCCACTTTAAATTGCAATGCGCAAATGTGACAAAGGCAGAAAAATCTTCACAGTCTGTTCATCAAATGGCACACAAAAGAACATTTGTCTGTGATTTTGTCCCCTTTGTTTCCAAAATCATCACGCCGTTTTCACAAAAACAGGTTACGATAGATCATAGAGATCCCAGAGAAAAGGGAAAGAACCTGGTGCGGATCCTGTGATTTTATGGTACAATCAAAAGCAAAGATCCCGCAGCAGCAAACAGGGAATATAGAAAGGGAAGAACGAGATGGATAAAATTTTGGTGGTAGACGACGAGGAAAAGATCCGGGCTCTTATTCGGAAATACGCGGAGTTTGAGGGGTACGCCGTAGAGGAGGCCTGCGACGGTATGGAAGCAGTGTTGCTGTGCCGCAAGGCGCCCACGGCCTACGACATCATCATCCTGGACATTATGATGCCGGAGCTGGACGGCTTTTCAGCGGCGAAGGAGATACGCAAGGTGAGCGATACGCCGATCCTTTTTTTGTCGGCCAGAGGAGAGGAATACGACAAGATCCACGGCTTTGAAAACGGCGCTGACGATTATGTGGTCAAGCCCTTCTCGCCCAAGGAGCTGATGATGCGGGTGGGCGCTATCTTAAAGCGGACCCGGGCCCAGTCCACAGTGCAAAAGGACGTCCAATCCTTTGGAGGGCTGACCATCGACTTTTCCGCCCGGATCGTGATGGTAGACGGTCAGCGGGTGGATTTGTCGCCAAAGGAATACGATCTGCTGTCCTACCTGGTGGAGAACCGGAATATCGCCCTGACACGGGAACAGCTCATCACCAACGTGTGGGGCTATGATTTTTACGGCGACGACCGGACGCTGGATACCCACATCAAGCTGCTGCGGAAAAGCCTTGGCCCCTACAGCAAGATGATCGTCACCTTGAGAGGAGTGGGGTATCGTTTTGAAACAGCGTAAGCGTCCGTACTTTGGCAGTATCAAGTGGCGAGTCTTTCTGGGCTGTACCATCTTGATCGCCATCATGCTGGCGGTACTTTGGATTTTTCAGACGTGCTTTTTGTCTACTTTTTATAAAGGGATCAAAACCCGGCAGATCCAGTTGGGGGCCCAGGAGATCGTCAAGCACATCAACGATGAAAACTTAAACGATCGGCTGGAGACGATTTCTAAAGAAAAGCAGCTTTGCATCGTCATCACCGACGAAACGGGCTATGTGCTCTATAGCCAGGAGGCGTGGAAAAACTGCATTCTCCACCGGATGAACGCTGTGCTGTACCTGCGGGCCTACTATATTACCCAGGAACATGGCGGCACTTATCTGGAGCAGGGCAAGGCGGCCCACGGCCCCGATGAAGAAAACGCGCTTTGGAGCGACGGCCGGCAGAAGCTGACCTTAAGCCCGGAAACGATGCTTTATACGACCATCACCGAAAACAAAGACGGCAGCGCCCGCTTTATCATGCTGTACACCAATTTGTCGCCGGTGCAGGCCACAGTGGAAACATTGCGGATGCAGCTTTTCTGGGTGACGGTGCTGATGATCGTGCTGGCTTTTGTGCTGGCGCTGATCTTGTCCCACACCATCACGGGACCTATCCGGCGCATCAATGAGTCGGCCAAACAATTGGCCAAGGGCCGGTATGATACCCAGTTTGAAGAGGGCGGCTATCAGGAGATCAGAGAGTTGGCCCAGACGCTGAATTACGCCGCCGGGGAGCTTTCTAAGGTAGAGGGGCTCCAGCGGGAATTGGTGGCCAATATTTCCCACGACCTGCGCACGCCTCTGACGATGATCATCGGCTACGCGGAGGTCATGCGGGACCTGCCGGGAGAGAACACGCCGGAGAACATCCAGGTCATCATCGACGAAGCTACCCGGCTGTCCACGCTGGTCAACGATGTGCTGGACATTTCCAAGCTCCGGTCGGGCACAGAAACGATGCAGGTGGAAGTGTTCAACCTGACAGAAAGTATCCGGCAGATTTTACAGCGGTACAGCAAGATGACCGATTATCGTATCACCTTCCGCGCGGAGGGCGATGTGTGGGTCAAGGGGGATCCCTTAAAGCTGTCCCAGGTGGTGTACAATCTGGTGAACAACGCCATTACCTATACGGGCAAGGATAAGGTGGTGGACATCTGTCAGACGACAGCGCAGGGCCGGGTGCGGATTTCCGTTACCGATACTGGAGAGGGCATTGATCCCAAGCTGCTCAATGACATTTGGGACCGGTATTATAAGGTAGACAAGGCCCATAAGCGTGCCCAGATCGGCACGGGATTGGGTCTGTCCATCGTCAAATCCATTTTGGATCTCCATCCCGGCACCACTTACGGTGTCCGGAGTAAATTGGGCGAGGGGAGCTGCTTCTGGTTTGAGATGGAACAGCAGCCTGCGCCGCTGCCAGGAACAACAGAATAGGATGATTTTGCAGCATCTTCCCACCATGGTGAGAAGATGCTTTTTGCGTGATTTTCCGGCAATTGTGTCTTTTTCATGAAATCTACACAAAAAGAGTGCAATTTCCAATTCCTTGTGTTATAATGAAAAAACGAACAAAAAATCAGACAAACCAAAAGGAGAGACCCATGAAAGTTTCTGTACTGGGCTGCGGCAGATGGGGCAGTTTTATTGCCTGGTATCTGCACAGGATCCACCATGACGTTATGCTGTACGGCAGAGTTGGCTCTGCGCATTTGCAGCAGTTTCGAGAGACCAGGAGTAACGGGATGGTCACCTTTGACGAATCGGTCCAGTTCACCGATTCGCTGGAGGAGGCTGTTTTGCACGGTGAGATCCTGGTGATCTCCATCGCCGCGCAGAATCTGCGGAGCCTGATGGCTTCTTTGGGGCAGTTGGATCTAGCGGGCAAGACCCTGGTCCTCTGCATGAAGGGCCTGGAGGCATCTACGGGGAAACGGCTGACCCAGGTCGTGGAAGAATTCACATCTGCCGATGTGGCCATTTGGGTAGGGCCGGGCCATGTGCAGGATTTCACCAAAGGCATCCCCAACTGTATGGTCATCGACAGTAAACAGCAGTCGGTGAAGGAGCGGATCGTAAATGCCTTTGGCAGTCCGCTGATCCGGTTCTACTACGGCACGGACCTCATCGGCAACGAGGTGGGGGCCGCGGCGAAGAATGTCATCGGCATAGCGGCCGGTATGCTGGACGGCAAGGGACTCACGGCGCTCAAAGGCGCGCTCATGTCCCGGGGCACTCGGGAGATCGCCCGGCTCATCAAGGCCATGGGCGGCAACGAGATCACAGCCTATGGTCTGAGCCACCTGGGCGATTATCAGGCCACCGTCTTTTCAGAATACAGTCATAACCGGCGGTTTGGCGAGTTGTTCGTGCAGGGAAAGGAGTACGGTCAATTGGCAGAGGGCGTTCCCACCACCGGCGCGCTGCTGCGCCTTGCCGCAGAGCACGGGGTAGAGCTGCCCATTTGCAACGCCGTAGACCGGATGGTCAATAAAGGCGAGGATGCAGATACGATCCTTTCCGATTTGTTCCTGCGCAGTATCAAGGAGGAATTTTGAATCTCGACTTGATCCGAATCAAAAATAAAAATCACGAAAAATAAAGGAGAAATAACAATGAGTGAATGTACACATGATTGCAATAGCTGCAGCGCAGACTGCGGTTCCCGGGAAGCATCCCCTCAGGATTTTCGCGCGCCGCTCAATGAATTGAGCCGTGTCGATAAAGTTGTCGCTGTCGTCAGCGGTAAAGGCGGCGTGGGCAAATCCCTCGTCACCGCCATGCTGGCTGTGCAGATGAACCGCCGTGGCAAAAAGACTGCCATTTTAGATGCCGACGTTACCGGCCCGTCCATCCCAAAGATCTTTGGCGCCAAGGAGCGTGCCATGGGTAACGAGCTGGGAATGTTCCCTGTCACGACCAAAACAGGCATCGATCTGATGTCCGTCAACCTGCTGCTGGAGGACCTGGAAGCGCCTGTTGTCTGGCGTGGCCCCATCATCGCCGGCACCGTCAAGCAGTTCTGGTCTGACGTTATTTGGAGCGATGTGGACTATATGTTTGTCGATATGCCGCCAGGCACCGGCGATGTGCCGCTGACCGTGTTCCAGTCCATTCCGCTGGACGGCATCGTCATCGTCACCTCTCCTCAGGAGCTGGCGTCTCTTATCGTCTCTAAGGCCGTGAACATGGCAAAGATGATGAACATCCCGATCCTCGGCATCGTGGAGAACATGAGCTACTTCAAGTGCCCGGACTGCGGTAAGGAAGTAAAGATCTTTGGCGAGAGCCATGTGGATGAAGTTGCGGCGAAGTTTGGCATCCCGGTGCTGGCAAAGCTGCCCATCAATCCGGATATTGCCGTCAACTGCGATAAGGGCCTTGCAGAACTGGTGGAGTGCCCGGAGATCAACGGCGCTGTCGATGCGGTAGAAGCACTGCAAAAGTAACCAGATCAAAATGAAAACAGGTACAGTGATCCTTTTTTGCGGAGATCGCTGTGCCTGTTTCCTTTTTCATTATATATAGTATCGTCAGGTGTTCTAAATCAAAAAGCTCTGTCAGCGCCCAACTGAAAATGGTATTTGGCGATGCCCAGATCCAGTTTCGTGTAAGGCCCTCGTCCAGCCTTGGCCGTGACGGTACCATTTTCATAGGTGAAGAAAAACTTCTGCTGATTCATGGCCGTAGGTGCCAGCAGGGCGGCGGCGACACCATCTCGGAACCAGTCTGGCGTCTGGTCACTGACGTTGCTCACCTGTTCAATGGATTTGGATTTGTGAGGGACTCCCTGGGTCTTGCCATAGCCCAGAGCAATGACGACCATCAGCTTTTCCCCGGTTTGGCATATAAATGTGCCGGGGACCTTGCGGTAGCTCATGGCCACCCAGCAAGAGTTGAGCCCCAATGTTTGGGCCTTCAGTGCCAAACGCTCCCCATAAAAACCGCAATCTGTGTCCAGGTGGCTGCTTTTGGGGCCGATCAGCGCCAGATAATTGGAAACGCCAGAAAACTTACCGTAACGGGATAAAAAGCAGTCAAAGGCTTTCGGTTCGTGCAAAATGAGCTGGATGTGTAAATTTCCCTCCTGATTGCACCGGTTTACTTCTGCTTGAAGGGCTTCACAGACCGCTTTTGGGATAGGTTTATCCAGATATTGTCTCACGCTGTGGCGTGTTTCCATTGCGTTTTTCAGAGATGCTTCCATAAAAATTCCTCCATTTTTGTGCTCATGCTTCTTCCGCTTGCTGCGGGAGAGAGGCTGTGATCTGTTTTACGTGCTGTAATAGCAGGATTACCTGGTCAATGGCCGGCTCATCCACAGCGAAATAGTAGTAATTTTTTGTACCTTCCCGGCGGATTTTTATCACTCCAGCTTCCCGTAGAATTTTCAAGTGACGAGATACCGCTGGGCGGGACAGATTGGTTCGTTCCATGATAGCGCCTACTCGTAGTCCATGGCAACTGGATGGTTGAAGCATCTGTAGGATGAGATACTGTCGGGTTTCATCGCCCAGTGCCTGCAAGAGTTTTTGGCAGTCACGGAATTCTGCTTTCAGCCTTTCGATTTCCCATGATCGTTCCAAAACACACCACTCCTTGCTTTGCTTTTTTCATGATACCACATTTTTTCAGAAAATACGCAATGGGAAAGAAATTTGAGACAATGGAAAAACGCCGGTGTTCCCAACTGGAAGCATCGGCGTTCTAGTTTTAACAGCCCTTGGGTTTTCCGTGAAAGGCATCCTCCTTTGTTTGCTGGACGGTGCCAAAGGGGTGATGGGGCGGCGCATAGATGGAATAGAGCTTTAGCGGAACATTGCCGCAGTTGCGCACATTATGCCAGGTGCCGGCAGGGACGAAGATGCCATCGTGGCAGCTAACACGGGATACGTCGTGAACGGTATCTTTCGTCTTTCCAAACTGCACCATAGCACAGCCCTGGACGAGACAAAGAAATTGATCGGTGTCCTCATGGCATTCTAACCCGATGCTGTCGCCAACAGGAATACACATCAGCGTCAATTGCATTTTGGGGCCGGTCCACAGTGCCGTGCGGAAGTTGTTGTTGCACAGGGCATCCTGCTCCAGATCCCGAACCAGCGGCTCTGGCCCAAAATCCCGTAACATCCCGTGATGGTCGTGAAAATACATACGATCCCTCCTGAAAATCGGTTTCTTTATCCTATGCGCAGAGCACTCCTTTTGACAGTCCGGCAGCAAAAGAAAGTCCCCCAGGTATCCCGGGGGACAGCATAGTCAGTGTCGTTTGCGGTTTCGTTTGTTTCGGTCAAATTCCGGGTTAAAGGCGTAGAAATTCTTAGAGTCTAGCTGATCGGTCACAACACGCAATCCCTCGCCGAACCGCTGATAATGGACGATTTCCCGTTCCCGCAAAAAGCGGATGGGGTCCTTGACATCGTTGGTGTCGCAGTAGCGCAGGATGTTGTCATAGGTAGTGCGTGCCTTCTGCTCTGCTGCGAGGTTTTCATGTAGATCGGTAATGGCATCGCCGGCAACGGAGAAGGTTTCCGCGCTGAACGGCGTACCGCTGGCCGCAATGGGATAGATGCCCGTGGTGTGGTCCACAAAGTAATCCGCAAAGCCGGCCTTTTTGATCTCTTCTTCGCTAAGCACTTTTGTCAGTTGATATACGATGGCCGACACCATTTCAAGGTGCGCCAGCTCTTCTGTCCCAATGTCAGTTAAAATAGCTTTCACCTCTGGGTAGGGCATGGTGTACCGCTGGCTCAAATAGCGCAGAGAAGCGCCCAGCTCACCATGTGGTCCTCCACATGGCTCCTAATGAGAAAAGATCACCCGGAGGCGATTTGCTTTCCGGTCCAAAATGATCTTGTCGATCATGCTGCACAGGAACTTATTTTTCACTTCTGCGGAAATATTTGGATCCTGGAGCCACGGAACGATCTGTACTTGATGGGAGCCGGACTGCACAACCTCGTTTTGATGTGTGTGGGAGAGCTGCTCTTGCAGCGAAGCAATGGCAGATAGGAGCGATGCCTTATTTTCTCGGTATTCCGCCAGTGTGTCTACGCCGGAGGTATAGGCGTCTTTTGCCCTGGATAGCCCACGCTGCAATGTGTCTAATTGATGCTGTAAAATATCCGTTTTTTCTTGCAGATCTTGCTTTCTGGGGGACGGAATAGAAAACGTTTTTTCACCCAGCACGCAGTCCAATAGTCGGAGCACGATCGCATTGAGCTTTGGGATGGAGATGCTATGGGATTCTCCGCATTGGCCGGCAGCGTATTTGGGGCATTGGAGCGAGTTTTTGCCGGAGCGGCAGAGAATAGCGCCGCAGTTGGAGCACCGAACCAGTCCCTGTAACCAAAATTCGGAAGGCTGCTTTTGGCGAGAACGTCGGCCATAGCGCTGCTGATTTTTTTGGAGCAGACGCTGAGCTTCCTCCCAGAGCGGCTGTTCGATGATGGGTGGATGCTGTCCATCGACGATCATCGAGGCTGCATACAACTCTCTCCTGCCACTGGAACCCTGAGGATTCCAGTGGATTTTGCCGAGATAGACCGGATTGTGGAGAAGATAAGCGACGGCACGGCCCGCAAAGGGATTGCCCCGGGCGGTCCGCAGGCCCATGGCGTTGAGCTGTTTTGCGATCTCCCGGCAGCCGTGACCGTTGACAAATTGATGAAAAACTAGGCGGACGACCTCGGCATTTTTCTCATCGATGACATATTGGCCGTTTTGCATCCGGTACCCCAGCGGCGGCATGGAAACTGGCGCGCCACGGGAGACCTTTTCCTGCATCCCCCGCTTGACCTCTTCAGCCAAATTGATGCTGTAATATTCATCCATGGCCTCGATCAGCGCTTCGATAAGTATGGATAGTTTATCATCACCAAGTTGCTCCGTGACGGAGATCACATCGATATTGAGCTCTTTTCGCAGCATGGATTTATACACGATGCTGTCCTCCCGGTTTCGGGCAAACCGGCTGAATTTCCACAACAAAATGGCGTCAAAGGGCCGGGGCTTTGTTTTGGCCAGGGCGATCATCCGATTAAATGCTGTACGATTTTTGGTGTGTTTTCCGCTGATGCCTTCGTCTACAAAGATGAGTCTGTCCGGCACCAAAAAGCTGTGGTTTTTGGCGTAAGCCAGGATGTGTTTCAGTTGGCTGTCCGGCGACAATTCCGTCTGCTCGTCAGTGGACACCCGGATATAGGCTGCCGCAGTTTTTTGCATAGCGGTCCCCCCTTTAAAAGAAATCCCATGATTTTATGCGCCGTTTTTGCTAGCAATGCGCTATCGGGACATTTTTTCGAAAAAAAGAGCAGGTAGCGTATCGTTTTTGCATAGGATGCTTTAAAGGGGGCGATGATTTGGAAGAAAAGCGAGAGGGCTGGGAGATCGAGATCTTCCTTAGCGAAAATGATCGAGAAGTCCCATGTTTTTTTATTGATAGGGCAGGGCATAGGACTGGGTATCTTGCACAGGAGCGCTGGGAAAAGATCGGAAAGGACCTGTTAGAGAGGGCCGGTCAGGCAGTTGCACGGTATGGAAAATGAGACGGGAAAGGGTGAAAAATGGCGTGTTTCTGCGCAGGAAAAGCCATTTTCCCCTTTTTTGTGGGGCGTGGTGTGTTCGTGAAAAATACTGTTGAATCATCGGAAATAATTTGTTATAATAAAGTGTATGATTCTATTTTCTATCGTTTTAAAGGAGAAGTGTTATGGCAAAGGTAACCTTGATCACGCACACCCCAATGCCGGAAAAAATCGTCGCGTCGGCGGCGAAGCTGTGCTATTCTCCGTCAGACATCGACCACATCATGGATGGCCTGACAGAAGAAAAAACAGCGTCGTTTGTGGAGATGCTGGCAGAGATCGGTCACGAAAGTCCCATTGAACACGCGTCGTTTACCTTTGGCATCGAGGGCGTCTCCAGAGCTCTTTTGGCGCAGATCACACGCCATCGCATGGCATCTTTCAGCGTTCAGAGTCAACGATATGTGTCGGAAGTACAGTTTTCCTACGTTATTCCGCCGCATATCGAGGCGATCCCGGAGGCCAAGGCGGAGTTTTTGGCCGCTATGGAGGAGGACCAGCGCCACTACGACCGCTTGACCGCTCTTTTAAAGGAAAAGCACAAGGCGACTTTGCTGCAGGAGGGCAAGGACGAAGCCACTGCCGACCGCATGGCACAGAAGATGGCCATTGAGGACGCCCGGTTCGTTCTGCCCAACGCCTGCGACACCAAGATGATCCTCACCATGAACGCCCGGTCGCTGTACAATTTCTTTGCTCACCGCTGCTGTAATCGGGCACAGTGGGAGATCCGGGACGTAGCCATCCAGATGCTCCGCTTAGTCAAACAGGTAGCGCCGCATCTCTTTTCCAAGTGTGGCCCGGCCTGCGTCAATGGCCCCTGCTCAGAGGGCAAGATGAGCTGCGGCAAGATGACACAAGTCCGGCAGTATTTTCAAACCCTGGGAGAGTGAGTGTATGGAGCGCCATTTATTTGTCATCGAAGGGCTGGACGGCAGCGGCAAAGCGACCCAGACAAATTTGCTGCAAGCAGCGCTGGAGGAGCAGGGGATCCCTTGCCGCCATGTGTCCTTTCCCGACTACGATTCCGAATCCTCTGCCCTAGTCAAGCTGTATTTAAACGGCGCCTTTGGCAGTTCGCCGGCCGATGTCAATCCCTATGCGGCGTCATCCTTTTACGCAGTGGATCGCTTTGCCAGCTTTCAGCGGGACTGGAAGCGGGAATATGAGGGCGGTAGCGTCATTTTGGCAGACCGCTACGCCACGTCGAATTTGATCTATCAGCTTTCAAAGGTAGAGCGCTCTCAGTGGGACAGCTTTATCGACTGGGCGGAGTCCTACGAGTACGATAAGCTCCAGCTTCCCCGGCCAACGGCGACCATCTATCTGGATATGGCGCCGGAGATTTCCCAGGGACTGCTGCGGGACCGCTATGGGGGAGACGAAAGCAAAAAGGACCTTCATGAGCGGAACGTGTCTTTTCTGGAGGAATGCCGACAGAGCGCCCTTTACAGCGCGAAACGATGTGGGTGGAAGATCATCCGATGCGATACGGGAACACGACCGAAAACGATGGAAGAGATCCATAGTTTGATCATGGCAGAGGTTCTGCCGTGCTTGACGTTGGGAAGGAGAGAGTAAACATGATTGCAGTATTTTTGGCAAATGGATTTGAAGAAATGGAAGCGCTGGCAACCGTCGATATTCTGCGGCGGGCACAGTGCGATGTCAAAACGGTGGCTGTCGGCACAGCGGATAACCGGGTGACCGGCTCTCACAGTATCACCGTAGAGGCAGACCTAAGAGAGAACGCCCTTGTTTTGGAGGAGCTGGAGGCCGTAGTGCTGCCGGGCGGTATGCCGGGCACGCTGAACCTGGATGCGTCCGAGACTGTGCAGGCAGCGCTGGCCCATTGCATCCAGTCCGGCAAAGTGACAGCGGCTATCTGCGCGGCGCCTTCTGTGCTGGGCAAAAAGGGGTACTTAAATGGAAAACACGCCACAGTCTATCCCGGCTTTGAAACAGAGCTGGAGGGGGCGACCCTGGAGCCGGAGGTGCTGGTCGTAAAGGATGGTACGATCATCACCGGTAAAGGCCCGGCAGCAGCCATTGATTTTGGGCTGAAGCTGGTGGAGACGCTCTGTGGCAAGGAGCAGGCAGAAGCGGTAGGGATGGCGATGCAATGTCGGCAATAGTGAAAAACTACAACATTAAGGAGATCAAAACAAGCCTTCGCAAAAAATACCGATCCTATCGGGAAGCACTCCCAACGGGAAAAAAGAACGTGTTTGACGCATCCATCAAACATAATTTATTAAAGCTGAATGAATACAAGGAAAATGACATATTATTCTTGTATGTAAGCAAAGAGATCGAGGTAGATACCTATGGGATCATGGCCCAGTGCTGGCAGGACGGCAAGACAGTAGCAGTCCCCCGCTGCGTTCCCGGTACCCGGGATATGGAATTCTACCGCATCCGGCAGAGAGAGGACCTGGAGGAGGGAACCTTCGGCGTCATGGAGCCTATCGTGTCCCAGTGTGAGAAAATCACGGATTTTTCCCACGGGTTGTGCGTGGTGCCGGGACTATGCTTTGACGCCAAGGGATTCCGGCTGGGCTACGGCAAAGGCTACTACGATCGGTTTTTATCGGGCTTTCAGGGATCCACAGCGGGCATCTGCTACGCCGAGTGCGTGCAGTGGAACCTGCCGCATGGTTATTTTGACCGGCCGGTCGATGTGTTGGTGACAGAAAATTATATTCGCAGAATTTCCAAAGGGCGGAAAAAAGGAGGCGCGAGATGAGCGATCGAAAGAACGGATCGAAGGATCAGAACAAAGAAACGACGAACCAATCCGTTTCCAAATCCCATCAAGAGCAGGTGGAGCACTTTAGGCTGGATCTGGACGACCAGAAGGTAGGCGAAAATCTGGCAATGGAGAGCAACGAGCTCCACAGCCATAGCGACAAAAGTGCCGGACCAGTTGCGCCGGAGGGCTTTACGCCGGCCGGGAAGAAGAGACCATCTCCGGAGCCTGCTAAGGCCCCCGGCAAAAAGGCGCAGGAAGATCCGGAGCTGCAGCGCTTAGAAAAAGAGCACAAAAAGCGGAGCCGGAAAAAGGGCAAAAAGAACCGTTGGTTTTTCCGGGGCGTGTGGTTTGTCGTGCTGATCTTCATCGGCATCGGCATTGCCCAGTTTGCCCTGACCTGTTTTAACGATATGCTGGCCTTTCAGAAAGAGCCCAACGCCGTGACAGTAGAGCTGAAGAAGAATGCTTCCACGGAGGAGATCGCCGATGAGCTGCTGGCAAAGGACGTTATCCGCAATAAATGGGCGTTCTGTATGTATTCTAAATTTACAAAATCCGACGGTGAGTATGAATATGGCACCTTTGAGCTGACCACCGATATGGACTATGAAGCCATCATCAATAGTCTCCAGGCATCCACCAGCCGTGTCGATACGGTAACGGTGACCTTCCATGAAGGCATGAATGCCATGGAGATGGGGGACAAGCTGGAGGAAGCCGGCGTCTGCACAGCGGAAGAATTCAAGGAAACGGTCAACAACAAGGAGCTGTTCTCCAACTATAAATTTATCAGTGACATTCAGGATGAAGAAGGCCGTCTCTACTTCCTGGAAGGCTATCTGTTCCCGGATACCTACGAGTTCTACAAGGATGAGGGCGCAGCCTCCGCCATTGAGAAGATGCTGAACAATACCAGCGATAAGCTGACCGGTAAGCTGTATAAAGCGGCGGAAAAGGCCAACATGAGCATGGATGAGGTGCTGACTCTGGCGTCTATGATCCAGGCGGAAGCGGCGGACAAGCCGGATATGTACAACATTTCCTCCGTATTCCACAATCGTCTGAAGTCTGGCGTAGACGGCGGCTACGGTTATCTCAATTCCGACCCGACCATGTGGTATCCGTACCGCAGCGCAGAGACAGTTCCGGAGGGCTACGAGAGCGCTTATAACACCTATAATACGCCTGGCCTGCCGCTGGGACCGATCTGCAATCCGGGCATGACCGCGATTGAGGCAGCGCTGGATCCAGCAGATACCAATTACTATTACTTCTGCCACGATAAGGATGGCAAGGCGTATTACGCAGAGACCGAGTGGGAGCATGAGAACAACAAGGCCATGGCCGGCCTGACCTCCTGATGAGGAGGGATAGAAGATGAAGGCAACACAACATCCGGTCCTGGAGCTGCTGTCTCCGGCCGGCGATATGGAGCGGCTGGATAGCGCCTTACAGTTTGGCGCTGACGCCGTTTATCTGGCAGGGCAGGAATTTGGTATGCGCACAGCGCCCAGCAATTTCACCATGGACAAGCTGCGGGAAGCCGTAGAAAAAGCCCATCGCCAAAACGTGCGGGTCTACCTGACCTGCAATACGCTGCCCCGCAACGAGGAGCTTTCCCGATTGCCGGAGTTTTTGCAGTACGCCCAACAGATCGGGATCGATGCACTGATCGTGGCGGATCTGGGCGTGATGAAGCTGGCACAGCAAAATGCGCCCCGAGTAGATCTGCATATGTCCACCCAGACGGGTATCGTCAACTACGCCTCGGCCAACGCCCTGTATGAACTGGGCGCAAAACGGATCGTTGTAGCGCGGGAGCTTTCTCTGGAGGAGATTTCCGGCATCCGGGCAAAGGTGCCGTCAGATCTGGAGATCGAAGCCTTTGTCCACGGGGCGATGTGCGTTTCGTTTTCGGGGAGATGCCTGCTTTCGGCGTACCTCAACAATCGGGATGCCAACCGGGGCGACTGTTCTCAGCCCTGCCGCTGGGAGTACTCTCTGGTGGAGAAAAACCGTCCCGGCGAGCAGTTTGACATTAACGAGGACAGCAAAGGAACGTATATCCTCAATTCCCGGGATATGTGCATGATCGACCATATCCCAGAGCTGGCAGAAGCCGGCGTCACCAGCCTAAAAATTGAAGGCCGGGCAAAATCGGCCTACTATGTGGCCGTGACGACCCATGCTTATCGGGCAGCCATCGATGCCTATTACGAGGACCCGAAAGCGCCGCTGCCAAAGTGGATCCCGGAGGAGCTGCATAAGATCAGCCATCGGGAATACAGTACCGGCTTCTATTTTGGCAACGAGCCGGGGCAGGTGTTGGAAAACGGCGGCTATGTCCGGGAATATGATGTGGTGGCGGTCTGTGAAGATTATCAGGATGGCGTGGTCACATTGTCCCAGCGGAATAAATTCCTCCGGGGCGATACGCTGGATGTGCTGGAAGTCGGCAAGCCACCGTATCTTGTAACGCTGGATACGCTTTATGATGCGGATGGACAGGCTATCGACAGCGCGCCTCACGCCACGATGATCGTGAAAGCCCCCTGCAAGCAGCCTATTGCCAAAGGGGCAGTACTGCGCAAGGCCCGGACGCCGGAGCAGTATAATCGATAAATGAGATAGAAAAGACATTACAAAGGATAGACAGGAGATTGGAACAATGGAATGGACAGGTTTAAATGAACTGAGAGAGAAATATCTTTCGTTCTTCGAGTCGAAGGGGCATTTGCGTCTGCCGAGTTTTTCGCTGGTGCCAAAGGATGACAAGAGCTTACTGCTCATCAACTCGGGCATGGCACCGATGAAGAAGTACTTCACCGGGGAAGTAACGCCGCCGAGAACACGCGTTACCACTTGCCAGAAATGTATCCGGACGCCGGATATTGAGCGAGTGGGCATCACAGCGCGCCACGGCACCTTTTTTGAGATGCTGGGCAACTTCTCCTTTGGCGATTACTTTAAGCACGAAGCGACGAAATGGGCTTGGGAGTTCTGCACCGAGGTGCTGGAGCTGCCGGTAGATAAGCTGTGGGTCACCATTTATCTGGATGACGATGAAGCCTTTGACATCTGGACAAAGGAAGTTGGCGTGTCGCCGAACCGCATTGTCCGCATGGGCAAGGAAGATAACTTCTGGGAGCACGGCGCTGGTCCCTGCGGCCCCTGCTCCGAGATTTACTTTGACCGAGGCGAGGAGCACGGCTGTGGATCTCCAACTTGCGGCGTTGGCTGTGAGTGCGACCGGTATGTGGAGTTCTGGAACCTGGTATTTACCCAGTTCAGCAACGACGGTCAGAATAATTACACGCCACTGGAGCATCCGAACATTGATACCGGCATGGGCCTGGAGCGTCTGGCCTGCATCATGCAGGGCGTAGACAACCTGTTTTTGGTCGATACCGTCCAGAAGATCCTGCAGCACGTTTGTAAGATCGCCGGCGTGACCTACGGCGAGGACCACAAGAAGGACGTTTCTATCCGGGTCATCACCGACCATATCCGCAGTACTACCTTCATGATCGGCGATGGCGTAATGCCATCCAATGAAGGCCGCGGTTATGTCCTGCGCCGTCTGCTTCGCCGGGCATCCCGTCACGGCAGACTGCTGGGCATCAATCGCCAGTTCCTGTCTGAGGTAGCCGAGACGGTGATCCAGGAGAATAAGGGCGCATATCCGGAGCTGGAAGAAAAGCGCGCCATGATCCTGAAGCTCATCGACGTGGAAGAGGAAAACTTCAACCGCACCATCGACCAGGGCTTGTCCCTGCTGACGGATATTGCGGATAAAGCGGAGACCAGCGTGTTCTCCGGCGCAGAAGCATTCCGGCTCAACGATACGTATGGCTTCCCGCTGGATCTGACAAAGGAGATCCTGGCAGAGCGAGGCATGACCGTCAACGAAGAAGAATTTGAAGCGCTGATGATGGCCCAGAAGGCCCGCGCCCGTGCAGCCAGAAAGAACGCCGGCGCCGAAGCCTGGGAGGGCGAGGACGATGCCCTGTCCGATCTGAGCGAGACGGTATTTACCGGCTATGGCACCATGGAGGATACTGGCAAAGTTTTGGCCATTGTGAAAGAAGGCAAGCGGGTGGATTCCGCCTCTGCCGGCGATCAGGTCGCCATTGTGCTGGATCGGACGCCTTTCTATGGCGAAGGCGGCGGCCAGGTCGGTGACGTGGGTAAAATGACTTCTGAGACCTGCGTAGCGGAGATCGAGGACACCGTAAAGAACAACGCCAAGACCTTCATTCATCATGCGGAGATCAAGGAAGGCGTGCTGGCTGTAGGCGATACGGTAAAAGCAACTGTCAATAAGCGTCTGCGTATGGCCACCATGCGGAACCATACCGGTGCTCACCTGTTGCAGGCCGCTTTGCGGGAGGTGCTGGGCGAGCACGTAGAGCAGGCTGGTCAGCTTGTTTCTCCTACCAGCATCCGCTTTGACTTTACCCATTTCTCCGCCATGACGCCGGAGGAGATCAAGTTAGTCGAAAAGCGAGTCAATGAAGTGATCTTTGACGCACTGCCTGTGATCAGCCAGGAGATGCCCATTGAGGAAGCCAAAAAGATCGGCGCCATGGCACTGTTTGGCGAGAAATACGGCAATATCGTCCGGGTCGTCACAGCAGGCGAATTCTCCAAAGAGTTCTGCGGCGGTACCCATGTGGACAATACTGCAAAGCTGGGCTTATTTAAAATCGTTACAGAAAGCTCTGTAGCCGCCGGTGTGCGCCGCATTGAAGCAGTGACCGGCCAAGGCGTGCTCAATATGCTGAACACCGCTACAGACATGATCCATGGTGCCGCTGCCGTCATGAAGCTGGGTAACAGCAATGAGCTGGTAGATAAGGTCTCCCATATCCTTATGGAAATGAAGGATAAGGATAAGACCATTGCTAAGCTGAACGAAAAGATGGCCATGCAGGAGACGCTGAACATCTTTGATAAGGCCCACGAAGTCAAGGGGACAAAGATCGTTTCCGTCCTGTTGACTGGTACCAGCAGCGATATGTTAAAGACCATGTGCGATAAATTTAAGGACCTGGCGCCCAATGTGATCGCGGTGTTGGCCGGTACCCACGACGGCAAGGCAACGATCGCTGCCGCCTGCGGCAAGGAAGCTGTCAAGCTGGGCGCGCACGCTGGCAACATCGTCCGCAAGGTAGCCCAGATTGCCGGCGGCAACGGCGGCGGTAAGCCGGATATGGCCATGGCAGGCGCAAAAGACCTGACAAAGCTGGATGAAGCATTGGCAGCTGTAGACGGCATCGTCACAGAGCTGTTAAAATAAAACGGCGGATAACGCTTAGGTTACTTTCTTTTAGAAAGGAGGTGCGCAGATGGACTGTATTTTTTGTAAGATTGCGTCGGGAGAGATCCCCTGCAAAAAGGCGTATGAGGATGACCAGATCCTGGGATTTTATGATCTGGATCCCCAGGCGCCGACACATATTCTGCTGATTCCAAAGGAGCATATCGGTTCAGCTATGGAAATTACAGCGGAGAACAGCCAGATCGTGGGCCATATTTTTGCAGTGGCCGCAAAGCTGGCAAAAGAACACGGGTTAGAAAAGGGATTCCGCATCGTCAATAATTGCGGAGAAGATGGTGGACAAACTGTTCAGCATCTGCATTTTCACCTGTTGGGCGGTCGCTCCATGCAGTGGCCTCCCGGTTGATTTGAAAGCATAAGGGGAGCATAGTATGCGGCGGTTGTTTGCGTTGATCGGGTTTACTTATCTGTTGACGCTGGCAGCCGCCGTTTCTTTTGGCGGCACCGTCTCCTTGATTTTGTGTAACGTTTGTCTGTTGTCCTTCGGTGCGCTGCTGTTTTTCCGCCATAAGCTGGACATCCGTGTCTTTTCTCTTGTTTTGCTGACGGCAGCGATGGCGCTGGGATCCTTTTCCGCCTATGAGAAAAGTCATGTAGCACCCATGGATGCCCTCGATGGCCAGACAGTCGTTCTGACAGGACGATTGTGTGATCTGCCATATACGCAGTACGGAAATTATTATTATGTGCTGGAGGTATCTGAACTAAAATTAGCAGAAGAAGGCGCGCCGCCCATTGCCGTAAAGCCGCAAAAGATCCGTCTCACCACCCAAAATCCCCTGGAACTGGATCTGGGCGAGGAACTGGGCGGCAAAGCACACCTGTTTTTGCCCAGTGGCGGCGACGGCTTTTCCTCCCGCAGCTATTACGCCTCCAAAGGCATCCTGATGATGGGGTTCCTGTACGAGTACGAAGGCTATACCATCACGCCGTGCAGCAGCATTTCGCTCTATGACTATGCCTTGCGGTTACGCCAAACCATGACAAATGCCATTTCATCCCTGCTACCGGAGGAAGAAGCGGGATTGCTTTCGGCTGCGGTGTTCGGTGACCGGCGCTCATTAAGCAACGATGTCCGCAATGACTTTGTAGACAGCGGGATCTATCATGTGCTGGTGGTGTCGGGACTGCACATGAGTCTGATCTCTATGCTGCTCCTGCGTTTGCTGCGATGGTTCCGTGTGCCACGCCGATTGTCTATTGGCCTGACGGCAGCAGTCGTGCTGTGCTTTATGGCGGTGACAGGGTTTTCTCCCAGTGTCCTGCGCAGCGGTATCATGATCCTCATCATGCTGGGCGGACTGCTGCTTCATCGGAAAACCGACGCCATCAATTCCCTTGGTATTGCCGTGTTTCTCATCTGTTTTTGGAACCCTTACGGGGCAGCAGACCTGGGACTGCTTTTGTCCTTTGCTTCGACCCTGGGCATTTTGGTGCTGACGCCACGGCTGCAAGGGCTATTTCGGGAGAAATGCCGCTGGTATACAAAGGAACGGCTGGGATTTTGTTATCGCCCCATTTCCTATATGGTCAATACGTTGGCCGTTACCATAGGGGTCACGGTGTTCACTCTGCCCATTTTCATCGTATCCGGCCGCTCCATTTCGCTGGTAGCGCCGCTATCCAACCTGTTGTTTTTGCTCCCGGCAACGGGAATGATCCAAACGGGATTTTTGGCAGCGATTTTCAGTCTGCTGCCCGTGACCACATTTTTGGCAGAGCCTTTGGGATTGGTGGCGGGTCTCTTGGGAAAATTCCTGCTCTGGGGCACCCATCTGCTTGCCGGACTGCCTTTTGCCACGGTGTCGCCGTCACAGGACTTTGTGGTGCTGTGGCTCATGGGCTCTTTGCTGATCCTTGCTTTTCTGCTACTCTTTTGCCGCCGGCGGTGGATGTACAGTTTTGGCGCGCTGTTGTCCTGTGTTTTGCTGATGACCGGCGTTTTTTCCAACCAGATTTTGCGTGCAGATTGGGTCCGTGTCGGTGTTTTGGATGTGGGCACGGGAATCTCGGTCGTCCTCAGTAAGAACCATCAGGCGGCGGTGCTGGGCTGTGGGGGCAAGCGGACCGATGTGCTGGAGGAATATTTGCAGCAGGAGGGCGTGCGGGAGATCACCTATCTTCAGTTGACGTCGGGGGATCAGCGGGAAAAGAAAAACGCCCTGATCTTGCTGGAATCGTACCCCGTACAAAATATCCTGCTGGAACAGGGCCAATCTACCAGTACGCTGGACCGAGGACTTGCAAAAGCGGAGAAAGTATCGTATTATCAAAACAGTGCGGATGTCCGGATGCTGGAGGATGTGACGTTACATCTCGATGGCAGCTACAGCACCCACGGCATTTACGGTACGATCAAAGAACTTTCCTTCTTGATGATGGGACAATCCTATGTGCCGGGCGGAAAGAATGTAGAAAAGGGAGCGGTAGATTTTCTCATCGCCGATGCGCTGCCAGAAAATTCTACAGGCAGCGTAGCGGTGACAACGATTCTTTCCAGAGAATCGGACGAGCTGGAGATTTTGCCGGGCAAGGGTTATCTGGAGCAGGAAACGGTCAACCTGTATACGACCGGCGGAAAGGGCAATTTGATTTTAGACATCGGGCCGGAGAAAAGCGTAAAGATCAGGAGGGGAAGCTAATGGCACAACTGCGGGAAGCAGAGCTGAAAAAGGAGATCGAAAAAGGAACATTGTCCGGTGCGTATCTGCTGTACGGCGAAGAAAAATACACTTTGCTGCAATGTGTGGAAAAGCTGGTACAAAAGGTAAAAGCCGCCGGGTTTGCCGATTTCAATTTGACCCGGTTTGACGCGGCCGATACCACGGCAGATCAGGTGGCGGATGCCCTGGAGGCGCTGCCATTTTTCGCAGAGCAAAAGGTGGTGCTGCTGCGGGATCTCAATATTGATACCTTATCGCCGTCAGAAACGGAACGTTACCAAAAGATCCTAGGGGAGCTGCCGGAAACATCGGTGCTCATCCTCTATCTGCCTACGATCTCTTTGGGAAAGCGGCCGTCTGCCAAGTGGAAAAAATTTCTCACAGCCAACAGTAAGTCGTTAAAGACCGTAGAATTTCCCAGGAAAAGTAACAGCGAGCTGGAAAAATACCTCATGGACTTTGCGGAAAGGCGGGGCTGTACGTTGAGCCGGCCGTTAGCAAAATGGATGGTACAGCTCTGCGGCAACGACCTGCAGACGCTCCGCAATGAGATCAGTAAGGTGTGTGCTTATGTTGGCGGGGGAGAGCTGAGCCGGGAGCAGATCAAGGATGTCGTCACCATCAATACAGAGGCGCAGATTTTTGCGTTGGCCACTGCTTTGATCGGCGGGCAGTACGAGAAAGCGTACCAGATCGTTGACGGGCTGCTGATGCAGAACGAGGAGCCAGTAGCCATCGTCGCGATGCTGTCGTCCTCTTACCTAAATCTGTACCGGGCAAAGTGCATGGTCCAGAGCGGCCGGTCCGTGATGGAATTGTCAGGTCCATTTGATTACAAGGGCAAGGAGTTTCTTTTGCGCAATGCCGAGCAGGACAGCAGTCGGTTTTCCATGGGTGTGCTGCGGCGCAGCTTGGACATCCTGCTGGAAGCGGATCTGGCGCTGAAAGGCGGCGCGGGCAGCAGCCGGCTGGAGATGAAACGGGTCGTGCTGGATACGTTGATCGCAAAGCTGTTGTTGGCGGCACAGGAGCAGGACTAAAGGAGAAGGGAGAACATCGTGCGGGTAAAGATCAAAGAGGCCATCGTCGTGGAGGGAAAATATGATAAGATCAAGCTGTCCTCGCTGGTCGATGGGGTGATCCTGGAAACGTCTGGGTTTCATATTTTTCAGGATCCGGAGCAATTGGCACTGATCCGCCGTCTGGCAGATACCCAGGGGATCATCCTGCTGACCGACAGCGATGGGGCTGGTTTTGTCATTCGCAATTATCTGACCGGCGCCATTGACAATCGGAAGATCAAGCAGGCGTATATTCCGGACTGCTACGGAAAAGAAAAGCGCAAGGCATCGTTTTCGAAGGAAGGAAAGTTAGGCGTAGAGGGTATGCAAAAGGAGGTCTTGCTGGAAGCGCTGCGCCGGGCGGGGGCGACTTTTTTAGAGGAGACAGCACCGGAGCAGGGCAAGAGGGAGCCGATTACGAAAGCGGAATTGTTTGCCCTTGGCATCACAGGGGGAGAGCATAGCGGACAGAAGCGGAAGTGGCTGCTGCGCCAGTTAAAGCTGCCGGAGCGCATGACGACGAATGCGATGCTGCGGGTGGTCAATGAAACGATGGAGCGGGAGCGCTTTTTCGCGTTAGCCGCCCAATACGATAAAATTGCAAATTCTTGAGAAAATTTGCGAAAAAGTATTGACAATCGGTAAATGAGATGGTATGATATAACACGTTGAGTTTAGAATATTCAACGGTCATCTGCGGCAGTGCTGGAACTGGCAGACAGGCACGTTTGAGGGGCGTGTGTTGTATGACGTATGGGTTCAAGTCCCATTTGCCGCACCAAAAATCACCCAGGAACTATATCGTTCCTGGGTTTTTTGTTTTGTATTTTCTAGGCAATATGGCAAAAAGTACACCTGTCTTATTCTCTTTTTGTGCCATGTGGTCCTCCATACTGTGTGATGATGAGCTTTGCCAGAGCAGCGTTGGGCTCTTTGATATTGACGGGATATTGCAGCTTTTTTTCATAGATCCACATTACTCATTCGCCTCCTGTTCCCATGGCCAGGGGCCGGTCACCCAGGCCCAACGGTTGGCGCTGCGGCTCGTTTCGTTGATCGGTCCGTATTTCGCCTCGAATTTTTCTACCAGTGCCTTTTGCTTCTTTTGGGCCTCCTCCAGTTTTTTGGCGGCGTCGCAGTTGTCCGGATGGGTATCCAAAAAGATGTGCAGCTCCCAGGCCGCAAAACCGTAGGCTGAGATCTGCCGCATCCATTTTTCTCGTTCTGTCATCCGCGATCACCCGGCCATCCGGAAAATGGTTTGTCCAGATCTGGAAACAGCGTCCCCCGTCCAAAGCCTTCTTCCGCCCCATACAAATTTTTGTTGTTGAATTGCTGGAACGGCACATAAGCCATTGCTACAACAGGGTCTTTCGGTAGAGGACTGCGGTCCATTCGCGTGCAGTCCATGTCATCCATTGGCTGTTCCCATTGTTGATTTTTTTGTGTGGACATACAAAAACTCCTTTCCTGTAAATTGGGAGGTTCTCCCGTAGGTATCCTATGCGTCTTGTCCCGCTTGTGTGCGCGATCTTTCCATCGGAGCGATTTTGCCAAAGCGCGCAAAATGTGTTATCATAAAACAGATCAATACAAAAAATGGAGGAATGGGGAATGCAAAGAGCGATCGTTACAGACCCGATGGCGCTGTCGCAAAAATCGACACAAGCAACACCGAAAGACCTGCCGGTGGTTCAGGATTTGATCGACACCGTAATGGCCCACAGAGACCACTGCGTTGGCATGGCGGCCAATATGATCGGCGTGCAGAAACGGATCATCGTGCTGCAATTGGATGGGCTGACTTTGGCCATGCTCAACCCAGTCATCACGAAAAAATATGGTGGGACGTATGAAGCAGAAGAGGGTTGTCTCTCCCATGTGGGCACAAAGAAAACGAAGCGGTATCACACCATTGATGTGACTTTCTGTGACTTGGCCTTTCAAAAATGCCGCCAGACTTTTTCCGGATTTGCGGCCCAGGTCATCCAGCACGAGGTAGACCACTGCGACGGCATTTTAATTTAATGATTTTCTAGTAGAGCGAATGGCAATAGCGCAGATTCGCTCTCTTTTTTTGGAAAAAGACGTTGCACAGTACTTGACAAGCAGGGGGAACAGGACTATAATCAGAATTGTTCAAAATAAAACAGTTCTAATTTGTACTTTTTGGAGGCGTTATGAATCATCTGTTAGAGAATGTATTTATGAGCAGAGAGCTGTATCAGACGATTCTGAAGCCTGTCTGCGACAAATATCAACTGACCAACACGGAGCTGATGATCCTCCTGTTTTTGGCGAACAATCCCGAATACGATACGGCCTCTGCCATCGTGGAAAAACGCCGTTTGACAAAGTCCTCCATTTCCATGGCCATTCGGACATTGCAGGATAGAGGGCTGGTCGTCGGTGCCTTTCACGGAGGAAACCGGCGCTCCATTCACCTGAAGGTGTGCGATGCCGCCGATACGATCATCGAGGACGGTCGCAAAGCCCAGGAGTCTTTTTCCGAGATTCTGGTAGACGGCTTTTCTGAGGGGGAGAAGGAGGCACTGAAGCAATACTTCATCCGCGTGACGGCAAACATTGATGCCTACAACAAAAAAACACGCAAATAGGCGTGTTTCCTGAACATTACAGCAAAAAGAAAAAAGAGGGATGACAAATGGTCAAAAAACAATTTCAAACAGAATCGAAAAAATTGCTCGATATGATGGTCCACTCCATCTATACCAATAAGGAGATCTTTCTTCGGGAACTGATCTCCAACGCCAGCGATGCCATTGATAAGCTGTACTTCCGTTCCCTGACCGATGACTCTATCACGCTGACCCATGACGATTATGAGATCCGCATCACACCGGATAAAGAAGCTGGGACGCTGACCATTTCCGATAATGGCTGCGGCATGACCGAGGAAGAGCTGGAAAGCAATCTGGGCACCATCGCCAAGAGCGGCTCTTTCGATTTTAAGAATGATCCGGAAAAAGGCGATCAGGAGCAGATCGACATCATCGGTCAGTTTGGTGTTGGCTTCTATTCTGCCTTTATGGTGGCCGATGACATCACCGTCGAGACCCGCGCCTATGGGGCTGACCAGGGGTATCGCTGGGAGTCCAGCGGTGCCGATTGCTATACCATTGAGCCATGTGAAAAAGAAAGCGCCGGTACAGTTATCACCCTGCACCTGAAGGACGACACAGAGGAAGAAAAGTACAGCGATTATCTGGACACCTATCGTCTGCGCTCCCTGGTGAAAAAATACAGCGACTATATCCGCTACCCCATCAAGATGATGGTAGAGCACCAGAAGTTGAAAGAAGGCAGCAAGGACGAATATGAAACCGTCACAGAGGACGAGACACTCAATAGCATGGTGCCCCTGTGGAAGAAAAACCCCAGCGAAGTTGGCGAAGTGGAATACGCCATGTTCTACCGGGAGAAGTTTGGCGATTATGAGGAGCCGCTGCAGGTCATCCGCCAAAAGGCCGAAGGTACTTCCAACTATGTGGCATTGCTGTTCATCCCGTCCCACCCGCCGATGGATTACTACAGCCGGGAATATGAAAAAGGCTTGCAGCTTTATTCCAGCGGCGTGCTGATCATGGATAAGTGCAAGGATCTGATTCCGGACCACTTCAGTTTTGTTAAGGGCATTGTAGACAGCTCTGATTTGTCACTGAATATTTCCAGAGAGATGCTTCAGCAAGACCACCAGTTAAAGATCATTGCCAAAGCCCTAGAGAAGAAGATCGCCGGCGAATTGAGCAAGATGCTGCGGTCCGACCGGGAGAAATACGAGCGATTCTTCCAATCCTTCGGTTCTCAACTGAAGTGGGGCGTTTACAGTGATTACGGAATGCACAAGGATCTACTGGAGGATCTGCTGTTGTTCCACTCCTCTCACGAGAATAAATATGTAACGCTGGAGGAGTACACCTCCCGGATGAAGGAAGATCAGAAGAAGATCTACTATGCGTCCGGCGATACGCTGGAGAAGATCGCCTTGCTGCCGCAAGTAGAGTCGGTCATCAGCCACGGCTATGAGGTGCTGTACCTGACAGAGGATGTGGATGAGTTTGCCCTGCAGATGATGGGTACCTATGATGATAAGGAATTCTCCAATGTTTGCACCGACAAGCTGGACCTTGGTTCCGAGGAAGAAAAGGAAGCCCTCAAGACCGAAAACGAGAACGCCAAGGATCTGTTCACCTTTATGAAGGAAAGCATCGGCCCAGCGCTCCATGACGTCCGGTTCTCTAATACATTGCAAAACCATGCGGCGTGTTTGTCCAGCGAGGGCGCCCTTTCCGTCAACATGGAAAAGGTCCTCAACCAGATGCCGGGCATGGATATGCCGGTGAAAGCGGAATTGGTATTGGAGATCAATAAAGATCACCCCATTGCCGAAAAGTTGAAAACGCTGTTTGAGACAGATAAGGACAAGCTGGCAAAGTTCAGCAAGCTCCTGTACGCTAATGCCCGTCTCGTCAGCGGAATGCCTTTGGATAATCCCGCCGAAGTCAGTGACCTGGTCTGCGATTTGATGTTAGAAGAAGCATAAAAAATGGCCTCCCTTTTGGGAGGCTTTTTGTTTAGGTCAGTCCCGCAATGCGGCGGAGGATCTCCGGCGAGAGGGGATAGGGACAGCATTTTTGCTTAGCGGTATTTTGGGTGAGGGCGTCAACGCTTTTCTCTAAAATAGAAACAGGGACTTCTTTTGCGCCGCAGACAGCCTGATAAAAATCATCCAGCGCTTCTGCACTAGAAAACCCAGCAGCGTCAAGGAGCGGCTGAGCCATATCTTTTGGCGCTTCCCGCAGGTATCCAGAGAGGAAGTAGCCTACTGCTTTGCCGTGGGGCATTCCCAGCTCATAGGTCAGACAATAGCTCAAGCCGTGGGGCAGAGAGGTCCCTGTGTGACTGATGGCCATGCCGGCAAAGGTAGACGACAGCATCAAATGAGAAAAGTCCTCCGTGGTGGGTGTTCGTTTTCCCAGTAAGACGTCTTTATTTTTCCGCCACAAGGAGAGTCCTTCCTGTACGAATATCCGGCTAAAGGCGGTGGCGGCGGAATGTAATCCGCTTTCCAGCAAATGACCCAGGGCATCCATGGCCGTGTTGCGCAGCAATTGTAAGGGCGCTGCCTTTAAATAAATAGGATCGATGAGGGCCAAGGTTGGGAATACCCGATGGGTCATGGTCATCTTTGTGCGTTTTTCGTGGACAGTCAGCACAGAATAACCGGTCACTTCCGAACCGGTACCGCAGGTCGTTGGCACAGCAACAACTGGAAGTGCGTCACCGCTGGCCGGCTTGACATAGAGAAAATCACTGCCCTGTTCCGGATGCTTCAGCAGCAGGGCGATGGCTTTGGCAGCATCCAGCGGAGAGCCGCCGCCAATGGCGATGACAAAGTCCACGCCGTTCTCCCGGCCAAAGTCCCGCGCTTTGCAGATCGTCTCTACAGAGGGGTTTTCCTCTACTTGAGAAAACCGCACAAAGGGGATCCCGGCACTTTTCAGGGCATAGGTCACATCTTCCAGAGCACCGCACCGCTCAGCGGAATGACGCCCGGTGACGATAAGCGCCTTTTTGCCCAGAGCGGCAAGCTCCGCTTGATGACAGCGCACACAATGTTCCTCAAGATAAACGGTGACCGGTAAGTGAAAAAGCATAACGATTGCTCCTTTCATCCATGTTTTTTCCAGTATAGCATATTTCCCAAAAGGATTCAAAAGAAATTGTGCCGGAAGAATTGATTTCTGTGAGGAGAATAGGTATAATCCAAATAAGAACCTGATTTCGAACCTCGTTTTAATGAGGAATCGTTTTGGACAGATTAAAAGGAAAAGTATCATGTTTCACTGGCTCTACTAGCGGT
>JAQXNV010000049.1 GCA_029098185.1 Oscillospiraceae bacterium
TAAAGCGAAGCCTTGCAACAATCACCCCTCAGTCTGCTGCGCCGACAGCCCCCCTACGAGGGGGGCCGAGAAAAAGCTTAGCGCATAGCCCTACAGGGAGAGGCGGCACGGGAGCGGCTGCCCTTATAAAAAGAAAATCAAATTCAAAATAAAGAAAAAGGAGTGCGATGCTGCATGAGAATTTTCAATACGATGACAAGACAAAAAGAGGAATTGATCCCCATCACCGAGGGCGAGATCAAGATGTACGCCTGCGGTCCCACCGTCTATAACTATATCCATATCGGCAACGCCCGCCCCATCGTGGTGTTCGAGACGTTCCGCCGCTATTTGGAGTACCGGGGCTACAAGGTGACCTTTGTCCAGAACTTCACCGATATTGACGACAAGATCATCAAGAAGGCCAACGAGGAAGGCACCGATTATCAGACCGTATCGAAGAAGTACATTGAGGAATACAAGAAGGACGCCGCCGGGCTCAATGTTGCCCCAGCGACCTATCATCCTCTGGCAACGGAAAATATGGATGAGATCATCGACATCGTTTCGACCCTGGTGGAAAAGGGCTACGCCTATCCGGCGCAAAACGGCGATGTCTACTTTAGAACAAAGAAGTTTAAAGAGTACGGCAAGCTCTCCCATCAGCCTCTGGATGATCTGCAGTCCGGCGCCCGTATCAGCGTTGGCGAGGAGAAAGAGGACGCCATGGACTTTGCCGTCTGGAAGGCAGCCAAGGCGGGCGAGCCTTACTGGGATTCCCCCTGGAGCAAAGGCCGTCCCGGCTGGCACATCGAGTGCTCTGCCATGGCCCGGCGGTATCTGGGCAAGACCATCGACATCCACTGTGGCGGCCAGGATCTCATCTTCCCCCACCACGAGAACGAGATCGCCCAGTCTGAGTGCTGCAACGGCGTGCCCTTTGCCAATTACTGGATGCACAACGGCTACATCAACGTGGATAATCACAAGATGAGCAAGTCCCTCAATAACTTCTTCACCGTCCGGGAGATCGCCGAGAAGTTTGGCTATGAGCCCATCCGCTATCTGATGCTGGCATCCCATTACCGCAGCCCCATCAACTTCAGTCAGGAGATCCTGGAGCAGTGCAAGGCGTCTTTGGAGCGGCTGTATACCTGTCGGGAAAACCTGGAATTCCTGTTGCAAAATGCGCCTTCTGGGGAAAAGGAGGGCGATGCAGCATTAAAAGAACAGTTCCAGAGCCGTCGGGAACAGTTCATCACGGCTATGGACGATGACCTGAACACAGCCGATGCGCTGTCGGCGGTGTTTGAGCTGGCAAAGGACATCAATACCCATCTCAACGCCAATACAGCACCGTCCAAAGCATTGTGTCAGGCGGCGCTGGATCTGTTTAATGAACTGACCGGTGTGCTGGGCCTGCTGTACGAGAAGCAGGAGACTTCACTCGATGACGAGATTGAGGAGCTGATCGCCCAGAGAGCCAAGGCCCGGAAGGAAAAAGATTGGGCCACAGCGGACCGGATCCGGGATGAATTGAAGGCACGGCACATCGTGCTGGAAGATACGCCGCAAGGGGTAAAGTGGCACATTGCGCAGTAAAGGAGCGGGAAACATGAAAAACGTATGGAAAGTATTGTTGCTCTGCACAGGGATCGGTGCGGCCATTGTGGTTGCGGACCGTGTATTGGCGCATCACATGGCGCATAAACGTTGTGCGTCTACGGGAGAAGCATCTGACGGGGCGTGCTGTACAGAGAGCGGTTGTCCGGTCATGGGCGCCCTGGATCGGATCTGCCGCAAGCTGTGTCCACGGAAGGACCAGGCATAAAGGGGGCAAAAGGAATGAAAAAGATTTGGAAGGTAGGCCTGTTTTTTGCCAGCGTCCTGGCCATGACCAATTACTTATTAAAGCTGGCCATTGGTCCGAACCCGGCCAAAGCCGCAGAAGAAATGGATAGCTAAACCGGTCATTGGAGAGCGTTCCCGAGAAGGGGCGCTCTTTTTTTCTGAAAAAAGCGAAAATTCTGAAAAAAAGACTTGCATTTTCCGAAAGAGTGTAGTATACTATCATAGTACCAACGAGATGGACGTTTAGCTCAGCTGGTAGAGCATTCGCTTGACGTGCGAAGGGTCAGCGGTTCAAGTCCGTTAACGTCCACCACAATTTCCCCCGAGCCTGTGCGGTTCGGGG
>JAQXNV010000050.1 GCA_029098185.1 Oscillospiraceae bacterium
GAAGACTGCCCGCTGTGCAAGGCAGGTGCCCCTGCGCCCATCAAGCCAGGCAGCCGCAAGGTCTGAGTGAAAACAGATAGGAGGTGACGTGTGTGTCTGACCAAAATCCACGGCAGGAACAAACGCCATCTTCGCCGAACATATCATCGAATCCCCACAAAAGTCACCGGGAACGTCTGCGAAAACGGTTCCTGACCGACGGCATCGACAAGCTGGAGGATCATGTAAAACTGGAGCTTCTGCTATTCTATGCCATTCCGCAAAGGGATACCAATCCTATCGCGCACCGGTTACTGGAGCGTTTTGGCTCCATCTCCAACGTATTTGACGCGCCTCTGGAGGATCTGCTCAAGGTAGAAGGCATAGGGCAGACCAGCGCCGTGCTGCTGAAGATGATCCCACCGCTGGCCAGAGTTTATATTGCAGACAAGGAAAGGGATTCGATCCGTCTCTATAGCACAAAGGAGATCGGCAAATATTTGCAGCAAAAGTACATTGGTCGATCCAAGGAAGCGTTGTCTATCGTTGCGCTGGACAGTAAAAGCCGCGTGGTATATTGCGATGTCCTGTTAGAGGGGGATATTGATGCTATGCCCGTCTATATAAAAGATGTGGTATCCATCGCCATCCGTCATAACGCCGCTGCCATCGTGATGGCCCACAATCATCCCAGCGGCAATCCCATGCCTTCCGGAGAAGATCTCTATACCACATGGCTCGTTTACCGTGCGTTGGATGGCATTGGTGTGGAATTGCGGGACCATCTTGTTTTGACCGATAACAGCTTTCTTTCCTTTCGGGAAACCGGTCTGATGCAAAAAATCCTACAGGAATACGGTGCCATTGATCCTGATCCTATGGCATACACCGAATCATCTGAAGAGGAAGAATAAACCCTTCTGAATATCGAAAAACACGATCCCTTTACGGCGAAAAAACGCTGTGATCGGATTGTGTTTTTCTTTTTGCCAAGCCCTCTCGTTCTCACTTTTTGGATAGAATCGTTAGAATCTCCTTTACAATATACGATATTTATTGTACAATAAAAAGCAGTTATCCGGTTTTATGCAAAAGAAAGTAATTTGTGGGGGTGTTGTATTTTGCAGCCAAACTATAAAAGAGTCCTGTTAAAGTTAAGCGGGGAATCCCTTGCCGGCAACGACAGCCACGGCATCGACTTTGACACAGTCACCAAAATCTGCGAGCCGATCAAGGCTTGCGTGGAGATGGGCGTGGAGATCGGTGTCGTCGTTGGCGGCGGAAACTTCTGGCGGGGCAGAAGCAGCGGCGAAATGAACCGTGCCCGTGCAGACAGCATGGGGGTGCTGGCTACCGTCATCAATGCGCTGGGCGTCTGCGAAGTTCTGGAACAGATGGGCGTTCCGTGCTGTGTGGAAACTTCTGTGGAAATGCAGCGGGTCGCCGAGGTATTTACCAGAGAAAAAGCGGTGGCCCATTTGGAAAACGGCGGCGTTGTGATCTTTGGCGGCGGCACAGGCAATCCCTTCTTCTCGACAGATACTGCCGCAGCACTGCGCGCAGCAGAGATCGAGGCGGATATTATCCTCAAGGCCACCATGGTAGATGGTGTTTACGACAGTGATCCGAAGAAAAATCCCAATGCGGTCAAATATGACACCCTTACCTTTATGGAGGTGCTGCAAAAGGGACTTCAGGTCATGGACAGTACAGCGGCATCTCTCTGCAAGGACAACAATATTTCTCTGCTGGTATTCAGCATTGCCGACCCAGACAATATCACCAGAGCGATCTGCGGTGAAAATGTCGGCACACTGGTCACAAACGAAACCTGAATCATTAAAAATAAAGGCGGTATTATCATGAAAGAAGTATTAACACACGCAGAAGATAAGATGAAAAAGACAATCCACGTTTTGCAGGAAGAATTTTCTGAGATCCGTGCTGGCCGTGCCAATCCCAATGTGCTGGATAAGATCACAGTAGATTACTACGGCGCGCCAACACCGATCAATCAACTGGCGGCTGTGTCCGTTTCCGAGGCCAGAGTCCTTGTCATTCAGCCCTGGGATGTGTCCACCTGCCATCTGATCGAGAAGGCGATCCAGAAGTCTGATCTGGGCATCAATCCCCAGTGCGACGGCAAAACCATCCGACTGATCTTCCCGCAGTTGACCGAGGAGCGCAGAAAGGAGATCGCCAAGGACATCCGCAAGATGAGTGAGCAGGCAAAGGTGGCTGTCCGTTCTATTCGCCGGGACGCCATCGACAAGCTGAAAAAGATGAAGAAAGATTCTGTCATCACAGAGGACGACCTGAAGGGCGCTGAAAAGGATACCCAGACCCTGACCGATAAGTTCTGCAAGGAAATTGATACGATTTCTGATAACACAGAAAAGGAAATCATGGAGATTTAAGGTAGGATACCACCATGGAACAAGTTCCCAATCAAAATCGGGCAGATCGGTCTCAGCGGCCATTGCCCCGTCACGTTGGCATCATTATGGATGGTAACGGGCGATGGGCGCAGCGTCGCGGTCTGCCGCGCAGCGCCGGCCATAAGGAAGGCGCAAAAAACTTTAAGCGCATTGCCAAATACTGCAATCGGATCGGCATCCAATATCTGACGGTCTACGCTTTTTCCACGGAAAACTGGAAGCGGCCGGCCCTGGAGATCAAAGCGCTGATGCTTCTGTTTAAGCAGTATTTAAAAGAAGCGCTGGACGAATTTGAAGAGGAAAACATTCAGATTCGTTTTTTAGGCGATACCTCTGTTTTTTCTAGTGATCTGCAGGAGCTGATCCGGCAGACGCAGGAGGCCGCAAAAAAGCAAACGGGCATGGTGCTCAATATTGCCATGAATTATGGCGGCAGGGCAGAGCTGGTTTCTGCCGTGAAAGCCATTTGTGCAAAAGTCACCTCTGGAGAGCTGGAGCAAAATGAGATCGATGAAGCGACCATCTCCCAATATCTGGACACAGCGGGACAGCCGGATCCAGATTTGATCATCCGGCCCAGCGGCGAGTATCGGACCTCTAATTTCCTGTTGTGGCAGTCGGCCTATGCGGAATATCTGTTTATGGATATTTTGTGGCCTGACTTCACACCGGAAAATCTGGAGGAAGCCCTCGATGCTTACGCCCACAGGAATAGACGTTTTGGAGGTGTGACGCCCGTATGACAAAACGTGTGATTTCCGGATTGATCTTAGTGGCGATTTTGTTTGCTGTCGTCGTACTGAATCTGTTTTTCCCCTTTGGCATGAATCTGGTCATCGGCGCGATCACGGCCATGATGATTTATGAGCTAGCAGAAGTTTTTCATCTGGAAAAGAACTACAGCTTCTTATTTCCCAGTATGGCGTTTGCTTTCGTCATGCCGCTGATCTCCGATATTTTCTGGCTGGGTGCCTGCTGCGGCGCATATTTACTGCTGCTGGCCATCATCATGCTCGTCACCTATGAGATGCAGGAAAAAATAGATTTTATGCGCTGGACAGCGGCCATTGGCATGGTATTTTTTATCACCATGGCCATGGGTACCCTTGTCGGCATCCGTAACAACGCCTACGGCCACGGCGCATTTTATATCTTCATTGTCATCATGGCTTCCTGGGTGGCAGATGCTGGCGCTTATTTTGCCGGCAGCTTCTTTGGAAAACACAAGCTCTGTCCAAAGCTGAGCCCAAAAAAGACAGTGGAAGGCGTGTTTGGCGGCTTCTTTCTGAATATCCTGGCAATGCTGGTATACGGCACCTGCTATAACTGGATCTTCTTTGGTGGCTCATTGTCCATCTCTTATTTGTCCCTGGTCCTCATCGGCTTGATCTGTACCGTTATCTCCATCATTGGCGACCTGACGTTCTCCATGATCAAGCGGTATTTTCAAATCAAGGATTACGGTCATATCATTCCGGGCCACGGTGGATTTTTGGACCGCTTTGACAGTGTGATTTTTGTTGCGCCGTTCCTGTATTTTTTCCTGCAGGTTCTGCCGATCATTAAATTTTTTTAAGGAAACAAAAGAATAAAGAATAAGTTTGGTGAATACTATGGAGAAGAACCTATCCATTTTAGGGTCTACCGGATCCATCGGCCGTCAGGCGCTTTCAGTTGCGCGGCGCCTGCAATTGCCGGTATCCGCTCTGGCTGCCCACAGCAACATCAGCTTATTGGAAACGCAAATACGTGAATTCAGACCGCAACTTGTTGCGGTCTTTGATTTCGATGCGGCAAAACAGCTAAAGCTGGCGGTTTCCGATTGTGCTGTAAAAATCGTATCCGGTATGGAGGGCCTCTGCGAAGCTGCAACGATCCCCAATGCCAATATGGTGCTCAACGCCGTTGTCGGTATGATCGGCTTACAGCCGACCATGGCGGCGATCCATGCTGGGAAAACCATTGCCCTGGCAAATAAAGAAACGCTGGTTGCCGGCGGTTCTCTTGTTATGCGTGACGCGCAGGCGCAGGGCGTTTCTATTTTGCCCGTCGACAGCGAACATTCTGCAGTATTTCAGTGCTTGCAGGGATGTCACCGTCCAGAGGAAGTATCTCGGATCATTTTGACAGCTTCCGGCGGCCCGTTTTTCGGCAAGACCAAAGCGGAGCTGGAGCACGTCACACTGGAGCAATCTTTAAATCATCCCAACTGGAGCATGGGGAAAAAGATCACCATCGACTCTGCGACCATGATGAATAAGGGATTGGAGATCATCGAGGCAGCATGGCTCTTTGATGTGGCGCCGGAGCAGATCGACGTGGTGGTACATCGGGAAAGCATCGTTCATTCTATGGTGGAATTCCGGGATGGCTCTGTCATTGCACAGATGGGCGTACCAGATATGCGCCTGCCCATTCAATATGCCATCACCTACCCGGACCGAGTGCGTTCTGATGTGCCGCGTCTAAATTTGGCAAGCTGCGGCAAACTGTCCTTTTATCAGCCGGATGAGGAAACCTTTGTCTGCCTAAAAGCCTGCAAAACAGCCCTGAAGCGTGGCGGATTATTCCCGGCCACGGCTAATGGCGCCAATGAGGCGGCTGTTCAGCTTTTCATTGACGGAAAGATTCCTTTCCTGCGGATCGGTGCGTTAGTCTGGGAGGCTATGGAACATCAGCCGGCGGTATCATCTGTCACATCCGTCGATCAGGTGCTGGAAGCAGACCGGGCAGCAAGAGCATTCGTACAGGAAGCGGCACAGAAAAACTGAGAGGTGATTGGGATTACAGTCCTTTTGATTATCCTTGCGGTACTGTTGTTTTGTCTGATCATTGTACTGCATGAATTTGGCCATTTTATTACAGCAAAGTTATGTGGGATTCGCGTCAATGAGTTTGCCCTGGGAATGGGACCAAAGCTGTTTCAATTTCAGAAAGGGGAGACGACGTATTCACTCCGGGCGTTTCCCATCGGTGGATTCTGTGCGATGGAGGGCGAAAATGGCGACAGTGCTGATGAGCGTTCCTTTGGCAGCAAACCGGTCTGGAAGCGGATGATCGTCTTGGCATCCGGCGCAGCCATGAATATCCTCATCGGGTTTCTGCTGATGTTCATCGTGGTAGTCCAGCAGCCCATGTATACAACGACGACCGTTGCGGAATTTACCGACGACGCCCTGACCAACAAAGCGGGATTACAGGTAGACGATACCTTTTACGCCATCGACGGCTATCGCACATATACGGCGCGGGATGTGACCTTTGCGCTGTCTATGGCAGACGCCAACGATGTGCAGATGACCGTCATCCGCAATGGGGAAAAGGTGACGCTGGACCATGTGCAGATGAAGTCTAATGTGGTAGACGGAAAGATCTATTCTGAGGTCGATTTCCGTGTGTATCCCGTCCAGCGATCAATAGCCACCGTGTTTTCCCATACAATGAACAATACCGTCTCCTACACCCGTATGGTATGGGCCAGCCTGTGGGCTCTGGTCACGGGGCAGGCTGGCCTGGATCAGTTGTCTGGCCCGGTGGGCACAGCGACCGTGATCACCAAGGTCGCTTCTTCCAGTGTCAGTGCCGGACTGGTAAATGGCATCAACAACATTTTGCTGCTGATGGTCATCTTAACGATCAATCTAGGCGTGATCAATTTACTGCCGCTGCCGGCGCTGGATGGCGGGCGACTGCTGTTTTTGGTCATCGAAGCCATTCGCGGTAAACCTATCGATCCAAAATATGAGGGATGGGTCCATGCCGCAGGCTTTGTAGCGCTGATGCTGTTTATGATCCTTATTACGTTTCAGGATATTGTGCGTATTTTTCAATAGAAAACAAATGATGAGACCAACCACTTGCACGAAATTCAGTGGTTGGTTTTTTCTTTCTTTGCCTAACGGTACAATTCGGGGACAGGTGCTTTTTTTTCGGCTGGATTTATGGTAGAATAAAAACTGTATAAGGAGGTCGATGCGGCTATGAAACGACGGAAATGTAAAACAGTATATGCGGGAAAGCTGGCCATCGGCGGAACAGCGCCAATCAGTGTCCAGTCTATGCTCAATGTGCCATCAGACGACATCGCCGGCAGTGTACGGCAGGCAGTTGCCCTGGAAAAACATGGCTGCGACATGATTCGGGCAGCCATCCCTAACATGGATGCCATCGCGCTGATCCCAGCCATCAAGAGCGCCGTATCTATTCCGCTGGTTGCGGATATTCATTTTGACTACCGCCTCGCATTGGCGGCGGTGGAGGCGGGCATTGATAAGATCCGTATCAACCCCGGCAACATCGGCGGGAAAGAAAAAGTCCGCGCAGTAGCCCACGCCTGCAAAGAACGACATATCCCCATCCGCATTGGTGTCAACTCCGGTTCTCTGGAAAAAAAATTGCTGGCAAAGTATGGTTCCCCAACACCGGAAGCCTTGTGCGAAAGCGCGCTGTACCACGCCTCTTTGCTGGAGGAATTTGGCTTTGATGACATCGTCATCTCCATTAAGTCCTCCGATGTAGATACCATGATCCGGTCGTATCAACTGGTAGCGTCCCAATGTCCATACCCACTGCATCTGGGCGTCACCGAGGCAGGTACCGAGCGCATGGGCATCATTAAGTCAGCGATCGGCATCGGGTCCCTGCTGCAGCAGGGCATCGGCGATACCATTCGGGTATCGCTGACCGCTGATCCTGTGCGGGAGATCCCAGCCGGCCGGGACATTCTTCGAGCGCTGAATTTGCAGCAGGGTGGCGTACAGTTTATCGCTTGTCCCACCTGCGGCCGCACAAAAATCGACTTGATCGCTTTAGCAGAGCAGGTAGAAAAACGGCTGCAAACAGAGACACGGCCGCTGAAAGTAGCGGTGATGGGCTGTGCCGTCAACGGGCCGGGCGAAGCGAGAGAAGCAGACATCGGCATTGCCGGCGGCAATGGAGAAGGTCTGCTGTTTAAAAAGGGGAAAATCATCCGCAAGGTGAAGGAATCGGAACTGGTAGACGCATTGCTGGAGGAGATTTCCCGCATGGAATAACGAAGGAATAAGGGAGCATATTTGTGAATAGATTTGCAAGTTTTTTTCCGTGTGACACACTGGAACAAACAATATCCACAACGGCACAGCAGAGTGTCATTCAAAAAATGGCCATCGACAGCAATCTGCGCCGTGTGACGCTGATGGTAGCCTTTCCATCTTTGGTAGATGAAAAGCTGCTAACGGCCATGGAGGAGGCCATCCGAAATTCTCCGTGGAATATTGCGTCTGCTGAGATCATCCCGGTGTTTCCGGACGGTACATTTTCTGCCGCGTTTTTCCCAACGCTGATCCATTTGCTCAAGCGGCGGGACGTCAATGTCAATGGCTATTTTAACGATAGCTCCGCCGATTTTCAAAATGGCACCCTGACCATCACTCTTTGCCACGGCGGCTATGAGGCGATCCAGCAAAAGCACATCGACCGGCAGATCGCATCCCTGCTTTATGAACTGTTTCACCAGGAGGTCAACGTCGTTTTTAACGGCACGCTGTCCATTACCAGCGATGACTGCGCCTACATTGAAAAGCAAAAGCAATATGAAGAAAAGGTGCGGCGGGAAACACTGGTCCAGGCCGTGGAGCAATACGAATCGGCTATGGAAGATCACGCGCCGGAAAAAGTCATTCAGGTACGGGATGAAACGACGCTGATGCCAACTTACATTCCGGAATCGGCCCGACCTCTTTACGGCCGCAATGGCAAAGCAAAGGTCACACCCATCGGCCAGGTGACACCAGACATGGGCAGCGTAGCGATCTGGGGCGAGATTTTCGGCATGACGTCCAAGATGACCCGGGACAACAGCAAAAAGATTTACAGTATCCAGATCACCGATTATACCGGCTCGATCTCCCTGAAGATCATCGAGGACGCCAAGCAGTGCTGGGAGCTGGACACGCTGAAAACAGGGATGTCCATTCTGGTGCGGGGCGACATCGATTACGATAAATACGACCGGGAAAATGTATTGCGTGTCCGGGGGATCTCTACGGTAAAACAGGTACAGGTAGTGGATCGCGCCGCCACAAAGCGGGTGGAACTGCACCTACATACGACCATGTCCAGCATGGACGGCATGAACACGGCCGAGGATCTCATCAACCGAGCCTACGATTGGGGCCATCCGGCTGTGGCCATCACAGACCACGGCGTGGCCCAGGCGTTCCCCGATGCGATGAATGCAGCGGAAGCCATCGAGAAAAATGGCGGCGAGATCAAGATCATTTACGGTCTGGAAGCTTATTTTGTCAATGATATGATCCCGGCAGTCACCGGAGAATCGGCACAACTGCTGAGCGATGATTTTATCTGCTTCGACCTGGAAACCACCGGCCTCAGCCCAAACAATGACCGCATCACAGAGATTGGCGCTGTCCGCATTCATAACGGGGAGATCACCGATGTCTTTAATACCTTTGCTGACCCGCAGCGGAAGATCCCGCCGAAGATCACAGAGCTGACCGGTATCAACGATGAAATGGTAGCCGGCGCCCCATTGGAAGCCGAAGCGGTCCAATCTTTTTACGATTTCTGTGGAGAAAACGCTGTACTGGTAGCCCACAACGCAGAGTTCGATACTTCCTTTCTGCGAATGGCTTCTAACCGACACGGCATGGAATTCCCCTATGCGTATATCGACAGCATTCCCATGTGCCGTTCTCTGCTAAAGGACATCAAAAACTGCAAGCTGGATACCGTGGCAAAATATCTGAAACTGGGAAACTTTAACCATCACCGGGCATCAGATGACGCGGCCATGCTGGCGCAGATCTTTCTCCAGCTTCTCTCTCGGCTGCAGGATGATTCCGACGCCAAAACCGTCATGGACATCAATACGGCCCTGGCCGGCGGCGATGTCAAAAAGCTGCGGCCCAATCATCAGATCCTTTTGGTGAAAAATCAGACGGGACTTAAAAATCTGTATAAGCTGATCTCCATGTCCCACCTGGATTACTTTTATAAAACACCGCGGATCCCCAAGAGTGTATTGGTCAATTATCGGGAAGGCTTACTCATCGGCAGTGCTTGTGAATCCGGTGAGCTGTTCCGGGCGATCTTTAACGGGAAACCCTGGGAGGCGCTGCGGGAGATCGCCAGCTTTTATGATTATCTGGAGATCCAGCCTATTGGAAATAATGAATTTATGCTGCGAAACGGCAGTGTACCGGATGTGGAAAAGCTGCGGGACTTTAACCGTACCATCGTCAAGCTGGGCGAAGAATTGGGCAAGCCGGTAGTCGCTACCGGCGACGTTCATTTCCTCGATCCTAAGGACAGCGAGTACCGGAAAATTTTAATGGCGGCACAAAAGTTCAGCGATGCCGATGAACAGCCGCCACTATACTTTAAAACCACCGCAGAAATGCTGGAAGAGTTTTCCTACCTCGGCAAGGAAAAAGCTTATGAGGTCGTTGTCACCAATACCCAGAAGATCGCCGATATGATCGAAAAGATCCGCCCGATCCCAAAAGGGACGTTCCCGCCGTTTATCGATGGGGCAGAGGAGGACCTGATCCGCATTACTACCGAGCGCACGAAGAAAAAATACGGCGATCCGTTGCCGGAAATCGTGCAGAAACGGCTGGATAAAGAACTGGGCTCCATTACAAAGCACGGCTTCTCTGTGCTGTATATGACTGCCCAAAAGCTGGTGGCCGACTCAGAAGCACACGGTTATCTGGTTGGCTCCCGTGGTTCTGTAGGCTCTTCCTTTGTGGCTACGATGTCCGGTATTTCGGAGGTCAATCCTCTGGAGCCCCATTACGTTTGCCCCAATTGCTGCCACAGCGAATTTATTACCGATGGCAGCTACGGCTCCGGGTTCGATCTGCCGCCGAAAAAATGTCCTGTCTGCGGAACGGATTATGACCGGGATGGCCATCATATCCCATTTGAAACCTTCCTTGGCTTCGACGGCGACAAAACACCGGATATTGACCTGAACTTCTCCGGCGAATACCAGAGCGATGCCCACCGCTACACGGAAACATTGTTTGGAAAAGACAACGTGTTTAAAGCCGGCACCATCGCCACTGTGGCGGACAAGACCGCTATCGGCTTTGTGCGCAAATATGCCGAAGAACGGGGGATCGTCATTCCCCGGGCAGAAGAACAGCGTTTGGCAGCAGGCTGTACCGGTGTCAAGCGCACTACCGGCCAGCATCCCGGCGGCATGGTCGTCGTGCCAAAGGGCAATGAGATCTACGATTTCTGCCCAGTGCAGCGTCCGGCCAATGACCAGAAGTCGGACAACATCACGACGCACTTTGATTTCCATTCCATCCACGATACCATCTGTAAGCTGGACGAGCTAGGCCATGATGTACCGACCATTTACCGCTACCTGGAAGATTACACCGGCATCCCCATCTCCAAAGTCCCCATGAGCGATCCGGAAGTCATGTCGCTCTTTACCTCCACAAAAGCCCTTGGCGTAGAGCCGGAGGACATCGATTCTTTGACCGGTACCTTCTCTCTGCCGGAGGTGGGCACCAGCTTTGTTCGCCAGATGCTCATCGATTCCCAGCCAAAAACGTTTTCTGACCTGTTGCAGGTTTCGGGTTTGTCTCACGGCACAGATGTTTGGCTGGGCAATGCCCAGGACCTGATCAAAAACGGTACCTGCACCATTTCGGAGGTCATCGGTACCCGTGACAGCATTATGACTTACTTGATGCTGAAGGGCCTTGAGCCAAAGATGGCCTTTAAGATCATGGAGATCACCCGAAAGGGCAAGGCCACCAAACTGCTGACGGAAGAACATCTCACCGCTATGCGGGAACACAATGTGCCAGAATGGTATATCGACTCCTGTATGAAGATCAAGTATATGTTCCCGAAAGCCCACGCCGCTGCCTATATGATCGCAACGCTGCGCCTGGGCTGGTATAAAGTCCACAAGCCTACGGAATATTACGCGGCTTACTTTACCGTTCGCGGAGAAGATTTTGATGCCGCTATCGTTTCTCAGGGAAAAGCAGCGGTGAAAAAGAAAATGACCGAGATCAATATGAAGGGCAAAGAGGCCACCAAAAAAGAAGAGGACCTCTATGCTACACTCCAAATTGCCAACGAAATGCTGGCTCGGGGCATCGAGGTGTTGCCAGTGGATTTGTACCAGTCAGATGCCAAACGATTTCTGGTGGAAAACGGTAAGATCCGACTGCCCTTTTCTTCCCTCAACGGTGTTGGCGAAGCGGCGGCAGTCAGTCTGGCACAAGCCAGAAACCATGGCGGCGAGTATATTTCTATTGAGGATCTGCAATCTCGCGCCAAGGTGACAAAGGCCGTTATCGAAGCGCTTTGTGCGGCAGGCGCCCTGCACGGATTGCCGGAAAGCAGTCAGATGACATTGTTCTAGGTTTTTCTTGACAATGGTAATTCATTATGATATTATATTAGCACGTTAAAGTGCACAAAACAAAAAATGGAAACAACAACAGATAGGTGGGTTCACTTCGTGAAAAAATATTATAAGATTACCCCGGAAGGGACAAAGGATTTTCTATTTGAGGAATGTATTACACGGCGAAGCGTTGAGCGAAAGCTGGCAGAAGTTTTTACAGCCCATAGCTATCACGAAGTGATGACGCCGGGCCTGGAGTTTTTTGATGTGTTCCATTTTGACGCATCGGAGATCGGCCAGGAATTGATGTATAAAATGACCGATAAACGGGGGCGCCTTGTGGTCATGCGGCCAGACTCTACCGTGCCCATTGCCCGTATGACGGCGACTCGTCTGCAAAATCAGCCAAAGCCGATCCGTCTTTACTACACCCAGCCGGTCTATCGCAATACGCCAGGCCTGGGCGGCAAAAGCGATGAGGTGATGCAGTCCGGTATCGAGCTGATCGGTGTCAACGGTCTGCGGGCAGATCTCGAGGTCATCGTCACAGCCATCGAAGCGCTGAGCAAGTGTGTCTCTGATTTTCGCATCGAATTGGGCCACGCAGGCTTTTTCAAGGCCATCGCCGCCCAACTTCCCGTCACAGAAGATGTGATCGAGGACATCCGGCTTTCCATTGAGGCGAAAAACTATCCGTTGCTCGATACGATCCTCGATCGGCTGGAGCCCAGTAAGGCCGTCGATGCTATGCGGAATCTGCCCCGACTCTTTGGCGGCAGAGAAGTCTTTGCGGAAGCGGAAGCATACTGTATGGACGAGCAATCGACTGCAACGCTTTCCTATTTAAAGAAGCTGTTCGATGATCTTTGCGAGCTGAACCTTGGCGACAAGATGATGGTGGATCTGGGATTGGTGCAGCGGAACGACTACTACACCGATATTGTGTTTAGTGCCTATGTAGAAGATTTTGGCGACGCTGTGCTTACCGGCGGCCGGTACGACAATCTGCTGGAGAGCTTCGATGCGCCCATGCCCGCGATCGGCTTTGCCATCAACGTAGACGCTGTGACGCAGGTGTTGCTTGAGCACGGCCGTGGACCAAAAGCACCCAGCGTAGAAATTTTGGTTCACGGCGATCCAGGTTATGAGATCAAAGCCCTGCGGCATATGTCTGACATGGTAGAGTTTGGAAACCGCTGTGAAAACAGCGTGCTGGAAACGAGAGAGGACGCTCTGCGCTACGCACGGGATAAGAAGATCCCACGGGTCGATTTTGTCGGCGACCAGATTGAAACAAAGACATTGGATTGAGGAGGCAGACAATGAAACCATTAAGAATCGCGCTGACCAAGGGGAGACTGGAGAAAGACACCATTGGTCTGCTGGAAAAAATCGGATATGACTGTTCTGCCGTCCGCAACAAAGGCCGCAAGCTGATCTTGCCGGTAGGCGACAATGCCTTCGAAGTTGTTTTGGCAAAGGCCGCTGATGTGATCACCTATGTGGAACATGGTGTCTGTGACCTGGGCGTCGTCGGCAAGGATACCATCTTGGAAAACGGCACTCGTTTTTATGAGATCCTCGACCTGGGCTTTGGCAAATGCTGTTTTGCTTTGGCCGGCCCAAAGGGGAAGGATTTCTATGCCGGGTACCGATCCAAGACCATTGCGACAAAATATCCAAAGGTAGCCACCAGCTTTTTTGAAGGCAAGGCTATGGACGTGCGCATTATTAAAATTGAAGGCTCTGTGGAGCTGGCACCGCTGCTGGGCTTATCAGACGCCATTGTCGATATTGTAGAGACCGGTTCTACTCTGCGGGAAAATGGGCTGGAAGTCATCGAGAAGGTCTGTGATATTTCCGCCAGACTGATCGTCAATACCGCCAGCTTAAAGCTCCGCAAGCAGGAGATCGAAGAGCTGGTGGAAAAAATCAACCACTGCATTGCAAATCCGCAGGAAAAACAGGAAGAAGCAAAGGAGGCAGCACAATGATTCAGTTAGTCAAAAAAGATGAACAAACAACACGGGCTTTTGTTTCGCAGTTGATGGCCCGTGCGGGAGAAAAAGACCGGAAGGTAGACGCCATCGTGGCGGAAATTCTGGAAAATGTACGGCAAAACGGCGATGCGGCCGTAAAAGCTTATACAGAAAAATTTGACGGCAAAGCACCGGAACAGCTGGAGATTTCCCGGGAAAAAATCAAAGGGCTGATGGAGCAGTGCGACCCTGCTTTTCTGGATGCCCTGGAACGGGCAGCGGAGAACATCCGTGCTTTCCATAAAAAGCAAAAACAGCAAAGCTGGCTGGATACAAAAGAAAACGGCGTCATCCTTGGCCAAAGAGTCCGTGGCCTGGCACGGGCCGGTATCTACGTTCCCGGCGGCACAGCAGCTTATCCATCTTCCGTATTGATGAACGCTATCCCGGCTAAGATCGCCGGTGTTGGGGAGATCGTTATGGTGACGCCACCCGGCAAAAACGGTATGCCAAACCCGGATATTATGGCGGCGGCTTATGTTGCCGGTGTAGACCGTGTCTTTTTGGTCGGCGGCGCACAGGCTGTGGCAGCCCTTGCCTACGGTACGGAAACGATCCCGAAGGTAGATAAGATCGTTGGCCCAGGCAACATTTTTGTGGCAACAGCGAAAAAGCACCTCTACGGTACCGTGGACATCGACATGATCGCCGGCCCCAGCGAGATCCTCATCGTTGCCGATGAAACAGCCGACCCCAAATTCCTGGCTGCCGATCTGATGTCTCAAGCAGAGCATGACGTGATGGCTTCCGCCATTTTGCTCACCACCTCTGAGGACGTAGCCAACGAAACGATCACAGAAATCTACAAGCAGGTAGAAACACTGGAGCGCCGGGAGATCATCGAGAAATCTCTCGACGATTTCGGCGCAGTCATCGTCTGCGAGACGATGGACGAAGCGGTAGAGTTTGCCAATGATCTGGCGCCGGAACATCTGGAGCTTTGCGCAAAAGATCCGCTGGAATATATCGGCCGGCTGGATAACTGCGGCTCTCTGTTCCTTGGCAATTACGCCCCAGAGCCTCTGGGCGACTACTACGCCGGCCCCAACCATGTACTGCCTACCAGCGGGACAGCTCGGTTCTTCTCACCGTTGTCTGTCGATAGCTTTATCAAGAAGTCCAGCTTC
>JAQXNV010000051.1 GCA_029098185.1 Oscillospiraceae bacterium
AGAAGATCACCTACTCCACCTCCAAGTCCAGCGTGGCAACTGTTGACAAGAATGGTAAAGTCAAGACAAAGAAGGCTGGCACTGTAACCATCAAGGCAAAAGTATATCTCAAGAACGGCTCCTATAAGATCGTCACCATGACAATTAAAGTCAAATAATTAAGCCGACAAAAGAATCGCATAAAATAAACGGGATAGCGCTCAATGATCTATTTTGGAGAAGGAGGAACTTATCGACTCCTGCGGTATGCTGATCTCCGCCGTTCACGAAGAGGAAGGAGAGGAAAAACTCCACCTGCTCATGGTGGACGACCACATTCCGGCCGGTGCGAAGCTGTATTAAGGGAAGGACGCAAGCGCAGGACTGCCCTTAACGCTATCGTGTCGAATGCGATATGCCTGTCGGCGCGAAGCTGTATTAAGTGGGGGAATCATTCAATGACATGTCCAAAATGTAAAAGTGATCATGTTAACATACAGATAGTGCAAACACAAGGAAAAACAAAGAAACATGGAAACGGTTTAGGAGGGCATATAAATAACGCTGCTAGAGGGCTTACGGCGGTTTGTACACTTGGAATGTCTAATCTTATTTGGAAAAAATCAAAAGGAAATGAAAAAACAAAATTCCAGAATGAGACAATGTGTATTTGTCAAAACTGTGGCTATACTTGGAAAGCCTAAGTGTTTTCGTGATTGTATTTGTATTATTACAAAAAAATGGGCAGTCTCCCCGGAGATTGCCCATTTTTTGAAAAGCGTAGGATGGGATCCAAAACGAGTTCCAGAAATCGCACAGCGAGTACACCGATTCAGAATATTTTTTATCGTTATATAGAGAAAGGATGGACGCTGCTTTGCAGGAAGAAAAACAAAATTTTGAAATTGAGATCAAGCTGCCGGTACAGGATCTGGCATTGCTAAAAGAGGAGCTGTGTCTGCGGGGCTTTGCGGAAAAAGCCCGGATCCGGGAAAAGGACCAGTATTACAACGGCGATCACCACAATGTGAAAGATCGTGGAGAAGCTCTGCGCATTCGGGAAAGCACCGACCTTGCAACAGGGGCGAGCTGTGCTCAGATCAACTTTAAAGGCCGGAAGATCGACAACGTATCGATGTCCCGGCCGGAATACGAAACCCAGGTCCAGGACGGGGCGTGTATGGGACAGATCCTTAAAGCACTGGGCTTTTTGCCGGTGGCTGTCGTCACCAAAACAAGGTGTTATCTGGAACGGGGAGATATGACGGCCTGTCTCGATCAGGTAGAGGGGCTGGGCGCTTTCCTGGAGCTGGAGATCGTGACGGGGGAGGCGTCTCTGCGGGAGACGGCGCTGCAAGAGATGGAGCAGCTACTGACAGAGCTGGGCCTATCGATGAACGATACGGTGCGCACATCCTATCTCGGCCTGCTCTCTGGAGAAGCGGATTAACGCTGCCCCTCCCAAAAAGCCCGGATAGCAAAATAGCGCAAGTAAAATCAAGCGGGAGCGGTCAGCTCATGGCGTTTATCAACGAGCCACCGGGCAGGGTGTTCTATTTTTACCACGACTACAAACGCTTTTGGAAGTACGTCCGGCCAGTGAAAAAAAGAGCAGTATCTCCATAAGCGCCGCCTCTTTCCCTATGCTGTGGGAGAGAGGCTTTTTTCTGCTTTGCACGCCAAAAGCACAATTTTCACAAATTTTTGAGAATAATTTGCAATTTCTATGACGTTCCTGTATAATAAAACTACTTTCTGATGCGGGATGTATCATCAAATGGAAGGACAAAATCTAAAAAAAGTTTGGGTGTGAAGTATGAAACGGGAAAAATTCGGGTCCCGGCTGGGATTTATTTTGGTATCCGCCGGCTGTGCCATCGGCATCGGCAACGTGTGGAAATTCCCTTATATGTGCGGCCAATATGGCGGCGCAGCATTTATTTTGATCTATTTATTCTTTTTGCTCATCATGGGCATCCCCATTTTGGTGTGCGAATTTGCCATTGGCCGGGGCAGTCAGCGAAGCGTAGCCATGGCCCTGGATACCCTGGAAAAACCCCGCGCCCTTTACCACCGGACAAAATGGATGAGCGTTGCCGGCAACTATCTGCTGATGATGTTCTATACCACGGTGGCCGGATGGATGCTCTGCTATTGCTTTAAGAGCATCAAGGGCGATTTTAACGGCGCAACGCCGGAGCAGGTAGCGGGAGCCTTTGACCATATGCTGGGCAACGCCCCGCAGATGCTATTCTGGATGGCGCTGGTCTGCGTGCTGGGCTTTGGCGTGTGTGCCTTTGGCTTAAAGGGGGGCCTGGAGCGCGTATCTAAGGTCATGATGACGGCCCTGCTGCTCATTATGGTCGTGCTGGCGGTCCACTCTGTGTTTTTAAACGGCGCCGGCGAGGGCATCCAGTTTTATCTGGTGCCGAATTTTAGCAGGATGGTAGAAGCCGGTATCGGCAACGTGATCTTTGGCGCCATGAGCCAGGCGTTCTTTACGCTGTCCATCGGCATTGGCTCCATGATGGTATTTGGCAGCTATATCGACAAAAAACGGAGCCTGACCGGCGAAGCCATCACCATTGCGTCGCTGGATACCTTTGTGGCGCTGATGGCCGGCTTTATCATCATTCCGGCCTGCTTTGCCTTTGGCGTAGAGCCGGGCGCAGGGCCTAGCCTGATCTTCATCACCATCCCCAATATCTTTGCTAAGATGGCCGGCGGCCAGATCTGGGCGGCACTGTTCTTTTTATTCTTGTCCTTTGCGGCCTTTTCTACGGTGACGGCTGTCTTTGAGAACATTATTTCCTTTACCATGGACCTGGGCGGATGGAGCCGGATCAAGAGCGTGCTCATTAACGGCATCGCCATTTTGCTGCTGAGCATCCCCTGCGTTCTGGGCTTTAATGTCCTGTCCGGCGTCCAGCTCCTGGGTGAGGGCAGCACCATTATGGATCTGGAGGACTTCATCGTCTCCAATAACCTGCTGCCCTTGGGCAGTCTCGTCTTTGTCCTGTTCTGCACCCGGAAAAGCGGCTGGGGCTGGAACGGCTTTTTGACCGAGGTCAATGCCGGAAAAGGTATGCGCTTCCCGGCGATCCTGCGGCTGTATGTGACCTATGTGATCCCGGCCCTGATCATTTTCATCTACCTCACGGGCTACTACGATATGTTCAGCCCCATGGGCTGGCCATATCTCCTAGGCTGGATGGCGGTGGCGTTGGCGCTGCTGGCGTTCATTCTTTGCTGCGCTATCGTCAAACGGCGGGAAAAGCCTTCTCAGACAGCGGCCCGCAGTTGACAAAGATTCTCGATTGAATTACAATAAATAGATGGAACCTTTGTTCCAAAACGATGTTATCAGATCAATTGACATAGGAAGTGAAATCATGAGAAGTGATAAAATGAAAACAGGAGCGGAACGTGCTCCTCACCGCTCTTTGCTCCACGCATTGGGCCTTTCCGATACAGAAATGAAGCGCCCCTTTATCGGCGTTGTCTGCTCCAAGAGCGACTACATCCCCGGCCATAAGCACCTGGGCGAGATCGCCGACGCAGTAAAGGCCGGCATCCGCAACAACGGCGGCGTGCCCTTTGAGTTTGAGACCATCGGCGTTTGCGACGGTCTGGCCATGGGCCACAAGGGCATGAAGTATTCCCTGGCTTCCAGAGAGCTGATCGCCGATTCCATCGAGGTCATGCTCACCGCCCATCCCCTGGACGCAGTGGTGTTTATTCCAAACTGCGATAAGATCGTCCCCGGCATGATGCTGGCCGCCTGCCGGCTGAACCTGCCCAGCATTTTTGTCAGCGGCGGCCCCATGATGCCCGGTAAGCACAACGGTACCCGCTTTGGCCTTTCCGAGATGTTTGAGGCCGTTGGCAGCTACGCTTCCGGTAAGATCGACGAGGACGAGCTGACCGCGCTGGAAAAATCCGCCTGCCCCACCTGCGGTTCCTGCTCCGGTATGTATACCGCCAACTCCATGAACTGCTTGACAGAAGCCATCGGCATGGCGCTGCCGGGCAACGGTTCTATTCCGGCGGTCATGTCTGCCCGTGTGGCTCTGGCTAAGCAGGCCGGCGAGCGAGTCATGGATCTGCTGCGAGAGGACATCCGTCCCAAGGACATCCTCACCGAAGCGGCCTTTGAGAATGCTCTGCGCAGCGATATGGCCCTGGGCTGCTCCAGCAACACCGTATTGCACCTGCTGGCCATCGCCCATGAAGCCGGCGTCAACGTGACCATCGACACCATGGATCAGGTGAGCCGTACCACACCGCAGCTATGCAAGCTGAACCCGGCCAGCCAGGTCTTTATCACCGACCTCAATGACGTAGGCGGCATCCCCGCTGTGATGAAGGAGCTGTCCAGAGGCGGTCTCATTCATGAGGATGCCCTGACCGTCTGCGGCACAGTAGGCGACCGTCTCCGCCATGCGCCAGAAGCCGACGGACAGATCATCCGCACCCTGGAGGATCCTTTCCGCAAGGATGGCGGTATCGCCGTGCTCAAGGGCAACATGGCGCCCGATGGCGCTGTGGTCAAGCAGGGCGCTGTAGCACCGGAAATGATGGTCCACAGCGGTCCGGCCAAGTGCTTTGACTGTGAGGAGGACGCTTCCGCAGCCATCCTGGGCGGCAAGATCCAGGCCGGCGACGTAGTCGTCATCCGGTACGAAGGCCCCAAGGGCGGCCCCGGTATGCGGGAGATGCTCCAGCCAACGGCGTCCATCACCGGTATGGGCCTGGGCTCCAGCGTGGCCCTCATCACTGACGGCCGGTTCTCCGGCGCCACAAGAGGCGCGTCTATCGGCCATGTAGCGCCGGAAGCTGCTGCCGGCGGCATGATCGCATTCATTAAAGACGGCGACATCATCGACATCAATATCCCAGAGCGGAGCCTGTCTGTGCGCATCAGCGACGAAGAGCTCCAAAAGCGCAAAGAAAACTGGAAGGCTCCGGAAAAGGAACTGACCGGCTACATCAAGCGCTATGCAAAAATGGTACAATCCAGCGCAGTCGGCGCCGTGTTCACCGACTAAGCCGTAAGATCGCAGAAAAAACAGGCTGTTTGTAAACAGCCTGTTTTTTCTATGCTTTTGGCGCTTCTCCGGAAAATTCCGTAAAGGATTTGGGCATCAGATCCTCATTTTGATTTTCCTCGATGATGTCCTTGACCAGTTCCACCAATTCCTCGTAGGTCTCCAGATACCCGCCCCGCCGGCGAAACTCAGCGGCGCCCCGCAGTCCCTTGACGTACCAGCCAACGTGCTTTCTCGCTTCCCGCATCCCCACATATTCTCCCTTGCAGTCGCACAGGGCACGGATGTGTTCCAGCATCACCAGCATTCGGGAAGAAAGGCCCGGCGGCGGCAGGATGGTACAACTGTTCTGGGTGTAGGCGTTGATCTGGGAAAAGATCCACGGATTGCCCAAAGCGCCCCGGCCCACCATGACAAGATCACACTTCGTTTCCTCCAGCATCCGGGCAGCGTCCTGGGCGGAAAATACGTCGCCGTTGCCGATGACCGGCACAGACACAGCTTCCTTCACTTTGCGGATGATGTCCCAGTCGGCAGGGGGCGTATACATTTCGTCCCGTGTCCGGCCGTGAACGCAAATGGCGTCGGCGCCGGCTTCATCACAGATCTGCGCTACCTCCACCACATTGACACAGTCCCGGCTCCAGCCCTTGCGCAGCTTTACCGTTACCGGCAGGTCCACGGCGTTTTTCACCGCCGAGACGATCTCGCCGCACAGCTTTGGCTGTTTCAGCAGAGCGCTGCCGCCGCCGGATCTGGCGATCTTCGGCGCGGGACAGCCCATGTTGATGTCGATGGCGTCCGGGTGAAAGGCGCTGGCCTTTTGGGCGGCCTGGGCCATGATGGATGGATCATCGCCAAAAATTTGGATGGCCACCGGGTGTTCCTGTTCAGAGAGCGTCATCAGTTCCACCGATTTTTTGTCCTGAAACTGCAGCGCCTTGGAGCTGACCATTTCTGTGATGACATAAGCTGCCCCAAATCGCCGGCAAAGCGTGCGAAAAGGCTTGTCCGAAACGCCAGCCATAGGCGCCAGCACCGCTTTTCCTTCTATCGTAAGGTTCCCAATCTTCAAAGTCGATTCCTCATTTCCAATGGATATTGGCACTAGTATAGCATATTTGCGGCAAAAACGCACGGGAAACCGCGATTTTTCTTCCCGGGATCTTTCGGTGCGCCGCCTTTTATTTCCCATGGAATTGTGGTACAATAAAAACCAAAGAAACGAAGGGAGAGGCGCACATGAAATTGCTGGTGCTGGACGGAAACAGTATTGTCAACCGGGCATTTTATGGTGTCAAGCTGCTCACCACCCAGAGCGGTCTGTACACCAACGCCATTTACGGTTTTTTGACGATGCTCAACAAAATTCTGGAGGAGGAATCGCCGGACGGCGTGGCGGTGGCTTTTGATCTAAAGGCGCCGACCTTTCGCCACAAGGCTTACGCCGGATACAAGGCTACCCGGAAGGGTATGCCGCCGGAGCTGGCCCAGCAGATGCCAACACTGAAAGAGCTGCTGCTGGATCTGGGATATACCCTGGTGGAGTGCGAAGGCTTTGAGGCCGACGATATTCTGGGGACCCTGGCCCAGAAATGCCGGGAAAGCGGCAATGACTGTGTGATCGCTACCGGTGACCGGGACAGCTTACAGCTCGTTGGCGGCCCGGTGACGGTGCGGCTTGCCACCACAAAGTTCGGTCAGCCCCAGGTGACCGTTTATGACGAGGAAAAGATCCGGGAGGAGTACGGGGTCACGCCGAGACAGCTCATCGACATCAAGGCGCTGATGGGCGACAGCTCCGACAATATCCCGGGCGTCAGCGGCATTGGACAGAAGGGCGCCGGTGATTTGATCCAGAAATATGGCTCTGTGCAGTACATTTACGACCACCTGGACGAGTTGGAATTAAAGCCTGCCATGCGCCGTAAGCTGACCGAGGGCAGGGACAGCGCCTTTTTAAGCTATGAATTGGGGAAGATCTCGACCCAGGCGCCGGTGGATACCGAGCTTTCCCACTATCTGGTGAGGCCAGTAGACCGGCAGAAGGCGGCGGCCCTGATGACGAAGCTGGAATTATTTAAGCTGATGGAGAAGATGGGCTTGTCGCCGGAAGAAACGGCGCCAGAGGGGAAGGATTCGACAGAACGACCGCTGCTTGTGGAAAAAGAGACAGATCCCTTTGCCCTTTTGGCCACACTGCGGGAGCAGGGGGAAGGGTATTTTGTCACCCGGTACACAAAGGATGGCGCGGTGGAGCAGATGGCCTTTGCCCTGCCGGACCGCATCGCCGTGATCGCGCCGGAGGAAGCGTTTTTGCAGTCGCTGTTTACCGAGGACACCATCGCACTGCACACCCACGACACAAAGCCGCTTTATAAAGCGCTGGATAAGTTATCCATCCTGCCGAAGATCTGTCACATGGATACGCTGTTAGCAGGGTATCTCCTGAACCCTTCTGCCAGCGACTATACCATGGAGCGGCTCTGCGCCCTCTACGGCATTGCCGGCGGCAGCGGAACAGGGGAAAGCCTCTCCCAGGCAGCGTCGGTTATCCGGCCCCTCAGTGAAGCGCTGGAGCAGGAGATCGCCAAAAATGACCAGGGCGAGCTGCTGCGGACCATCGAGCTGCCCCTGGCCCTGGTACTGGCCCGGATGGAGAACATCGGGTTTGCCGTAGACGGTGACGGCATTGCCGATTACGGCAGACAATTGCAGGGAGAGATCGACCGTCTCCAGCAGGAGATCTATCGGGAGGCCGGCCGGGAATTTAATCTCAATTCGCCAAAGCAGCTAGGACAGGTGTTGTTTGAGGAGCTCCATCTGCCGGCAGGCAAAAAGACGAAGAGCGGCTATTCCACCAGCGCCGAGGTGCTGGAGCGGCTGCGGTACGATCATCCCATCGTCGAGCATATTTTGCAGTACCGTACTGTGGCAAAATTAAAATCCACCTATTGTGACGGCCTGTTAAAAGAGATCGCTCCCGACGGCCGGATCCATTCCAGCTTTAACCAGGCGGAGACCCGGACAGGCCGCATCAGTTCCACAGAGCCAAATTTGCAGAATATTCCCGTGCGCACAGCGCTGGGCCGGGAACTGCGGCGGTTCTTTATTGCCGAAGAAGGGAAGGCCCTTGTAGACGCCGACTATTCGCAGATCGAATTGCGGGTGCTTGCCCATGTGGCCAATGATCCCGCCATGACAGAAGCGTTCCGCAACGACGAGGACATCCACACCAGTACGGCGGCCCAGGTGTTCCGCCTGCCAGAGCAAATGGTCACGCCCCTGATGCGCAGCCGGGCAAAGGCCGTCAATTTCGGTATCGTCTACGGCATTGGGCCATTTTCCCTGGCAAAGGACATCGGCGTCACCCGGAAGGAAGCCGACGAGTATATCAAAGCGTACCTCGACCACTACAGCGGTGTGCGCCAATATATGGAGGACGTAGTGGAAGCGGCGAAAGAAAAGGGCTATGTCGAAACGATCTTTGGCCGCCGGCGCTATCTGCCGGAGCTGACCTCCTCCAACTTTAATCTGCGGAGCTTTGGCCAGCGGGTGGCGCGGAATATGCCGATCCAGGGCACGGCGGCAGATATTATCAAGATCGCCATGATCCGGGTGGAAAACCGGCTGCGGGCAGAGCAGCTCAACGCCCGGCTCATTTTACAGGTCCACGACGAATTGATCGTCGAGTCGCCGGTAGAAGAGCAGGAGCAGGTAAAGGCGCTGCTGCAGGAGGAGATGGCTGCCGCGGTGTCGCTGTCTGTGCCCATGGTAGCCGAGGCCAACATCGGCAAAACCTGGTTCGATGCCAAGGGATAACAGGAGGTCTGTCATGTTCTTTCTTTGTCCAAACTGCAAGCAGGCGCTGACCCAGCAGGGAAACGCCTTTGTTTGTCCCGCCGGACACAGCTATGACCGGGCTAAAGAAGGCTATGTCCATTTGCTGCCGGTACAAAAAATGCACGCCAAGATCCCCGGCGACAACAAGCAGATGGTGTCGGCCAGAAGGGCATTTCTGGAAGGCGGCGGCTATGGCTTGTTCCGGGACAAGCTGTGCGCCCTGGTGGTGGAAGCGGTAAAACCGCTCTCAGCCCCCGTGATCTTAGATGCCGGCTGCGGTGAGGGGTACTATCTCCGGGGGATCGAGGAGGCCCTTTTGCAAGAGGGGAAATCGCCTGTTCTCATGGGCTTTGATATTTCTAAATTTGCGGTAAAGGCTGCGGCCAAACGGCAGAAAAACGGACAGTTTGCCGTGGCCAGCATCTTCGAGATCCCTGTTTTGGACCGGAGCGTCGATTGCCTTGTCAATGTCTTTGCCCCCATGGTGGAGCAGGAGTTTGCCCGAGTGATTCGTCCCGGCGGCGTGATGATCTTTGCGGTGCCGGGCGTGCGCCATCTGTATGGCCTCAAGGAGATCTTGTACGAGCACCCCTACGAAAACGAGCGGAAAGAAACAGCGTATGCTGGCTTTACGTTTCAGGAGCGGGTCTCTGTCACAGGGGAGCTCCATTTGACAGAACCATCGCAGATCCAAAATCTGTTTGCCATGACGCCTTATTATTGGAAAACGCCGGTCCAGGGCAGCAAGGCCCTCAGCCAGACCGATACGCTAAATACGGAGATCGCCTTTGATTTTCTCCTTTATCGGCGGGATCCGTAAAACGATGCAGATCGTCTGGTTTATCAGAAGCAGAAACGCATCAAAGCGCTTTCGCTGTCTTTCCTTTATGGGAGACGGCGATTTTTTGTCTCTTTTGTGGTAAACTGTCCTGGACAACGGTTGCATATCATAGCAGGAAAATTGCGGAAGGATCTCGTTTTCCATGCTTTTTAAAACCATCACACAGGGTATCGATTTCCCGTTTCGCGTACTGGATTCTTCCTGGAAGATATAGTATAATACTGTTTGATCTTGCCCGATATTCATGCAAATGGTCGGGAGCGTTGGGATCTAATGAACAAAAAGAAAAGAGTCTGTGATGCAAAAGAAAAAGAACAAAATACTCGCCTTATTTATGGCGCTGTTATCCATTTTTGGATGCAGTGTGCTGTGTGTCCCCAGAGGGGCACAGATCGTTTTTGCAGAGGAAGCGCCCATGATCGCGGAGCCGCCGGATGGGGAAGAACCACCTGTCATAGAAGAAACGCCCTGTGCCGACGGCCATGCTTATGGACAGCCGGTCGTCACAAAGCCGGCCACAACAACGAAAAACGGAACGATGACGTATCTTTGCGCCCGGTGCGGCGAACAAAAAAGCGAAACGATCCCGGCCATTGGAACGATTGCCGTTGAAGCTGCAGTTTATACCGGGAAAGCGGTCAAGCCAAAGGTTACAATAAAAGATGCCGTCGGCAATACGATCCCCCGCAGCGACTATACCGTTACCTACAGTGGCAACAAGGAAGTGGGGAAAAAGGCCGGCGCAGCAACGATCCAATTTACAAACCGGTATAAAGGAACGGTTTCCAAGCGGTTTTCCATTTCGTTAGGCACGCCGAAAATTGTACGAGCCACCGCTACTGCCCAAAAGATCACGCTGACATGGAATAAAGTAACGGGCGCCACCGGATACCGTGTTTATCGGCAATCTTCTGACGGCACCCTGCTGCCATTACAGTCTATGACGGGAACATCCTTTACGGATACCAATCGAAACCCGGGCACAACATACACCTATGTTCTGAAAGCCTATCGCACCGTTGGTGGAGAAAAATTCTTCAGCGCTAAAGGCACCATAACGAAAAAGACAAAGTCCACAACAGCAACGATCCCCTTTCAACTAACGGAACGCACTAAGCTCTACGACGCTCCATCCACCAAAGGGACCGTGTTGGCTGTGCTGGATCGGGGCGCATCTGTCCAGGTGGTCCCGGGCTATTCCAAGTGGAAAAATGGCAGGAACTGGTATCAAATCCAGTACAAAGGAAAGAGCGCTTATGTATCGGCTAAGTCCCTGCTGAGACCGATTGGCGCATCCGTACAGAGCAATGTGAATTTTCAACTGTCCGACAGCAGAAAGGCGCAGATCCAAGCTGCCATTAACGCATTTAGCCGCATGGGCAGAAGTGTCGGCTTCTACCTGTGGGACTTAAAGACGGACGCTATTTTTTGTTACAACCAAAATAAGGTGATCTATTCGGCCAGCGTGATGAAAGGGCCGTATGTCTGTAGTGTGCTGCAAAATTATGTGGAAACTGGACAGTATGATCTGGATAAAGTAAAATTCTACCGGAGCAATTATGGGACGCAGAGCGGCACGGGAACGATCCAATACGACCCGTATAATAAAGTCTACACCTTGAGAGAAGTGATGAAGCGTACCATTCAGGTATCCGACAACATGGGCTACACCATGCTGCGGAGCAAATTTGGGACGAGCGCCTTTGCTTCCTTCTTATCTCGTGGCGGCGTGTCTCCGTCGTATGCCTATGAACCCTACCCCTTTATCACCACTGAGGTTCTGGCAAAAATGTGGAAGCAAAGCAGCAATTATTTATTGGGAAAGGGTACCTTTGTCCCGTATGCCCAGTCCATCTTCCAGAGGGTGAGCCATTCCTTCATCAGCGAATCCCTATCGTCTAAATACACCGTCTATTCTAAACCGGGATTCATCATCGCTGCATCCCCCTGTTTCAACGACGCCGGCATCGTCATGGCCGGGGAGCATCCTTATGTCATTGCCATTATGTCAAACACTGTGGGCTGGAATGGCAGCGATACCGTCCTTTCCAATAAAAAGAAGCTGCAAACGGTATTGACGGCTGTCAATGCCCTTCACGATGATTATGTGCAGGCGATCTCCTGAGTTGCCGTAAATGTTGTCGGCGATTCTATTTCACATCTATAACCAAAAAAATTGTATCACTTAATGGGTTCAGAAGCATATATCGATTTCTGGACGCAGCAAAAAGCAGCCCTAAAGTAAAGGGCTGCTTTTTTTGTTAAGGCTCTTCTTCTTTTAAGTTTTCCAAAGCCACCCGAACAGCTTCTACAACAAAGGCGGAGAAGGTGCATTGCTTGCCCTGAATGGCCTGCTCGACCTCGTCGATCAAATCGTTGGGAAAGCGGATGGATTTGCTGGTGGTGGGAGGGATATATGGAATTTTAAACTTCTTCATAATAATCACCTCGTAATACAATTATATCTGCGATTACTGCCATTTTAGTATTGCAATTGTCTTGCAATTGTATTTCACAGGTGCTATAATATAGCAAAACAATTACATGAAGGAGGAATTTAAATGACCAGGGAAGGGAAGGCCGTCCAAGTGAAAAGAGGAATTTATGCGGTGTTTTTATCAACACTGCTGATTTGTGCCGTGTTACTGACCGGCTGTGGCGGCGGTGCTCTTGCTGGAACATGGAGCAGTACGGACGGAAGCGAAGTACTTGTATTTGAGAACGACGGCACCTGTTCCGTCCCGTTTACCTATGATGCCGGTTGGCTGGAAAGCTGTGACCGCTATTCCATCGAAAGTGATGGCACTCTCGTTTTGAGCAGCAGCAAGGGCAATATTGATGCAGAGCGGTATAAAAAACAAGACAGCGAAGAAGCAGTGCAGAATGACGGCGGTTATTACTTATCAGGTAATACGCTGGTGCTCCGGGATTTTAGAACGGTTCGCACCTATACGCGGCAATAAAAAGAGGGTGTAATCATGAGCAAATTATTATATGAATCCAAGGGCGGGCCAATTTCTAAACTTATTGCAGATGTGGTTGGCATTATGTTGGCGGTTGTAGGGGCTGTTTTCATGTTCTGCATTAGTGGTGCAAAGAGCAGCAGAATCTCTATTGGCGGTGGATATTTCGGCGGCGGCTATTTGCTTGAGCCGTCTGCCAGAACAGCAATGATTATTATCGGAATCCTTTTTTTGTTGGGTGCATTCTACTTTTTATGTGGTATACTGGGGCTTTTTTCTTGTTTTGTAAAAGTGTATGACGACCATATTGAAGCCAGACCCTATACTGTGTTTTTAAAGAAAGGAATCGTACAGTTAACGTATGGTCAGATCAGTTCCATAGAACAAAATGGAAGCCTGATTATCCTGGTAGCGGGTGGAAAAAAGATGCGCTTGCTTGCAAAACAAGATCCGAGCAAAGCAGCGGAATTAATTCGGCAAAGGCTGCCAAAGTAAAATAAAATTTCCCAAATCGCCCGGCCTTTGGTCGGGCGTTCTTTTTGCATAAAAAGAACTGCCTTTTTGCACGAACCTTGCCGAAGGCTGGCACCTGTACCAAAAAAAGACTTTATAATTTAAACAAAACCTTCATTGAATTTTACCAGGATTTGTTATATAATGCTAGTGTAGAGTATTGTGGGTTGGCTATCTTCTGTGATCACGATCCCGATCCACCTTTATCATCCAATCTGAAACGCGCAAGGAGGAAACAATATGTCAACAAAAGCAAATTACCCCATTAGCGAAATCGGAAAGGGGAAAGTTGGTTTTTCCAAGACCCGTTCCATTATCGAGTCCGCTTTCTATGGCAACAACGTCGTAGAAGTCACCACCCTGAAGCAGGCTTACGAGCTGGCTAAGAATTCTCCAGGCACTGTCGTTACCGATATGCCGGTTTACAGAGGCGAGGAGTTCGGCCTCGATAAAGACGCCAAAGTGCTGCTCTTTAACGACGGCGCCATCACCGGCCGTTACGCTACCGCACGCCGCATCGCTGGCGAGCCAGGCGTTGACTGCGAGGCTCTCGACAAGGTCGTTATGGACGCTGTTTACGAGTCCCGCTGGAAGAAAATGTATCACGCTACCGTATATGTTGGCCTCGATCCAGAATTCATGGTCAAGGCACACCTGCTCATTCCAGAAGGCGAAGAGAACATCATGTACTCCTGGATGCTGAACTTCCAGTATATGTCCGAGTACTACAACGTGATGTACAAGAACTCCAAGCCTGTGGGCGACGGCAAGGAAGCAGACATCTACATCTTCTCCGACCCGCAGTGGGTACCGCAGGAGCGCCCAGGCGTTTCCTTCGACTGCCTCAGCGACCCGGCAAAGAAATCTCTGTGCTACTTCAACACCGAGACAAACTGCGCTTGCATTTTGGGTATGCGTTACTTCGGCGAGCACAAAAAGGGCACCCTGACCATGGCGTGGGCAATCGCAAACCGCAACGGTTATGCTTCCTGCCACGGCGGCCAGAAAGAGTATCTGCTTCCTGACGGCAGCAAGTACGTTGCTTCTGTTTATGGCCTGTCCGGCTCCGGTAAGTCCACCCTGACCCACGCAAAGCATGGCGGCAAGTACGAGATCAAAGTCCTCCACGATGACGCATTCATCATCAATACGGAGACCTGCGCTTCCATCGCACTGGAGCCAACCTACTTCGATAAGACAGCCGACTATCCGACCGGCTGCCCAGACAACACCTATCTGCTGACTGCGCAGAACTGTGCCGCTACCCGCGACGAGGACGGCAAGATCCAGCTGGTCACCGAGGACATCCGCAACGGCAACGGCCGTGCCATCAAGTCCAAGCTCTGGTCTCCAAACCGCGTAGACAAGATCGACGAGCCAGTTAACGCCATCTTCTGGATCATGAAAGACCCAACCATCCCACCGGTCGTCAAGCTGAAGGGTGCATCTCTGGCATCCGTCATGGGCGCAACACTGGCCACCAAGCGTTCTTCCGCTGAGCGTCTGGCTCCTGGCGTAGACCCCAACAAGCTGGTCGTTGTTCCTTACGCAAACCCATTCCGCACCTATCCTCTGGCCAACGACTACGAGAAGTTCAAGAAGTTGGTTGAAGAGAAGAACGTTGATTGCTACATCGTCAACACCGGCGACTTCATGGGCAAGAAGGTTAAGCCAGCCGATACCCTGGGCATTCTGGAAGCCATAGTGGAGAAGCGTGCAGAGTTCCATCAGTGGGGCCCAATGACCGACATCGAGATCATGGATTGGGAAGGCTTCGTGCCGGATATGAACGATCCAGAGTATCTCACCCAGTTGAAGGCTCGTATGCAGGATCGTCTCGATGAGATCACCGCATTCGGCACCGAAAAGGGCGGCTACGACAAGCTCCCAGATGACGCAATCGACGCGATCAAGCGTGTCATCGACCAGTTGGCATAAGTAATACCCATTGTTCTTTACCAAGTACATAACGAAACGGATCCCCCTATTTCGCTTTCATTATGGATGAATATGGATTCGGAACATGACCGCAGCGCAGTTTCTCCGCAGGAACCGCGCTGCGGTTTTTTGTTTTTCCAGAGGCTCTTTCTCTCTGCAAAGATCCTCTGAGAAAGTGGAGCGATCTGTGAAAAAATCGCACAAAAATACTGCTTTTTGCGCAGAAAAATAGATGTAAAAAAATGGGAATTTTATGACAAAGCTGTCATCAAAAACGGCATGATTCCGGGAAAACTTGTGGAGATCAAGGGGGATGAGCTTGTCAAAAAGTTCCTTCTTTTCATGCTTTATCTTAACGAAAACAGCAGGAGAACAAATTGTTCATAATTCTGTAAAAGAAATAAACGGAAAATTGTGATTTCTTTTCGACAAAGCGAAAAAATAGCGTAGCTATGCGGTTTTTGGCCATTTTAGAGACAACTGTCAACGATCGAAATAAATACAATACGTATAATTTGATAAAAAAATACCATTCTGCATCAATGGTAACGCTTTTGTAATCATTTTTTTCAACACAATCCACAAGTGATTTTCCAGCCTTTGCGTTGTTTCGTCCCGTTTTTTTCGCATTATATTCTTTTATAGAAAAATATAATACCTGTAATTGTACAGAATCACCAAAAAGACACCCCTTATTTATTTGACATGACCAACACTTTTCCCTATACTTTGAGACAGGTCTTGCTTTACCCCACGATACAAACCGATGAAAATTGTATCAACACTGTAACTTTTTGCCCTTGGCAAAAAAGCTGCACAAAGATCTATCGGATCAGGTTTGGAAAATAAGGAGTGAGGATCCAATGGGAAAACATTATCACCCGGAGAACAGAAACGCTGCCCCGAAAACGGGAAACCGCCGTTTTCGGCGGATCACCGGCGTGGCTCTGGCACTGTGTGCTGTCGGCGCAGCAGGCGCAGGTTCTTTTGCCACAGTTTTGGCACAGAACACCCCTGTCACCAGCGCAGTCATCGACGGCGCCAACCACTATTCTGTCTCCCTGGCGTCTACAGACGCAGACCGTTTATTGCAGGAGGCCGGCATTACCCTCTCGGATGACGACATGATCGTCCGGGAGGAAAATGATAGCGGGATCACCGTTACGGTCAAGCGCAAGATCACTGCGGATATTACTGTAGACGGCAAAACACACGTTGTAGAGGGCTACACAGGCGACACGGTAGGTCAGTTGATCGAAGAAGCCGGGTTGCAGGTAGATGCCCTCGATGAAGTGACGCCATCTCCGTCCACGCAGGTGTGGGACGATGTGGACGTCTCCATTACAGAGCAGAAAACCGTTTATATTGCAGATAACAATGTGGTACGCAGTTACGTCGTACCGGCCGGCACGGTGTCTCAGGCTGTTCAGGCAGCGGGCATTGCGCTGGGCAAATCCGATTCCGTGGAAAACGGAAAAAAGCAGGTGGAAAACGGGATGGTCATCAGCATCAACCGTGTCACCTATGAGACGACAAAAAAGACGGAGACCGTTCCGTTTACTGTTCAAGAGCAGCAGACCGATGATCTGCCAGTTGGCGAGACAAAGCTGCAAACAAAAGGCCAAAACGGCAAAAAACAGGTAACATATCGGACAAAGCTGGTCAACGGCAAAGCCGTAAAAACAGAGAAGATCAAAGAAACCATAACAAAGGAAGCACAGGAGCAGATCGTGCTGGTGGGCACCAAAGAGCCGGAACCGGAAGCCACCGCAGCAAGCGCTGACGGCGTTTGTCCCGTTCCCTATACCAGCGTCATCAGCGGAAGCTGCACGGCCTATACAGGCGACGGCACCACTTCCACAGGCATGACGCCGGCGGTAGGTGTGGTTGCGGTCAATCCCGATCAGATCCCCTACGGCACGAAGCTGTACATTGCCTCTCCCGACGGCAGCTACGTTTATGGCTACGCAGTTGCCGGGGATACCGGCGGGGCCATGATGTCCGGCCAGGCCCTGTGTGACCTGTATATGAATACGGAGGGTGAATGTATTGATTTTGGCCGTCGTGTCATGAATCTGTATATTTTATCCTAAGCAAAGACCAAAAAAGCGGTGTGACGAGCTGTCATACCGCTTTTTGTATTCCATATGGATTATACTATTTGTAATGATTAACTCATTATTTCCAATTTGTCATAAACGATTCTTTTCGTAGATCATGCGCAGCCCCATGAGCATCAAATGTTCACAGACCGTGACCGGCCGGCGGCAGGCTGGCACCACGATGCTGGCCAGTCCGCCTGTTGCCACGGCGTTGACCGGCTCGCCCAGTTCCTCGGCGATGCGGTCCAGCATACCGTCGATCATGGCGGCAGTACCGTTGACGGCGCCCGACTGCATGGAGTGGATGGTGTTGGTACCGATGACCGTTTTGGGGCACTCCACATTGACATGGGGCAGCAGGGACGTCCGGGAGGCCAGAGATTCCAGCGTCACGGCGATGCCGGCACAGATCATGCCGCCGCGAAATTTCCCCTGGCCGTCCAGTACGCTGATGGTGGTGGCGGTGCCCAGGTCAAAAATAGCGCAGGGCATGGGATACAGTTGGCGGGCCGCCACGGCGCCGGCTACCAGGTCGGCGCCGAGCTGGGCCGGGTTGTCGATGACGATAGGCAGTCCTGTCTTGACGCCAGGCCCTAAGACCAGCGGCGTCACACCGGTCAGCTTTTTCACGGCGCTTTGAAAGACGCCGGTCAATTCCGGTACCACAGAGCAGAGCATGGCGTGGTGGATCTGTTCCGGCGCAGTGCGGTGCAGGGCCAGTAGCTGCATCAGCTCACAGGCGTACTGGTCACTGGTGCGGCGGCGGTCCGTGACGATGCGCGCCGTAAACCGGGGACGGGAATGAAACCCGTTACCGTTTGGGTCAAAGGCGCCCAGCGTAATATCCGTATTACTGATGTCGACAGTCAACAGCATAGCGTACCTCCTTTAGGATCGTTATAGCGTATCGTTTACAGCGTGATGTAGTGGGGAATAATGTCCTCGTAAACGCCTTCTTTTGTGCGAAAGCCGCCGGGGATCACGCCCAGTGGCGTAAATCCCAGCTTGCGGTACAGGGAAAGGGCAGAACGATTGCTTTTCACCACGGCGTTAAATTGCAGGATGCGAAAGCCCAGGGCTTTTGCTGTTTCCATGCAGTGGAGGACAAGCTGTTCGCCGATACCCTGTCCCCGCAGATTTTCTTTTACGGCGTAGCTGGCGTTGCAGATGTGGCCGCAGCGGCCTACGTTGTTGGGGTGCAGGATGTATAGGCCCACCACTTCTCCTGTTTCCGTTTTGGCGATGCCGGTAAAGGATTGGCCCGCAAAAAAAGGCGCTGCCGTTTCCGGCGTTAAGCATTCCTCCTGCGGGAACGCTTTGCCGTCCAGTACAACAGCGTTCCAGAGCTTTATCGCTTCGTCCAGCGCCCCAGGGGATAGTGGGGTAATGGTCAAGGTCATGTGCATTCCTCCGATGGGATGAGAGGCTGATAAAAGAGCCCCTTTGTTGTCGAGTAATAAAAGAGGGTACCGCCTCTTTGGCGGGGAATGCGAAGCTGTACTTCCCATTCCGGATATTGCTTGTAAATAGACAGGGTACCGCTGTCTGCCACAGCCAGAAAAGACACATAATTCTGCTTTTCCATGGGATGGTGAGACGTGATGAGCCAGTCCAGCTCGCTCACGTTTACCTGCAGTCGATCTACGCCCTTTGCCTTGCGCATGGGCAGCGCAGACAGCGGCCGCCCACAGCAGGATAAACTGATATTGCCGTTAGAGCTGGTAATACTGCCGCAGACAGGACAGCAAAAAAACGATGGCCGTGCCATGGTGCCGCTGATACTGGCGTTTTCCCCCAGTGTACCGGCTAAAAGGCTACTGCTGTCCACCTGTAATAGCTGGCACAGGCGGGGCAGTAGCTGGATGTCCGGTAGCCCTGCGTCCCGCTCCCACTTGGAGATCGTTTTATCGCTGACGCAGAGACGTTCTGCCAGTTCCCGCTGCGTGAGTCCCTGTTCCTGGCGAAGGCGGCGCAGCAGCGCGCCGACAGTTTGTGTTTTCATCAAAGATCACCTCGTTGTCCAGCATACCAGATGGGGGACAGGGATGCAATCGACGCTCTGTAGAATCGCCTTCATTTTACCACAAACCGAGAGGGATTTCACTGGTTTTTCCCTGTTCCCATTGAAAATTTCGGTGATGAGGGAAAAATTTTGCGTATATACTAACAAAAGACACCGCGAAAAATTGACAACGACCCCCTGCGTGATGTATCATAAAGTGATAGTATATGGAGGCATTTTTATGATTTTGAAAGAACTGTTCAAAGGACTGCCTTACACCCTTCCGGAGGCCGGTCCGTTGGAGATCACCGACATCGTTTATGATTCCCGCAAGGTGACGCCGGGCTGCCTGTTTGTCTGTCTGCGCGGCGCCGCCGTAGACGGCCACACCTTTGCGCTGCAGGCAGCCCAGCAGGGCGCTGCGGCAATTTTGGCCGAAGAACCCCTAAAAGTACCGGTGCCCGTCATTGTGGCAGACAACACCCGCAAGGCCCTGGCAGAGGTATCCGCCGCATTCTTTGGCCATCCAGCAGAGCAATTGCAGGTCATCGGGCTCACCGGCACCAAGGGCAAAACAACAACTGCCTGGATGATCCGATCCATTCTGGAAAAAGCTGGCCACAAAACGGGGCTCATCGGCACCATCGGCACGGTCATTGGGGATCAGATCCTCAAGACCAACAACACTACGCCGGAATCCTATGAGATGCAGCACTATCTGCGCATGATGGTCGATGCAGGCTGCGATACCGTTGTCATCGAAGCGTCGTCCATTGGCCTAAAGGCTCACCGCACCGACGGCATGACCTTTGACTACGGCCTGTTCAGCAACTTCTCTCACGATCACATCGGCGGCAACGAGCACAAGGACATGGAAGAATATCTCCAGTGCAAGCAGCTATTGTTCCGCCAGTGTAAGACCGGTATCGTCAACGTGGATGATCCTAGTTGGGAGCGGATCGTGGAAGGCCATACCTGCACCCTGGAGACGTACGGCTTTCGGGAAGGCGTGGACTTTCAGGGCAGCAACGCCCATCTGCTGCGCCATCCCGGCTATCTGGGCGTCGGCTTCACCCTGACCCACAAGGGCCAGTCCACCAGCGTTCAGGTGGGCATCCCCGGCAAATTCAGCGTGTATAACGCTCTGGCGGCCATCGCTGTGTGCAGTCACTTTGGCGTGACGGAAAAGGACATCAACGACGGCCTCGACGCAGTGAAAGTCAAGGGCCGGGTGGAGATCGTCCCCACCGGCGGCGATTATACGCTGCTCATCGACTACGCCCACAACGCCTTGTCCATGGAGAATATCCTCACCACGCTGCGGGAATACCATCCCAACCGGCTGGTGGTGCTCTTTGGCGCCGGCGGCAACCGGCCTAAGGTCCGCCGCTTTGAGATGGGCGAGGTCTGCGGCAGGCTGGCGGATCTGTCTGTCATCACCGCCGATAATTCCCGCGATGAGGATGTGATGGACATCATTGCGGATATTCAGGTGGGAATGGATAAGACAGATGGCGCGTCTGTTGTGGTGCCGGACCGCCGGGAAGCCATCCGATACTGCATCGAACACGCTGAGCCTGGAGATATTATCGTGCTGGCCGGCAAGGGCCACGAGGATTACCAGGAGATCAAGGGCGTGAAATATCCCTTCGACGAGCGGGAGATCGTCGCGGAAATTCTGAAGGAAGCGAAAACCAAGGGGGAACAACCGAATGGAAATGACAGTTGAACAAATGATAAAAAGCTGCAATGGCATTCTGCTGTGCGGCGATCCATCAACCGTTGTACGGGGCGGCTCCATCGACAGCCGCCGCACCAAGGAAGGAGACTTGTTCGTGCCCCTCATTGGCGAGCGGAGCAACGGTCACGGCTATATTGCCTCCGCCTTTGCCAAGGGCGCCGTGGCGACCCTGACACAGGAGCATCGGGAGATGGATGATCCTGACCACTGCTGGATCTATGTGCCGGACACCCAGACCGCTTTGCAGGAGATCGCCAAGGATTACCGCAGCCAGTTTTCCATTCCCATCATCGGTATCACCGGCAGCGTCGGCAAGACGACGACAAAGGAAATGGTGGCCCTGGCCCTGTCTGCCGGGGAGAACGTCATGAAAACAAAGGGCAACTTCAACAGTCAGGTAGGATTGCCCATCACCCTGTTCGGACTGGAGCCGGAACATACGGCGGCGGTCATCGAGATGGGCATGAGCGAGTTTGGCGAGATGTCCCGCCTGGCGGAGATCGCCAAGCCCAACTATGCCATCATCACCAATATCGGTATGTCTCACATTGAGAACCTCAAGACCCAGAAAAACATCCGCAACGAAAAGCTCCATATCATGGACTATTTCGACCGGAAATCGGTCTTGTTCCTCAATGGCGACGACCCGATCCTCAGTGCTCTCATCGGCTTTCTGCCCTGTAAGACCATCGTTTACGGCACAGGTTACAATGCCCACTATCAGGCAAAGCGGATCGTCAGCGAGGATAAGCACACCACCTATGCCCTGCAAACGCCCATTCAGGGCCGCACAGTCCACCTGCCGGCACTGGGCAAGCACAATGTGTTGAACTCTCTGGCGGCCATCGCCGTGGCCGATTATCTGGGGGTCAACCTGGATGCTGTGGTGGAAAAGATCGGTCAGTATGTGCCGCCGGCCATGCGTCAGGAGATCCACGAGGTCAACGGCATCACCATCATCGACGACACCTACAACGCCAGCCCCGATTCTATCCGCAGCGGGTTAGACGTTTTGCAGGGACTGGAATGCCGTGGCCGCCGGGTGGCTGTGCTGGCCGATATGCTGGAGCTGGGCGAGCTGTCGGAGCAGGCGCACTTTGATGTGGGCGTGGCGGCGGCGCAAGCCGGTGTCAGCGTATTGGTCACCGTTGGCAAGCGGGCTGAAAATATCGGCAAGGGCGCAAAGTCCGTCAATCCGTCGGTGTTGGTCTGCTCCCAAAAGGACAACGAGCAGGCGGTCAAGTACTTACAGCATAAACTCCGCCCCGGCGACTGCGTTATCGTCAAGGGTTCCCGCGGCATGAAAACCGATGAGATCGTCCGTGGATTGCTCCAGCACGCAGTCCATGAAGTGAGCGCCAATCAGGAATCGGAACAGACCGAGGAACAGCAAACAGAAAGCGCACAATAAATCGATTTAGACCGCGTCATACAAGGCGCGGTTTTTTGCTGCACGCAAGATCTCCTATGGGCTGGCAACAAAATTGTAACCATATCTTGTGGTTTTTCCCGAAAAAGCGACGATTATGTGAATAAATCATGAATAAACCCCCAAAAGTCTTGCAATTCTACAAAATTCGTGATAGAATATGACAGATTTGTTACCAATGGAAATGACAGAAATCCTGCTCTGCGCTCTCTTTCTCCCGTTGGAGCGAGGGAGACGCAGGCAGATGTTTGGAGGATTTTGAATGGTTGCAGCAAAAAAGCCCGTCGCAGTTGCGGCAGTGCTTTGTCTGGTGCTGGGGATCGTTTTGGCCATGATGGGCTGGAACACCGTCTCTGCGGAAGAAGCAGAAACGCCTGAAACGACAGTTAGTCAAACGGAACAGTCCGGCGAAAAACAGGCGGACAGCGCCAAGAAAATCGTTTACACATTGAGCGGTGAAAACCGCGGCGATACTGTGCTGACGGAGGAATCTCTGCCCATGGCGGAGGCCGAGGCCAGCATCCTGGAAACACACACAGAAGAAAAAGGCATGCCCAGCCTTCTCGGCTTTTCGCTGGTGGTGGCAGCCGCCATCCTCGCAGGCATCGCAGTTGCGCTGCGGGCGAAATTTGGCAAAAAGACACGAAGCTATGTGCCGGCTGAGGACATGACGCTCCTGAAACTGAAAAAGTAGGCTCCATAATGGACAAAAAGGCTTTCTGAACGGATAGGGAAAGCCTTCTTTTTTTGTAAGATACCAATTATACGGCTATACGGCAAAATAAAAATCCCTTTCTCTATAATGAGAAAGGGATTTTTTTGCAGGCAGGGCTTATTTCTGCTCCTCGATGGGGACATAGCATTGATTTTCTACATCCTGCTTATAGTCCTGGCGCTTGCCGCAGCCCCAGCACACGGTCCGGATCACAGAAAAGTCTGTTTTTCCGCCCGGGCCAATGCCAAAGTTGCTCACCTTGCCACCGCATTTTGGGCAGACATCAATGATGTAGTCCGGCTTCATACTTTCAATATATTCCCGGGAATTTTTCAGTACTTCTCTTTTTTCTTCCATTTGGAAACGACCTCCAATCTATTTTGTTCCACATTCTAATTATACACAAATGCAGGGGAATAGCAAGGGAAATTCCATAGATTTTTCATCCTTTCCACAGGGCGCAAAAAAGAGAGGTCAGCTTGCGCTCTTCATCTGGAGACGCAGCTTATCGCTGATCATGGCGATAAATTCACTGTTGGTGGGCTTGCCCCTGGTATTGTGGATAGTGTAGCCGAAATAGGAGTTGAGCACATCCACATCGCCCCGGTCCCAGGCTACCTCAATGGCGTGGCGGATGGCACGTTCTACCCGGGAGGAGGTGGTGTCATACCGCTTTGCCACAGAAGGATACAGTTGTTTTGTCACAGCGTTGATGATCTCCGGCGTCTCGATGGCCATGATGATGGAATCCCGCAGATAGTGATACCCTTTGATGTGGGCCGGCACGCCGATCTGGTGGAGGATCTCAGTGACCTGGATCTCTATATCGTTGTTTTTCATCGAGGATTCTCCGGTGTCGGCCTCGCCGTGGGCGGCAAACTGGAGCATCCGCTGGGCCAGCTCTGCCGGGTTAAAGGGCGTGATCGTAAAGTAAGACGCACCGCTTTGCAGCACTTCTCGTTCCAGAGTGGGGCTGCTGAAAGCCGATTTTACGAAAAACAGCGGCATGGGATCGACGGACCGCCGGGTGGCGTTGATGACGCCGATGGCATCCAGCCCCGGCATGAACAGGTCCATGAGGACAAAATCCGGCGCATCCCGCTTGATGTGCTCAATGACTTGAAATCCATCCTTTTTGACGAAGATCGGCTCCATGCCAGCTTCCTGAAATACTCTTGCAGCGTCCCGGTTCCATTCGGCACTATCGTCTGAAATGAGTAATTTATAATGTTTTTCCATGATTTTTCCCCCTATAATGATTTGATTGCTACCAGTTTACCATAAATTGGTAAAAATGGCAAGAAATATTTTTGTTGGATTTGGGGAAAATAATTGAAAGCCGTGAAAAGTCTAGGATTTCTCTAATTATTTCGCAATGCCAGTGAAACACTACTTTCTCATTGTGACAAATTATTACCAATTTCTTCTGAGACATCCACCATGGTTTCCGCAAAGATACCGTATCCCCTGGTGGGGTCGTGGACAAATACATGGGTCACGGCGCCGACCAGACGGCCGTCCTGCAAAATGGGACTGCCGCTCATGCCCTGGACGATGCCGCCGGTCTTTTGCAGCAGCGTTTCATCGGTGATGTGGATCACCAGATTTTTTGTGCTGCTGTCCTCTCGCAGGTCGATAGATTCGATCTCTGCTGCATACCATTGGGGCGATTCGCCGTCGATGGTCGTGAGGATCTGGGCGCTGCCCTTGTGGACTTCCTGTTTTAAAGCGATCTGTACCGGAGAACGGTCTGACGGCGCGCCGTCCAACGTGCCGTAAACACCGGTATCCCCGTTTTGGAGAAGGCGGCCCATGGCGTTGTTGGACGTAAAGTAGCCCTGTAATTCGCCGGCCTGTCCCTGACGGCCCGGAACCACGCCGCTGATGCACACAGGGACGATCTCCCCAATGCGCAGGGGCATCAGATCATTGGTGTCCACGTCGCAGATGCCGTGGCCCAGTCCGCCAAATACGTTGGTTTCCGGCTGATAAAAGGTGACGATGCCAATGCCGGCAGTGCTGTCCCGGACCCAGATCCCGCCTTTGTAGGTGCCATCGAAATCGGAGCGGGCCGGATGGACCGTTACCATTTGCTCTGTCGTTCCCCGGCGGAGGGTCATGGTCACCGGCGCACCGTTGCTGTCTGTCATGGCCGTACTGATCATTTCCGTTTCTGTCACCGCCTTACCGTTGACTTTCGTGATGATGTCCCCCAATTGGATCCCGGCCTCCTCTGCCGGATTCCGGTCGCCGGAAGCGGTGGAAATGGAGGACACACCGACAACGACGACGCCGTTAGTGAATAATTTTATGCCAAAGGGCGTTCCGCCAGGGATCACCGTGGGCCGGTCCGCTTCGGTGACGGTCACGGTCTTGACCGGCAGGCCCAGGAAGGATACCTGGGCTTCGTAGCTGGTTTTGGTGGGATTGCTGTTGGCACGGGTCGTATCGGATGCGGAAAAGTGGCTAACGCAGAGCCCTCTGGAGGAGAGATCTAACGATTCCCCCGGCGCAACAGTAAACGTATCGGGAAGCTGTCCTGCCAGGATCCGGACGACGATCACAGCGCCAAGAAGCAGAGAAAACAGCAGGGCAAGGAGCAGTGACAGCCACTTTTTCATCGATTTTTTCATCAAAAAGACCTCCTTTCGCAAAGTGTCTCCCGCTGAGATCGGCAAATCGATCAGCGGGTCTACTGGTTACTCTGCGCAGGAGGTCGTCGTTTATTTTGGGAAATGTGGTTTGCATCGACAAATTTTGCAAAGCGCCTTCGCTGTCGTCCCATTTGGATGGAGAATCTCCAGAATTTGTGGGGGAGCGATCCCTGTTTTTTTGCAAAATTTGGTTTTTTCACAAAAAGAAAAACGCAGCCCTTTTGGACTGCGCATTTGCCTGTTTATTCGATGGTCATGGCGGCACAGGCGTTGAGGCCCATGGTGGCCCGACTGCCGCTTAAAAATTCGTAATAGCCCTGGGCTGCCACCATGGCCGCGTTATCGCCGCAGAGGGACAGCTCCGGCACGCAGAGCGTCCAGCCCCGTTCCCGGCAGATGCGGTCAAATTCCCGCCGGACCAGCCGGTTGGCCGATACGCCGCCGGCAATGACCAGCTTGTCCATGGATAATGCTTCCATGGCTTTCGTCACGTTTTTCGTCAGACAATCTACCACGGCCCGCCGGAACGAAGCCGACAAGTCGTTGACCGGTAACGTCTGTCCTTTTTGCTGGGCGTTGTGGAGCAGGTTGATGACTGCCGTTTTCAGCCCGGAAAAGCTGAAATCGTAAGGCGCGCCGCTGACTTTTGGGTGGGGCAGTGAAAAGGCGTGGTCATCACCGGTCTCGGCGATCTCATCGAGATGCACGCCGCCGGGATACGGCATCCCCATGCTGCGGGCTGCCTTGTCAAAGGCTTCGCCGGCGGCATCGTCCCGGGTACAGCCGATGATTTTCATTTTGGTGTAATCCGTTACCTGGACGATATGGGTGTGGCCGCCGGACACCACCAGGCAGAGAAACGGCGGTTCCAGCTCCGGGTGGCTGAGATAATTGGAGGCGATGTGGGAGCGCAGGTGATGGACCGGGATGAGGGGCAGGCCGGTGGACAAAGATAGGCCCTTGGCGAAATTGACGCCGACCAGCAGGGCGCCGATGAGACCGGGAGCATAGGTGACGGCGATGGCATCGATGTCCCGGAGGGTACAGCCGGCCTGCTGTAGGGCTTCCTCCGTTACGCCGACGATGGCTTCGCTGTGGCGGCGGGAGGCGATCTCCGGCACGACGCCGCCGTAGAGCCTGTGCTCGGCGATCTGGGACGCGACCACATTGGAATGGATGATCCGGCCATCCTCCACCACGGCAGCGGCTGTCTCATCGCAGGAGCTTTCAATTCCTAAAAGTTTCATGGTGTCACCTCGTAATGATTGAAAAAGTTTGATCGGATCTTATGGTTATCCCTTTCTGTTATCCCAAAGATAGCAGGTCATCAGCAGGGCATCTTCTGTGGGATGGGTGTAAAATCGCTTGCGCAGCCCCACCTCTGCAAAGCCCAGGGAGCGATATAGATGGATGGCCGGTTCGTTAGAAGGGCGCACCTCCAGCGTGACAAAGGCGCAGTGATTTTCCCGGGCTGTCTGGAGCAGGGCCTGTGTCAGCCGACGGCCAACGCCCTGTCCACGAAATTCCGGGAACACGGCGATGTCCTCTACATAGCATTCCCCAACGATCTCCTGCATTCCGCTGTAGCCGGCAACTTGCTCTACGCCGTTTGCGTCGGGACACAGGGCCGTAAAAAACCGGGCTGTGGGGTTGTGCAGCTCCCGGCGCAGTGTCGCTTCGGACCGTGGCGACGAAAAACAAAGCTGCTCCAGCTTTGCCAAAGCAGCAAGATGTTCTTCCCGCATGGGGAGCACTTGGATGTCTTTTCTCACGTTAGTTTCTGCCCATCTGGCGGTAAACTTCCTCGGCACGATTATCCAGGAAATCCTCCAGATCATCGAGGCTCGAAATAATCTGGTCACGGCACTGCACAAAGGTTTCCAGATCTTTGCCGTAAGGATCCGGGATACCGCCGCCCAAAATATAGACAAGGCCCGGATTGACGCCGGCTTCCACCAGAATATCCTTGTGGACCTGCTCCATGACGATGAATACGTCGGTGCTCATGAAATCGCCGCCACGGAGCTTGTGAGCAACGTGATAGGTCAGGTCGATGCCCATCTCCTTGCACACCTTTACAGCGTTCCAGCTTGCGCCTTCGCCCTCGTTGGCGGCAAGGCCGGCGCTGCGGCATTGGATGTCGGTGCGGCCTTCCTGGTTGAGCCGTTTGGTAAACAGGCTGACTGCCATGGGACTTCTGCAGGTATTTCCTGTGCAAACAAACATTACATTCATGGTACATTCTCCTTTGCGCTGTTCAAAATGGATACGCTGATTCCAGCGATTGGTTTTCTACATTGGATCTTCCGCTTTTTTTGCGAGACAGACTGTCGAAAAAGCGGGATAAGCATCCATTTAAGTATGCCACAACCAGGACAAGATGTCAACCGCTGGAGGAGGTAAAGCGCTGTACTCATGTGCTTTCCTGCTCCACCGGCGAGGCGGAAATGCGCATCCCCCTAAGGGGAGATCGCCCCGATCGTTTTGCAGGGAGATTTTTCTTTGCGGGTAAAAACAAAAAATCGCTGTCCCTTTTAGAAAAGACAGCGATGGTTCGTTTTTATTGGGGTCGATTTTCCTTTTGCAGTGCCTGTTGACGGAGTTTTTTGCCGGACGCTTCAAAGAGACGGTTAATGAGCGGGACCAGCAGCCGGTCCGTAAGCTGGATAAAGAGGACCATCAGCACAGCGGCGCAGGCACACAGGATCGTCAGCAGGATCGCCATGGTACCGGTCATGGGGACCATGTTCAGCAGATGCTCCGGCACGACGTACATGGCCAGGATACATTCGGCGGCAAAGGCCAGGGAGAACAGGCAGAACAGTCCGCCGCGGATCCAGTTAAAGGGTAAGCAGATCCGCAGCAGCACCAATAGGGAGACAAATCCCGTTGCCATGACGCAGAGGGTAGAGACCTGATTCTGGCTGAGGGAGACAAAGGACGAGATCACCGAAATGGCGATGACCGTCAGCGCCATGGTAATGGCGCCGGGGATGGCTTTTTGCAGGACATTTGCGATGAAGTGGCCTTTGATGCGTTCATTGTTTGGCTCCAGCGCCAGCAGGAACGATGGTGCGCCGATACATACGGTGCTGATCATCGTCAGGTGGAGGGGCAGGAAGGGGTAGTCCCGATTGAGGAAGATGAACACGATGGCCAGGATCGTAGAGAAGATGGTCTTGACCAGGAACAGGGATGAGGACCGCTGTAAATTGTTGATAGAGCGGCGGCCTTCCCGGACGACTAGGGGCATAGAAGCAAAGTTGGAGTCCAGCAGCACTAGCTGGGACACAGTGCGGGCAGCGTCACTGCCGGAAGCCATGGCCACAGAGCAGTCGGCCTCTTTTAAGGCCAGCACATCGTTTACGCCATCGCCGGTCATCGCTACCGTATGGCCCTGTTTTTTCAGCGCCTTTACCAGCTCCAGCTTCTGCTGGGGCGTCACCCGGCCAAAAACGCTGTACTTTCCGGCAGCCTCTGCCAGTTGTTCCGGTGTCTTTAAGGTGGTGGCGTCCACATAGTTAGCACCATCCTTCAGGCCGGCCCGCTGGGCAATGTGGGAAACGGTCACGGCGTTGTCGCCGGAGATGACCTTCAGCTCCACGCCCTGTTCGGCAAAATATTCCAGGGTCTGCCGGGCTTCGGGGCGGATCTTATCACTGATGACAAGAAAAGCCAGGGGAGAAACGTGCTCTGGCAACGTCTTGTCGCCAAAGGGCTCTTTGCTGTGGGCAAGGATCAGTACTCTCTGCCCGTTTTGGGCGTACTGCTGGATGTTCTGCTGCAGCGGCGCAGCAGCTTCTCCCAACACAAATTCGGCCGCGCCCAGAATATAGCTGCCGTGGTTGGAAAAATAGGCGCCGCTCCACTTTCGCGCGGAAGAAAACGGCACTACCTGTTCACAGCTCCAGTCGGGGTTCAGGGCGCCGTAGGCACCGCGGATGGCGTCGGCAGTGGGGTTGGTGTCGGGGAGCGCCGCCATCAGCGCCCCCAGGGCACAGTCGATCTGGGATCGGTCGCCTTCCGCTAAGGGGATGGTTTCGTTGAGCTCCATGGTCCCTTCGGTAATGGTGCCGGTCTTGTCCAGACACAGCACATCTACCCGGGCCAGCGTTTCAATACAGAACAGCTCCTGGACAAGGGTCTTGTGGCGGGACAGTCGAATGACGCTGACGGCCAGCACCACACTGGTCAGCAGGACCAATCCCTCTGGGATCATGCCCACAAGGGCGGCCACCGTGCTGACGATGGCGCGGCCGAAGGGTTGTCCGGAGAGGAACATCTGTTTTAAAAACAGGGCTAGGCCGATGGGGATCAGGGCAAAGCCGATCCATTTGATGATGCGGTTGATGGAGAACAGGATCTCCGAGTTTGGCTTTTTGATATACTTGGCGCTGGCAGAAATTTTTGCCGTGTAATTTTCCTCGCCAACGTGTTCTACCCGTGCGCGGCAGGTGCCGCTGACGAGAAAGCTGCCAGATAACAGCAGGTCGCCCGGTTTTTTCACCACGGGATCTGATTCGCCGGTGAGCAGGGATTCATTGACCTCGCACTCGCCCCGAACGATGATGGCATCGGAGCAGATCTGATTGCCCGTTTGCAGGACTAAGATGTCGTCCCGTACGATTTCGTGGAGTGAGATCTCCTGGGCCACCCCGTCACGAATGACATGGGCTTTGGGCGTGGCGATGAGGGATAGCTTATCGATGGTTTTTTTGGCGCGGATCTCCTGGAAGGTGCCGATGATGACGTTGCAGATAATGACACCCATAAACAGGGCGTTTTGGACCGAGCCGACCAGGATGACCAGGGCTGCCAAAATGGCGTTGAGCAGGTTGAACGGCGTGAGGACATTGTCCCGGATGATCCGTCCAATGCTTTTTGTTTTCACGTCCGCATTGCCGTTGACCAGTCCCTTCTCCTTTTGCGAAGCGACTTGTTGGCTATTAAGGCCCTTATCCGGGTCAGACGGAATGCGTGGATGCTGGTTGTTCAAGACAAATCTCCTTTCTACCGTATTCCAATAGGGATACAGATTATTATATACCATCTTTTTGGAAAAGGGAATGAAGAAAGAGAAAATTGTGTCTGTTTTCTGTAAATTGTCCCTTGCGCTGAGCCCATTCTCGGCTCCCCTCGTAGGGGAGCTGTCTGCGCAGCAGGCTGAGAGGTTTTCTTTTTGCAGGGCAGCTACTCCCGTTTACCCTTCCGCCGTCTACGACGGCACCTCCCCTTAAAGGGGAGGCAAGAAGTTTTGCGCTAAGCTTATTCTCGGCTCCCCTTGTAGGGGAGCTGTCACCGAAGGTGACTGAGGGGTGAATTTACGGAGCTGTCTGCGCAGCAGACTGAGGGGTTTTCTTTTTGTAGGGCAGCTACTCCCGTGTCACCCTTTCGTCACGGCTTGCGCCGTGCCACCTCCCCTTAAAGGGGAGGCAAGAAGTTTTGCGCTAAGCCCATTCTCGGCTCCCCTCGTAGGGGAGCTGTCACCGAAGGTGACTGAGGGGTGAATTTACGGAACTGTCTGCGCAACAGACTGAGGGGGTGACTTCCAATTGCTTTCTGAAAAGCAAAGACAATTACGGCTGCGCTTCCCCGCAACAGGTTTCGAGCCGTTCAGGCTCGCCGCCCCCACCCCTTCCGGGGGACTGTCTTTCTTTCTTGCGTTCCCAAGAAAGAAAGGCAGCAAAGAAAGAAGGGAACCAGTAAGGGGGTTCCACCCCCTTTGCTGGAGTATTCCCCGTGCGGGAACTGCCAGCCATCATCTATTG
>JAQXNV010000052.1 GCA_029098185.1 Oscillospiraceae bacterium
AGAAGATCACCTACTCCACCTCCAAGTCCAGCGTGGCAACTGTTGACAAGAATGGTAAAGTCAAGACAAAGAAGGCTGGCACTGTAACCATCAAGGCAAAAGTATATCTCAAGAACGGCTCCTATAAGATCGTCACCATGAAGATCACCGTAAAATAAGTTCTAAGTCTCGTTGATCGCGGGATGGAAAAAGCAGGCTGCGCATTGCGTCAGTCTGCTTTTTCATTGCGTTCTTATTTTTTCATTTCAGGTGTCAAATCACTGTCTTTTACCGTACCGTTAGCCTCAAAGGCTGTCAGCAGTGTGTCGTAGGCTGCCTTTACCGATAAAGTCGTATCCCAGCTACAGGAGCTGCGTGGTGGCCACCTGGCCATCGAGATGCAGGTGAAAAATGAGCAGGGAGAACGGCGATATCGCGTTCAGAGGCAAAGAAATCTGGCACAGCAATGATAAAAGCCAATGTCACGCTGAAGAACGGCTCTGGCAAGACGGTCTCTGCGACAGTGACCGTTAAGTAAACTCATTGCTATAATATATATTTATATGGAAAAGCAGCGCTATTGCGCTTTAACGATCGAGCTGCCCCGATTTATGCGATCTGTACAAATTGAGGCAGTTCGTTTTTGCAATATCGTTATGATGTGGATTTTCCTTTTACCAGTTCTGTTCCCGGATAATACCATGAGAGGATCTCATCGTACCGGGCGCCGTCTTTAGCCATGGCATTGGCGCCGTACTGGCTCATGCCTACGCCGTGGCCATAGCCTAACACCGTAAAAGTAAATGTATCCCCGGATAAGGAGATAGAAAAGTTGGAGGAGCGCAGCCGCAATAGATTTCGGGCTTCGGTGCCGTCCAGCTCTTTACCGCCCAGGGTCAGCGTTTTTATGGCGCCAGAATCCGTCCGCGTCAGGTTGCGAAACCAGGTATCGGGACTTCCGGAAAGATCGCAGTCGGGGAAGCTCTCCTGTACCTGCTGCTTAAGATCTGCTGATGTGACTGTCCGAGTAGATTTGTAATCATCGGCATACTTGTCCCATGGGCTGGCCACCGCAGTTAAATAAGGATAGCTGCTGCCCCAAACATCCTGGCTGCGCTCTGTTTGTCCAGAGGAGATAGCGTGATAGGAAGCGTTGATGAGTTGGCCGTCATAGCGGAGCGTCTGATCTTGCACGCTGTCTACAGCCTTTGCCAGACGACTGTAATTTTTGGAAAAAGCATCGCCCCACAAGGATCGCATCTGATCTTTTGTGGTGTAGTACAGCCATGCCTTCGTATTGACGGAACAATCTGTCTGCTCCCTCGCTTCTCGACGGGATTGGCGCAGCTTACTATAATAGGTATACGATGCTACCGCCTGGGCTTTCAGTGCTTCCAGCTCGCTGTCGGGAGACATCTCACAGGCCAGGGTGCCGATGAGAAATTCTCGATTAGAAACGGTGCGTATTTTTCCGGTGCTGTCGTCCAGCAGACGAAAGTCAGACGGCAGCATATCCTCATCTTTGACCGTTGGGAGACTGGCGGTATCGTCTGGTGACGCCGCAGCGTTTTGGGCGGTGAGATTTCCTTTTGTGGACGACGCCTTTTTGGCGGTGCTTTCCTCAAAAGCGGACACAGATCCTGATGCTTTTTCCGATACATCGGTTTTGGAGATCTTCGCCACAGCGTCGCCGTCTGTGGAAACAGCCTGAGGCGTTGTGAAAAGATACGACACAAAGGGGATGGCGATCAACAGGAAAAAGAAAAATACGAGCAAAAACAACTTTTTTTTCATGGGTGCGACAGTCCTTTCCATTGACGGTTGTCATGTCCACTATTATGTATATGCAGGCAGATTGCAAAACTTGACTTTCAGAAGGGACTGTTATACAATAAAACCTGATTGTAACGATTTTTTTGGCAAACGGAGGTGACAACCTGCTTGAAAAGTAAATATCTATGGCTGACCTTTGGCGTTGCGCTGTTTTTTGTGGTGCCGCTGCGGGTGTATCAGCTTTTGTTCCTTATGGACGGGGAAGGCTTCTACACCGATAACGGTCTGGTCTCCTGGATCGTGCTGGCCATTCTCCTTGCGGCTTCGACGATTTTGATCGCCGGCGCTCTTTCCAGCAAGCACCTGCCAAAACGGTTCACCCAGACGCGAAACATTCCCAGCGGCATCGTCAGCGTGGCCCTGGGGCTCATCACCGTTGTATACTCCATTGTGGAGATCATGGGTCTTGCCGCGCCTAAGGATGCGGCCACCACCGCCAAGCTGGCAGGCGGATTGCTGTACATCGCCATTATCCTGTCCTTTGCAGGCGTCGGCGCCGGCATCGTCTGGATCATGAACGGCGTCAGCTCTTTCACCGGAAAGAACCTTTTGCGATGGATCCCTGCAGCGGGGATCCTGCCGCCTATTTGGATGGCCATTCTCCTGTTCATTCAGACGGTGCAGCTGACGGGCAACACCATCGCCCTGAACAACACCGAGCAGGTCCTGGATACCATGACCATCGTGTTTATGGCGCTGTTCTGCTTTAACCACAGCAAGATGATCGCCGGCGCCCAGGGCAAAAAGTGCGGCAAGCGGGTGTATGCTTACGGATTGCCCATGGTGCTGTTTGCCGTCAACGCGGCTCTGCCGGGACTGCTGTCGCTGCTGGGCCTTGTCAACGCCGGCGCTTTCAGCTGGCTGTTCAGCCTCGTCGTGGTGATGCTGTCCCTGACGGCTGTTGTATTTCTGCTGGTGCTGCCCCGCGGGGAAAACGCCTATGAGGAAGAACTGGTAGAGGTGCCGGCGGAAGAAGAGCCCGCTCTGGAGAAACCGTCGGCAGAAGCGCCGAAAGAGGAAGGCCCCAAGGAAAACCTGTTTATCCGGATGATGAAGGCGATCCTGACGGCCATTGCCAACCTGAAGAAAAAGCTGGAGGACCGACGCAAGCGGAAGATCATCCCCTGGGAGCAGGGCGAGCTGGACGAGATGCCCACCAAACGGATGGATGATCGCTGGCGGCTGGATTTTTACGGCTTTGACAATGGCGATGACAAGCCCTATTATCCTGAAATTTACGATCTGGACCCGGAAGAAGTGGAAAAACGGAAGGCCCGGCAGCTTGCGGCAAAGCAGGCTCAGGCGGAAGAGGAAAATTCCAAAAAGCAAAAATACGGGAAAAAATCCTGAATTTTGGGGAAAGTGCGAAAAAACAGATTGTGAAACTTATGGCAAAACCGGATGAAAATCTGGGAAAAACGCTTGTAAATCTGTTCGAAATGGACTATAATGGAAAACATAGAAGTACATAACAATTTAGGAGGATTTTTCTTATGGCAATTAAAGTTGGTATCAATGGATTTGGTCGTATCGGTCGTTTTGTGTTCCGTGCAGCAATGGAGCGGGATGACATCGAGATCGTCGGCATCAATGACCTGTGCGCAGTTGACTACCTGGCATATATGCTGAAGTATGACACCATGCACGGCCAGTTCACCGGCACAATCGAGGCAGATGTTGAAAACTCCAAGCTCATCGTCAACGGCAAAGAGATCCGCGTCACCGCTTGCAGAGATCCAAAGGAACTGAAGTGGGACGAGGTCGGCGCAGAGTATGTGGTTGAGTCCACCGGTCTGTTCCTCACCAAAGAGAAGGCACAGGCACACATCGACGCTGGCGCAAAGTACGTTGTCATGTCCGCTCCTTCCAAGGATGACACCCCAATGTTCGTCTGCGGCGTAAACGACGACAAGTATGTCAAGGGCACCCAGTTTGTTTCCAACGCATCCTGCACCACAAACTGCCTGGCTCCAATCGCAAAGGTCCTCAACGACAAATTCGGCATCGTAGACGGCCTGATGACCACTGTTCACTCCACCACCGCTACCCAGAAGACAGTTGACGGTCCTTCCATGAAAGACTGGAGAGGCGGCCGTGCTGCTTCCGGCAACATCATCCCATCTTCCACCGGCGCTGCAAAGGCAGTTGGCAAGGTTATCCCAGAGCTGAACGGCAAGCTGACCGGTATGTCCATGCGTGTTCCTACCCTGGACGTTTCCGTTGTTGACCTGACAGTCAACCTGGCAAAGCCAGCTACCTATGCTGAGATCTGCGACGCAATGAAAGAGGCTTCCGAGGGCGAACTGAAGGGCATCCTGGGCTACACAGACGAAGCTGTTGTCTCCTCCGATTTCCTCGGCGACACCAGAACCTCCATCTTCGACGCAAAAGCAGGTATTGCACTGACCGATACCTTTGTAAAGGTTGTTTCCTGGTATGACAACGAGATCGGTTATTCCAACAAGGTTCTCGACCTGATCAAGAGAATGGCAACTGTCAACGGCGACTGCTGCTGCTGCAAATAAGATACGATAAAACGGGAAGCGTTTGCTTTCCTGGCCGCTGTGCGTGTTTCCTGCAAAATGGAAGCCGTACAGCGGCTTTTTTAGTTGACAAACAACGGGCCAAAGGATACAATAGGGGTACAAATCTTCGAAAAAAATACGCAGGAGGGATGGACGATGTGGAGAAAGAAAAAGGACCCGCTGCTGGAGCTGCTGGGCTACGATTCGGAGCAGGATTTGATCACGGCAGACGATGAGCTGCGGAAAACGGTCCGGGCGATTTTGGACGGTGACCTGGAGACCATTGTGGAAGCCAGTGAACTGAAAAGTATCAAAAAAGAGGATGTGGCAAAGCTCAGTGGGATCATCAAGGGCAACGCCACAAAGTATGTTCAATCTTTCTTTGCAAAGGCTTCCTTCCAGATCACAGAGGTGGAGGAGGACGCCGACGAGACAAGGGCGGCCATTCACCTCAAGGGCCAGACAGTCA
>JAQXNV010000053.1 GCA_029098185.1 Oscillospiraceae bacterium
CTTTCTTGCGTTCCCAAGAAAGAAAGGCAGCAAAGAAAGAAGGGAACCAGTAAGGGGGTTCCACCCCCTTTGCTGGAGTATTCCCCGTGCGGGAACTGCCAGCCATCATCTATTGGGGGCGCAAGCGCCCAGATGCTCCCGTGGCAAGGGATTCTGCGCTAAGCCTTTTCTCGGCTCCCCTACAAGGGGAGCTGTCACCGCAGGTGACTGAGGGGTGAATTTACTGAGCTGCCCGCAAAGCAGACTGAGGGGTTACTTCTGATACCCTTGCGATCAGCAGAAAATTCATTTTTGGAAAGGGATTTTTTGCCAAAATTTTAAGTTTATGACGGTTTTGTAACGAACTGTTCATAATCCTGTTAGATTCTTTCGGTATAATGATTTTGTATTGTCACCCTTTGACAGGGAACTTTCCGCAAAAACAACAAACAATATTGCAGAGAGGAGGGATAGAATGGTTTTTGGTGAAACATTGCAAACCATTTTATCGGTTGCGCTGTTTGTCCTGCGAATCTTCATCCCTTGTATCAGCATCGGCGTTCTGGTCGGATGCTTCATCTCCCACCGTCGCGGCCGGCGGCGGGATGAACCGGTGGTCTATCTGGAGGACATCGCCTCCGGGCTCCACATCCCCGTGCTTTACTGGGAAAATTCCATCGGCCGCAGTAAAAGCTGTGACATCACCCTGCCAGACAGCACCGTCAGCCGGGACCACGCTGTCTTGATGCGGCGGGAAAGCGGCTGGTTCATCGCCGATACCCAATCCAAGGGCGGCACCTACGTCAACGGCAAGCGGGTGGATAAAGAAGCTATGGTCCGTCCCGGCGATGTCATTTCCATGGGCACGGCCCACCTGTCGCTAAAGCGGGTCAACGATGTGGAGACCCCCGATGAACTGTTTTCCGATTCCCATCGCAAGGCGGCCCTGCGTGCCCAGCGGCGCAAGATGAAGCCGGCGCCTAATCCGGCAAAGCTGCTGTGGGGCGTCACCATCATTCAGATCCTGCTGGCGGTCCAATGCTGTGTCGGCACCGGCAAGCTGGTGCTGGAACCACTCATTTCCCTATTTGCCCTCATCATCCTATCCTGGGGACTGTATCTGTTTTCCCGGAAAGCGCTGGGGCGGGTCAGCTTTGAGATCGAAACCATCGGCTTGCTTCTGAGCAGTATCGGCGTCATGCTGTTGACCGGCGAGGAACTCAAACCCAACTACACCCAGCTTATCGGATTGTTTTTGGGCATATTGTTTTTCTGTTTCCTTATCTGGTTCATGGGCGATCTGGAACGAGTCATGAAGTTCCGGCTCTATATCGCCATTGCTGCCGTTCTATTCTTTGGCATCAATTTGATCTTCGGTTCCGCTTCCTACGGCGCCCGCAACTGGATCCATCTGGGCCCTGTTTCCATTCAGCCCTCAGAGTTTATCAAGATCGCCTTTATCTTTACCGGCGCGTCTACCCTCAACAAACTCCAGACTACCCGAAACCTTAGCGGCTTTTTGATCTTTTCCGCATTGTGTCTCGGCGCTTTGTTCCTGATGAAGGACTTCGGTACCGCCTGTATCTTCTTCATCACCTTTTTGATCATTGCGTTTATGCGCTCCGGTAATATCCGGACCATTATCCTCATCATTGCCGGCGCGGCCTTTGGCGTGTTCCTGATCTTACAGTTCATGCCGTATATCGCCAACCGGTTTGCTGCCTGGCGCCACGTTTGGGAGTACGCCGACGCCGCCGGCTGGCAGCAGACCAGCGCCATGATGTATTCCGCCAGCGGCGGCCTCTTTGGCCTGGGCCTGGGCAACGGCTATATGAAAACCATCTTTGCCGGCGACAGCGACATTGTGTTCGGCATGATCTGCGAGGAACTGGGCCTTGTTATGGGCGTTATCGTCCTGCTGGCCCTGGCACTGCTCATCCTCCTGGCCCGGTCCGATGTGACGAGAAGCCGGTCTACCTTCTACTCCATCTGTGGCTGTGCCGCTTCGGGACTGCTGCTGTTCCAGGCGTGTCTCAACGTGTTCGGCACCGTGGACATCTTGCCGCTCACCGGCGTGACGCTGCCCTTTATCAGTCTGGGCGGCTCCAGCATGATGGCCGTGTGGGGACTACTGTCCTTCTGCAAGGCCGCCGACGAGCGGACTTATGCGGTGCGCAAACGCCGTAAGGCCGCCCCCGTTGAAAATATCTATTCTAATTCGGCAGATGATCCCCGCACCCAATTTGAGCGGGCCCGCCGTCCGGAAGGAGGAAACGCCCAATGAATACGGCGCGATTGCGTTCTCTCGTATTATATGTGATCCTCGGCGGTTTTCTGGCGGGACTCATCTTCTTTATCGGCTGTTACTTTGTCCAGGGCGGCACCTGGGCCATGCGCCCGGCCAACCAGCATTTACAGGGCAGCAGTCAGCTTTCTAACGCCGGCACCATCACCGACCGCAACGGCAATATCATTGCCCAAAGCGTTGACGGGGAACGGGTATACAGCGAAGATTACACTACCCGCTGCGCCCTGCTCCATGTGCTGGGCGACACCGATGGCTATATTTCCACCGGTATCCAGAATATTTACCTGTCGGGCCTGACAGGGTTTAACCCGGTACTGGGCATCGCCGGTACATCCAACGGCAGCAGCGGTCAGGATATTCAGATGACCGTAGACAGTAATTTGTCCGCCTTGGCCCTCCAGCAGTTGGGCGACCGGAAAGGCGCTGTGGCCATGTATAACTACAAGACCGGCGATGTGCTGTGTTTTGTCAGCACGCCGACCTATGATCCGGAGAATGTGCCCGATGATCTGACGACCAACGCATATTACGACGGCGTGTTTCTCAATAAGGCGTTGTCGGGGACGTTTACGCCCGGCTCTACCTTTAAGATCGTGACGACAGCCTGTGCGCTGGAAAATATCAAGGACATTGACAAGCACGTTTTCCACTGTGAGGGCACCAAGGTCATCAACGGCAATACCATCGTTTGCGACAGTCACACAGCCCACGGCGATCAGACGCTCCAGGAGGCATTGACCAATTCGTGCAACGTGGCCTTTGCGGAGCTGGCCGATGAGCTGGGCAGTGAAAAAATGATGAAAACTGCCGAGGAGATGGGCTTTAACAAGAGCTTTTCGGTGGATGACAATAAAACCGTAGCCAGCAATTACCGGGTCAATAGCGCAACTTCGGCAGAAGATCTGGCCTGGTCGGGCATTGGACAATACACCGATACAGCCAACCCCGCCCACATGATGACGCTCATGGGCGCCATCGCCAACGGCGGTACACCGGTGCTGCCCCATACGGTAAAGGATACATCCATCTTCGGCGGCAGTACCTCTGGCGGCCAGCTACTTTCTAAAGAGGTGGCCGATCGACTGAAAACCATGATGCGCAATAACGTGAAAAACGGCTATGGTGATTCTCTGTTCCCCGGCATGGAGGTCTGCGCAAAGACCGGTACTGCCGAGGTAGAGGGCGAAGCCGATACGGGCTGGATCGTCGGATTCTCTCAAAATGCGCAAACACCATATGCCTTTGCCATCGTTGTAGAGGAAGGCGGTTATGGTCTGTCCTCGGCCGGCGCCATCGCCTCTGCCCTGATGAATGCAGCCGTCGCGCAATAATGCGACAATTTCTCAATAATTCTCTTGTATTTTGTAGGGACAATGTGCTAAAATGAAGCCAGAATGTTCCCGAAACATTCCAATGTAACAGAGAAAGGAAGTTTTCTTATGGCAGTTATTCATGTAAATCACGACAATTTCGCAGAAGTGATCCAGTCCTCCGAGCCGGTCATCATCGACTTTTTCGCCACCTGGTGCGGTCCGTGCAGCGCACTGGCCCCAGTGCTGGAGGAAGCTGCTGCAGAGAGCGGCGGAACCATCGGTAAGGTAGACATCGACGAGTGCGGCGATCTGGCACAGGAGTACGGCGTGATGAGCGTGCCGACCCTGATGGTATTCCGCAACGGCAAACCAGAGCAGACTTCTATCGGCGTGATCCCGAAGGAGAAAGTCCTGGAGCTGCTGGGCAAATAAGTTTACGCAAAGCGCCAGGCGTGGCGCGCCCCTTGAGGAAGGTCCCCGGAAACGGGGGCCTTTCTGTTTTTGTAGGGGAAAAGCTGAGCGGAAAGCTCCTTGCCTCCCCTCTAAGGGGAGGTGCCGTCGTAGACGGCGGAGGGGTATCCCGGGAGTTTCTGCTTATAAACCCCTCAGTCAGATATTGCGCGTCTGCCAGCTCAGTAAATTCACCCCTCAGTCACCTGCGGTGACAGCCCCCCTACGAGGAGGGCCGAGAATGGGCTGAGCGGAAAGCCTTTGTCCCGGGAGCGTCTGGGCGCTTGCGCCCCCAATAGATGATGATTGGCAGTTCCCGCACGGGGTAATCCAACGTAGGGGCGGAGCCCCTCTTTGGTTCCCTTCTTTCTTTGCTGCCTTTCTTTCTTGGG
>JAQXNV010000054.1 GCA_029098185.1 Oscillospiraceae bacterium
CTTTCTTGCGTTCCCAAGAAAGAAAGGCAGCAAAGAAAGAAGGGAACCAGTAAGGGGGTTCCACCCCCTTTGCTGGAGTATTCCCCGTGCGGGAACTGCCAGCCATCATCTATTGGGGGCGCAAGCGCCCAGATGCTCCCGGGACAAAGGCCCCCCTTATAGGGGAGGTAAAAAGTCCTGCTGCCCTTTTCTAGCCCAGGGAGAGGAAATACAGCCTTGTGGAACGCAAAGTAGTGCAATTTTTGTCTCCATATGGTATAATAAAAGGAAATCCAACGATTGGAGGCAACACCATGATCCTGACACAACAGCTCGAAAAAGACTACACCGTGGATGGAAAATCGTACCATGTCCACATTACGGCCATGCCCATGGAGGACGGCTTTTATCGCACCAACTACCGGTTCCGCTACGGCGACGACGAAAGGGATACCAATTTCTACTGCGTCACCAGCGAACACTTTGAGGTGGTGTTCCGCTATCTCATCGAAGCCAGAGAAATGTTTGGCGAGGAATGGAAAAAACGGCTGAAGTTTGACTTTCGCACCAAACAGCTTTTCCTCGATGACCAACCCATCCCCGTCTAAACAGCGCGCAAAAAATCCCCTGAGAACTCTCTCAGGGGATTTTTTCGTTATGCTATGGGAAACGTGACCGTCACGGTAGTCCCGACGCCCTCGGTGCTGTGAACAGATACCTCCGCGCCGTGATAGGACGCACCGTGTTTTACAATGGACAGGCCCAATCCCGTACCGCCGATCTTGCGGGAATGGCTCTTATCCACCCGATAGAACCGCTCAAAGATCCGATCCAGTTGTCCCTCCGGAATGCCGATACCCGTATCCGCCACGGTCAAAAACGGATGCTTGTCCCGCACACCGGTAGCAATGTCTACCCGACCGCCGTCCCGGTTATACTTGACGGCGTTGTCGCACAGGTTGAACACCATCTCGCTGAGGATCTGGGGCACGCCCTCTACCACGGCCGCCCCACCATGGAGCGCCAGGGTGATCTGCCGTTTCTCCGCCGTGGAAGAAAGACAATCTACGGCCAGCTCCGCCAGATCATGGAGGTCTGTCCGCTCCTTGGGCAGATCGCCGGTATTCTCATCCAGCCGGGATACTTTGATAATATCCTCCACCAGCGTGATCAGCCGCTGGGCCTCCTGATAAATATTGTCGGCAAACTGCGGCACATCCTCCGGCTTGACTAAGCCGTTCTTCATCAATTCCGCATAGCCCGACACCACATTCAGCGGCGTTTTCAGCTCGTGGGACACATTGGCCGAAAATTCCCGCCGCAATTGTTCCCGTTCCTGCCGCTCTGTCACGTCTAACAGCAGCAGCACTGCGCCGCGGATCTTTTGTTCTGAGCGCACCGGATTACCCAAAAGCTGGTATTGCCGCTGGTCGATCTCCAGGATCCGGTCGGTGGACTCCCCTTGCAGCGCCGCATTGACAGCCTCTTGAAATTCCTCGGTCCGGTTAAAGACCAGATAGCTCCGATTGGTGCCGTCGATGCTCTCTACGTCTAAGATCCGGGTAGCGCTTTCATTATAAGAGAGAATTTTGCCTTCCAGATCCACAATGACCATCCCCTCCCGCATATTGCTGGTGATGGCTTCAAAATCGGCCTGCCGTGTCTGAATGTCCTCCATCTGCCGGCGGATGAGCTGATTCTGCTTTTCGATCCGGGTAAGCAGCGGCGACAGCTCATCGTAGATCACATTTTCCACCGGCGCTTCCAGATTCAACTGGTTGATGGGCCGCACGATCCGTTTGGTCTGACGGATGGCTAGGACCAGAGATAAGCCAAAGACGATCGCTGCGATAGCCAGCATGGTGGGGATGGCCGATACCCACACCATATAAACACTGTCCATGGTACTGGAGACCCGCAGGACCTGTCCATTTTCCAGCTTTACTGCGTAATAATACGTCTGGGTGGCAAAGGTCCGGGACATCCGGCTGTCCTCGCCCTCGCCGTTTGCAAAGGCCGCCTGCACTTCCGGCCGATCCAGATGGTTGTCCAGCGGGTCTGTCGTTTCGCTGTCAAAGGACACATTACCCGTTTCATCGATAAGCGTCACACGGCTCTGATTTTCTTTCAACGTATCCCGGTCCAGTTTGTTCAAAAAGCGGCGTCCGCCGGATTCCAGCCCTGCCCGCAGGTAATCCGCTTCCAGCCGCACCTCCATCTTCATGGTCTGATAGGAGTCATTGTAGATGAGGATCGAAACCAATGTAGCTGTCAGCAGGATGACTACCGCCGACAGCAGACACATACTCCGGAAGATCCGCTTTTTCACGGTGTGCCTCCGATTTTATAGCCCACACCACGAATGGTCTCAATATACTGGCCGCAATCCCCCAGTTTTTGCCGCAGGGTTCGGATGTGGACGTCAACGGTCCGTGTTTCGCCGTCAAACTCATAGCCCCAGACCCGATTCAAGATCGCGTCCCGGGTCAGGACACAGCCTTCACATTCCAGCAGATAGCACAGAAGGTCAAACTCCTTTAAGGTCAGATTGACCGGCTCGCCGCCGACACGGACCGTGTGGTTGGTGGCGTTGACGTATAAGTCTCCGTGGCGGTATTCCACGATCTTTTGGGGCTGGGCCCGGCGCAGTACCGCCCGGATCCGGGACACCAGCTCCATCATGCCGAAGGGCTTGGGGATATAGTCATCGGCGCCGCAGTCCAGCCCGATGACTTTATCGTATTCACTGCCCTTTGCCGTCAGCATGATGACAGGGATCCGGCTGGTTTTGGACGACGATCGCAATTTTTTCAAAATGGACAGCCCGTCCTCGCCGGGCAGCATGATGTCCAGCAAGATCAGGCTGGGCAGCGATTCCTCCAGCGCCTGCCACAGCTCCTCTCCCCGCTCAAAGCCTACCGCTTCAAAGCCGGTGGCCCGCAGGGTATACAATACCAATTCCCGATTGCTTTTGTCGTCCTCTACCAGATAGATCATAAACGGTCCCCTTTGTATAAGCCGGTCAGAGAATATTCCACCCATTCCGCAATATTGGTGGCGTGATCTCCGATCCGCTCTAAATATTTGGCAATCATCAACAAATCCACATAAGTGGTGCCTTCTTCAGCATTTTCCTTCATCAGCTCTACGATCCGATGCTGGAAATCCACAAAGAGTTCATCCAACGCATCGTCATCCCGCATGACCTTTCTCGCCAGATCCAGATCGTTGTGGACAAAGGCGTCGATGCTCTCGGTCACCATGGTGATGGCAGCATCGCCCATCTCCGGGATACACGTTTTCGGCAGCTCCTTTTCCAGAAGCTGACGGGTGATCTCGGCAATGTCGGATGCCTGATCGCCGATCCGCTCCATGTCCGATACCATCTTCAGCGCTGCCGACGTCATGCGCAGATCGCTGGCTACCGGCTGCTGGGTCAGCAGAAGATGCAGACTCATCTTTTCCACATCCCGCTCTTTTTTGTCGATCTCGCTGTCTGTCTGGAATACCTTGCGCACCAGTTCCTCGTCCTGGGTCAGCAGCCCTTTGATCGCCGCCGAAATAGCGTTCTCACACAGGGTACCCATCTTGATCAATTCGTTGTGAAGCTCTCGCAGCTCCCGTTGAAACGTGTTTCGCATCTTAACCAAACCTTCCTGTAATGTAGTCTTCGCAACGCTGATCCTTTGGTGTGGAGAACAGCGTTTCGGTGTCGTCATACTCGATGACCTCGCCCAGGAGAAAGAATGCGGTTTTGTCCGCGATACGGGTCGCCTGCTGCATATTGTGCGTTACCATAATAATAGTATAATCGTTTTTCAGCTGCGCTGCAAGGTCTTCGATCTTTGAAGTGGAAATTGGGTCCAGCGCCGAGGTCGGTTCATCCATCAGCAGCACCTCCGGCTCCACCGCCAGCGCCCGGGCAATGCAGAGCCGCTGCTGCTGGCCGCCGGAAAGACCCAGGGCGCTTTTTTTCAGCCGGTCCTTCAGCTCGTCCCAAATAGCGGCGCTGCGCAGGGATTTTTCCACGATCTCGTCCAGCTTTGCCTTTTGGCGGATACCGTGGGTCCGGGGGCCAAAGGCGATATTGTCGTAAATGCTCATGGGGAATGGATTTGGCTTTTGGAACACCATGCCCACCCGCTTGCGCAGGATATTCAGGTCGATGCCGCCGTAAATATCTTCGCCGTCCAGCAGGACTTTGCCGGTGATCTTACAGCCCTCTACCAGGTCGTTCATCCGGTTAAGGGACTTGAGCAGCGTCGATTTACCGCAGCCGGAAGGGCCGATAAAGGCGGTGACCTTGTTGCTCTCCAGATTGAGGTTGATATTTTTCAGGGCATGGAACTTGCCGTAATAGAGGTCGAGGTTTTCAATGGTAAATTTATTCATAGGGCGTTATCCTTTCGCTAACTTTTTGGCCACAAAGCCAGACAGGGCGTTGATCCCGACGACGATGACCAGCAGCACCAGCGCCGTGGCATAGGATTTGCCGATGGCCAGACCCTCACTAGACAGGGACCACATATGCACGGCCAGCGTCCGGGTGGAATCCATCAGGGAGGTAGCCGCCTCCGGCACGGTACCGGCAGTATAGATGAGGGCGGCAGACTCGCCGACGATCCGGCCGATGGCCAGGATCACGCCGGAAAGGATGCCCGGTACAGCCGATGGCAGGATGATCTTAAACACGGTGCGCAGCCGTCCGGCGCCCAGACCAAAGCTGCCTTCCCGGTAGGAGTCCGGCACAGCCTGCAGCGCTTCTTCTGTGGAACGGATGATCAGCGGCAGGATCATGATCGCCAACGTCAGAGAACCGGACAACAGAGAGTAGCCCCAGTGGAAGGTAGTGACGAAGCAGAGGAAGCCGAACAATCCGTAAACGATAGACGGGATACCGGACAGCGTCTCTGTAGTCACGCGGATAATATTGACCAGCTTGCTGCCCCGGCCGGTGGACTCCACCAGATAGATGGCCGCAAAGATGCCGACAGGCACCGCCACGATGAGGGAACAGGCCGTCATGAGCAGCGTATTGATGAGGGCGGGCATCAGCGAGCCGTTAGCTTTGGTGTAATCCCAGGCAAATAGGTCGAGGCTGAGATTGGGGATGCCCATGACCAGGATATATCCGATGAGGAACACCACAAAAGCGGCGGTGATAAGGGCGGCCAGCAGGGTGAAGATCAACATGACCAGGGAAGCCGGATGATGCTTATAGGTGGCCAGCCGTTGTTTTAAGGTAGAGTGGTTGATACCATGCTTTGGCGGCGCGTCGTTTTCGATGACCGGCGGCGAACCGCTCTTTGTTTTATCGAGAACAGCCATTTATCTCGCCCTCCTTTTCAGCAGTGAGAATGACAGGTTGATGAGCAGGATGAACACGAACAGCACAACGCCGGTAGCGATGAGTGCTTCCCGGTGCAATCCGGCAGCATATCCCATTTCGGTGACGATGTTCGCTGTCATGGTGCGCACGCCGCTGAGGATGCCCGATGGCATTGCCACGGCGTTGCCGGCTACCATGATGACCGCCATGGTCTCACCGATGGCCCGACCGATGCCCAGCACGACGCCGGCCAGGATACCGGATTTTGCCGCAGGCAGTGTGGCAAAAAAGACGCTGCGCTCATGGGTAGCGCCCAGGGCCAGCGCGCCCTCATAGTAGCTGGAGGGCACGGCCCGGATAGCGGACTCGGACAGATTGATAATGGTGGGCAGGATCATCAGGCCCAAAAGGATAGATGCCGTTAAGATATTGCTGCCTGTGCCGCCGAAGATCGCCCGGATAGCCGGCACGATGATGACCATGCCGAAAAAGCCGTAGACGATAGACGGGATACCGGCCATCAGGTTGACAGCGGGCTTTAACACGCGATAGAGCGGTTTGGGGCAGAACCGCGCCAGAAAGACGGCGGCGAAAATGCCGATTGGCACGCCGATGATGATGGCGCCGGCCGTTACATACAAGCTGCCCAGGATAAAGGGCAGGATGCCGTAAAGGTCATTGGAAGGCCGCCAGGTGGTGCCTAAGAGGAAGTCGAAAATACCGATCTTGCCGATAGCCGGGATGCCGTTGACAAACAGGAACAGGCAAATGAGGCATACGGCGGCAATCGAGGTGCAGGCGGCAATGAGGAAAACGATCTTCATGCCGGTTTCTTTCAATTGTTTCCGTTTCATAAGTACACTCCAAAAAAGTGGTTTTCTTCTTTTTTCGGGGAGGAAAAAGAAGCGATTGTATTGATTGTATTGATTGTATTGCGGGGATGGATGTTGTTATGTTATGGGCTTTTGGGGGATGTGGGAAAAAGAAAAGCCAAGTCGGATGTTGGGGGGCAACCGGCTTGGCTTCGTTGATGGATCATCAACGGGGAAAGGAGACGGTGCCCTCTCCGTTTTGTTGATTATTTACTTAGTTGAGCTGGCTCCAATCGGTGGTCTCGCCCACATAGATGGATTTTACCTGGTCTTTTGTCAGGTTGTCGATGGCGTTGCTGTTGTTGACAACGACTGCCACACCATCAATAGCGATAACGGTCGGTGTGAGGCCAGCGCCCTTCTCGTCGTCCTTCAGCTCACGGGAAGCCATGCCGATGTCGCAGATGCCATCCTTTACAGAGGTGATACCGGTGGTGGAATCACTGGTCTGGATCTCGATCTCTGCATTGGTGTTGATGGCCAGATATGCTTCCTTCAGGGCCTCCATTACTGGGGTGACAGAAGTGGAACCGGCGATGACGATCTTGCCGCTTGGCTTTTTGCCGTTATAAGCCTTTGGCTGCTCTACAGAAGCGATGTACTTGTTGTCCTCTACGATCTTCTGGCCTTCCTGGCTGAGGATGAAGTTCATGAAGTCCTTAGCTACGTCGCTGACCTTGTCGCCGGTCACGATGTTGAACGGACGGGATACGGTGTAAGAACCATTCTTGATATTCTCCGCACTTGCTTCAGCGCCGTCGATCTTCACAGCCTTTACGCTGTCATCGAGAGAGCCGAGAGACAGATAACCGATAGCGTTAGGATCGTTGGCAACGCTGGTCATCATAACGGCGGTGCTGTTGGTGATGGAAGCGTCTGGCTTTGTTTTGTCCACCTTGTTGCCGTCTGCGTCCTTCTCCTCTACGCCGAACAGCTCTACGAAAGCGCCGCGGGTGCCGGAGCCATCTTCACGGGAAATAACGCTGATGCTGCCGGAAGCTGCTGCGGTGTCGGTGGAACCGTTAGCTGCTGTTTCTGTGCCGGAACCGCCGCAGCCGGCCAGAGCGGCGACCATCAGTGCAGCGGACATTGCCGCTGCTGCGATGCCTTTGATTTTTGTCTGTTTCATGATACTGATACTCCCTTTCCGTTTCTCATTTTGATTTCTCGTTTCGGTATGGTTTTATTGTAAAATAACTCTGTAAAATGACGAATCGCACTATTGTTAAACCTGTGTAAAATGCTCGTCGCCCGACGAAAATAAGATCAACTGTCTATTTTTTTACAAAACAAAGCAGGCCAAAACCAAAAACAGGACGGAATCACTTCCGTCCTGTGTGTTCTCAGTACCGTCGATAATGCTGGTCACTGAGCATCCTTTCTTTTTCCGCTGTCTGCTCCGGGTCCATCTTCCCCTTGCCGGATGTCGGGCCGCCGGGGGGATGTTTCCGGCTGTTGATGAGCACCACGGCTACAATACCGATCAGGAGTAAAAATGCCACCCATGCCCCAATGCCCAAAAGCAGCATCTTGTTGTCGTTATAGGAAGCAGATACTGCGCTGGGCAAAGGCGCTGCTGACGCTGTCTCGGTCGTTTCGTCCTGGGATTCGGTGAGGATGGGCAGCTCCGGAACAGTGTCGAGCGCCGATACAGGCAGCGACACACTGCCTATCAGCAGCATTACTACGCCAAAACCCAGCAGCCATTGCTTCCAGCGCATATCCATCCCCCTTTCTCCGAAATACCGTCTTGCTTTCTATCTATTATAGCACAAGAGCGGCACAGAGAACAGAGAAGAATTACGCGGTAAACTGATCCAGTACGGACACCAGCGCATCCCCGAACAGTTCCCCGGAATAAACGGCTTCTTCTACGGTGTTGACCTCGGTGCCAAACTCCACCAACAGGGAATTGTGGGTACTGTTTTCATTATAAATGTGAGGCCCAAACAGCAATGGCCGTACAAAATGGGGATCGATCTCCGTGCCGGCCTGCTGTAAACGCAAGGCTAGCCGCAGGTTGTATTCCCAATCGGGGAAGCCCAGTGTTCCATCGTCGTCGCACCCGCTGATGATCATGATCTGGGCCGCCTTCTTGCCGTTGATGGTCACTGTCGGCTTATACCGTGTGCCGTTTTGGGCGGTCATGGCATCCCGGTGCACATCGATGGTCACCTGGATAGTGGGATACTTTTCTAGATTCTCCTCGATGGTTTCCGCCGACCGGTTGTAGGAACCGTTGTACTGCTCATCGTGAATGGTCTTGTCGTGGATGACGCCGATCCCCGCCGCCTCCAGCCGTTTGGCAATGGCATCGCCTACAGCCACAACGCTTTTGGATTCGTCTCTGGTGCGTGTCTCCATATCGCTGTAAAAGGTGTCGCTTTCTTCCTCCAGATAGGCTTCCATGGTGTGGGTATGATAGAGCAGCACCTGGGGCGTGCCATCCTTTTGAATAGAAAGGTCCGGCGTTTTGGACAGCTCTTCCTCGATGTCGATGGCGGTGTAATCATTTTCATTCTTCACAAAAATGGAGCCGTACTGCACACCGCCGTTCTGCAACACCAGCTCCTCGATGGGATAAGGTTTGCCGCTCCACGTTTTGTTCGTTTTCTCCGCCTTCGATACACTGCTCTCTAAACTGGATTCTGGCGCAGACGATGCACTGGATGGTTCTGCCGCAGCGCTCTCTTCCGATTGCTCCATGGCCGTATCGGGCTGTTCCTCTGTTTGCAGCAGCGTCTGGGCGGCGCCGTCCGGCAGGATAAACCCGGCAGCTACACGGGCGGTAGCGTCTAATTCATCGGAAAGATGGGGCGCTGTCCGCAGTACCACACAGGTTGTCCCGACTACGGCCACAACAGCGGCCAGACCAACGGCAAAAAATTTCTTCCACTTTTTCGGCTGTATCAATCCTGTAATCATTGTCAAGCTCCTTTGCCTTTGAAGTTCCGTTCAGGCAATCCTATGCGCGCTGACAAAAAGATATGACTGTAAGCCATTTTGTAGGAGGGGTCTTGCAGTAGTCACCCCTCAGTAAATTCACCCCTCAGTCAGATGCTTCGCATCTGCCAGCCCCCTACAAGGGGGGCCGAGAATAGGCTGGGCGCAGGCCCTTGCCCCGGGAGTTTCTGGGCGCTTGCGCCCCCAATAGATGATGGCTGGCAGTTCCCGCACGGGGTAATCCAACGTAGGGGCGGAGCCCCTCTTTGGTTCCCTTCTTTCTTTGCTGCCTTTCTTTCTTGGGAACGCAAGAAAGAAAGACAGTCCCCCGGAAGGGGTGAG
>JAQXNV010000055.1 GCA_029098185.1 Oscillospiraceae bacterium
ACTCCTGCACGGTGACGCTGCCCGGCACACAGACCCGATGCAGATCGTTGCGCTCCAGATCAACGATCATCAGCAGCTCACTCTTGTCTTTTTCGGAATCGGCCAGCTCCCGGCGCAGGGCGTCATCCTCTTCCCGGGTCATGCCCCGCTTGCGGGTCCCCTTGATGGGACGGGTCTCTACTACCCGGTCCCGCATCGTTAAAAACCGTTCCGGCGACATGGACAGCACCTGAAAATCGCCATATTGCAGGTAGCCGCCAAAGGGAGACGGATTATTTTCCCGCAGACAGCAGTACACATCGTAGGGCGCAGCTCGGCTTTGCAGCTGTAGCTGCTGGGTCAGGTTCGCAATATAGATGTCCCCGTCCACAATATACGAGATCACCCGCTCTACTGCGTCGAGATATTCTTCCTGGGTAAAATCAGCCTCCACAGCAGCTTCTCCCTTAACGCTCTGCTCCATGGCCGTCTGCTCTGCCTCATGCACAAGGGCTTTGAGCTCCATCAGGCCCGCTGTGCAGGATTGTCCATGATCGTGGGAGATCAGGTATAAACACTGCTTTTCCCGGTCCTCAATGAGAAACTGGTCATAAAACACCAAAACTGCTTCCGGGATAGCGCTATCTTTTTTGTGGCGGGTAGCAACACCGGCGCTCCCTCTGCCATAATCATAGGAAAAGTACCCGATAGCGCCGGACAGCAACGGCAGCTCCGGAAAGGGATTTTTCTCCCGATGCGTTTGCAAATAGGCTTTCACATATTCTGGAAACGGCGTGTCGCACGGGATGCCGTTGACCGTAAAGTTATGGCCGCAAACTAGCTTTAAATAGGGCTTTCTGCCAATGATCGAATAGCGTCCCAGGGTATTTTGCAGGGACGAATCCAAAAATGCTGTGTCCGCTTCCCGCTGCACCAGAGAAAAGATCTTGTGCAGCGGCGGATATTTTTCATACAGCGCCATCTCATACATGACCATCCCTCCATTCTTTGCACAAAATACGGAAATTTTGCAGCAGCTCATGGCCGTACTGGGACAACACTGCTTCCGGGTGAAACTGTACGCCGTAAATGGGCAGCGTCCGGTGCTGTAATCCCATGATAACGCCGTCCTCACTTTTTGCGGTGACGCGCAGTGCTGACGGGAAGTTTTGCGCCGAAACGATCAATGAGTGATACCGTGTCACCGAAAAGGAATGGGGCAGTCCGGCAAAAATCCCGCTGCCATCATGGGTGATCTTTGTGCATTTGCCGTGCATGGGCTTTTTGCCGTGACAGACCGTTGCGCCATAAAACTGTCCGATGACCTGATGGCCCAGACAGACGCCAAGGATCGGCACTTGCCCTGCCATCTCCCGTAAGACCTGATGGCTCACAACGGCGTCTGATGGCCGCCGCGGACCCGGCGACAGCAACAGCCCGTCCGGCTTTAGCTGGTGGATCTCCTTCAGCGTAACACGGTCTGCTCTGCGCACGACCACTGCTTCTCCCAGCTCCCGCAGATAGGCGGAAAGATTATAGACAAAGGAGTCATAATAATCCACAATATAAATCATGCAATCCCCTCCCTTTGGGATACTGTCGTGTCCTGAACATCTTTAAGGACACGCTGTTGCGAAAATCCCCTTTAGTATACCACAAATCGTGGGCAGATTCAAAAATTTGCAAGTACAAAAGAGCCGCCGGTGCAGTTTTGCTCTCCGATGGCTCTTTTGCGCAAAATTCATTTCGTTTTATTTCAGCCAGCCCTTGTTGGCAATACAGCTAGGGACTAAATATCCGGGACTATTTACCCCTTTTTCACTGCTGTTATTTTTGGCGCCTGCATAGTTGCCAAAGCTGAACAGCTTTGCTTCACCCAGTCTCCGATACACCAGGCCTGCGTAACAGTTGCCGCCGGCATGATGCCAGCAGAGCAGCTCGCTGCCAAAGGTCACCGCATCCATGTAGTTCATGTTCTTCTCAAAGGTGTGGGACGTGATCTGAATATACGGCGCCGGAACATAACCTGTAGTGCCGCCGGCTGTCACCTGATACCATGCAGCCTTGTTGGTATTGTCCCAGCTTGCGGCCTTGATCGTCACCGCCGTTCCCGCATTAAGGGTCTTGCTGGGCGAACCGGTCTGCTTCTTCGATTTATAGACCGGCGCTTTCAGCGAAACGGTTCCCTTAACCGTACTGCCGCTATTGATCTTCGACTGGACACTGTTGGGGTTCACGGCGTTTAGCAGCAGGACCCGCAGATCAAACTGCGCCGTACCGTTCCACCAGCCGGAGCCGCAGTTATAAGAGAAGCTGGTCATGGCGTCGAACTGATATTGGTTGGCACGAATGTTATTTTTGGTGATGAACTCGTTGACCTGCTTGGTGTAGCTTTCCTTATTGACCGCCTCACAAAGCAGCGCCCACGCTTCTGATTTCGTCAGGTTGTTGTAGAAGGTGGCACCGGCCCCAAAGGTGTAGCCATAGCCCACTGTGGGCACCACGGTAGATGTCAGGGGATCCAGGTAGACCGTTGGGAGATAGCCCTCCCAGGAAGCGATGACTTCCAGTCCCCCGTCGCTCATCCGGCGCTCTTCCACAGAGCTGGAGGAGGCGCTGGTGGTAGAGACGATAAACGCCGATGTGGTGTAAGCGCTGCTGCTCATATTGCTGCCGTCTGCCTTCGTGGAGGAGGTGATCTTTGCGGTATATGTACCCGGCTGGTTGATGGTCGTAGTGTACTTCCAGATCCTGGACTTCGTTGCCGGGAAGCCATTGCGTGCTTCGGCGCTCTCTGTCTCGTAGCTGGTCACGATCTTCGACTTGCCGTTGACGGTGAACTGTACTGCATTGCGGCTGGTATCCGTAATGGCCACAAAGGTCACCTGATCGCCCAGGTTTACTACATTGGGCGTTGCGTAGGCCAATTTTACCGGGGCCGCCGCAGTCACATTGACGTTCCAATATTTGGTGCCGGAGCTTGTTTTACAGGAGATGGTCGCGCTGCCTTTTTTTACGCCGTACACAAAGCCATCCTGCACAGTGGCAACGCTCTCATCGCTGCTCTTCCAGGTGGCGCCGGAATAAGTGTTGAGATACAGCGTTTTCAGCGCCGGTACAGATACCTCTGTGCCGGCAACACCCTTTTTCACATAATTGGACACCAGATAATAATCGTTGCTGCCGATCTTGATCTTGTACCAGGTATAGCCGTCTGCCTCTTTGGCATATCCATTGACCACCGACACCACAGTACCAGCAGACAGCGTTCCCTTTTTTGCGCCGCTCAGGCTGGGCGAAGAACGATAATTGACCCCTTCTGTCGTGGTATAGGACACCAGATCTTCTGACGGTTCTGTAGGCTCTGGCTCATCCTCATCGCCAGTGCTTTCCTTTAAATAAGCCAGGGAAACGTAATAATAACTGTCGTCCCGCTTGATCTTTACCCAGTTGACGTTATCCCCCTGCACGCTGGAACCGCTGACGACCTTTACTGCCGTGCCTTTCTGCAAAACGCCCTGGATGCTTTCCTTCTCCAGGTTCGGTGCAGAGCGATAGTTTACGTTGTCAATGGTGACGTAATCCAACAGCTTTTCCCCGCTGTTGCTGCTGGATGCTTTGACCGTCACAGTACAGGCAGCTGTCTTTCCGTTGGCCGTTTTGGCGGTGATCTTGACACTGCCTGCCTTAATTCCCTTGACTATGCCGCTGGAGGACACCGTTGCGATAGCTTTATTGGCACTGCTCCAAGTGACCGTTTTGTCGGTAGCGCTGCTGGGCGAGACCGTTGCCTTCAGCGTTACGCTGCCCCCTACGGTCACAGAGGCCGTCGTCTTATTGAGCGTTACACCGGTCGCTGCTACAGTAGCCGGGGCCTTTTTCAGATATTTTGCGGCTGCGTAATAATAGGAAGTACCGATCTTGATCTTGTACCAGGTCAGGCCGTTGGCGGTTTTTGTGTATCCGCTAACGACGTTGACGGTGGCGCCTTTTTTCAGCGTACCCTTTAATTTACCGCTGCTACTGGGCGAGGACCGGTAGTTTAGCGCATCGGTGGTCTCATATTTCACCAGTGTTTCGTTAAGCTTCAGATAAGCAGTGCTGACGTAGCCCGTTTTACCGGAGGAAGTCTTTACCGCTACCCAGCTACTGGTATTCTTGGCTGTAACGGTCAGCTTTGTTCCCTTTTTCAAAACGGTGATGACCGCCCCGGTGGAGCTGGCGCTCTTGCGCAGATTCAGCTCTGTAGTTGTCAGGACAGAGCTTCCTTTTGCAAAGGTTGTATAAGCCTGTGCCACGGTAGAAAAGGGGGTGTTTGCCATAGAGGCCACACCAGTCACCGCGGAAAGCAAAAACACGGAAGTCAGGACGATGGCCAGTGCCTTAGTCGTGACGCTTCTGAACTTCTGTTTGCTTCGATTCATTTTTCACACTCCAATTCTTCCAATATCGCACAGCATCGATCCTTTCTGCCGCGCGCTGAACTTATGCTGCCAATGAGAAACCATTTTCACGATCATTATACAAGAAATGGTCTCAAACGTCAACATTTGCAACAGTTTGTTCACTTTTTGTTCACGGGAAGAATCGGCCCTTTTTACCATAAGAAATGACCATCGCACAAAATTTTTCCAGCAAAAAAGCTGTGCAAAATACGCTCCTCTAGCTTTTTCTTTCCTTATGCCCTGCCCAAATTGGCCGCGCCAATAATACCGGCATCGTTGCCAAGGGCTGCCAGACAAAGCTGGACTTCCTGGTTATGCCCATATTTTTCTTTTTCCACATATGCGCTAAGAGGCTCCAACAGCATATCCCCAGCCCCTGCTAAACCACCGCCGATGCAGATGGTATCCGGATCCAGCAGATTGATGACGTTGACCAGTCCGCAGCCCAGATGATGGATATAAATATCTACAATTTCCGCCGCCAAAGGCAAGCCTTCCGCTTTGCCCGCAAAAGCCGTCTTTCCGTCGATATTGCTGATGTTGCCGCCGATAAGCGCCATCATGGAAGCATTGCGGTCCGGATGATTGATGAGATATTCCCGGGTCGTCTGGATGAGACCCGTGGCAGATGCGTACCGCTCCCAGCAGCCGTGGCGGCCGCAGTTACAGAGACGTCCACCCATCTCGATCGTCATATGCCCCACTTCTCCGGCGGCGCCATTGGCCCCGCGATACAGCTTGCCGTCCAAGATGATCCCGCAGCCGATGCCGGTCCCCAGCGTCAGGGCCACACCATTTTTGCAGTTGCGCAGAGAACCGCAGAGAAACTCTCCATAAGCGGCAGCGTTGGCATCATTTTCCACAAACACCGGCTTACCCACGATGGTCTCCAGCATTTCCTTGATCTTGAACTCCTCTACAAACAGATTGCTGGAAAACGTGACGACGCCGGTCTCCCTATCCACAGCGCCGGGAATGCCGATGCCAATGGATTCCACATCCCGCAGAGAAGCGGAACACGTTTGCAGTGCGGATTTTGCCACATCGAGGATCTGACTGCACAGTTCCCGGTGGGGACAGGGCACCTTGATCTTCTTGCTGGCTCTGCCAATGATATAGTGATCCTCGTCGAGGACGCCGGCAGCAATATTTGTCCCGCCGACGTCGATACCTACATACAACATAAGAAACTCCTCCAAAGCGTTTTCTTTTAGTATACCATCTTTTGGCGCAAAATAAAATGATTCGTTCCGGAAACAATTTGTTTTTTCGCAGACGAGCAGCCGTATAAACTGTGTTAAAGGGGCAACGCTATGAAAAAACAGGATGGAGGAATTTTTGATGAAGCACCAACACACGCCGCGCCACGAAAAAAGAAATGGGCAAACAGACCGTCATGGACATCGGATCATTGCCCTTGCAGCAACGATCCGCCGCCAGAAGCAGGGGGAGATCGCCTCAGATGTTCTGGGCAGTTATACCGGTATGGCAGAGCATCGGGAACGTCCAGAGCAGGACGCCGACGATCTGTAGGGAGAA
>JAQXNV010000056.1 GCA_029098185.1 Oscillospiraceae bacterium
ATAGCTCAGTTGGCTAGAGCATTCGGTTCATACCCGGAGTGTCGATGGTTCAAGTCCATTTGCCGCTACCATATGGCCCGGTGGTCAAGCGGTTAAGACACCGCCCTTTCACGGCGGTAACACGGGTTCGATTCCCGTCCGGGTCACCAAAATTACTCCAGATGCAAATTGTATCTGGAGTTTTTTGTTTGCCTTGTTTCACTTTTTGCCTAATTTTTTCCCCTATTCCCAAAAAATTTTAGCAAACTTCTTGCACTCCCCTTTCTTTTCGGCTATAATAAATCATATTACCATTACTGAACTCGTGTGCGGCGCCCCCTTTGACAATATCGGTACTGCGCAGCTTTCTTCCCCACCGAGTGCCACTGTACGGATGCCACACCGGCAATCTTAAGGAGGAATGAAAATGAAACTGAAGTTCATCACCCTGATGGTCCGTGATCTGAAAAAGTCTATCGCTTTTTACGAAAACCTCACCGGTCTCCGTGTCCTCAAGCGCATGAGTCCGGGCATGGGCGAGATCGCCTTCCTGGCCAACCGTGACGGCGAAACGATGCTGGAGCTGATCCAATTCGACAGTGCGGAAAAAGTCTCCGCCAAAGGCATGACCTTCAGCTTCCTGGCCGAGGGCGATCTGGAACCGTATCGGGAAAACGCGGTCGCCCTGGGATACAACCCCTCTGACATCGTCACCAGCGGCCCAAAGCCCAGTCACTTTGTCGTTCTGGATCCCGACGGTGTGCTGGTGGAGATCAGCAATTAAGTTTTCCACAAACAATGGTCTTTTTGTCGATTACTTTCACAAAAAATACGCCCTGCGGTTTTGCGCCGCGGGGCGTTTGCTTTGCGGAAAATTTTCCACAAAAAAGCCGCCCCATCAAGGGCGGTTCTTTTTTGCGTGCCTGTCAGCAATGGCTGCGGCAGCTTAATATTCGGAATACATGGAGTAGTTTGGTGCTTCTTTGGTGATCTGGATGTCGTGGGGATGGCTCTCCTTGAGGCCGGCGCCAGTGATCTTGACGAACTGTGCCTTCTCGTGGAGCTCCTCGATGTTGGCGCATCCAGTGTAGCCCATGCCGGAACGGAGACCGCCCATGAGCTGATAAACGGTATCGGACAGCGGGCCCTTAAACGGTACACGGCCTTCGACGCCTTCTGGTACCAGCTTCTTGTCGTTGTGCTGGAAGTACCGGTCGCTGCTGCCCTTGCCCATAGCGGCCAGGCTGCCCATACCACGGTAGACCTTGAACTGTCTGCCCTGATACAGCTCGGTATCGCCAGGAGCCTCTTTACAGCCGGCCACGAGAGAACCGACCATCGCCACATTGGCGCCGGCAGCCAGTGCCTTGACAATATCGCCGGAATACTTGATGCCGCCGTCTGCAATGACCGGGATGCCGTACTTGGAAGCGGCGCAGGCTGCGTCATAGATGGCAGTGATCTGCGGTACGCCGATGCCGGCCACCACACGGGTAGTGCAGATAGAGCCAGGGCCGATACCGATCTTTACTGCGTCAGCGCCGGCGTCGATGAGAGCCAGCGTACCTTCTGCTGTGGCCACGTTGCCTGCGATGAGCTGCAGGTCCGGATATGCTTTCTTGACCTTCTTCACTGTCTCGATGATGCCGCTGTTGTGGCCGTGGGCAGAGTCCAAACCGACTACGTCAACACCGGCTTCCACCAGGGCAGCCACACGATCCAGCACATCGGCAGTAGCACCGATGGCCGCGCCGCACAGGAGGCAACCCCGCTCGTCTCTGGCGGAGTTTGGATACTGGACCGCTTTCTCAATATCCTTAATGGTGATGAGCCCCTTCAGGTCGCCGTTCTGATCTACCAGCGGCAGCTTCTCGATCCGGTGCTGGCGCAGGATCTCCTGAGCCTCTTCCAGTGTTGTGCCCACTGGGGCGGTGACCAGGTTTTCGCTGGTCATCACTGCGGAGATCTTCTGGTTAAAATCCGTACCGCTCATAAAGCGCAGGTCCCGGTTAGTGATGATGCCCACCAGCTTCTTGTTCTCAACGATGGGCACACCGGAGATCTTATACCGGCCCATGATGGCGTCGGCATCACCGACGGTGTTGTCCGGAGACAGGAAAAACGGCTTTGCGATGACGCCGTTCTCCGAGCGCTTTACCCGATCGACCAGATCCGCCTGGACCTCGATGGGCATATTCTTGTGAATGATACCGATGCCGCCTTCTCTGGCGATGGCGATGGCCATCTCCTCCTCAGTTACCGTATCCATAGCGGCGGTCATCAGCGGCGTGTTCAGTCGAATCTTCTTTGTCAGATAGGTGGAATAGTCCACCTCTGCCGGCAGTACGTTAGATTCGGCTGGAATCAAAAGTACGTCGTCAAAGGTGAGCCCCTCTTTGGCAAATTTTTTTGAAAAATCCGTTTGCAGCATGGTTAAACTTCCTCCCTTTTCCTTTCTTCGAATTTCGTGCGCGTCCACACTGGATATGAGAATCTATATTTTCATAAATTATAGCACTCTGCCGAACCGGTTGCAATAACTTTGTAACGATTTTGTGAAAAGCCCGCAACTTGCATGGTTTTTGTCAAAGAAAGTCGAATGGTTTTTATACTTTTCCACAATACAAAATTCCGGAAAACCCGCTTCTTCTTGAGAGTTTTTCCAGTACTATAAAAAAATATGCGCTAAATAATACTTAGCGCATACTCTTTTCTTGTTACTACATTTTTCAAAGTAATTTGACAAATTTAGCCGATGCGATCGACGCCCATATAAGGACGGAGGACTTCCGGCACGGTGACGCTGCCATCTTCATTTTGATAGTTTTCCAGAATGGCGGCAACCGTTCTGCCGATAGCTACGCCGGAACCGTTCAACGTGTGCACCAGCTTTGCCTTATCTTTAGGACCATTCTTAAAGCGGATAGAAGCACGGCGTGATTGATAATCCTCAAAGTTGGAGCAGGAGGAGATCTCCACATAGCGGCCATAGGAAGGCATCCAGACTTCGATGTCATAGGTCTTAGCGGAGGAGAAGCCCAGGTCGCCGGTAGACAGACACACGACACGGTAAGGCAGGCCCAGCATTTGCAGAACACGTTCTGCGTCGTTGGTCAGTTTTTCCAGCTCGTCGTAGGACGTCTCCGGGTCTACGAACTTGACCAGCTCGACTTTGTTAAACTGGTGCTGACGGATCAGGCCACGGGTATCCCGGCCGGCAGAACCAGCCTCTGCCCGGAAGCAAGCGGAGTAAGCGCAGTACTTTACAGGCATCTGGCTGCCGTCGATAATATCCCCGCGATACATATTGGTCACCGGCACCTCTGCCGTTGGAATGAGGAAGTAATCTTCGTTGGAAACCTTTGTCGCCAGACGGAATGCGTCCTCCTCAAATTTTGGAAGCTGACCGGTGCCCGTCATGGACGCACGGTTGACCATAAACGGCGGGAAGATCTCTGTATAGCCGTGCTGGGTGTGGGTGTTGAGGTAGAAATTGATGACGGAACGCTCCAGACGCGCGCCCAGATCCTTATAGAAATGGAACCGTGCGCCAGTGACCTTTGCGGCAGTCTCCGGGTCGAGAATGTCCAGATCCTTGCCAATATCCCAGTGGGCTTTTACGGTAAACCCAAAATCTCTCGGCTCGCCCCACCGGCGGATCTCTACATTTTCACTGTCATCCTTGCCCACCGGCACGCTTTCATGGGGCACGTTAGGAATGGACAGCAGAATGTCTCTCTGCTTGTTTTCCAGCTCACTGAGCTCTGCGTCGCACTCTTTAATGGCGTCGGACAGCTTGCGCATCTCCTCCATAATGGCGGATACATCGCCGCCCTCTTTTTTAATGGCCGGGATCTTCTTTGTCTCCGCATTCTGCTCTGCCTTCATGGACTCTACCTTGCCCATGATCTGACGGCGGTCTACGTCGATCTGCAGCAGCGCATCGATCAGCGCGTCTGCATCAAAATTCCGGGTCTTCATCGCAGCTTTCACTTTATCCGGGTTCTGGCGGATCATTTTAATATCAAGCATTTTGTTCGTCTCCTTTTATTTTGCCTGCTACTGGCAGGATGATTCGTTCAAATTTAATTTTCGCATGAGCTCAGACAGATCCTCCTGTCCGTAAAACTCGATTTGCAGTGTTCCCTTTTTGTCGTCGCCGTGAACTTTTACCTTTCGGCCCAGGTAGTCGTGGAGCGATAACTCCACTTCGCTGAAATACGGGATCAATGGCCTGTGGGCTGTCTTTTCCTTAGGCGATGCGTTGGCCTTTTGCGCCAGCTTTTCCACAGCCCGCACCGACAGATCTTCTTTCATGATCTGCTCTGCCACAGCGATCTTGTCCTCGTCCCGCTGAAACGCCAGCAAAGCCCGTCCATGGCCGGCGGACAGATCTCCACTGCGGATCCATGATTGGACCTCCTGTGGCAGCTTCAGCAGCCGCAGGGCATTGGCTACAGCGGACCGGGATTTGCCCACCGTCTGGCTGACTTCCTCCTGGGTCATGTCGTAGGAATCCATCAACGACTGGTACCCCATGGCTTCTTCCAGGGGCGACAGGTCCTCCCGCTGGAGATTCTCGATGAGGGCGATCTCCATAACTTGTTCGTCGTCCAGCTCCCGGATCACTGCCGGGATCGTGGTGAGGCCAGCCATCCGGGCGGCCCGCCAGCGGCGCTCGCCGGCAACGATCTGATAGCCGCCGCCTACGATAGGCCGTACCAGCAAGGGCTGCAACACGCCGTGCTGACTGATGGAATCTGCCAGCTCCGCCATGGCTTCGTCGTCAAAATCCTTTCGTGGCTGATTGCGGTTCGGCTCCAGCTCGCTCAGTTTCAATTCTGTCGCGCCGGATCGGGCTTCTTCGGTGACATTTTCCGCGAAGATCGCGTCCAATCCTTTTCCCAGACCACTCTTTTTCTTTGCTGCCATACCTTCGCCTCCTTACCGATTGTGTTTCAGCACTTCTTTTGCAAGGGCATTGTAGGCTTTGGCCCCTTTCGAGCTTTTATCGTAGTACTGAATAGGCTTGCCAAAGCTGGGCGCCTCCGACAATCGTACGGTACGGGGAATCACCGTCGCATACACCTTCTTCGGGAAGTACTTCTTCACTTCCTCCACCACCTGCTGCGTCAGGTTCAGCCGGCCATCATACATGGTGAGCAATACGCCTTCCAGATCCAGGGTGCTGTTGTACTGGCGCTTCACCCGGCGCACACTGTTCATCAATTGGGATAATCCCTCCAGGGCGTAATATTCGCACTGAATGGGCACCAACAGCGTATCTGCAGCGCAGAGGGCATTGGTCGTGATGAGTCCCAGCGACGGCGGACAGTCGATGAAAATATAGTCGTACTGGTCCCGCACCTGCTCCAGCGCCTGTTTTAAGATGGCTTCCCGGTGGTCAAAATTGATAAGTTCCAGTTCTGCCGCCGCCAGATCCATACTGGATGGCAGCAGCGATAACTGCTGAAACTCCGTCTCGATGACCACATCCTTTGGGCTGGCCGTGCAGATCAGCACCTCATACATGGTGCGGTCCAGCGTACGGCGGTCAACGCCCAGTCCGCTAGAGGTATTCCCCTGCGGGTCTACATCGACCACCAGCGTTTTTTTGCCGGCGATCCCCATGGCTGCGGCCAGATTGACTGCTGTTGTCGTTTTGCCGACGCCGCCTTTTTGATTCGTAATGGCTATGATTTTCCCCATTGCGGCCCGATTCACTCCTTTTTCTTCCTAGCATTCCAGCTTCTAGTGCCTTGTTTTTTATTATAGCACAGATTCACACTAAATGCACTATAGAAGCGGAAATTTATCGGAAATCCCATAGCTGTGCTTCAACGTTCTCTATTCATCCTTGCTTTTTTGTTTCACATGGAACATTTTACCTCTCCCCTGCCGGAATGTTTCACGTGGAACAATTTTATCATTCCTGTCCCATTGTTTCACGGGAAACAATTTGCGAAAAAGCTCCCCTGCTGTTTCACGTGAAACAAAAAGGAGAGGACAGCCGGCTGTCCCCTCTTTTTTCAGACTTTCTGCACTTTTGGTATCCTGACGGTCATCTCGTAGAACTCGTCTGTTTCCTTTTGGTCAGTCACCGCGTTGATGCCCGATTTCTGCATCAGCGACACGGCATTTTGCACCGTGTTCCAGAAAATGCGGTAATCCTTCCACACGACCGTTTTGTGCTGGCGTTTTTCTTTCGTGAAGTCTGTTTCCTGCTCCAACGTTTTGTCCACCAGCCGTTCAGTCTGCGACACGTTCAACCCTTTGGCGATCACCTCGTCCAGTACCTTTTTCCGCAGCGATTCATCCCCGATCCGGATCAAGGCCCGCGCGTGCCTGCCGGACAGGGATGCGTCTGTGATCTTTTGCCGTTCTTCTTCCGTGAGCTTCAGCAGCCGCATTTTGTTGGCGATGGCGGACTGGCTCTTGCCGAGTCGTTTTGCCGCCTCTTCCTGGGTAATGCCCCACTGGGCGATCAGCTTCTGCAAGCCCTCGGCTTCCTCAAACAGCTTCAGATCCTGTCGCTGTAAATTCTCCAGCATGGCGTAAATCGCCGCGTTCTGGGCGTCGCATTCGTTGACGATACACGGCACTGTAGTCAGTCCGGCGATCCTGCACGCCCGCAGACGCCGTTCTCCGGCGATCAGCTCATAGCCAAAGTCTTTTTGCCGCACCAAGATCGGCTGGAGCAGCCCGTTTTGCTGAATGCTTTCCGACAGGCTGTCCAACTCCTTTTGGTTAAAATTCTGCCGCGGCTGGGCGGGGTTTGGTTGAATACGGTCCAGGGGGATCTCTACGATTCTCCGCCGTCCCTGTTGTGATACCATTTGACTTCCTCCCTATATCTTTTTCCCGATTGGAAATAACCGTTTGTTATTTCCACCTTTAATATAGCATTCCCCGATGAAAAACCATGTCATTCTGTGGATGCGTTTTCTGTCTTTTCCCATGAATTTTTGCAAAGAAAAACGCTCCCTGTGTCAGAGAGCGTTTTCATCCATATCGTTGTGTATTTTTTTGTCAACACAAAATATTGTTTTGCTAAACGAATTTTCCACAAAACGGACCATTTTCTTTTTGTGGAATTTTTTCCACGATCCCAGCGTCCTATCCGTTGCGCAGAATGGTCAACAATTTTTGAAGCAACCCATTGTGCAAAACTTTTGCCGTTGCGATCCCAGAAAGTTTTCAACGCATTTTCCTTCTCTTGTCAAAAACTTTGTCACAGCGGCTTTTTAGCGATTTTTGCGCTGGGCCGGGGATATTCCATGGAAAATCCCTTCACCCGCCGGAAACAAAGCAGCGTCCGGCTGCTGCCATCCATCAGCATCGTCTTTTTCACATCGGCCAGCTCACAGCCCAATACATCAATGGCGTTCTTGGCCGCCGCCAGTTCCTCATCGGCGTTGGGGCCTTTCATCGCCACAAAACAACCATTTTTTTTGACAAACGGCATACAGTACTCGCAAAGGATGTTCAGCGGTGCTACGGCTCTGGCCGTGACCAGATCGAACTTGACCCGCATCTTTTTCTCCCGGCCCAGATCTTCTGCCCGGCCGTGGAGCAGCTCTGCCGACAGGTGGATCTTATCCAGCACTGCCTGCAAAAAGTTCAGCCGCTTCTGCTGACTGTCAATGATGGTCAACTGGATGTCCTCCCGGGCGATCTTCAGCGGGATGCCTGGAAATCCGGCGCCGCTGCCTACGTCCAGCACCTTGGCAAACTGGCCCAGCTCAATGGCGTCCAGCACCGTCAAACTGTCCACAAAGTGCTTGATGCAAACCTGTCGCGGTTCTGTGATGGCCGTCAGGTTCATTTTTTGATTCCAGCTCAGCAATAAAGTTAAATACTGCTGAAAAGCGTTGGTCTGGGCCGGCATCAGCCGCACACCCAGGGCGTTTGCCGATGTCAACAGCAAACCTTCGATATTTTCTGCCATGCTACTCTTCCTCTCTACTCTTCCTCATTTTCTACCGGCCGTATCAGTTCTCCATCATCCAGCATTTTTTGCTCCTGCAAATAGCGTTGGCGCTCCAGCAATGCCCCGTTCAATTCGCCGCCCAGAATGAAGATCAATCCCGTAATATACAGCCACAGCATCAGCACAAGGATGGCGCCCAGGGAGCCGTACAAGACGGAGTAGCGGCCAAAGTTACTGACATAGAAGGAGAAGATCATGGACACGACGACCCACATCAGCGTGCTGAATAAAGCGCCGGGCAGCGCATTGCGGACTTTGACCTTCCGGTGGGGCGTAAACAGATATAACAGGGAAAGGATGCCGAAAATGGGAAAGATCATGACGGCAAACCGCAGGATATTGATGATCCACTGGACTTCATTGAGGGGCGGGATCAAGCGCACAGCCACATCAATGAGATAGCCGCCGGCCACCATCAGCAGCATACTGAGGACGATGGTAGCCAAAAAGATGACGGAAAAAAACAGGGACAGGATAAACTGCAAAATGGGGTTCCGTCCTTTTTTGACATTGTAGGCCACATCCAGAGACCGGATGAGAGACCGCACGGCTGCCGATGCAAAATAGATGCTCAGGCCAAGGCCCGTATACATCATGGTGATGTTCTGGTCGCCCTTGATATAATCATAGAAGGAGCTGACCAGATTGAGGACATCCTGGGGGATCAAATTGGAAATCGTATCCGAAACCAGGATCTCCGAAGTATTCAGATTGAGCAATCCCAGCAGAGCCGTGGCAAAAATGATCAGCGGCAAAAACGAAAACAGCAGATAATATGCCAGCTCCGCCGCCTTTCCCATAACCGAATGATCGAACACCCGCATGAGCATTTGGAGCATCAGGTAACCGAAGGATTGCTTCTTTTTGCTGGTGGCCAGCTTATTGGCCAACCGATTGCGAAAGCCGCGGATCTTCTGCTTTCCCTTCTGCACTTTTTGTCCAACGGGAGAACCCCGTGAATTGGCGTCTTTCAAACGCATCCCTCCTTTGCTGCGCAGCTTTCCAAAAAAGCGCGTGAAGAATCAGGATTCCATTTTGCTGAGCCAGATCAGCAGTACGGAAATATCCGCCGGACTGACGCCGGAGATCCGGGACGCCTGCCCGATATTGGCCGGTCGGACGGCCTGGAGCTTTTCCTGTGCCTCTGTCCGCAGGCCAGTAAGGGTAGTATAGTCGATGTTTTTGGGCAAGAGCTTCTGCTCCAGCCGGCGCAGTTGCGCAATGTCGCTTTTCTGGCGTTTGATATAGCCCTCGTATTTGATCTCGATCTCCACGTTTTCCAATACCTGATCCGGCACGTCGGGACGCTCAGGATCAAAGGGCGCCAGATCCCTATAGGATAACTGGGGGCGGCGCAGCAGATCGATCATCCGCACACCGGTAGAGATGGGACTAGTCCCCTTTTCCAGCAGCATAGCGTTGAGCGCTTCACTGGGCGAAATCACCAGCTTTTCTACGCGTTTTCGTTCTGCCTGTTTTTGTTCTTGTTTTTGACAGAATCGCTCCCATCTTCTATCGGGGATCAGGCCGATCTCCCGCCCCAACGGCGTCAAGCGTTCATCGGCGTTATCCTGCCGCAGGACCAGCCGATACTCTGACCGGGAGGTCATCATCCGATAAGGATCGGTGCAGCCCTTGGTGATCAGATCGTCAATGAGCGTTCCGATATAAGAGCTGGCACGGTCCAAAATGAACGGCGCCTCCCCCTTGATCTTGCGGGCTGCATTGATGCCTGCCACCAGTCCTTGTGCAGCGGCTTCTTCATAGCCGGAGCTGCCGTTAAATTGTCCCGCCCCGTACAGCCCGGGATGCTCCCGGAATTCCAGCGTGGCTTCCAGTTGTAACGGGTCGACGCAGTCGTATTCGATGGCGTAGGCCGACCGCATGATCTGCATATGCTCCATGCCCTCGATGGTGTGATAAAAGGCAAGCTGCACATCCTCCGGCAGAGATGAGGACATCCCCTGCAGGTACAATTCCTCGGTATCGAGACCGCAGGGCTCCACAAAGATCTGATGTCTTTCTTTTGCTGAAAAACGTACGATTTTATCTTCGATACTGGGGCAGTATCTTGGGCCGACGCCTTCGATGTCGCCGCTGTAGAGGGGAGAACGGTGAATGTTCTCCAAAATGATCCGCTTTGTCTCCCTGTTGGTCCAGGCAATGTGACAGATAGCACGGTTTTCGCCGGGATCCTCTGTGTCGTAAGAAAAGGGCACTACGGGATCATCGCCATGCTGCTCCTCCAACTTGGAAAAATCAATGCTGGAACGAAGGACCCTAGCTGGTGTTCCCGTCTTGAATCTCCGCAAAGAAAGACCCAGTTTTTCCAGCGATTTTCCCAGAAAGGCTGCCGGGAACATCCCGTCGGGGCCGCTCTCGTAGTTGACATCGCCAACGTAAATGCGGCCGCCCAAAAAAGTACCCGTTGCCAGGATCACCGCCTTGGCGGTAAACACGGCGTGCATCCGGGTGACGACCTTCCACACATGGCCTTCGGGATAGATCTCTGTGATCTCCGCCTGGCGCAGGTGAAGATTATCTGTCAGTTCCAGGGTGTGCTTCATGATCTTGCTGTATTCCCGCCGGTCGATCTGGGCCCGCAGCGAATGGACTGCCGGTCCTTTGCCCCGGTTGAGCATCCGGCTCTGGAGAAAGCTCTTGTCGGCAGTGCGGCCCATCTCGCCGCCCAGCGCGTCGATCTCCCGCACTAAGTGGCCTTTGGCCGTGCCGCCGATAGACGGGTTGCAGGGACAATTGCCCACAGCGTCCATGTTGATGGTGAACACCGCTGTAGAACAGCCCAGCCGCGCACTGGCCAGTGATGCCTCGATGCCGGCATGACCGGCGCCGATGACGACAACGTCGTAAGAACCTGCATCATAATTCAAAGATAAAACCTCGCTCCTATATAGAATCCTTAAAGGATAAGTATAGCATATCTGTGCAAAAATTGCACGGCTTTTCCGAAAAATGATAAAAATTTCCCAAAAGCGATGATCGCCGTTTTCCACAAAAAGCGGAGATCTTGTGGAAAAACCCCGCCCGGTGTTTTGGGCGCAAAAAAAGCCCCCATGAAAAGGGGCTTTCTGTTGGATGATTAGAAAAAAGCTACTTGCCCACGCAGAACTGCGCAAATACCGAATCCACCACAGCTTCTGTGGCCCTCTCCCCTGTCAGCTCCAACAGGTCGCTGATGGCGCCCTCCAGCGACACCGTCACCGCATCCAGTGTCATCCCGCTGTTTAGGGCGGTCAGCGCTTCCTCTACGCTGGCCAACGACCGCCGGGCCACATCCCGCTGGCGCTCGGTGAATAGAATGCCTTCTGACGGATCCAGTCCCGATGTATGGAGCACATGGGCCACAGCATCTTCCAGCTCCCGCAGGCCGCTGCCCTCTTTGGCAGACAGTTTTACCACATGAGAAAAATGCTGGGACAGCTCTGCTAGATCACTGCTGTGCTCCAGATCGCTTTTATTGACGATGGCTACCGACGGTACAGCTCCAGCAGAAGCGATCAATTCCCGGTCCTCGTCATTGAGGGGCTGGGTAGAATCAAAGACGGCCAACACAAGCTGGGCGCTGGCCACCCGGTTTTTGGCTTTCGTCACGCCGATCTGCTCCACCGGATCATCGGTCATGCGGATGCCGGCCGTATCTGCCAATCGCAGCGTCACATCGCCCAGCAGCACAGTCTCCTCTACGATGTCCCTCGTCGTTCCGGCGTATTGGGTCACGATGGACCGCTCACATCCGCTGAGCAGGTTCATCAGCGTCGATTTGCCCACATTGGGCCGCCCGGCAATCACGGTATCGACGCCTTCCCGAATGGCTCGTCCCGCATCGAACTGGTCGATCATGCTCTGCAGTTCTGTTTCTGCCTCATACAGTTCCTCTCCCAACACTACCGGGTCCACTTCCGGGATCTCCTCCTCCGGATAATCTGCCCAGGCAGACAGATGTGCCGCTGCGTGGATCAGCTTTTCCCGCAGTGCCGTGATCCGTTTTTCCAGGGCACCGTCGTGACTGGCCAGCGCCAGCCGTGCTGCCTGATTGCCGTTAGCGGAGATCAGCGCCATGACAGATTCCGCTTCCGTCAGGCCCATCTTTCCGTTTAAAAAGGCCCGTTTTGTAAATTCGCCTGGTCCGGCCGCCGACGCTCCAGCGGACAGCACTGCCCGCAGGACATTTTTCAAAATGACAAGGCCGCCGTGACAGGAAAGCTCCACTACATCCTCTCCGGTAAAGCTGGCCGGCGCGGCGAACACGAGAGCGATAGCTTCATCGAGCTGGGTGTCGCCGTCGTAAACGTGGCCATAATGGGCCGTATATCCCTTGGCCTGGGCCAGCAGCTTTCCGTTTTTGGCACGAAATACTTTGTCTGCCACCTGCCGGGCATTGCTGCCAGAAATGCGAATGATCCCGATGCCGCCCGGCGATTGTCCCGTGGCGATAGCGGCAATGGTTTTTTCCTTGGTGGTTCCAATCATGGTGGATTCCCCCTTCCCTTGATTCCCCTTTATTGTAGCATAAGTTTTGCAAAATTGCACCTGGGTCGCCGCAAAAAGACAGCGTTTTTTGCCCTGTCTGTTTTTCGTAAAATCTGCAATAAAAAAATAGTACTTTTCTATCCATTTTTTTCATTGCTTTTCCTACTTTCGTAGGGTATAATGGAATCAATTGACACTGCAAAAAATTCCCTATGGCAGTCATCCATCAAAGCAGACGCCATCTAAAAGAAAGGAAGGAAGAGTTCATGAAAAACAAACACAAACGGCTCCTTGCGATTTTGCTGAGTTTGTGCCTGGCTGCGTCCACGGTAACGACTACCATCGCCGTTGCCGCACAGCCGGAGTCTCCCACAGAAAGCGCGGGTGCAGCGACAGAAAGCACCGCTTCCTCTGAGGAAACCACATCGTCAGGGGCAGGATCGACACCGACAGACACTACATCTTCTGCGCCGACAGAATCCGAGCCTGCGCCGCCTACCGATCCCAGTGACGACACCCTGCCGACTTTTGATACGGCCGGCTGGCACACGGTAGACAACAAAAAGTATTACAGCAATGAATCCGGAAAGGCAGTCACCGGCTGGCAGACCATCAACGGCAAAACGTATTTCTTTGGGCCTGACGGCGTTATGGCCACCATGTGGAAAACCATCAGCGGCAAGAAATATTATTTTGGCAACAGCGGCGAGATGCGCACCGGCTGGCGCACCATCGACGGCAAGAAGTATTACTTTGGCAACAGCGGTGAGATGCGCACCGGCTGGCGCACCATCAACGGCAAGAAGTATTACTTTGGCAACAGCGGTGAGATGCGCACCGGCTGGCGCACCATCAACGGCAAAAAGTATTATTTTGGCAACAGCGGCGAGATGCGCACCGGTTGGCGCACTATCGACGGCAAGAAATATTATTTCCAGAGCAACGGTGCCCAGTTCCGCAAAAAGGGCTTTCAGACGATAGAGCAAAAGCGGTATTACGTTAACAGCGATTACTCCATCCAGCAAGGCTGGAAAACCATCAGCGGCAAAACGTATTACTTTGGCAACAGCGGCGAGATGCGCACTGGCTGGCGCACCATCAACAATAAGGTGTATTACTTTAACAACAGCGGCGTCATGCAGAAAAACGTCTGGAAGCGATTCCAGGGCAACCGCTATTATCTCCAGTCCAACGGCGCTGCGGCCACCGGCTGGACCAAGATCGGCGCTTACCGTTACTACTTCAGCAGCAAGGGCGTCCTCGATGAAGATGTCCGGGACCGTTCCGACGTCAAAGGGCCTTATGAGCTGGTGGTCAGCCTAAAGGAATGTACCATTACGGTCATTGCCAGAGGAACCGACGGCGTAGCCAACATCGCCGCGGCCAAGTTTGTCTGCTCGCCGGGCAAGGCCAGCACACCGACACCTACCGGCGTTTTTACCGCCCAAAAGAGTGCTCGCTGGCAGATCCTCATGGGACCTTCCTGGGGCCAGTATGGATTGAATGTTTACATGGGCATTTATTTCCACTCTATCCCCTGCGGCCAAGCCAATGTTTTTAATGTGCCTTCCTACGATTACTACACGCTGGGCACTCCAGCATCCCACGGCTGTATCCGACTGCTGGTGCGGGATGAAAAATGGATCTACGACCACGCCGGCAATGGCATCAAGACGACCATCACCGACACCACAAATCAATCGGTCATCAGCTATTTATCTAAGCCGACGGTGCCGGCACTGCAATCTCGCAATGGCCTCACCTGGGATCCCACCGACCCCATCGCTTCCAAGCAGATGGGCACAGCCATTCCCAAAGTGACCTACGAGAAGCCATCCTACGAGCAACCCGACGATCCAACGTCTGCTTCCGGTGAAGCGCTGCTCAAGTACCGCGCCACAGATACCGTAAATTACCGAGACGCAGCCGGCCTGTCCGGCAACATCAAGGGTGCGCTGTACGACGGCCAGGTGGTTTATGTGGTGGACAAATCCAGCAAAAAGGCCGACGGCTACACCTGGTATAAGATCAAGATCGGCAGCAAGTATTACTATGTTGCAGCATCGTTTTTGACAAAAGCATAAAAATCTGTTGAAAAAAGGGCGCCCAGAAGCGTCCTTTTCTTTTTGTGGGCTTTGCGCTGAGCCCATTCTCGGCCCCCCTCGTAGGGGGGCCGGCGCAACGTAGTTGCGACTGAGGGGTTAATTTATGGGGCTGTTTGCGAAGCAGACTGAGGGGTTTTATAGCAAAAACTCCCGTAGGATAGTTGCTCCCGTAATACCCCTCCGGTCATTGCAAAGCAATGGCCACCTCCCCTCAAAGGGGAGGCAAGAAGCTTTGCGCTGAGCCCATTCTCGGCCCTCCTCGTAGGGGGGCTGGCAGATGCGCAGCATCTGACTGAGGGGTTACTATTGCAAGGCTTCCCTTTGGTGGCTGCTCCCGGGACAAAGGCCTTGCCCTAAGCCCATTCTCGGCCCTCCTCGTAGGGGGGCTGGCGCAACGAAGTTGCGGCTGAGGGGTTTTCTTTCCGCAGGGGAGGCAAAAGCTTTGCGCACAAAGAAAAGCCCCTCTCAGGAGGGGCTTTTTTCTTATGCTTTTGGCTTGCGGGAGCGGTTTCGGGTCTTATCTGACCCCTCCGGCCCCACAACGATATGTCGTTTTTGTTCCTGGCCGTCAGACCAGGACACCACGCCGTCGATCTCCTGGATCACGCCGTGAATGATCCGCCGTTCATAGGGATTCATGGGCTCCAGCGAACAGATCTTTCCTGTGCGCAAGACCTTTTGGGCCATCTTTCTGCCCAGATTTTCCAGCGTTTCTTTTCGCTTTGCCCGGTAATCCCCTACATCCAGCGTCACCCGATGGTATCCGTTTTTCTCGGTATTGGCCACCAGACAGGCCAGATATTGCAGCGCATCCAGCGTCTCACCTCGATGGCCGATGATCATCCGCACATTGCTGCCGTCGATCTCCAGCTCTGAGTCTGTTTCATGCTCATACCGGATCTTCACGGTGCCGTCGGTGACGCCCATGGCCTGGATGACTTCGTCTACATACGCTGCCGCCAGCTCGGCCGGCCGTTTTTCTATGACAACGGCCCGCACCTTTGCCGGACTTCCTCCAAAAATTCCAAAGGTTTTCTTTGTCGGCTTTTCGAGAAGTTCACATTCTGCTTCTGTTGTTGCGACACCTAACATCTCACAGGCATTGGCAAATGCCTTTTCAATGGTATCGCCCGTCGCTATTGCTTCTCTCCTCAATGGTCAAACTCCCCCTCTGAACAACATCCTTATTTTTTCTTCTTTTTCTGACGATTCGCCGTTCCCTGATTTCGGACGTTTTCCGACGTGATCACACGTCGTTCAGCAAGTGGGATCTCTGGCACCAGCGCCTCTTCCTTTTCCCTTCGGGCGATCCGTCTGGCTTCCCGGTTGGCGATCACATGATCTCTGCTGTAGAACTTGTTGGTCACAAATACCTGGGCAAATGTTGCCAGGTTGGAGATCATCCAGTAGAAGCCGATAGCGCCTGGCATAGTCAATGCCAGATAAGCGGTCAGCAGCGGCATGAGCAGCATGGTGACTTTCATGCAGCCCTGCTGACTGCGCATGGCTTCGTTGGCAAACATGGAATAAACCTGGGTACCCACGCCGATGAGCAGACAGAGGATCGGGATGATCCACAGGATGGCCTGGCCGCCCCACGGTGTCTGGAGCAGATCCAGACCCAGGAAGTTACAGCTATGGGCAAACTTGTCTACACTGGCGATCTCGTCCGCTGTCCAAACGCTACTCAGATACGGCTTGAGCGTATCGAAGTTCCGGACGACCTCCAGCTCCACAAAGCGCGTGGAGAAGGAAGAGCTGATACCCGGAATCTGGTTGAGCATCATCGTGGCTGCGTTGATCGAGGAAGATGCCAGGTGCAGCGCGTTGGAAAGCGGATAGATGATGGCGTAATACAGACCGAGCATGATCGGGAACGGAATGAGCGTCGTCAAGCATCCGGTGCTGGGGGAAGCGCCCTCTGCGGCATACAGCTTCTCTAATTCTTCCTGATACTTTTCCTTGTCATTGGCATACTTCACCGAAAGCTCTTTCTGCTTTTCGGCGATCCGGCCGCTGGCAGCCGAGGACCGCTGCTGTTTGATGTTCAGCGGGAACATGGCTGCACGGACCAGGATCGTAAAGACGATGATGGCCAGGCCGTAGTTTTGCAGGATCATGTAGAAGAAGTACAGGATGTAGCCGAAGATGCTGCCCAAAAAATTGAAAATATCCATTGGCGTACTCCTTAATCCAATACGATGGTAAAACTATTTACTTTTGATTTTTTTTTCGGGAACAGGATCATACCCGCCGCGGCTGAAGGGATTACATCGCAGAATCCTCCAGATGGCCAGGGCGCTGCCCTTGATGGCCCCGAAGCGCTCCAGCGCCTCGATGGCGTAAGCGGAGCAGGTTGGTATATATTTGCAGCAGGCCGGGCGATGGGACGAGATGGCCACCTGATAAAAGCGGACGAAAGCGATCAATGCTTTTTTGATCATCGGATCAATCCCGCCTCCTTCAGGTGCTGTGCCATGGCCTTTTCCACCGCGGTGCTCTTGACGAAAGGCGTTTTGCCCCTGGCCACAAAGATCAGGTCCAAGTTTCGCTGCTTGTCCAGCGCCGGCAGAAACGAGCGGAACGCCGCCCGGATCACCCGGCGGCTGCGGTTGCGCTGCACAGCGTTGCCGATCTTTTTGCTGGCGGTGATCCCCACCCGCAGGTGTTTGCCTTTATTCTTGCAGACATAGGTCACCAGAATAGGCGAAACACTGGATTTTCCCCTGGCGTAGATCCGCCGGAAATCCCGGTTCTCGTTGATGGCCACGATCTTATAGCGCGGCGCCGGTGTGCCGGTGTTGTGCAATTTCATTTGTCATCACAGCCCTATTCTCCATAAAGAAAAAGGCCACTGGAATCTGTGGCCTTGTCAGCGCTTAGTGGCTCAAGCGTTTTCTGCCCTTCGCTCTGCGACGAGCCAAAACCTTACGGCCGTTGCGGTCTGCCATTCTTTTTCTAAAACCGTGCTCCTTTTTTCTCTGAAGCTTTTTCGGCTGGTACGTTCTCAGCATAGAAGAAACCCTCCTTTCGGGTAAAGCCTTGCATCAACCGTTTCCTCCCCTGCCGGCCGGCGATGTCTGGTTGCGGAAAAGGCAGCCGATCCAGGGGAAAAAACGACGCAAAGTTACACTTACTCAATTTATACCCATAGAGTATAGCACACAATTTCGAAAAAGAAAAGAGAAAAGTAAAGATTTCTCCATAAATTTTTTTCTGTCCTTTTCTTGGATTTTTGTAAAGTTTTCTCGTGGGCTTGTGGTCGCGCAAAAAACGACCACAAGTTATTGGGTTCATTCTGAAAAATCCCTTTCTTTTCCATAAAAAACAGCAGGATTTTCCGCAGGGGGACCAGGGTTTGCCCTGTGGAAAACCCGTTGAAAAAACCGGCGCTTTGTGCTAAAATAATACTTGGTATAGAATCGTGTTTTTTCCGACGTTTTTTTGGAAAAACACGAGGAACAACAGAGTAACTGGTTTTTCTGTTTTCACATAAACAAAAAGGAGTACAAGCGCATTTATGGAATCATTTTTACAAGCGTGGAATTCCATCTGCGAATACTGCAAGGAGGCCGGCAACCTTACCGACATCGCCTACAGCACGTGGATCGGCCGGATCACCCCGGTCTCCATCGACTTTGGCACCGGCGTCATCACCCTGCGGGTTCCAACGGAATTTCATAAAAAGCTGTTGATCAAATCCTATGGCGAGCTGCTGAACGAAGCCTTTGTGGCCATCCTCGGTTCCCCCTTCGAGATCCAATACATCACGGACGAGGACCAAAAAAAGCAGGAAAAGCCTAAAAATGAGCCAAAGGACGACTATGAGTTCACCTTCGACACCTTCATCGTCGGCTCTTCCAACAAGTTTGCCCACGCAGCGGCAGTAGCTGTGGCAGAAAATCCTGCCATGCTGTATAATCCGCTGTTCATTTACGGCAACCCGGGTCTCGGTAAGACCCACCTGCTCTACGCCATTGCCAAGGCTGTGGGCGACAACAACCCCGACGCCAAGATCGTTTACGTTAAAGGCGACGATTTTACCAACGAAATGATCGAATCTATCCGCCAGGGCACCACGCCGGCCTTCCGGGAAAAATATCGGAAAGCCGATGTCCTGCTGGTGGATGACGTTCAGTTCATCGGCGGCAAGGAATCGACCCAAGAGGAGTTCTTCCACACCTTCAACACTTTGTACGAAACGAAAAAGCAGATCGTACTGACCTCCGACCGGCCGCCAAAAGACATCGCCACACTGGAAGAACGGCTCCAGAGCCGGTTCGAGTGGGGCCTGACAGCCGACATTCAGCCGCCGGACTTTGAGACACGGATCGCCATCATCCGGCGCAAGGCAGAGCTGCTGCATATCGATCTGCCCGATGAAGTGGCCGAGCACATTGCCAAAAAATTAAAGACCAACATCCGGCAGCTAGAGGGCGCTGTAAAAAAGATCCAGGCCCAGCAAAAGCTGACCGGCGTTGCGCCCAGCATCCAGTCGGCCCAGGCCGCCATCAGCGACATCATCAATAATGACCAGCCGGCGCCGGTGACCATCGAAAAGATCATCGACGAGGTGGCCCGGACCTACGGCACTACCGCAGAGGACATCCGTTCTCCCAAGCGGCAGGCCAATATTTCCCTGGCCCGGCAGATCGCCGTCTACGTTGTGCGGGAAGTCACCCAGCAGCCGCTGGAATATATCGGCAAGGAATTTGGCAACCGCAATCACTCCACCATGGTGTACGCTGTGCAACAGGTAGAAAAGATGATTAAAAAAGATCCTAAGACCAAAAATACAGTAGAAGATATTATTAAGAACATTCGGAACCGGTAAAAACAGGTCCGGCTAAAAAAGGAAAATCGTGTTGAACAGTTCGCCGGGACAACGATTTTTGGCTGTCTGCGGCGACAACTTTTCCCGATACCGCACAGTGTTCCCGTCAAAAAAGGGGCAAAAGAACGAGAAAATTCCCCGGGAAATAACGATTTGTGCAAAACAAAAGACGAAACCGAAACGGCAAAAAAAGACAGCCGGATTTTTAAACGAACTTTCAACTTTCAACACTTCGTTTTCCACAGCGCCGTCGAAAAGACAAATTGTCGAAAATCCTTCCACAAAAATTCAACAGAGACTGTCGAAGAAAAAATCATCGGTTTTTCCCATAGCTTTGCCAAAGGACCCTGTTTTCAACATTTCGTCACCCCCTACTACGAATGCTAAATTATTACATAAACTTTCTTCCCTGTTTTTAGCTGGGCGAAAGTACCGACCCTGACCTTGAAAGGTGTGATCTTTCCACAATGAAATTTTCCTGTGAAAAACACGAGTTAGTCGAAGCAGTTTCCAACGTACAACGAGCTGTTTCTGTCAAATCTACTATCCCTTCTTTAGAAGGCATCCTCATCAAAGCAAAAGAAAATGCGATTACGCTGTGCGGCTATAATTTGGAGCTGGGCATGACGACAGTTTTGACAAGCGATGTAGAAGAATCGGGCAAAATCGTTGTCAGTGCCAAATTATTTGGCGATATTGTTCGACGGTTGCCTAGTGATCGCGTATCCATCGCCGTAGACGACAGCAATATGATGACGATCCTCAGCGGCGAGAGCAATTTTTCCATTGCCGGCATCCCCGCCGAGGAATATCCCGACCTGCCTACCGTCCACGACGAGGACGCCGTGACTATTCCACAAGCGATGTTGAAAAGTATGATCCGCCAGACGATCTTCGCCGTAGCGGAAAGTGACGCGAAACCGATCCACACCGGCACCCTGTTCGAGCTTTGCGACGACTGCTTCCGTCTCGTTTCTGTAGACGGTTACCGCCTGGCCGTTCGGGAAGAAAAACTCCACTGCCCAAAAGAGACCAATTTCGTCGTTCCGGGGAAAACGCTCTCGGAATTGTTGAAACTATTAAAGGATGACGGTGACGAGACCATCACCATGCACATCGCCACCCGCCACATCGTTTTCGCGCTGGGCAGCTACACCATCGTTTCCCGGCTGCTAGAAGGCGAATTTCTCGACTATCACTCGGCGCTGCCAAAGAAAAAAACGACGGAGATCATCGTCAACGTGCGGCAATTCGTCAACAGTGTAGAACGGGTGTCATTATTGATTACAGACCGGCTGAAAAGCCCTATCCGCTGCGAATTCGACAACCAGGAGATCCGCCTGTTCTGCTCTACCCCCATCGGCCGGGCCACAGACCGTTTCCCCGCCAAGATCGAAGGCCAATCTATGGAAATGGGCTTTAACAACCGCTATCTATTAGATGCCCTGCGCAACAGTGAGTGCGACGAGGTGCGCATCTGTCTCAGCGGCGCCATCAGCCCTATGCTGGTCATGCCAAAGGAAGGGGACAGCTTCCTGTTCCTGGTGCTGCCTGTGCGGCTGAAGGCCGATTATGATTGAGTAAAGGAAAAAAGAGAAGGTGGACATCATGGAAGTAGCACAAATTGGCATTGATACGGAATTTATCCGCCTGGACGCCCTGCTGAAGCTGGCCGGCGCCGTCGGGACCGGCGGTCAATCGAAGCTCCTGATCCAGGACGGACAGGTGAAGGTCAACGGGGAAGTCTGCACTATGCGGGGCAAAAAAATGCGTCCCGGCGACCGGGCAGAGCTGGACGGCGTGATCTATGAGGTCACATCGCTTTGATCGTCCATCAACTGACCGTGGACCGGTTCCGGAATCTGCAAAAGGATACCATCTCGTTTTCTCCCGGCGTCAACGTCATCTACGGCAAAAATGCCCAGGGCAAAACGAATCTGTTGGAAGCGTTGTGGCTGTTTACCGGCGGCCATTCCTTCAGAGGCATCCGGGACAGTGAGCTGACCGCCTTTGGCCAGGCGGAAGCAAAGCTAAAGCTGGACTTTTTCAGCGAGGAACGGGACCAGACTATGGCGCTGTCCATCCGGGGCGGCAAACGGCAATTTACGGTCAACGGCGTGGAAAAACGGTCCGGCGCTGACGTCATCGGCAAGTTCTGCGGCGTGATCTTCTCCCCGGAACACCTGTCCTTCGTGAAGAATGGGCCGTCTTTGCGGCGCAGCTTTCTCGACGGCGCCTTGTGCCAGAGCCGGCCAACCTATGCCCGGGATTTTGTGTTGTATCAGCGAGCGCTGCAGCAGCGCAACGCTTTATTAAAAGAGATCAGTAAACAGCCAAGCCTTCAGCCAACGCTGGAGATCTGGAACAGATCTTTGGCCCAGCGGGGCGTCAAGGTCATCCGCCAGCGCCAGGAAATGACGAGATTTTTAGACGAAACAGCCAGAGAGATCTACCGGGGGCTTTCTCAGGATCGGGAGACCTTTTCCATCCAGTATGACTGCACCGTCAGCCGGGAGGAGACGGTGACAGAATCGCTGTTTTTGGAGAGGCTTTCCGCCACGGAAAAAAGCGACATCGCAACGGGCCACACAGCGGTGGGACCTCACCGGGATGACCTGGAATTGACCATTGACGGCAATTCCGCCCGGCTGTACGGTTCCCAGGGGCAGCAGCGGTCTGCTGTGCTGGCGCTGAAGCTGTCGGAGGCTGCTGTGCTGGAACAAATGACGGGGGAAAAGCCGGTGATCCTACTGGATGATGTCATGAGCGAGCTGGACAGCGACCGGCAGTCCTATTTGCTCCACCGCATCCGGGACCGCCAGATCTTTTTGACCTGCTGCGATCCCCACGCCATCCAAAGCTTGACAGAAGGTGCCGCCCTGCTGGTGGAAGCTGGCCGGGTAACAGGGCGGATGTTGGCGTAAATCCTTAAGAAAAGCAGTCTGTTTTGCGACAATAGATCTGATGAGAAAGGTGGCTTTTTATGTACTTGCATCTGGGGCAGGACATCATTGTGAAAACGGAGGATGTGCTGGGCATTTTCGACCTGGACAACTGCACCGTTTCCAAGATCACCCGGGACTATCTGGCTCGGGCTGAACAGCAGGGCCGGGTGGTCAATGTTTCCATGGAGCTGCCAAAGACCTTTGTCGTTTGCGCCTCCCCCAAAAAAGCGGACGGCGTCACCGTTTATATTTCCCAGATTTCAGCCGCAACACTGCGGAAAAGGACAAATTTTTTCCGCACCGTTGCTTTATGATAGAGTTAGTATCCTCATAGAGAGGTAAAGTCATTCCCGGAACGTATCGGAAAGGAGCGATAGTATGGAACAACCTGTGACAAACACTGCCCCCAAAAAGGAGCAAAATGGGATGCGTCTGCCCAAATGTCCTTACTGCGGCAAGACGGTCAATCCTTTTTACGCCTGGAGCATCAAGGGCCAGGGCGAATACAATTGCAGTCAGTGCGGCGGTTTTTCTGACGTAAAGCTGGCAAAGCCTATCTATTATCTCGGCCTCGGCGCCGTGATCCTCGCCGGCATCATCCTGCTGATCTTCATTTTTACCGGCAGTATGCAGTTGTATCTGCTGCCAATGATGCTGATCCCCTTCCTCATTTTCACGGCGATCTCGCCATTTTTTGTGCGGCTCAAGCCATCCTCGGTCCATCGTCATGGTGAGCCAAGGCCCAATAGCCATGTGCCCGCAGGAAATAACGGGAAGATCGGCAAGCACGACAAATGATCGACCATCGAAACGCAGAAATGGAGCATTTGACCATGAATGAGATAAATGAAATGACACACGTGGACCAGAATTATGACGAAAGTCAGATCCAGGTCCTGGAGGGATTGGAGGCTGTTCGAAAACGGCCCGGTATGTACATCGGTTCTACCGGTCCGCGGGGACTCCATCACCTGGTGTATGAGATCGTAGACAACGCCATCGATGAAGCGCTGGCCGGCTACTGTGACAAGATCGAAGTCCAGATCCTGCCCGGCAACATCATCAGCGTTCGGGATAACGGCCGCGGTATCCCTGTGGGTATCCACCCCAAAATGGGCATCTCCACAGCAACGGTCGTCTTTACCATCCTCCATGCCGGCGGTAAATTCGGCGGCGGCGGCTACAAGGTGTCCGGCGGCCTCCACGGCGTTGGCGCTTCCGTCGTCAACGCTTTGTCCCAATGGCTGGAGGTGGAGATCCACAAGGACGGCGAAAAATATTTCCAGCGCTTTGAGCGGGGCAACGCCGTCACAGAGCTGCAAAAGCTGGGGCCTACCGACGATACCGGCACCTATGTCCGGTTTCAGCCGGACCCGGAGATCTTTAAGGAAACGACAGAATTCGATTACGACGTCTTAAAGACCCGTCTGCGGGAGCAGTCGTTCCTCAATGCGGGGATCCGGATCGAGCTCAGCGATCTGCGGGATGAGCAAGCGCCCCAGACAGAGGAATTCCACTATGAGGGCGGCATTCGCAGCTTTGTCAGCTACATCAACAAAAAGAAGGCTGTGGAGGTCATTCATGACGATGTGATCTACTGCTCCACCATCGCTGAGGACAATCAGTCAGAAGCGGAGATCGCCATGCAGTATACCGACAGCTACAATGAGTTGATGCTGTCCTTTGCCAACAACATCCACACCACCGACGGCGGCACCCATGAGGATGGATTTAAGCGGGCGCTGACCCGTGTGATGAATGACTACGCCAGAAAGTACAATATCTTGAAGGAATCCGACAAAAATCTGTCCGGCGACGATGTGCGGGAAGGCTTGACCGTAGTCATCAGCGTAAAGCTGAAGGAAGCCCAGTTTGAGGGCCAGACAAAGGCAAAGCTGGGCAATACGGAGATCAGCAGTTTGGTCAACGGCCTGGTCAGCGACAAGATCGCCACTTATCTGGAGGAAAACCCCAAGACAGCTAAGGCCATCTTTGAGAAAGCGTTGGCAGCGTCGAGAGCGAGAGAAGCCGCCCGGAAAGCCCGGGATATGGTCCGCCGCAAGTCGGCGCTGGAAGGCGCGGGACTGCCGGGCAAGCTGGCCGACTGTCAGAGCCGCAACGCCGAGGAGACAGAGATCTACATCGTAGAGGGCGACTCGGCAGGCGGTTCCGCCAAAGGCGGGCGGGACCGGAAATTCCAGGCTATCCTGCCGCTGTGGGGCAAAATGCTCAACGTGGAAAAGGCACGGCTGGATAAGGTATACGGCAACGAAAAGCTGATGCCGGTGGTGGCGGCTCTGGGCTGCGGCATCGGCGATGAGTTTGATATGGCAAAGCTGCGCTATGGAAAGATCATCATTATGGCCGATGCCGACGTGGACGGCTGTCATATCCGTACGCTGCTGCTGACGTTCTTCTTCCGGTACATGAAGCCGCTGGTGGAAAACGGCAATATTTATATTGCCCAGCCCCCGCTGTACCGCATCACCAAAGGGAAGAACAATCACATCTACGCGTTCAGCGACGAGGAGCGGGATCGCATTACCGCTTCTATCGACGGCAAATATGAGATCCAGCGGTATAAAGGTCTCGGTGAGATGGATTCGGAGCAGCTCTGGGAGACGACCATGAACCCAGCTACCCGGACCATGCTCCATGTCAGCGTAGAGGACGCCCAGGCCGCCGATGAGATCTTCACGGTGCTTATGGGCGATAAGGTGGAGCCTCGGCGGGAGTTTATTGAAAAGAACGCCAAATACGTCCAGAACCTGGATGTGTGATAAAATAAGCATTTGTCACGGTCTCTTGTTAAAGGGGCAGATCGCTTTAGTAAACCACCGGGATCACTTCTCAAAAAAGTGATGCCCGATGATCCCTAGTTTCTTTAGGAGGAGAGAGAAGAAGATGGGCAAAATTGCCCTTTCTCCAAAAACGATCTGCTTTAAAGCAGGAAATCAAGCAAAGCCATCAGCCAGCAATATTGGCCAGATGGATCAGATCTGCCGGCAGTACCGGCCTTGGAAAGGAAATGATGATGAAAAATACTGGAACCACTCCCCAAAACGATGGGCCTGCCGGCGAGGTGGAGTTCTCCTATACTTTGTCCGCCGACGATGTCTTTAACGCCCTGAAAACATCCCGCATCTACCGCAAAAATTTTATCAAAGCCATCGTGGAATCCGGTGTGCTGGCGGGATTGGTCGTTTTGTTTGGCGTCTGGTGGATCGTTTGGGACGACGGCAACGCCATGATCTTTTGCATTGCCTGCGCCTGCCTCATCGGCCTGGTGTGGGCAGCCGTGTTGTTTTCGGTGCGCTCTACTTGCAACAAAATGGTGACCGGCCAGGAGATCACGATGCTTTTGCGAGAACATACCATTTCCGTCTGCACGGGGGAAGCTGCTCCCTGGGAGATCCCCTTAGACGGCTCGGTCATTTGCGAAGAAAAAAATAAGCTGTTGATTTTACATACCGGCAAGGCGGAGTGGATGATCCTGCCCCTTCGTTCTATTCCGGAAGGACTGCGCCAAACGGTGCGCAGCCAGATCCTCCATAAGACCAAGCGTTTGGAAAAATAAGGTGCGCCACGGCGCAAAAGGTGAACTACTATGCAAGAAAACGAACACAATTTAGAACAGCAGTCAGCGCTGGATACCATCCATCCCGACCGCCTGATCCCCATGGACATTGAGAAGGAAATGAAAAAATCCTTTCTCAGCTATTCCATGTCGGTCATCGTGTCCCGGGCGCTGCCGGATGTGCGGGACGGCTTAAAGCCTGTCCACCGCCGCATCCTCTATACCATGTTTGAAAATGGGCTTCACCCAGACAAACCCTACCGCAAGTGCGCCGATACCGTCGGCGCCGTATTGGGCCGGTATCACCCCCATGGCGACGCCTCGGTGTATGACGCTATGGTCCGGCTGGCCCAGGATTTTTCCATGCGGTATCTGTTGGTGGACGGCCACGGTAACTTCGGTTCTGTGGACGGTGACCCGCCGGCTGCTTATCGTTATACAGAGGCCCGCATGAGCAAGCTCAGTGAAGTGATGCTGGCGGACATCGACAAGGACACAGTGGATTTTGTCCCCAACTACGATGACCGTCTGATGCAGCCGTCGGTGCTGCCGTCCCACTTTCCCAATCTGCTGGTCAACGGCTCCACCGGTATCGCCGTGGGCATGGCCACCAATATCCCGCCCCACAACATGGGCGAGGTCATTGACGGTGTCTGCGCCCTCATCGATCATCCCGACGCCACGCTGGAAGAGATCATGGAGCATATCAAAGGCCCGGATTTCCCTACAGCGGGGATCATCATGGGCCGCAGCGGTATTCGCGCGGCATACGCCACCGGCCGGGGAAGAATCACCGTCCGGGCAAGAACAGAGATCGTTGAGGACAAGAACGGCCGCTTTAAGATCGTCATCACAGAGCTGCCCTATCAGGTCAACAAGGCCCGGCTCCACGAGAGCATTGCCGATCTGGTCAAGGAAAAGCGGATCGAGGGCATTTCCAACGTAGAGGACCACTCCGACCGGGATGGAATGTATATGGTGGTGGACGTAAAGCGGGACGCGTCGCCCCAGGTCGTGCTGAATCAGCTTTTCTCCTACACCCAGATGCAGACGACCTTTGGCGTCATCATGCTGGCCATTGTAGACGGTCAGCCCAAAACGTTGACGCTCATTGAGATCTTACAGGAATACATCAAGTTCCAGAAGGAAGTCATCACCCGGCGTGTCCGCTTTGACCTGAAGAAGGCTGAGGAACGGGCCCATATTTTAGAGGGCCTGAAGATCGCTCTCGATTTCATCGACGAGGTCATCGCGATCCTCCGGGCGTCCAAGTCCATCAGCGAAGGCAAGAGCGCGCTCATGGAGCGGTTTGGGCTGGATGACATCCAGGCCCAGGCCATCGTTCAGATGCAGCTTGGCCGGTTGACCGGTCTGGAGCGCCAGAAGATCGAGGACGAGCTGGCAGCGCTGGCGGAAAAGATCAGCGATTACAAGGATATTCTGGCAAATGAATCCCGTGTGCTGGCCATCGTCAAAGCGGAAGCACAGATCATCAAAGAAAAATACGGCGACGAGCGGCGGACAGAGATCGCTACCGTTACCGGCGAAGTGGACATTGAGGATCTGATCCCCAGAGAGGATTGTGTGCTGACCCTCACCAACTTTGGCTACATCAAGCGCCAGAAGATGGATGCGTACCATACCCAGCGCCGGGGCGGCAGAGGCGTTTCCAGCATGAAGCGCCGGGAAGAGGACGTCGCCAAAGAGATGTTTGTCATCAACAGCCACGACTATGTGCTGTTCTTCACCAATCTGGGCAGAGTGTACCGGCTCAAATGCTATGAGATCCCGGAAGGCTCCCGGACCAGTAAGGGCATGAACGTGGCAAATCTGCTGCCCATTACCGCTGACGAGAAGGTGACGAGCCTGATCCGTGTTTCGGAATTTGAGGAGGACAAGTACCTTGTCATGATCACAAAGCAGGGCGTCATCAAGCGGACAGACCTGAACGCCTACAACACGGCCCGGAAAGGCGGCATCATTGCCATAGATCTGGACGAGGGCGATGAGCTTTGCGGCGTCACCATGACCGACGGCGACACCGAGCTGCTGGTGGCCACCCAAAAGGGCATGGCTATCCGGTTCCACGAAAGCGACGTCCGCGCTATGGGCAGAACGGCCCGAGGCGTTAAGGCTATGCAGCTAAAGGACGGCGATATTGTCGTCGGGATGTGCAGGCTCAGCGACGACCGGATGGTCCTCACGGTTTCCGAGACAGGCTACGGCCGGCTGTCGCCTTCCAGCGATTACCGTATCCAATCGAGAGGCGGCAAGGGTCTCATCAACTACCAGGTGGAGAAGTACGGCGATGTCGCATCGATCCAGTCGGTGAGCACCGACGAGGATGTGATCCTCATCTCCACAGACGGCACGATCATCCGCATTGAGGCTGGCTCCATCCGGGAATGTGCCCGACCGAGTAAGGGCGTGCGGGTCATGCGGGTAGATGGCCAGGAAAATAAAGTGGTCACCCTGGCCCGGGTCCCCCACGATGAAGAGGAAGTGACCGATCCCGTAGAAAACGATGGCGAAGAATCAGCGGCGGAACAGGAATGATGGTATGGCAGTCACGTTTAAGAAAAACAAGTGGTATTATTTCACATTAGTGCTGGTGCTGAGCGTGGTGTTGTACTATGGATTCCCACCGATCTTCGATTCCAGCATTTTGCGCATGGGATTGCTGTTCATCCTCAATCCCCTGTACAGTATCGTTTCCTGTATGCTGTATACTGCAAAATTCGGGATGCAGTCCTCATTGCCCCTGAGCTTAGGCGTGCTGTTCCTGCCGTCTGCCCTGTTGTTTTACGGCCGGGTATTCTGCTACTACAGTGTGTTTTACGGCGCTGCGGCGCTGGCCGGCTGCTGTATAGGCTATCCCATCTACAAACGGTATCAATAAACGAAAGACGGCTTTTGCCGTCTTTTTTTCGTTCAGGGCGTTTTACATAGCAGTGCGTCCAGCATATTCTTCATTTTGGGATAGATCTCCTCCAGGGCTTGTTCCGGCAGAGGATTTTTCCCCTTGCCTACTTCTACCGTAAAGGCCGGCCGGTGAAATGCACAGATAAACCAGTCCTTCATGCCGCCGCCAACAGCCAACCCCTGGGGGTTTTCCAGGGCATAGCCGCTGCGCTTTGCCATTTCCCGGGCAATTTGCAGAGAGATGTCCGGCGTATAGGGGCCGTATTCCCAGTAGATCTCCTCGCCCTGGCTGTGAAAGGCAATGGCAAGAGAAAACTGTTCCTTTCGGCAGAGCTGACACAGTGCTTGCGTCTCCGGTTCGCTTTCGGGATAAAGACCGCCGAACCGGGTAGGGCCGGGACCGGTGATCCCCGATTCTTGTTCTCGCCGGTGCAGATCCTGCCAGCCGGCGTCGAAGTTGTGATTGAGATCGACGCCTCGGCCGTTTGCCTGCCAGTGGGTGGTGTCGCCATGGCTGATCTTTTGCACCAGAGCGCCAAATCGACCGGCTTTTTGCCACCCGCCAGTCTGGATCGCTACGCCGTCGGGATTCACCATGGGAATGATGGTCACCCGGCAGGGGAGGAGCTCGCCGATGAGGGAACGGCTGTACCGCAGCAAAAGGGATGTTGTCAGATGTTCCATGCCGTGAAAAGCGCCGGCCAGCAAAAGATGGCGCTGACCTTTGCCGAATCGCAGGGCATATAGCGGACGGCCCAAAAGGCTCCTGCCAAAGGTCGTGGTGCGCAGAGATGGAAATTCCTGCTTTAGGGCCAAGAGCTGTTGCTGAAATGTCGCGTCGTCCATGAAATCGCCTCCCAAACCTTGCTATCTCTATGATTATGGAGTACAATGGGATTGTATTCCGGAAGAAAGGCGGATAGTTGTCATGTATGAACATTTAATAGAAAAATGCGTGGAGAAAAAGGTACTTTATCAAGGGCGGATCATCGAGGTGCGCAACGATACCGTGCGCTTGCCCAATGGAAAATTGGCAGGCCGGGAAGTGGTAGACCATTGCGGCGGTGTGACGGTGGCAGCGCTGACCGATGATGACTGTCTTTTGTTTGTGCGGCAGTACCGTTACCCCCACGATGAAGTGCTGCTGGAACTGCCGGCCGGCAAGCTGGAGCCGGGAGAGGATCCCTTTGAGGCCGGCAAGCGGGAACTTCTGGAGGAAGTTGGCGCTGTAGGGAAAGACTATCAGTTTTTGGGCGTGGCGTATCCCAGCCCCGGCTGCTACAAAGAGGAGCTGTACTTATACGCCTGCCGGGTAGATGCTCTGGGAGACTATCATCCCGATGAAGACGAGTTCCTGGATGTAGAGAAGATCCCGTTACAGGAAGCGGTAGATATGTGTATGCGCAACGAGATCCCCGACGCCAAGACCCAGATCCTGCTGCTGAAGGTGGCGCAGCTAGTGGCCAAAGGAAACTTATAATGGATCAAAAAAAGAAAAGCTCCCTTTTTGGGGAGCTTTTTTTGTGGATGTTAATAGGGCGTGTAGATGTAAGTATATTCCTGGTCGTAAGCATAAAGCTGACTGTACAGCGATTTTGCTTTTTCCCGGTAGAAGTTCTTCAGTTTCACGGCCCGTTCCAAGGTGACGGCACTGCCGTCTCCCGTAACGGAATCCTTGATCTGCTGCACCTGGTCAGAGAGGTTGTCGTTCCACGCTTTCTGGTCCTCTTCGATGGCCTGCGTGTCACTGTGCTGTTCCAAAAGCTGCTGGTAAGCATGGGAGATCTCCGATTTCCACAGACCGGCATAGGTCTCCTCCAGAGAGATCATCTCTGCGTTGGTGCTCACTTCGCCGGATTGCTGGTCGTAAGAAGCGTCGATGGGATTTTCCGCAAATTTCGCTTCGAACTTTTCGTCTGTTTTGGCCGGAACATCAGAACTGCTCTCGTCTGCTTCTGCACCGGCGGAAGCGGCTTCCGATGTGCTGGAGACGTTAGATGCGCTGGAGACGCTTTCGCTGGGGGCAGTAGAGGATGCGGCGGGCTGTGTGTCACCGCAGCCGGAGAGGGCCAAAGAAGCGGCCAAAAGGGATACCGCAAGGATCGCTAAAGGTTTCTTTTGCATGGAAAGACCTCCTTTTATTCGTCTTTTTTGGTGTCGTCCTGGGGAAGGATGGCGATGCCCAATTCCTGGAGCTGCTTTTCATCGACGATGCCGGGCGCATTGGTCATCAGCTCGCAGGAGCTTGCTACCTTCGGGAAGGCGATGACATCCCGGATGCTCTCAGAGTCGGTCATGAGCATGACCAGACGGTCAAGGCCAAAGGCCATGCCGCCATGGGGCGGTGCGCCGTACTGGAAGGCGTCGATGAGATAGCCGAACTGCGCATGGGCCGATTCCGGCGTAAAGCCCAGTGCCTCGAACATCATTTCCTGCAATTCCGGGTCGTTGATCCGGATAGAGCCGCCGCCGACCTCGTTGCCGTTGAGGACCATGTCATAGGCTTTGGCGCAGACCTTTTCCGGCGCTGTTTTCAGCAGGGGGATGTCCTCTTCTCTCGGCATGGTGAAGGGGTGATGCTTTGCCACGAACCGATTTTCGTCCTCATCAAACTCCAACAGCGGGAAATCGGTGACCCACAGCAGATTGGGATTGCTGGTGTCGGCCAGATGGAACCGGCGGGCAAGCTCGCAGCGCAGTGCGCCCAGCGCATCAAAGACCACCTGTTGTTTCGGGCTGGCCACCAGCATGAGGATATCGCCTGGCTCGGCGTTCATCTTGGTGCGGATGGCGCTGACTTCCTCATCAGCCAGGAATTTTTCATAGCTGGAGGACTCGCCCTTTTCGGTGAGCCGTGTCCAGGCGATGCCCATGGCGCCGTAGTCCTTGATCCATTCGGTCAGCTTGTCGATCTCTTTCCGGCTGAGCTGGTCGGCGTGACCCTTCAGATTGATGCCCCGGACAGCGCCGCCGTTTTGCAGAGCGTTTTGGAATACCCGGAAATTGGTGTTGGCCAGCAGGTCGCTGACGTCGATGAGCTCCAGACCGAACCGCATATCCGGCTTATCGGAGCCGAACCGCTCCATGGCTTCCTGATAGGGCAGGCGGGGGAACGGTGTTTCGATGTCGATATTAAGCACTTCTTTGTAGACCCGCTTCATAAAGCCCTCGCCGATAGCCATGACGTCGTCGGGCGTAACAAAGGACATTTCCAGGTCGATCTGGGTGAATTCCGGCTGACGGTCTGCCCGCAGATCCTCATCCCGGAAGCACCGGGCGATCTGCATATAGCGGTCAAAGCCGGAGAGCATCAACAGCTGCTTATACTGCTGCGGGGACTGGGGCAGAGCAAAGAACCGGCCGGGGAACACACGGGACGGCACAAGATAATCTCTGGCGCCCTCTGGGGTGGAAACGATGAGGTTTGGCGTTTCGATCTCCAAAAAGCCGTTTTCATCAAAGTAGTCCCGGGCCACCTTGGTGATCTTGTGGCGGGTCATGATCTTTTGCTGCATATCGGCCCGGCGCAGATCCAGATAACGATATTTTAAGCGCAGTTCTTCCTTGACCTTGGAATTTTCCACGATCTCGAAGGGCGGCGTTTCACTTTTGGCCAGTACCCGCAGGTCTGTGACGAACAGCTCTACGTCGCCGGTGGGAAGGTCTGGATTTTTGGCGGAACGCTCCCGCAGGAAACCCTTAGCGCAGAGGACAAATTCCGCCCGGGCGGTAAATGCCTTTTCAAAGATCTCCCGGTTGGTGCCGTCATCGAAGGCAAGCTGCAGGATACCGGTACGGTCCCGCAGGTCGATGAAGATCAGTTGTCCCAGATCCCGCTGACGCTGGACCCAGCCGCAAACGGTGATCTCTTTTCCGGAATCACTGAGGCGTGGTTCCCCGCAATAGTGGGTTCGTTTTAATCCTGTCATTGTGTCTGCCATGATTGTCATCTCTCCTGGTTCTATGTGAATGATATGTTTTTTTGATTCGTAGCTGCTCCCGTGCGCTCTTCGACACAGCGTTATCCTGAGCTGTTTCTCTTTTTTGGGGGCTGTCTGCCCAGCAGGCTGAGGGGGAGTTTGCCAAAAGACTTTTGCTTAGACCTCTTCTTCGTCGCCCCAATCGACGTGGACCATACCTTCGTTGTCCTCGTCGGTGGTCACACGGATAATATATTCTTCCACGAATTTGTCGTCCAGCGAAATGTTGCTTGTCTCACCGGTCTCCATGTTTTTCAGCTTTGCTTTGTTGTTAGCGATCTCTTGCTCGCCAATGACAACGCTATACCGTGCGCCGATCTTGTTGGCGTACTTCATCTGGGCCTTCAGGCTTCTGTCGCAGATGTCACACTCGGCAAAGACAGAGCATTCCCGCAGCGTAGTCGTCAGGGCAAAGGCTTTCTTCTGGGCTTCCTTGCCCAGAGATGCCAGATAGATCTCGCACTTAGGCACTTCTGGCAGTTCCACCTTTTGGGCCTCCAGGATCATCAGCAGCCGCTCCAGACCGATGGCATAGCCTAACGCCGGCGTCGGTGCGCCGCCCATCTCCTCCACAAGGCCATCATACCGGCCGCCGCCGCAGACGGTACTTTGGGCGCCCAGGTCGTTAGAGACAAACTCAAAGACGGTCCGGGTGTAATAGTCAAGTCCACGGACGATCATGGGATTGATGGTAAATTCTACGCCGGCTTCTGTCAGCAGCGTTTGTACGCTGTCAAAGTGTTCCTTACAGTCGTCGCAGAGATAATCCTTCATCATGGGCGCATTGGCAGCGATCTCACTGCACACCGGGCTCTTGCAGTCCAGGATCCGCATGGGGTTGCGCTCCAGACGCCCCAGGCACGTTTCGCAGAGCTGATCCTTGTGCTGATAGAAGTAATCTTTCAGCACGGCATAATATTGGGCGCGGCATTTGGGACAGCCGATGGAATTGAGCTCCAATTGGATGTTTCTCAGGCCCAGCCGCTCAAAAATGCTGTTGACCATGGTGATCAGTTCGGCGTCAGCCACAGGGGAAGCGGTGCCGAACACCTCTGCGCCAAACTGGTGGAACTCCCGCAGGCGGCCCTTCTGGGTATTTTCGTAGCGATAGCAGGAGGTCAGGTAATAGAGCTTGACCGGGAAGCCTGCATTGTAAAGAGCGTGCTCCAGCATGGCCCGCACTGCGCCGGCCGTGCCTTCGGGACGCAGCGTGATAGAGCGGTTTCCCTTATCGAGAAAGGTATACATTTCCTTTTGCACCACATCGGTCGTTTCGCCGACGGAGCGCTGAAACAGCTCAGTGTGCTCAAAAACCGGTGTGCGGATCTCGGAAAAGCCGTTGACGGCGGCTTCGCTGCGCAGGACATCCTCGATGAGCTGCCAGGTGGAACTGTCAGCGGGCAGAATATCCTGGGTGCCCTTAGGTGCTTTTGTCAATAATGCCATGGGGTATTCCTCCAAAAAAGTGTGATATTTTGTATAGTTTACAGAAAAACGCCCCCGTCATGGACGAGGGAGAAGCGTTTTTAATTTCTGACGATGTCTCTCCAGTCCAGATCGCCCCGTTCCAGACCGTGGATCAGGATCTCCGCCGAAGCGATATTCGTTGCGAAGGGGATATTGTGCATATCGCAGAGACGGAGCAGATTCATGTCGTTGGGCTCATGCGGCTTGGGAGAAAGGGAGTCACGGAAAAATAACAGCATATCGATCTCATTGCAGGAAATGCGGGAAGCGATCTGCTGCGCGCCGCCCTGAGAACCAGCCAGATACCGCTGGATATGCAGACCGGTAGCCTCGGCGATCATCTTGCCGGTGGTGCTGGTAGCGCACAGATTGTGCCGGCTGAGGATACCGCAATATGCAATGCAGAACTGCACCATGAGTTCCTTTTTCGAATCATGGGCGATCAATGCTATATTCATGGAAAGTGCCTCCTTTATCAAGAAAAAATCAAGAATATGTGTTACAGCGCGTCCAGATCCCGCAAAGGGACTCGCACGCCGAGAAGCCGCTTTGACAGGCAGTGCAGGGCGATGGCGCCGCCGCCTGCCTTTTGCTGAAACGGCAGTGTTTCATAAGAAAGGGTCCGCTCCATAGCAGAAACGATGGAGCCGGATAAGGTTCGATCTTCCGGGATCACAGCGGCCAGTTGCAGTCCGCTCTCATCGATGACAGCGTCCAGGTCAGAAAATTCCTCCATCTCCCAAAACCGCCGCCGATGAAACCGGTTGAGCACCAGACGAGGATCCCGCATCTGCCGGCCGGCTTCGCTGGTGCGCAGACGGTCGCAGTTTGTGATGCTCAGTTTGTCCGGCGTGGAGACAAGCAGCGTTCTGGATGCTGCGGATACCGCTGGCAGAAAGCAGGGGCTTTTAGCCGGGACATCCAGCAGGATCTGGTCGAATTCGGCAGACAGCGACGTCAGCCACGTTGTGAGCTGTGACGCCTTTGGCAGCTCGTCAAGACGGGACGGCGGCTGGGCCAGAAAAAGGCCCTCTACCGTTTCGCTGGGGACGATGACGTCTGACAGATCGCAGCGTTCCTGTGCGGCGTCGCCCAGATGGTAGGGCGACAGCGGGGAAGCGGCGAGAAAAAAGGAGATGTCTCCGCAGAGGGGATTGAGGTCCAGCAGCAACGTTTCCTGCTGCCGGAGCGCAAGGGCACAGCCCAGCCCGGCGGTGATAAGGGATTTTCCCACGCCGCCCTTTGCGGCAGATAGAACAGTCACATTGGCCAGCATAAAAAGATCCTCACAGAAAAAATGATCGAATGATATTGAGAGAGTTTAACTCATCCTCATCATAGCACAAACAAGATCGGGATTTCAATAGCTTCTCGTGAAAAAAACCAAATATTTATGGAAAATCCATAAATTATTCAAAAAATTAAGGCAATTTGCACAGATTTTGCAGTGAATTTTTGATAGGGAACAATTTCCAGTTGTCATGGAAATTGGCCCTTTTGCAAAAGAAAGCTTTCCGCCTTATCCAAAAAGATCCCCATAAAGGGGATCTCTGCTTACAATTTCTCAGCACCGGCCTGGATCCCGTCGGCTGAGCCGGAGATCCCCGGTGTTACCAGGTTGCCGTCGCCATCGAGGACCTTGCCGTAAAAATAGGCGTCAAAAATGTCCTTGGCCACGTTGGTGGAATAGGTGCCGCTAGCGCCGTATTCCAGCACTACAGCTACGGCGATCTCCGGGTCGTCATAGGGCGCATAGGCCATAAAGACCGTGTTGTCCGAATGGCCGATGTTTTCCGCTGTACCCGTCTTTCCCGCCACGGCGATGCCGTAATTGGCAAAGGCTGTGGAAGCAGTGCCTTCGGTGCAGACTTTCCGCATTCCCTGCTGGACCACCTTCAGGTTTTCCTCGGACACGCTGACCTGTTCCACAACTTCCGCCTTTGTTTCAGAAACGACAGTTTTCCGGCTGTAATCGGTGACCTTGTCTACGATATGGGTCTTGAGGCGGGTGCCGTTGTTGGCGATGGTGGCGCAGTAGGCAGCCAATTGCAGCGGCGTAAAGGCGTTGTCCGATTCACCGATAGCTGCCTGGATCACGTCGCCGGGCTGCCAGGTGCCGCCGTGGCTGGTGCGATAGCTGGGGCTGGCCAGGATCCCCTCACTTTCGCCCAGTTCCACGCCGGTGGCAACGCCCAGGCCAAAGCTCTTGGCGTACAGGTCGATGTTGTCGATGCCCAGCCGCCGGCCCACTTCATAAAAGAATACGTTGCAGGAGCGGGCCAGGGCGGTGTCTACGGTGATGGCGCCGTGGTAGCCCATACAGGTAGGGGTATAGCTGGGGGCGTAATATTCATAAACGTGATGACAGGTGATCTTGCTGTTTTCTGTGATGGCGCCTTCTTCCAGCGCGGCGGCGGCCATGGCCGGCTTAAAGACGGAGCCGGGCTTAAACGCGCCGTTGAAGGCACGGTTGAACAGGGGATTGGTCTGATCCTGGAACAGCTTTGCATAATAATCGTCATCGGTGAGCTTGCCCAGATCATAGGTGGGATAGGTGGAGGCCGCCAAAATAGAGAAGTCCTTGACATCCAGTACCACGACGCCGCCGGCGACACAATCCTCGCCGACGTGTTTTTCGTTCATGGATCTGCCCGCTGAGGATGCAGCTTCGATGTTCTTTTTCAGGGAAGCGTTGGCGACTTTCTGTAAATTAGCATCCAGCGTGGTGTAGACGGTATTGCCCTGCACCGGTGCTTTTTCCACGCTGGAAGAAGCAACCGTACCGTCCTTGTGGAGCTGTAAAGCTTGAACGCCATCCTCGCCCCGCAGTTGGGATTCCATAGCGTATTCGATGCCGCTCTTGCCCACTTCGTCGTCGTAAGCATAGCCCCGCTCCTCCAGCGTTTCGAATTCTTCCTTTGTCAGCTTTCCGGTGGTGCCGATGAGATGGGGCGCCAGGGTGCCGTCATCGTAGGTGCGTGTTGTGGTCACCCGGATGGATACGCCGGGCAAGGACGCGGAATTTTCCTCAATGATGGAAACGGTCTCCTTGGAAACGCTTTTGGCAAAGGTGTAGGGCATGGTGGTGGAGAAGGTCTCCATGGTCATATTGTATCGGACCGACAGCAATCGAAGGAGCTCTTCTTTCGTGTATTGCGTGGGATCTACGTCGTATAAGGCGGCCAATTGTTTTACGCATAGGGGCGCGGAGGTGTATTCGTTGACGTTGAGGAACGTCTTGCCTTTTAAATAAGCGATAGCGTCGTCCTTGCCCTGGGCAAAGACGTATTCCCCTGCGTTGTCCAGTACAATGGGCAGCTCGTCGATCCACTGTTCGCCCCGTTTTTCCAGCAGCTCTACCAGGGTGTGGATGGTATCATTGGCTGTCTCGTCGGTCATGTAGGGCTTTTCAAAGAGAATCTTGTAAGCCGTTTGGTTGGTGGCCAGGGCATTGCCGTCCCGATCCAGGATCTCTCCCCGGGCGGCGTCGATCTTTACCGTGGATTTAGAGGTGGCGTTGGCCTGTTCCAAATAGGTGGCGCCGTCTTGTACCTGCCACTGGAACAGCCGCAGGCCAAAGACCGTAAAAGCGATGACCAACAGAAGGATACTGATCCAGTACGGCGCAGTCCGCCGCAGCTTTGATGGCTTTTTTTCCATAAAGACCTCCTTTTGACCATGGTTTTGTCGTAAAAGTTCTGTGTTCGGCCCATTCTCGGCCCCCATTATAGGGGGGCTGGCAGATGCGCAGCATCTGACTGAGGGGTTATTATTGCAAGACTTCTCTTTGGCAGCCGCTCCCGTGTTACCCTTTCGTCACGGCTTCGCCGTGCCACCTCCCCTCACAGGGGAGGCAAGGGGCTTTGCGCTAAGCTTATTCTCGGCCCCCCTTATAGGGGGGCTGGCGCAACGCAGTTGCGACTGAGGGGTGATAAAGGGTAGCTTTCTGAAAAGCAAAGACAATTACGGTTGTGCTTCCCCGCAACAGGTTTCGAGCCATTCAGGCTCGCCGCCCCCACCCCTTCCGGGGGACTATCTTTCTTTCTTGCGTTCCCAAGAAAGAAAGGTAGCAAAGAAAGAAGGGAACCAGTAAGGGGGCGCTGCCCCCTTTGCTGGAGTATTCCCCGTGCGGGAACTGCCAGCCATCATCTATTGGGGGCGCAAGCGCCCAGATACTCCCGGGACAAAAGTTTTCCGCTAAGCTTATTCTCGGCCCCCCTTAAAGGGGAGGCAGGGGATTTTGCGTAAAAATTCACTTTTCTTGAAACACCGAGGACAATCCTCGGGTGAGAAAATACACCGGCACAGCTAACACCAGCGTATAGATAGCTGATGGCACATAGTGGTGCAAAAGCAAATAGAGCGGGTCGGGGTATCCCCAGACCACATAAAAGAACAGCCACTCCAGAGAAAAGACGAGCACAATGGCAACAATGGTCAGGAGCAGAGCGGACAAGAGATTTTTCTGGAACAGATAGCGCACGAGCGATGCGCTGATGTAGCAGAGCACCGCCAGGATGGCGCCGTGAAATCCATAGGGTCCGCCCCGGCTGAAGTCCATCAGCAGCCCGCACAAGATGCCGAAAGACATGGCTGTCAGTTCTCCCACGCCGGACAGGGCGATAGACATGGCAGCGCAGAGCAATAAAGCAGGCTTTGCGCCGGCGATCATTGGGAAGATCCCCGCAGTATCGCTGAGGAAAAACAAAACGAACACTTCCAGGCCCAGCACCAGCCATTGCAGCAGCTTCCAACGGGTCTGGCGCTTCATGAAGCATCCTCCCCGCTTTCGGGGAGAGATTCTCCTTGGCCGGCAAATTGGGTGATGATGAGAACATCCTTGGCGTTTTTCAGATCGGCGTAAGGCTGTACCGTGGCGTAGAGGGAAACATCTGTCTCGCTGCTTGCAATGGAGACGGCTTTGCCGATCCGTAAATTTTTGGGGAAGATGCCGCCGATACCGCTGGTGACGATCATATCGCCCTTTTTGACGGTCTGGTTTTCTTCCAGATAAGATAGGCGAACAAGGCCGGAATCTGACGCGTCAGCCGTGCTGGTCAAGATGCCGGTATCCCGGGTGACTTTGTCATAGGCGGCGATGCGCACGCTGGGTGATAGAATAGTCGTCACGCTGCACTGCATAGCGCTGACGCTGGACACCCAGCCGATCAGTCCTGCTTCTGTGATGACAGGATCCTGGACAGAAACGCCGTCCAGGGTGCCCTTATCTACCCGAAAGCTGTAGAAGTTTTCCGCGCCGCTGCGGGAAATGACTGAGCCGTAAGCAAATTGATAGTCGGGATTGGTGCTTTTTAATTCGAGAAAGTTTTTTAATTGTTCGTTTTCCTGTTTATATTGATAGTAATCGGAAAGCTGTTGGTTCAGCTCGTTGATCTCCTGGCGAAGCTGTTCATTTTCCCGAAGTAGTTCTTCCTTGGAAGTGCCGAGAGATTCAACGGCTTCGGATGTCCCGTTGGCTACAGATGCGCTGACCTTCTGCATCGGTGTCGTCAGAAAGGTGAACACGTTGGACAGCAGTACGCTGCCGTTGACGGCGGTGTGCAATAGCAGGAGCAACAGTGCTGCCACTGCGACCAGCAGGATCTTAAAGCTTTTCTTTTTGAAAAAACGATACATCATTTCACCTCCAAAGGGCAAACTGCATTTTTTCTTTTTTGTGCTCAAAAGATGGGGGCTTTGCGCTAAGCCGATTCTCGGCCCCCCTCGTAGGGGGGCTGGCGCAACGTAGTTGCGGCTGAGGGGTTTTCTTTTTGCAGGGTAGATACTCCCGTGATACCCTTTCGTCTGCCGTCTACGACGGCATCCACCTTTTTCTCCGAAAACAGGCACCCTTTTGTCAGCTACGCTGACATTTCCCCTAATAGGGGAATCCCCTTAAAGGGGAGGCAAGGGGCTTTCCGCTCGGCCTATTCTCGGCCTCCTTGTAGGGGAGCTGTCACCGCAGGTGACTGAGGGGTTTTCTTTTTGCAGGGCAGCTACTCCCGTGATACCCTTCCGTCTGCCGTCTACGACGGCATCCACCTCCCCTTAAAGGGGAGGCAAGGGGCTTTCCGCTCGGCCGATTCTCGGCCCCCTTGCAG
>JAQXNV010000057.1 GCA_029098185.1 Oscillospiraceae bacterium
ATCACCGTAAAATAAGTTCTAAGTCTCGTTGATCGCGGGATGGAAAAAGCAGGCTGCGCATTGCGTCAGTCTGCTTTTTCATTGCGTTCTTATTTTTTCATTTCAGGTGTCAAATCACTGTCTTTCACTGTGCCGCCGTTAGCCTCAAAGGCTGTCAGCAGCGTGTCGTAGGCTGCCTTTGCACTGTCATAATCGCTATACTGGAAGGTGGCCGTACCACCGAGACCGTCCGTGCCGTCCGCCACTTTGGCAAAGTTGTTCTCAAGGGTGAGATACTCGTTTGCTGTTCCGGTATTATACTTAACCACCTTCGCCCGGTAGACGTCGTACTTGCCGTCGCGATACCCAATGACCGGAACGTACACTGGGGTATTTTGTTCCACCATAGATTCGTTTAACTCCAGGGTCGACCAGTAGATCGCCGGATTTTGCAGAACGGTTTTACCATTTTGTTCCTTCACATAAATCTGCCACGTTTTGGCGCCATAATCCTCTTTCAGGTCAAAGCCATTTTCCCGCGCGTAGTCCATGAATTTTTTCGTTCCTTCATTTTGATGCTCCGGCTCGTTGGAATTGATGACCGTATGTTTATAGTTATCCGACACGATGTCCCGCAGGATATTCTGGGTAAGAAAATCTTCCGCCGAAATGCTGTTGATGTGATCCTCGCCGCCCCAGTTGATGAAGAGGGCGTTGTCCTGAAAATACACCTTGCAATAACCGCCAGCCTTGGGCTGCGGAGGCTTCCAATGCACCTGGTCTCTATAGGCCACGCCGCCAACAATAACATTTTCCATGTCACTGGCCCAGCCATCATTGCCCTGGACCAGAGCAAATCTCTTCATGTACAGCCCATCCCGCTTGTACAGCGGCGATGTCTTGTCGTCAGCCATAGCCGCCGACACTACCTCGACGCAGGCTGTTCTGGCATTGGCGATGTCGGTTGCTTCACCGCTAGTCTCGATGTACCGCATCACAAGGGGCACCGCTACCGCCGACAGAATCAGAATAATGACAATGCAGACGATCAGTTCCACCAGCGTAAATCCCTTTTTGTGCCGCTGTTTTCGTATCTGGCGTGCTCTAAAAATTGTTTCCCCGCTCTTTTGCAGAGAGATATGGATCAGTTTCTTTGTCATCTCAATAACATCCTTTCCGCACAAATGCGTCAGACGCCGTTGTGCTGCCGTCTGTTCCTTTTGAAAAGACAGCCTTTCCCATGATATACTTTCATCATAATCGCCCTTCCCCGCCTTGTCAATAGCTGGAAAGAAAGATTTCTAGTGCAGCATCCATATTAGGGAAAAAGGAAATCCCCGGCTGGTCACAACCGGGGATCATCCTATTCTTTGTATCAGATTTTGCCAAACATTAAACACGGCCTTTGGGATTTAAAGCAACAAAACAATGCGTTACACTGGAAGAAAGTTTAGCATGATGGATGGTTTTCTCCATACAGCTATCACTACTGGTGCGGTTTATACAACTCTCTGATTGTAAATGTCACCTACATCTCTTACGGCTCCGCACAATATTCTGCAACGACAACATACCGTTGGTCATTGTTGGGAAATTGGTAACAGGTCATCAGGGTCAGTAAATTTTCCCCAGGCTCAATGTAAAAATGCTGAAAATCGTCCGGAGAAATCACATCTGTCTCCTTCACACGATAACACAGCGTTTCCCAGAAATTTTCCACATAAATGGGGTCGCCTTTTTGCAGGGTATCGATCTCCAGAAAAATGTTGACATTGTTGTAGCGGTTATGTGCCGCCACCACCGTGTTTGTGCTGTCTCCGCCAATAGGCAGCGAGGTGTTGGCGAAAACACCTGCGCCCAACATCATCGTGTCGTCATTGGCACCGTTATACAATGCCAGTTGAATCCCGATTTTCGGAATGGAGATCGTCCCGAAACATTCCTCCGGTTCGCCGTAATCTGCTAAATGAAAGGTCGGTATCTCATAGTCTGCAGGGGAGGTAAAACGCTTCTGCCCACCCTCTGCGAGCTTTTGATTGTACCGCTCCATGGCTTTGCGCAGTGCCGGATTTTTTTGCGCAGAAGATGGGTCCTCTTTCCGCTCAAAGTACCCCTCTAGCGCATGGGAAAGATTCGACTCCATGTTGGCCTTCTGCACGATTGGGATCAATACCAAAATCAAGCCGAAAACAAATACCGCGCCAATTACCGAGATGAGCATCAGCAGTCCAATTTTCTTTTTCATTCTCTAAAATGCCGCCCTTTCTCTTTTTCAGTCGGGGTCCGTTTTGTTGACCTGTTCTTTTCCGGCATTTCTTTTTTCGGCTTTAGGGAAGATCCTGCCTGTGTGTCATCTGGTCCTCCCTGCTTCCGGCGCTTTCTTCCAAGGAGGAAGAAGCACAGAATGATCACAATGAAGATAACGCAGAAAACGCCAACACCGATAAATGCTAGCTGTTCCCACCAGTTTCCGGTTTCTGCAACACGGGTGGCGGCTTCTTCCGGAACCGTGTCCAGTTCGATGCGCTTAGCATGCACCAGCAATCGGTGGGAGTTGACGCCATAGGGCGTACAGGTAACCAGCGTGACCAGATCCTCACCGGCTTTGGGATACAGAGAGCTGGAGTCCGTCGGCTCAACTACTTCGATGTCATACACCTCGTAGGCCAGCGTCATATTGAGCACATCGATGTAAAAGACATCGCCCACGATCAGCTTTTCCAGATTGGTAAAGAGGACCGCCGTTGGCAGACCGCAATGGGCAGACAGCACCGCATGACTGCCCAGTCCGCCCACGGGAATGGACGTATTCTCCAAATGCCCTACGCCCTTTTCCAGCGTTTTGGCGTCGGTACCGTGGTAGATGGGCAGCTCTACCTGAATGGCAGGGATGCGGATATACGCCATGATCTCATCCCAGGAGAGCATATCCAGATATTCCCCGTCGGTTGGGGGGAATGCGTCGGGATCCAGCGGGTCGGTGATGACGGTCTAGTTTTC
>JAQXNV010000058.1 GCA_029098185.1 Oscillospiraceae bacterium
CGAGGATGCCCTGCGGGATGCCCACGACGATATTGTGAAACTGGCAGAAACAGAGGGGCTCACCGCCCACGCCAACGCGATCAAAGTCCGTTTTTAAGATAGATCGCAACTTAAAATAGAAAGCAGCGTGTGACTATGGCCTATACATTAAATAAAAAAATTCGAGATTTAAAACCATATGACCCCATCCAGGGAGACTATCAGATCCGCCTGGACGCCAACGAGTCTTTTTACAATTTGCCGGAGGAACTGCACACGGCGGTGCAGGATGCTGTTGCCCATATGCAGTTTAACCGGTATCCTGACCCGGTGGCTCGGGAGGTTTGCCAGCAATTTGCCGCCTATTATGGCGTGGATCCGGAGCTGGTCACGGCGTGCAACGGCTCCGATGAAAGCATCTCCGTCATTATGACTTCTTTCTTGATGCGGGGCGATACGGTCATCACCTTGTCTGATGACTTTTCCATGTACCGTTTTTACGCCTTTTTGGCAGAAGCCAATGTGATCGAGGTGCAAAAACGGGAGGATCTGACCATTGATGTAGACAAGCTGATCGAAACCGCCAATGCAGCAAACGCCGCTATGATCATCTTTTCCAATCCCTGCAACCCAACTTCTCTGGGCCTGAAACGGGAAGATGTGTTGCGTCTGATCCGATCTGTAAACGCACTGGTCGTCCTGGATGAAGCCTACATGGATTTCTGGGATCAATCCTTGCTGGATCGTGTCGATACATTTGACAACCTGATGATCCTGCGGACTTGTTCCAAAGCCTTTGGTATGGCCGGTATCCGTCTTGGCTTTACCGTGGCCAACAAAACGCTGACCGATGCCATGAAAGCGGTCAAATCGCCGTATAATTCCAATACGCTGACCCAGAAGATCGGCGCGGCAGTGTATGGCCATCCGGAGCTGATGCGCCAGCGCACAAAGGAGATCGTCCATTCCAGAGAAGCGCTGTCTGTTGGAATGAAAGCACTCCTGGAACAGTATCCCACCGGCATGACGCTGTATGAAAGCTGCACCAACTTCGTTTATTTAAAAACAGCCCTTGCAAAGGAGATCTATGACTATTTGCTGGACAACAGCATCGCCATCCGATATTTCCCCTCTGGGTATCTGCGGATCACTGCGGGAAGCAGGGAAGAAAATCAGGCAGTATTGGACATGATGAAAGACTTTTTTGCAGCGCGGCAAAAGGCGGTGACAGAATGAGAACAGCAGAGATCACCCGAAAAACAAAAGAAACTGAGATTACGATCAAGCTGAATTTAGACGGCGGACCGGTAAAAATTGAAACAGGGATCGGATTTTTTGACCATATGCTCCACGCTTTTGCGACACACGGCGGATTTGGCCTAGAGGTTTCCGCTGTTGGAGACCTTTTTGTGGATTGCCATCACACCATCGAGGATACAGGGATCGTTTTGGGCCAGGCCTTTTTGCAGGCACTGGGCGATCGTTCCGGCATTGCTCGATTCGGCAGTTTTTATGTTCCCATGGATGAAGCATTGGCATTTACCGCTGTGGACATCAGCGGCAGACCATTTGTCGTCTTTGATGCTGCGTTTCAGCAGGAACGGGTAGGGGACTACGATAGCTGTATGACGGAAGAATTTGTCCGGGCGTTTGCTGTCAACGGCGGCATGACGCTGCACACCCGTCTGATGTACGGCACCAATGCCCACCACTGCATTGAAGCGATCTTCAAATCCATCGCCCATGCGCTACGATTGGCGGTGCAGCAAAATCAGGACGGCTCTGTGCTGTCCACCAAAGGCGTATTATAAACAGGAGGGAACTTATGTTAATTTTTCCTGCCATTGATTTAAAGGACGGTATGTGCGTCCGCCTGGTAAAGGGCGATTACGCAACCGCCCATAAGGTTGCGGAAGATCCGCTGCAAACAGCAAAGACTTTTGAGGCCGCCGGCGCCAAATGGATCCACATGGTAGACCTGGACGGTGCCAAAGCCAAAAAACCGGTCAACGCAAAGATCGTTTTTGATGTGGTAAAAAATACCGGGCTGAAAGTAGAGATCGGCGGCGGTATCCGGGACATGGAAACCATCGCATATTATCTTAATCACGGTGTATCACGGGTCATCCTCGGCTCTGTCGCCCTGAAAAATCCTGCCCTAGTCAAGGAAGCCATCGACCAGTACGGCAGTGAACGCATCGTTGTCGGCATTGACGCCATGCACAAAAAAGTTGCCGCAGAAGGTTGGACAGACCAGTCGGAGATCGACTATATCGACCTGGCAAAATCCATGGAAAAGATCGGCGTGCGATATATCATCTTTACAGATATTTCCAAAGACGGTACATTATCCGGCCCGAATTTGGAGCAGCTTCATGCCTTGAATCAGGCTGTATCATGCCAGATCGTCGCCAGCGGCGGCATCAGCAATTTGCAGGATGTGATAAACTGTAAAGATCTGGGGTTATACGGCACGATCTGCGGCAAAGCGATTTATACAGGCGATTTGAAACTGGCCGAAGCCATTGATGCCGTACAAAAACAGGACTCGTCAAAAAAGATCATCACCAAAAGCGGTGCGGAATTATTGCCGGAAGAGCTGGATCGCTTTTTTGTCAAATCAGAACTGCTGCCGGCCATCGTACAGGAAGCCGGAACAAAAGAAGTTTTGATGCTGGCCTATATGAATCGGGAATCGCTGCAAAAGACACTGGAAACGGGATACACCTGGTTTTACAGCCGATCCCGCCAGGAACTTTGGAATAAAGGGGCCACATCGGGCCATTTGCAGAAGGTCGTTTCCATGCACGGAGACTGTGATGACGACACACTGCTGATCGTTGTAGAGCAGACCGGTGCGGCTTGCCATACCGGTTCACATAGCTGCTTTTTTCATGAGATTTGGAGGGAACAACATGGAGAATGAAGTATTACATAATTTGTACCAGACCATCGTCAGCCGGAAAGAAACAAAGCCGGAAGGCTCTTATACCGCTTACCTGTTTGACAAGGGTCTGGACAAGATTCTGAAGAAGTGCGGGGAAGAGTGCAGTGAGGTCATCATCGCCGCAAAAAATCAGGATAACAGCGAAACTGTGCTGGAAATTTCCGACCTGCTGTATCATCTGACGGTTCTCATGGTGCAGCAGGGGATCCCCCTGGAGGATGTTATGGCCGAGCTGGATAAGCGCAGTGAAAAAAGTGGAAATCTGAAAAAATTCCACGTTGTGGATAAAAACAGCTAAACACAGCAAAATCAAGAGGACAGGGGAGACCTGTCCTCTTTTTGCGTTTTTTGGAAATAAAAAAGCGGGAAGATCCCCGCCGTTTGTCCCTTATTTTCCCGCGCAAAAGACCATTTGCCGCTCACTGGGCATGATCGTCACATCCTGATAGGAGCCGCCCAGTTCGCCATCCAAGCACCAGGACGTTTCTTCCTCGGTGTGGATCTTGATCTCTCGGCCGTGATAGAGCGATACAAAATTGCTGTCGTAGGTTTTGTGCAAAAGCTGATCCATGATCTTTGTCAACTCGATAGGATTTTTAGGCGGCTTGATGAGCAAGACTTCAAAAATACCGTCATCCAGCTTGATCTCCTCTTCTTTCAGCCGGAACACGCCGGCAAAAGACGTAGAGTTCATGACAGCGCCTAACACAAAATCATCGTCGATAACTTCTCCGTCGATAGTCACGGTCACATGGCGGGCACGAATATCGCCGACCTTCATCACCGCCTGTAAAATATAGGCCATTTTGCCCAGAGAGCGTTTCATGGTCTGGGAGGTAGAATAAGAAATATCCGAAAATGTGCCAAAGGCCGCAATATAAGTAAAGAAACGGTCGTTAAAGCAGCCGATGTCGTGGACAAATTTATGTCCCGCCAAAATATCGGCAGCGGCAGCGACCGGTGTTTTTTTCAAGTGGAGCGTCGTGGCCAAATCGTTGGCGGTGCCTACAGGAATATAGCCAAGCTGCAGGGGAAGCGGTTGCTGCATCATGCCGGTGATCACCTCGTTTAAGGTGCCATCTCCACCACAGCAAACGACAAGATCAAAATCGCCATACCGTTCTCTAGCATAATCGGTAGCGTCGCCGGCTTTCAAGGTAGGAAAAACCGTGACCTCCCATCCGTGACTGTGAAACAAGACAATAATATCCTGTAAATGCAGCTTCATCCCGTTTTTTCCAGAATTGGGATTTACGATCAACATCAGCTTTTGCGCCACCATCCCACGTCCTTTCCATTTTGGTTCTTCTTTCCATCATAAGAGATTCCAACGGAAAAGTCAATCATTGACACCATAATTCGATGATTTTATAATGAAACTGTGAGAATTTTGAAAAATTGAGGTGTACGCTATGAAATCCTTTCGAAAAGAATTGATGATCCAATTGCCGTCCCGCCGAGGGCTTGTCAATATTACCGGAAAAGTCGATCAGGCACTAAAACAAAGTGGCATCCGAGAAGGGCTTATCCTAGTGAATGCCATGGACCCGACCTCCAGTATTTTTGTCAGCGATGACGAAAGCGGTCTCCATCAGGATTTTGAAACCTGGCTGGAACAACTGGCGCCGGAAAAGCCCTACGAGCAATACTGTCACAATGGACGCTGCAACAATGCAGACGCCTACTTAAAGCGGCAGCTCATGGGCAGAGAAGCAGTCATCGCCATTACGGACGGTTATCTGGATCTACAGCGCTGGGAGCAGATCTTTTATTTTGAATTTGATGGTATGAAGGAAAAGCACGTTTTAATCAAGGTCATCGGGGAATAAACGTTACAGTTCATTTTTGATTTTCTGGATGGCGCCCTTTTCTAATCGGGAAACCTGGGCCTGAGAAATGCCGATCTCTGCGGCCACCTCCATCTGTGTCTTTCCACTAAAAAAGCGCATAGACATAATGCGCTTTTCCCGGTCACTGAGATTGTGGATGGCTTCCTTCAGGGCGATCTCGTCCAGCCAGTTTTTATCATCGTTATGGTCGCCTAACTGATCCATGACATAAATGGTGTCACCGCCATCGGAAAACACGGGTTCATACAATGAAACAGGCTCTACGATGGACTCCAGTGCCATGACCACATCTGTCCGCTTGAGCCCCAGATTTTTGGCGATCTCCTCTACCGTCGGCTCCTTGCCGTTGAGATTGGTCAACCGTTCTTTTTCCTGCATGGCACGGTAGGCGATGTCCTTAAGGGAACGGCTGACCCTAATGGTGTTGTTATCCCGCAGATAGCGCCGCAGCTCGCCTAAAATCATAGGGACACCGTAGGTACTGAATTTGACGCCGAGAGAGACATCAAAACCGTCAATGGCTTTCATCAACCCGATGCAGCCGATTTGAAACAGATCGTCCATATTTTCGCCCCGATTGGTAAACCGTTGGATCACGCTGAGCACTAACCGCAGATTGCCTTTGATCAGTTCCTCCCGGGCCTGCTGATCGCCTTCCTTTACCCGGCGAAGCAGCTCTGTTTGTTCCTGCTCTGACAATACCTTCAGCTTCGCGGTATTGACGCCGCAAATTTCGACTTTATTGTATTGCACATCCTGCGCCTCCTTCTTCTGGCAACAGTAGCAGTATTGCCGAGAGCGCACGGAAAAATACATCTTTTTCATCGATTGCCAAAGCTAGTATCTAGGCAAAAATTGGAATCCTGTTGGAAAAGAGGACCGAAAAGTTAAGATTTTGTTTCAATTTATGGGAAAAACGTGTGCAGTCATTGACATTCCGTCGGTTTTATATTATGATATTGTGAGTGTATAATGATTTTCCAAAAAAATGTTTTGGATGCCGAAAGAAGATACTTACTCATAGTTCAGTGCTTTTTGTGAAAAAATAGGATTGCAAGAATCACATGAAATTTTGTCAATTTGGGAGTGTGCATTTTTGGATAAATTTGTAATTACCGGCGGGAAGCGTCTTGTTGGAGAAATAGAGATCAGCGGTGCGAAAAACGCTGCCGTAGCCATTATCCCGGCCGCCATTTTGAGCGACGGGGTCTGTAGAATCGAAAATGTTCCGAATATCAGCGATATTACCGCCATCATTCGGATCATCCAGGATATGGGTGCGGTCATTCGTACCATCAATAAAACGACCATCGAAATTGATCCCCGGCCAATTCGTACCCATGTGGCGTCTGCCGAGCTCGCCAGACATATCCGTGGTTCCTACTACCTGCTGGGTGCGCTTCTGGGGCGTTGTTCCCATGCCGTCGTCGCCATGCCGGGCGGCTGTGATTTCGGTGTTCGTCCCATTGACCAGCACTTAAAGGGGTTTGCGGCCCTCGGCTGTACTTACAGCATCGAAAACGGTATGGTCGATGTCCAGGCAGAGCAGCTTAAGGGCACCAGTATTTACATGGATAACGTGTCTGTCGGCGCGACCATCAACATCATGCTGGCCGCCGTCAAGGCCAAGGGCGTGACCGTCATTGAAAATGCCGCAAAAGAACCACATATTGTCGATCTGGCCAACTTCCTCAACTCTATGGGCGCAGACGTCCGTGGCGCGGGAACAGATATGATCAAGATCGTTGGCGTGGAGCATCTTCACGGCACAGAGTACAGCGTTATTCCGGACCAGATCGAGGCCGGTACCTATATGGTTGCCGCGGCAGCCACTAAAGGCGATCTGCTCATTAAAAACGTCATCCCGAAGCATCTGGAATCTATCACAGCAAAGCTCATCGAGATGGGCGTTACCGTTCAGGAACTTGACGACGCTGTCCGGGTCACCTGCGATTGCCGGCCCAATCGCTGCAACGTTAAGACAATGCCGCACCCTGGTTTCCCCACCGATATGCAGCCGCAAATCGCGGTACTGCTGTCCATCGCCAAGGGCACCAGCATTATCAACGAGAGTATTTGGGATAACCGTTTCCGCTATGTAGAGGAGCTTCGCCGGATGGGAGCGCAGTTCTCTGTTGATGGTAAGATCGCTGTTGTCGAGGGCGTAGATCATCTGGACGCTACCCCGATCAAGGCAACAGATCTGCGTGCCGGCGCAGCAATGGTCATTGCCGCCCTGTGTGCTCACGGTGTGACCGATGTGGAAGAAATCCAGCACATCGAGCGCGGTTATGAGGACATGGAAGGAAAACTGTCTGCTGTTGGGGCAGACATTCAGCGTGTCCATGTGCCGGATCACAAAAAAGAAAGCAAGGTTGGTTAAACAGCCTGTTTTATCGTTTGCCTGATAGCAGGGGCGACATCGTCGCCTCTGTTTTTGCGTAGAAAAGGAGGCGATTGCATGGCAAAGGTCTGTCCGTTGTTCAGCGGCAGCAGTGGAAATAGCTATTATATAGAAAGCGGCGATACCGGTATTTTGCTGGATGTTGGCCGCAGTGCCAAGCAGATACGGGAAAGGCTGGAAGCTTGCAATCTTTCCCCGGAAAAAATCCAGGGTATTTTCATCACCCATGAGCACGTTGATCATGTGAAGGGTCTGCGCGTGTTTGCCTGTAAATATCACATTCCTGTTTACGCTTCGGCGGGGACGCTGCAAGCCCTGGAGGATTCTGGCGATCTTGCTAAGGTGACTTACGACCGCATTCCGTGGGAAGGGATGTGCTGTGGAGATTTCTTTATCCGGCCGTTTCCAACTTCCCACGATTGCGCAGAAAGTATCGGCTTTCAGTTGCAAACGTCTGATGAACATACGATCTCGCTGGCAACAGACCTGGGCATTTTGACAGATCCCGTCAAAGACGCCCTGCGCCAAAGCGACTTTGTGATTTTGGAATCGAACCATGACATTGGAATGCTGCAAAATGGGGCGTATCCTTATTCTCTAAAGCGACGGATCCTTTCCCCAAAAGGCCACTTATCCAATGTAGACTGTGCGGATTATCTGCCAGAGCTTGTTCGGTCCGGAACAACACGGATGATCCTATCCCACCTCAGCCATGAAAACAATACGCCGGAGCTGGCTCTGCAAACAGCGCTTTGCTCTTTAAAGGTCAATGGAATGCGGGAAAATGTAGACTATCAGTTATATGTTGCGCCGCGGGAAAACCAAACGGGACGTTCCATTTTATTTTAGGGGATACAGAGATGGTAACAGTACATATTGTTTGTGTAGGCAAATTGAAAGAAAAATATTGGCAATCTGCCTGTGACGAATACGCCAAACGACTGCGGCCCTTTTGCAAATTTGAGATTATAGAGTTACCGGAATACCGGCTGCCGAACGATCCATCGGAAGCGGAAATTCAGGCAGGACTAGAAGCAGAGGGCCGCAAGATCTTGGAAACTGTGGGCAATGGTGTCTGTATCCCGTTGTGCATTGAAGGGAAAACCATGACCTCTCCGCAGCTGGCTAAGACGATCGAGAAATTGACGTTAGACGGTATCAGCGAAATCAGCTTTGTCATCGGCAGTTCCTTTGGCCTATGGGAGCAGGTTAAGCAGATGGGGAAGGTACGGCTTTCCATGTCGCCCATGACGTTTCCCCATCAGCTAGCTCGGGTCATGCTCTGCGAGCAGATTTACCGCAGCTTTCAGATTTTAAATCATGGAAAATATCACAAATAACGCAAAACATCCACCGACAAATCCGGTGGATGTTTTATGTTTATCGATTATTATTCTGTTTCTGCTGTTGGCACGTGCAGCGCCATATCGCCTTTTTTGAT
>JAQXNV010000059.1 GCA_029098185.1 Oscillospiraceae bacterium
AAGGCCGCTATTACAGAGACATCGTTTTTGAGCAGATGGAGAAAACCCGTGCAATTGCGGATGAAATCGAGTCGATGGTCGGCGAGGACTACTGGCCCTATCCGACCTACGGCAAGCTCTTATTCAGCGTAAATTAGTATCTTTTTCGATATGGGTTTTACGCAAGTTCTTTGACAAACAAATTATGACTTACAAAACACTACTATTATAGGGGGTAAAGTAATGGATCTCGTATTAACATTATGGGTTCTTATCGGCGGCGCCATGATCCTGTTCATGCACGGCGGCTTTTGCATGCTGGAAGCCGGCTTTATCAGAACCAAAACAACCGGTACTGTTATTATGAACAACCTGACAGACTTCTCCATCTGCGGAATTCTGTTCTGGGCATTCGGTATGGGCTTTGCCTTTAACGGCACCAGCGGTTGGTTCGGTGGTTGGGACTTCTGCTCCCAGGTAGATTATTCTGCCATCCTGGGCGAGCAGATCCCGAGCATTGGCTGGGTTCTCATTCACACCATTTTCGCATCTACCGTTGCTGCGATCGTCGGCGGCGCTCTGCTCGAGAGAGCAAAGTTTGCCGCAACACTGATCGCTTCTGCTCTGATGAGCGGTATCGTTTACCCAATCGCTTGCGCTTGGGTTTGGAATCCATCCGGCTGGCTGGCACAGATGGGCATCCATGATTTCGCTGGCGGCCTGGTCCTCCACGCATTCGGCGGTATCATCGCTCTCATCGGCGCGATCTTTGTTGGTCCTCGTATCGGTAAGTACACCAATGGCAAGTCCAATGCAATGCCGGCATCTTCTCTGCCGCTGGCAGCACTTGGTACATTCATGCTGTACTTTGGCTGGTACTTCTTCAACAGCGCAATTCTGCCAACAGACTCCGCTCTGGCAGCAGAAGTTGCTTCCAGAATCTTCATGAACAACACCATCGCAGCTTCCACCGCTACCATGGCTGTTCTGTTCCTCCAGTGGATCATGGAAGGCAAGCCATCCGTTGCTATGGGCATCAACGCTCCTCTGGCAGGTCTGGTTGCTGTTACATCCTGCTGTGACGCTGTTCCGATCTGGGCTGGCGCAATCATCGGCGCAATCGCAGGTATCGGTATGTACCTGGCACTGCGCTTTGTTGACGAAGTGCTCCACATCGACGACGCTGTTGGCGCATTTGCTGTTCACTGCATCTCCGGTACTATCGGTATGCTGTGCTGCGGCTTCTTCGCAGACGGTCTCAACTCTGAGGCTGGTATCTTCTTCGGCGGCGGCGCACATCTCCTGGGCGTTCAGGCACTGGGCTGCGCAGCAGTTCTGGCCTTTGGCGCAGCTGCAATGGCTCTGGTATACGCAGTTCTCAAGTTCACCATCGGTGTTCGCGTCACTGCTGAGCAAGAGCACGACGGTACCGACATCACAGCTTTCGGTCTCACCGAGTCCTCTTATCCAGAGTTCGTACAGGTTGACATCGACACTACTCGTGAGATGGTAACTCCATTCGCTGACTACGATAAGATCAAGAAATAATTTTCGATGATTCCATTCTTCGGAAACTCATCCATGGTACTATCTTCTGATAGAATAGTTTACGGTTCCCGATAGAGAAAGGGCGGCTCATCCTCGTGATGGGCCGCCTTTTTTGTCACCAAGCGCCGACAGGCAGCCGTTCCCCCTGCGCAGGAAATGGTTGCCCGGTCGCCTCGCCAAAACCAAGTTCTTCCTACTCCAAACCTAAAAGTTTCGTCCACCTTTTCAAAGGTGGCAGGGGTGGAGGGGGCAGCGCCCCTTCCCCGCTCTCCGCAGAGAGCGGAACCCCTTTTTAAAAGAAAAATCAGGAAGGTAGGCGCAATAGTCCGGGGGACTGTTGCGCCGTAGGGAACCCTATTAAGGGGTTCCCTGGTCGGCAAGCGCCGACAGGCAGTCGTTCCCCCTGCGCAGGAAATGGTTGCCTTCGCGCCTCGCCACGCAGACGCGCAGCGATTCGGAAGATCCAACCCGGAAAAGTCAACCTTCTATCCCTACTCCAAACCTAAAAGTTTCGTCCACTTTTGTCACCAAGCGCCGACAGGAAATCCTTTCCCAACCCGTAAAAAAATCGTAAATTTTTTGGTGTAACCCTTTTCTTCTCTCAGAAAAATTGGTATACTGAAAAGACTTATTGAATTTTTGACGGAAAGAAGGGATCTGCTCGTATGCTGAAAAAACTCCTCCCCATGCTTCTGGTGCTGGTGACCATCTTTACCCTCGTCCCTTTTACGACGGCGGGCGCCATCACCTACGACATTGATTTCGACACCAAAACAGAAGCGCTGGAACTCATCAACCTGGACACGGACAGCGTTGTCTACGCAAAAAATGCGGACAAGAAAATGTACCCGGCCTCTACAACGAAAATCATGACCTATATCGTGGTGGCGGAATCGGTCAAAGATTTAGAGGGCACCAAGATCACCGTGAAAAAATCGGTGCTGGACGACCTGCATAATACGGGAAGTTCTCTGGCCGGCATTTACGAGGGCGAAGAACTGACGGTGCTGCAATTGCTGAACCTGATGATGGTCCCTTCCGGCAATGACGCCGCCGCCGTACTGTGCGACTATGTGAGCAACGGCGATGAGAAAAAGTTCGTGGAAAAAATGAACCAGAAAGCAACGGAGCTGGGCTGTACCGGCACCCACTTTGCCAACGCCCATGGCCTGCACGATCCCGATCACTATACTACGGCAGACGATCTCTATAAAATTACCAAGTACGCCATGACGCTCCCCTATTTTACGGAGATCACCGCCCAAAGCGCTTATACCCTACCGCCAACCAATAAATCTAAAGAAGAGCGGACCGTCGTGACAACGAACCGGATGCTCATTTCCGGCGACACAGAGTACTATTACCAGTATGCCCAGGGCATCAAGACCGGCCACACCGATGAGGCCGGCTACTGTCTGGTATCCTCCGCCATTTATGATGGCAGCAATTATCTGTGCGTCGCTTTGGGGGCGCCGTCCCTGGACAAGGACGGCAAGGCCATTGAGGAACGGCAGGATATGATCGACTCCGCCAACTTGTACCGCTGGGCCTTTACAAAGCTCCAGTTAAAACCTATTGCGGAAAAAGGCAATCCCGTTTCTGAGCTGCCGCTGAAATATGTGTGGGGCAAGGAAACCATCCTCGTTTCGCCGGAAGAAAACCTGTCCGCCGTACTGCCCGCTGACGTCAACACCTCCAGCCTGCTTGTAGACGTCGATGTCCCGGAAAGCGTCAGCGCACCGCTCCACGCCGGAGACGTCATCGGCACCGCTACTTATTCTTACGCCGGACAAGTTCTCGGCAGCGTCAATGTAGTCGTCACAGAAGATGTGGCCCGCAACGAGGTACTGCACGTCATGGATGTGATCTGGTCGGTCATCTCCTCTCCCATCTTCCTCATCTGTGCCGCATTGGTCATCCTCCTTGTCATCGTGTATATCACCATGGCCGTGCGGTATAACAAAAAGAAAAAAGAACTGCGCAAGACAAAAAATTATAAAGGCCCACGCCACTAAACCAGATCCCGCCAAATAACGGCGGGATCTTTTGCAAAAGCAGTAAGAACGCAGGCTTGACAAGCTGAGAAAAATCCCGTAAAATGGACAATGCGAGTAGACTAAACAGCCGCGGGTGCAGGGCGAAAGGCCGCACCTGAGGAAAGTCCGAGCTCCACAGGGCAAGAATAACGGCTAACGGCCGCCGGGGGCGACCCCAGGGATAGTGCAACAGAAAGATACCGCCTGCACCGCAGGTAAGGATGGAACGGCGAGGTAAGAGCTCACCAGCGTGCGGGAGACCGCACGGCTATGTAAACCCTATTCGGAGCAACACCGCAGAGAAGCACAAAGCGTCGGCCCGGCGCGCTTCGAGAAGGTGGCATGAGCCGTGATGGCAACATCCGGCCAAGATAGATGGCTGTTCACGACAGAACTCGGCTTACAGGTCTGGTCGCATTTTGTGAGAAAAAATCGCTCTCCCCGCAGGGCGTATTTCGCTCCCCCGTCTGTTTCAGGCGGGGGTTTTTCGTGCAATTTTTGCCAAGCCGTGCTATACTGAAAAAGCATAAAGAAAACCGCCGGTTGTCCGGCGGCCCCAATCAATGCTGAAACAGATAGCCTACATCGTCGATCATATCGCCCATAACGCGCAGGGCACGATTGGCGTCTCGTTTCATGGCGCACCGCTTCCGGCGGTACTTGGGATTTTTCATGGCACTGTAGATCTTGTAGCACTCCATCGCCACAGCGCACAGCACCATCCCGATGCCGATCCCTTTGAGCATCCCGGTCATTCGTCTGCTCATCTCGTATCCCCTCCAAACGTAATACAATAATTTCATTGACCACACCACCTTTCAACTTGTGGAATGTCGTTGTTAGTATCCGCTGATCCGGTGAAAATATCCGCGTCAGCAAAAGGAACCCGTTTATTTTGGAAAATTTTAGAAAGAAGGATCATTATGCCAACGCTCAATATCGTTATGGTCGAGCCGGAGATCCCACAAAATACCGGCAATGTGGCCCGCACCTGCAGCGCCACCGGCGCCCGACTCCATCTGGTGGGGCCCATGGGCTTTACCATCGACGACAAAAAATTAAAGCGGGCCGGATTAGATTACTGGCACCTGCTGGATATTTCCTACTACGATAGCCTGGACGATTTTTTCGCCAAAAATCAGATCCCGGAGGACCATCTGTTTTTCTTCTCCACGAAGTCGCCCCGGCGCCATACCGACGTCGTTTATCCCGATGACTGTTACCTGTTTTTCGGCAAGGAAACAAAGGGGCTGCCGGAAAAGCTCCTCCACGACCATCCCAATGCCGCCGTGCGGATCCCCATGATCAGCGAGGCCCGCAGTTTGAACCTGTCCAATGCCGTGGCCATCGGCGTTTACGAAGCGCTGCGCCAATGGGACTTCCCGGCGCTCCAATGGGCCGGTAAGCTGCGGGATTACGATTGGTGATTATGTAAAATTCTACAAATCAGGCGGTTAAATTTCTATCAACCTTGTTTGATTTCCCTTGAATTACCATCTCATTTGATATATAATAAGGCTAGATAACTCTGTATAAAGAATCATATAAAAGGAAGTGTTGTTATGAGTTCTCTGAACAAAAAAAATGTAGATGATATTAACGTAGCCGGCAAAAGAGTGCTGGTCCGCTGTGACTTTAACGTGCCGCTGAAAGATGGCAAGATCACCGACGAAAACCGTCTGGTCGCCGCCCTGCCCACCATCAAAAAGCTGATCGCTGACGGTGGCAAGGTCATCCTCTGCTCTCACCTGGGCAAGCCGAAGGGCGAGCCAAAGCCAGAGCTGTCCCTGGCACCGGTAGCTGTCCGTCTGTCCGAGCTGCTGGGTCAGGAAGTCAAGTTTGCCGCTGATCCAGAGGTCGTTGGCCCTAACGCCAAGGCTGCTGTAGAAGCCATGAAGGACGGCGACGTGATCCTGCTGGAGAACACCCGTTACCGCAAGGAAGAGACAAAGAACGGCGAGGAGTTCAGCAAGGAGCTGGCTTCCCTTTGCGACATCTTTGTCAACGACGCATTCGGCACTGCCCACAGAGCACACTGCTCCAACGTTGGCGTCACCCAGTTTGTAGATACTTCTGTCGTCGGCTATCTGATGCAGAAAGAGATCGACTTCCTGGGCAATGCTGTTGAGAACCCAGTGCGTCCTTTCGTTGCTATCCTGGGCGGTGCAAAGGTTGCCGACAAGCTGAACGTTATCTCCAACCTGCTGGAGAAGTGTGATACCCTGATCATCGGCGGCGGCATGGCTTACACCTTCCTGAAGGCAAAGGGCTATGAAGTTGGCACCTCCCTGGTAGACGACGAGAAGATCGACTACTGCAAAGAGATGATGGCAAAGGCTGAGTCTCTGGGCAAGAAACTGCTCCTGCCAGTTGACACCAAGGTCGCTGCATCCTTCCCGAACCCCATCGACGCAGAGATCGCTGTAGAGAACGTTGCCTGCGATGCGATCCCGGCAGACAAGATGGGTCTGGACATCGGCGAAAAGACAGCCGAGCTGTATGCTGACGCTGTGAAGTCCGCAAAGACCGTTGTTTGGAACGGCCCGATGGGTGTCTTTGAGAACCCAACACTGGCAAAGGGCACCATCGCTGTGGCAAAGGCTCTGGCTGAGACCGACGCAACGACCATCATCGGCGGCGGCGACTCTGCAGCGGCTGTCAACCAGTTGGGCTTTGGCGACAAGATGTCCCATATCTCCACCGGCGGCGGCGCATCCCTCGAGTTCCTCGAAGGCAAGGAACTGCCAGGCGTTGCAGCAGCAAACGATAAATAAGCTGAATTGTCATCATTTCTGCACGGTTATGCAATGACAAAAGATTGCCAGTCTACCCTTCCGTCACGGCTAACGCCGTGCCACCTTCCCTGCTAGGGAAGGCAAGGGATCTTGCGCTCAATGATTCCCGGCTCCCCTAGTAGGAGATTCCCCTATTAGGGGAAATGTCAGCGTAGCTGACAAAAGGGTGCCTGTTTTCGGAGAAAAAGCTGTCTGCGAAGCAGACTGAGGGGTAGACAAATCAGATTACTGTATCGCACAACCCGTGCAACCCTCTAAAATACATCTCGGATGTTCCACCAGGGCATCCCCAAGAGCGGTCGAGGCGGACCTTCGTCCGTTTGGACCGCTTATCCTTCTCACCTAAAATCACATAAAGGAGTATCATCCATGAATAAACAACTGAGAAAAGCCGTCATCGCCGGCAACTGGAAAATGAATAAAACACCGGCAGAAGCCAAAGTCCTCATCGAGGAGATCGCTCCCCTGGTCAAAGACGCTGCCTGTGATGTCGTTGTCTGCGTGCCTTATGTAGACCTGTGCACCGCTCTGGAAGCCACCAAGGGCACCAACATCGGCGTTGGCGCCGAGAACTGCCACTGGGAGCCTTCCGGCGCTTACACCGGCGAGATCTCCGCTCCTATGCTGAAATCCATGGGCGTTGAATATGTCATCATTGGCCACAGCGAGCGCAGAACCTACTTCGGCGAGACCGATGTCACCGTCAATAAGCGCATCCGTGCCGCTCTGGACAACGGCCTGAAGGTCATCCTCTGCGTCGGTGAATATCTGGAGCAGCGGGAGCAGGGGATCACCGCTGAGCTGGTCGCCATGCAGGTGAAGATCGCCCTCGGCGGCGTCTCCGCAGAAGAACTGAAAAACATCATCATCGCCTATGAGCCAGTCTGGGCTATCGGCACCGGTCTTACCGCCACTGCCGACCAGGCCGAGGAAGTCTGCGCCTGCATCCGTGCAACATTGGCTTCTCTGTACTGCCAGGACTGCGCAAACGCAGTGACCATCCAGTACGGCGGCTCCATGAACCCGAAAAACGCAGCAGAGCTGCTCTCAAAAGAAAACGTTGACGGCGGCCTTATCGGCGGCGCTTCTCTGAAAGCCCCTGATTTCGCTGCTATTGTGGAGGCAACAAAGCAATGAAAAAACCACTTCTGTTAATGATCCTCGATGGCTTTGGCAACGGCGCCCACGATAAAGGCAACGCCATCGAAGCCGCCAATACACCAAATCTTGACCGGTTATTCGGCAACAATCCGCTGACTGCCATCGGCGCGTCGGGCCTGGATGTCGGCCTGCCGGACGGCCAGATGGGCAATTCCGAGGTTGGCCACACCAATATCGGCGCAGGCCGGATCGTGTATCAGGAGCTGACCCGTATCACCAAATCCATTGGCGACGGCACTTTCTTTGAAAACGAAGCCCTGAACAATGCTGTTGACAACGCACTGAAAACCGGCACTGCCCTGCACCTTATGGGCCTGCTGTCCGATGGCGGCGTCCACAGCCACAACAGCCACCTGTACGCCATTGTGGAACTGGCAAAGCGGAAAGGCCTCAAGGATGTTTATATCCATGCCTTCCTCGATGGCCGCGACGTGCCGCCAAGCTCCGGTAAAGATTACGTTGCCGATTGCCAGAAGAAGCTCGGCGAGATCGGCGTTGGCAAGATCGCAACCGTCATGGGCCGTTATTACGCTATGGACCGTGACAATCGTTGGGAGCGGGTAGAAAAAGCATATGCGGCCATGGTTTACGGCGAGGGCGAAACAGCACCTGATGCGGTGACAGCCGTGCAGAACTCCTACGACAAGGAAGTCACCGACGAATTCGTGCTGCCCACTGTCTGCCTGGAAAACGCAACGATCAAGGCAAACGATTCTGTCATCTTCTACAATTTCCGTCCTGACCGTGCCCGTGAGATCACCCGGACCTTTGTGGACCCGGATTTCACTGGTTTTGAACGGAAAAAGGGCTTCTTCCCCCTGACCTATGTCTGCTTCACCCAGTACGACGCAACTATGCCAAACGTACAGGTAGCTTTCAAGCCCCAGAGCCTGAAGAACACCCTGGGCGAATATCTGGCAAAGAACGGCAAGACCCAGCTCCGCATTGCGGAAACGGAGAAGTATGCTCATGTCACCTTCTTCTTTAACGGCGGCGTAGAGACTGTCTACGATGGCGAAGATCGTGTCCTCATCAATTCTCCAAAGGTGGCAACCTACGACCTCCAGCCAGAGATGAGCGCTTATGAGGTGACCGACGCCCTGATCGAGAAGATCGAAAGCGGCAAATATGATGTCATCATTTTGAATTTCGCCAACTGCGATATGGTCGGCCACACCGGCGTATTTGAAGCGGCAAAAGCAGCCGTCGAAGCTGTGGATACCTGCGTGGGCAAGGTGACAGATGCCATCGAGAAGATGGGCGGCGTGACCATCATCACCGCCGACCACGGCAATGCCGATCGGATGTACGACGTAGACGGTTCCCCCTTTACCGCCCACACCACCAACCCGGTACCGTTCTGCGTTGTAGGCTATCCCTGCAAATTGCGCACCGGCGGCGTGCTGGCGGACATCGCTCCCACCATGCTGAAGATCCTTGGTCTGCCTCAGCCTGATGAAATGACCGGTAAGAGCATTATCGAATAATCGGGTAATCTGCCCAAAAAGAGATCCCGTCCTACCCTGAACAACACTGTATTCAGCGGTATGGACGGGATTTTTTATTTTTTTCAGAGGGATGCGCCTAACCGGAACGCTTCCTCCAGCGCCGGATGAGATAAAATATCGCCTTTATCTTTTACGCCGGACGCCAATACCATGCCAGCGTTTTCCAAATGGAAATAGTCTAAAATCAACTGATACTGCACGTTTATGCTGTCAAAAACAGCAGGCAGCGTAGAGGCGCCTACCAATAACAGCGCCAGCTTTTGCAGGGGAAATGTTTCCCGTAGCGGCGTGTGGAGCCGGTCGATGACGGCCTTTAGCTGAGCGCTGATCCCGTAAAAATAGACCGGCGACGCCGCTACCAGCATATGGCATTTTGCAAGCTGATGATACAGCGCCTGCATATCGTCGTTTTGCACACAGCGATGATCTTCCCGGACAAAACAGCCGTTGCAGCCGGTACAGGGATGGATGTTCCGCTCCCGAACAGGAACTACCGTGATCTGGTGGCGCTCCCCGACGCCCCGGACAAAAGCGTCCACCAAAAGATCTGTGTTACCGCCCTTTCGTGGACTGCCGGATAAGACCAAAATGTTCATCGTCCCACCTCCTCAGCGCACCACGATCTGTCCCAAAATTTCCCCAATGGGCGCAGAGATCGTCAGATCCGCCTGCACAGACCGTCCGGTCTCTGATTTGTTGATGACCACCAGATGATCGCCGTTAAAATAATCAATAAAACCAGCAGCGGGATAAACCACCAGGGAGGTTCCGCCAATGAGCAGCGTGTCTGCCCGGCTAATAGCATAAATGGCGTCGGCGATGACCTGCTCGTCCAGACCCTCCTCATAGAGGACGATGTCCGGCTTGATCATCCCGCCGCACCGCTCACAGCGGGGGATCCCGACGGAATGCTTTACATACGCCGCATCGTAAAAGGCGTGACAGTTCATGCAGTAATTCCGGTGGATACTGCCGTGAAGTTCGTAGACCGTCTTGCTCCCCGCCGCCTGATGCAGTCCATCAATATTCTGTGTAACAATAGCAGACAGTTTTCCGGCTCGCTCCAGCTCTGCCAGTTTCAGGTGCGCCGCATTGGGCTTAGCGTTAAGGCACATCATTTTTTCTTTGTAAAATGCGTAAAACGCTTCCGGATTTTGCAGGAAAAAGCTGTGGCTCACCACTTCCTCCGGCGAATATTTACAGGACTGGTGATAGATACCGTCGGCGCTGCGAAAGTCGGGAATCCCGCTTTCTGTCGAGACGCCTGCCCCACCGAAAAAGACGATGCGATGGCTGTTGTCAATGATCTTTTGCAATACTTCTATTTCCCGCTCATCCATGGCGTATCCCTGCTTTCTGCTTTATTTCTATAGTTTAACGGTACTACGTTCTGTCCTTTCTGTCAAGCAAAAAACCGGGCGCAAAAAGCGTCCGGCTTTGTTCAAATATAATATTCCGTTGGATCTTCATGCTTCATTTCAAAAGCCTCGAATACATGGTCCCGCACCTGTAAAAAATCATCTCTCGTCCGATCCCGATCCTGTCCTAACATCACCGGCAGGATCGTCTTGATCCGCCCCGGGTTCGGCGTCATCACCACAATGCGATCTGCTAAATAAACAGCCTCCTCAATATCATGGGTCACGAAAATAACCGTCTTATGCTGCGTTTTGACAATGTGGAGCAGATCATCCTGTAATTTGATCCGGGTAATGGCGTCCAGGGCGCCAAAAGGCTCATCCATGAACAATACTTCCGGATCGACCGCCAATGCCCGGGCAATGGAAACCCGCTGCTGCATTCCGCCGGAAAGCTGTGACGGCCGATGCTGGGCAAACTTTGAAAGGCCTACCAGTTCAATAAAGTGATCGGCCCGCTTCTTTGCTTCTTCCTTCGGAACGCCTTGGGCATCCAGGCCAAACATGACATTTTTCTCCACGGTCTGCCACGGTAAAAGGCCATAGTGCTGAAACACCGTTACACGGTTAGGCACAGGCTTTTTTACCACATCGCCGTCTACCGTAATGGTGCCGCTGTCCGGTTTTTCAAAGCCGGCAATGGCGTTGAGGAGCGTCGTTTTGCCGCAGCCGCTGGGCCCCAGCAGACAGATGAACTCGCCCTTGTCAATATCCAGGGAAACGTGATTTAGCGCCTGAAAATCCCTGCCTTTTTGCTTGTAGGTTTTCGTCACGTCCTGTACGCTGATGTAACTCATCCTTTTCGTCCTCCTTCCGCGCCAAAGCCCCATTTGGAAGATACGACAGATTCCACATACCGCACCAAACTGTCGAGGACAAGTCCCAAAATACCGATGACGATAATGGTGGCCATCAGCGTATCCAGTTGGACATTGTTTCTGGCATCGACGATCATATAGCCGAGGCCAGACTGGGCGCCGACCATTTCACCGACAACGAGGAAGATCCACGCCGTGCCGATAGCCAGCCGTAATCCGCTGATGATCTGGGGAAATACCACCGGAAACACGATCTTGGTAATGACCTTATGCTGCGGCACACCGAAATTGGCGCCGACCTTGAGATACACCGGGTCGATTTTGGCCACAGCGGAAACCGTGGACAGCAGCACCGGGAAAAATGCAGCAATAAAGATAATGACGATCGCAGGCGTATCACCGATGCCAAACCACAATACGATAAAGGGCAGCCAAGCCACCGGCGAGATGGGCCGGAGGAACTGGACGATGGGGTTGGCAAATTCCCATGCGCTGATAAACCAGCCCAAAAGCAGTCCGAGAATGGTGGCGACGATGGCTGCGGACAGGTATCCGATGAGAAAACGGTACATACTGGCGCCGATGCTGAGGAACAAGCTGCCGTCGGCGATAACTTCCCAGAGGGCCACAATGGCAGAAATGGGAGACGGGAACAGCGATTCACTGAACCAGCCTGTCAAACATACCAGCTCCCACAAAACGCCTAGCCCCAAAAATGCCACTGGGATTTTCCACGCTTTTTTCATGGGTCAAGCCTCCTCTGGCTGATACACAAAGTCCTCATAGGTGGGCGGATTGTCGGTGAGCTTGAACTCTACCATCTTCTTTGTCAGGGAATCGTAGACCTTTTGCTCGATGGCCAGATCGTTGTAAGAGATCCACTGGAGAGATGTCTTTAAAATGTCATCGTCCTGTCCCAGATATTGCTTTGCTACGTCAAAGGCAGTCGTCTTGTCCAGATGATCGCCGGCCGCTTCATAGGACTTCACCAGCGTTTTCGCTGTTTCCCCATTTTTTTCGATAAAACTGCCGTTGAGTACCAGTCCGCAGCAGAGAGAATCTTTCCACAGTTCTTCCGATGTCTTTAACACATGGCCCTTGCCCAAAGAAACGCCTTTTGCGCCAAATGGTTCTGCCACGCAGTAAGCGTCGATCTGACCAGAGGTCAAAGCGGAAGGCATCTCTGTTGGCGCCAGTTCTACCACGTTGAGATCCTCTGCGGTAAGTCCGGCTTCCTGCAGCGCCAGATTCATCAAAATATTGTGGGAGGACTGTCTATGGGGAATGGCGAAGGTCTTGCCCTTTAGATCCTTCACGCTCTGGATGGTGTCGTTGGCAACGATGACGTTACCGTCCCGGTGACCCAGTGCCGCCAGCTTCAGGTCATTGTTCTCCTGCTTCGATTTCATCGCCAGCTCGACCAGCACCGATGCCGCGTCTACCTTACCGGTATTCAGTGCCTCCAAAAGCTCCGGCCAGGAACCGTACTTTACCAGCTCTACCTGCAAATTGCTGTTGTCCGCTTCCAGTTCATTTTTCAGCTCAAACACTGGCAGCGCATGGGTAATGGGCAGATACGCAATGGAAACTGTTGTCTTTTCACCGGATGTTTGTGCGGCATCTGTTGCACCAGCCTGTGACTGCTGGCTGCCGCAGGCAGTCAGGGACAGCGCTGTGGAAACCAGCAGTGCACCGGTAATGAGCGAGGTCAAAATTCTTTTTTTCATTTTATTTCACCTTATTCCTATCGATCAATTGTATAAGTAAATTCGTTCTATTTTTTCGGGATCGTTTTCTCTTCATTTACAGGGGGAAGCCCCCCATTTTATAATATACCGCTGACGCCACCAACAGTGCAGTCACCACAATGGCGCAGATGGCTTTCACTTTGTTCATACCGTCCACCCCAGCTTTCTCCGGCGGTCTTTCAAGTCCGCCACAATGCGATTGGCCAATGCCACCGGGTCCAGATCGACGATCATTTCTGAACCGAGGATCTCCTTTGTGCCGGTAGCCATAAATGTGCTGACATTTTTCGACCCTTGGACCGGCGCGTAAACACAGTGGTACGAGTTCATGCCCAGCAGCCGGAAGGCCAGCGCCGCGCAGATGCCCTTTTCATTGGACCACTCGGGGCTGATAAAGGCAAAGGGCAGCTCCTTGATCGGCGTTTTGAGGGCGCCGGACAACGCATGGAACATTCCGGAAGCCCGGGCATTGTCAAGACATTCGCCCATATGCCATACCGGCGGCACATCGCCCAAAAAGTTCCGCAGCTTTTCGCCAGTTTGGCCCAGCGCCCGCTGAGAACAGAAGCCCAGCTTCAGCAGTGGGAAGGAAGCGCAGCCGTTAGTCATAATGAGGATGTTGTTCTTAAGCAGGATCTCGGCTACTTCGACGATGGCCTTTTCATAAACGATCCGGGGATTGCTGCAGCCGACCAGATTGACGATCCCTAAGATGTCACCGTTTTCCAGGGCTTTGCCGATATTGGGGATGCCATACTGCTGACCGGCCCACTCAACAGAGAAACCGACCTCTGCTTCCACCTCATACTGCGGGATCAGCACCGGCACATCCCGGCGATCGACGAAGCTCTCAATGGCCCGGTTGACGATCTTTTCTGCGATGTCATGGATCTCTCCGATGTTGCTGTGGTCGTGGTTTAGTCCGTAATGCTCCGCACCGGGCAGCCGAGCAGAATCGCTGGTGGTGACAACCGTTGTCCGGAAGCACTTGGCCACTTCCATAATGGTGGGGAATACGTCCTGCACATCGGCCACCCATAAATCGAGGGCGCCAGTGCCCAGCACCAGCTCTGCGCCGACAGCGTTAGACAACGGGATGACATTGCCGTAACGGTACATTGCCGACAACCCGGAACAGCAGATGCCATAGAACTGAATGCCTTTGGCGCCTGCATCCTTTGCCTTCTGCTGGAATGCTTCCGACTGACCCACCTTTACGATCTCGCTGACGAGCAGCGGTGAATGGCCATGGATAGCGATGTTGACCCAGCCTTTTTTCAGCGCGCCGACATTGGTCATGGAGCGGCTGCGTTTGGGCAGACCGTAAAGGCTGTCCATGGCGATGGAGGAGCCGAGACAACTGGTCCAGGCAAAGGCCACGCCGGTGCGCAAAAATTGCTTCATGACATTTTTCCAATCGCCGTCGGTGCCAGTGCTGGTGCGGTGCAGGCTTTCAAAGACTTCGTGATAGGCGCTGATGGGCAGAATGTCCAGCTTTTCCCAGGTCTCCAGCCGCTCCTTAGAAGCAAAGCAATGGACAGTCTTGTGATCGCCGGGCACTGTGCGGCACAGATCCTCCAGCAAAAGATCCGCTACCTCCACCGCAAGCTGATTCAGCGTCTTGCCTTTCGTATCTATGCCAAAGGTCTTGCAGACAGCGTAGATCTTTTCTTTTCCCGCAATGGGCACCTTGATCTTCCCTTCGCCGGCCATCTTGAGCGCCAGCATACTTTCCCGGCCTCTGGCGCCGTGGGCCGCCGTGCCGGAAGCCACCGCCCGCAGAAGATTGCGGGCAACGATCAGATCCGCATCTGCGCCGCAGACGCCACGGGGACTTTTCTTCGTAATTTTACAGGGGCCCATATAACAGTTTTTACAGCAGATGCCGGCCAGGCCGAAGCTGCACTGGGGCTGCTGCTGGTCAAAGCGGTCGAACACCGTTTCCACGCCCATATCCTGCAAATGGAGCAGCAGTTCTCTCGTGGCTGCGTCGGGCGTTTGCTCCAGTACATCCTGCTTGGTGGCAAAGGTCTTGCGATAAGCGTTCACCGCTTCCATGTAATCGTAAAAATCATCTAACCCGCCATGGGTATGGCCGTGGCCGTGATCGTGATCGTGGGTATGTACATCGTGACATTTTTCCTGTGCTGTCATGTGAAAATTCCCCCTGTTCTGGTCGTTGTTTTCAATATCTATATTTCCTATCTGTTTACTAGGTCTTATTATAACACCATGGAGCTGATCTGTCAAGAAAAACTTTTTGCATCCAGAAAAAGGCGAAAAAAGTTACTTTAACAAAACGATTATGGAAAAAACGATTTATATGCGCCATTTGTGCCATTCCGTGCTAAAATGGAAAAGGAACAGAAAATGGGCGTCCATTGCCCAAACAAACCCATTGGAAGGATTGATCCCATGAAAAATCATACCGTGGCAGGTCATCTGCTGTGTCTATTTACCATCGCTGTCTGGGGAACGACTTTTATCTCCACAAAAATTCTGCTGGTCCATTTTGAGCCGGTGGAGATCCTGTTCATCCGATTTCTTCTCGGACTGCTGGCCCTGTTTTTGGCACGCCCAAAGCTTCTCCGGGGAACAACATTCCGGCAGGAGCTGACTTTTGCCGGGGCAGGTCTGTGCGGCATCTGCCTGTATTATTTATTGGAAAATATCGCCCTGACCTATACGCTGGCCTCCAACGTCAGCATCATCGTTTCTGTGGCGCCATTTTTCACCGCCATTCTGTGCCGGCTGTTTCTCAAGGAGGAATCTCTCCATGCCAGCTTCTTTATTGGATTTGTTGTGGCCATTGCCGGCATTTGCCTGATGAATTTTAACGGCGGTGGTTGGCAGTTCAATCCCATAGGCGACCTGCTGTCATTGCTGGCCGCCTTCGTCTGGGGCATCTATTCTGTGCTGATTAAAAAAATCAGCACCTACGGCTATCACACGGTCCTGGTGACCCGCCGCATCTTTTTCTACGGCACCCTGTTCATGATCCCTCCCCTGTTCCTTTTTGGGTTCCGCCTGGATCTTTCCCGGTTTGTGGATCCGATCTCCCTGGGCAATCTGCTTTATCTGGGATTCATTGCGTCGGCTCTCTGCTTTGCCACCTGGAATCTCGCCGTAAACTATCTGGGGCCTATCAAGACCAGTGCCTATATCTACTTAACGCCGGTAGTGACCATCGTGATGTCCGCCTTGATCCTCCACGAACCCATCACCATTTTCACCATCCTCGGCGCTCTGCTGACGCTGGCGGGCCTGTTTCTCTCTGAGAGCCGCTCTCTGCGCAAAGCCTGTAAAAAACCGCAGAAATTTCATAGAAAACAACGCCATCCTATGATAAAATAGAAGCAAAAAAGATCTATGGCGAGGTATCCCAAATGAAAAAAATCTTATTTGTCTGCCACGGCAGGATTTACCGGGCATGGTGAAAAGTCTCATATCGTCTCATAAGCCTCGATTTTAAGCGTTTTTTGTGGTTCCATCTCAAATTTACCAAAGATTTACCAATATTTCTGGAGAGGAAGATTTGCGATTCTAATACCAGAATCAGGAGATCAATCCTATGACTGAGATGAAGAAACATATTTATGATGAGAGCAATAGCCGTTGGTATAAACGCATTGGCGATTATTATATCCCTGCCGGTGCAAAGCTGCACTGAGCAATAAATTTTTACCACAAAATTTATCGTAACCCATAAACCTGACTTCGTTACGACCAAGTTGCGACAATCCATACAAAAAGAACCCCCACCCCTGTGCCAGTGTTTTGTGGCATGGAGGTGGGGCTTGTGTTTTAATTGGCGATTTTTTGTAAGGGTTATCTGTCAAAAAACTTTTGAATATCTGGAAAACAGCATATTTTGTGGTATGATTTAAAATAATGAAAATAGGCATTTTACAGAAAGGCACATATTTGTGAAGTGAACCCCAAAAGTGTCTAACTTTTGGGGTGCATATCATTGGTAAGTGTCGTTTTTCTACGGGTGTTAATACAGCATTGTATTGAAAAATTCAGCTATTGCAACTGTCTCATTGATTAAAATCTATGAAGATTAACAATGTAATCTCACAGTATTACGGTGCCCCTTTTCCCTTTTCCATCTCTATGCGCGGAATCTGTCGCATTTGCCTGTCCCCCAAAAATCCGAAAAGGAAACCTGTGTTGACAGCAGAACGCTGTTCTCATAAAAAATTCCTCCCGTCCGGCTTCCTGATTTTCCAGGAAATCGAACGGGAGGAGAGCGACAGGCAACACGACCTGCTGCTTATATCGGTATGCTGTTTAACCATGCGGCAGCGCAATGGAATGCGCATCATAACCGGAAAATTACAAAAATCTGCATTCTGTGATGGGAACCCTATCCTGCCGGATCATTTCTGATGGAACGGTGTAAACGCATCCAGTTCATAGTCCATCCAGGAAAGGATTATGCTCGAGAAGGATTGCGGTTCTGCACCGCCGATGACGGCTTCCAGCTCATCCTCTGTCAGCTCCTTTGCAGAGCCTGCGGTCTTTTTCTGGAAATAGGCCTGAATCTCACACATCGGCTCCTCGCAGACCTGCTCCCGGAAAAACTGTTCCAAATCGTCCTCCATGGCGGCCTGCGCCAGGCGGCACTGCAGAAATTCGTCGTGCATCAGCGCTTCATAGATTTCTTGTACGGTACGCTTTATCGTCGTGTTGTCGCTGTCCGGCTTTGCGCAAAGCACTTTTTCCAGCAAAGTTTGTGTTATCGGAAAGACCAATAGCCCGTCCACGCCGGGATCGCTCAGCTTTCCCACAAGATCGACCAAATTCCACTGGTCGAAATGCTCCATGGTGCCCATGAGATAAACCTTGGCATTTTCATTGGCATACCGCACCATCTTCTTCATGACCAAACCGTCGGCTCTCCGCATCCGCAGTGCGGAAATCAGCACATCAACCGGATGGAACAGCGCATATTTGCCGGCCATCAGGGGGTCGCTTTCCATTACAATTTGTGCTTTGGGGAACAATTCCCCTGTCAGTTTTCCTGTTTGTTCCAAACGCTCCGGTTCGTCATCTACAATCAGAATTACCATAGTCTCGCCTCCAAAAATTTCGTCAAGTTCAAAATTGTTTATCTTCTTTCCAGCAGATGATCCAACTGGACAGTGGTCATTTCTGCCCATGAGTATTGGCTCATATATTCTCCGTGATACAGATTGACCGCCTCCGGTATGCAGCGGAGATAATCATAATAATCGCAGTCAATTTCATCGGCACGGATGGCAATATCCCACTTATTCATCACAAGAATATCCTCCAGCCCCACCTTTGCCAGCGTGGTGCGCAGCGTGTAAAGGTGGCTGCGCAGATTTCCCCGCACCAAATCCGTTACCGGCTCATCGCCCCACAAAATGGAGATCAGCTCCCC
>JAQXNV010000060.1 GCA_029098185.1 Oscillospiraceae bacterium
TCGACGGCATCATCAAGGAGCCCAAAGGGGATCTGAGTGAAAACCCAGAATTTGTCTATGCGCAGCTTCGGTTGCTGCTGGCAGAGGAGCTGGGACAGTTAACGAAAATGAACAGCAAATCGCTCGTTGAGCAGCGGTATAAAAAATTCCGTGTGCTGGGCGATTGCTCCAATGTATAAAAGAAAAGAAAGCAAGTAGAAACAGAAAGGAAACGGCTGCGGCCGAAACGAGGAGGACACATCATGAAATTAAATGAATTGTTAGGGACAAAGTATCCATTGATCCAGGGCGGTATGGCCAACATCGCTACCGGCGAGTTTGCAGCCGTCATTTCCAATGCGGGGGCCCTCGGCCTCATCGCCAGCGGCAGCATGGACGGAGAAGCTGTTCGTGAACAGATCCGTAATTGCCGCGCAAAAACAGATAAGCCCTTTGGCGTCAATATCATGATGATGAACCCTCACCTGGAGGAGATCTCCAAGGTCGTCATCGAGGAGAAAGTACCGGTGGTCACCACCGGCGCCGGCAACCCAGGCAAATACATCGCCGAGTGGAAAGCAGCGGGCATCAAGGTGCTGCCAGTTGCGCCGACGGTTGCACTGGCAAAGCGTCTGGAGCGCAACGGCGCCGACGCTGTCATTGTAGAGGGTACCGAGGCCGGCGGCCATGTCGGTGATCTGACCACTATGGCCCTTGTCCCGCAGGTCGTGGACGCACTGTCCATTCCGGTCGTTGCGGCCGGCGGTATCGCCAGCGGCCGTCAAGTGCTGGCAGCCTTTGCTCTGGGTGCCTGCGGCGTGCAGGTCGGCACCTGCCTGTTGGTATCCGAGGAGTGCCCCATCCACGAAAACTATAAAAAAGCCGTGCTGAAGGCCGGCGATACCGATACTGTCGTCACCGGTAAGATCAGCGGCGGCGCACCGGTGCGCTGCATCAAGAATAAGATGACGAGAGAATATGTAGCCAAAGAACGGGCAGGCGCAAAGCCGGAAGAGCTGGAAGAATATACCCTGGGCAGTCTGCGCCGTGCGGTGTTTGACGGCGATACCTCTACCGGTTCCGTCATGGCCGGCCAGGTAGCCGGTATGTGCAACGAGGTAAAGCCGGCCAAGGAGATCATTGAAAATCTGTTCGCCGAGTGCAAGACGGCATATGAAAAACTGGATGTTTAACGACATCGGGAAGAAACGAGAGGGATACATATGAAGATCGGATTCCTGTATGCGGGGCAGGGTGCCCAGAAGGAGCAGATGGGCAAAGCGCTGTACGAGACATATGAAACGGCGCAAAAGCTGTACGACAGCATCCATCTGGACATTGATGTGAAAGATCTGTGCTTTCACGGCGACCTGGCTACGCTTTCTAAGACAAGCAACACCCAGCCCTGTATGGTGGCCACGGCGGCTGTCATTACCGAGCTGCTCAAGGAGCGGGGCATCACGCCGGATTATGCCGCAGGGCTCAGTCTCGGCGAATATTCCGCCCTGTACGCTGCCGGTGTGTTTGACTTTCAGACAGCCCTGGAGCTGGTTCGATTCCGCGGCCTTGCCATGGAGGATGCCGTTAAAGGACTGGACAGCATGATGTCTGCCATCCTCGGCATGGAGCGGGAGCCCCTCAGCGCTATCTGCAAAGAAGCGTCCTCGGAAGGCGTAGTGGAGATTGCCAACTACAACTGTCCGGGACAACTGGTCATCGGCGGTGAGAAAAAGGCTGTGGAAAAAGCGGAAGCAATGGCCCTTGAACAGGGAGCAAAGCGGGCCATCCGGCTCAATGTTTCCGGTCCTTTCCATACGTCGCTCTTAAAGCCTGCGTCGGATAAGCTCCGGGAGCGCTTCCAGAGCGTACCTTTTGGAGAGATGCGTTTTCCGGTCATCTTCAATAGTACCGCAAAACCGCTGGCCGAAGGGGAGACCATTGCCGAGTTGCTGACACGGCAGGTCATGTCCTCGGTTTATCTGGAGGACAGCATCCGCTATATGATGGCAAACGGTGTCGATACGTTTATCGAGATCGGCCCTGGCAAGGCCCTGAGCGGATTTGTCAAGAAGATCTCCAGGGGCGTCACCATTTATCAGGTAGAGGACCCGGAGACACTGGAAAAGACAGTTGCTTCGATCAAACAGTAAACGAGAAGGAGAGAATACAGGATGTTCGATTTAAAAGGAAAAGTAGCCATTGTGACCGGCGGCAGCCAGGGCATTGGCAAGGTCACCTGCTTAAAGCTGGCAGAGCTGGGCGCAGATATGGTCATCAATTATTATCCCGGCTGTCAGGATGATGCCGAGCAAGTCAAAAAGGAATGTGAAGCGTTCGGCGTCAAGGCCATGACCATAGCTGGCGATGTGTCCAAAATGGAGGACTGCGAAGCCATGTTCCATGCGGTGCAGGAATCTTTTGGCAAGGTGGATATTCTGGTCAATAATGCCGGTATCACAAGAGATGCCCTCATGGTCCGCATGAAGGAATCCGATTTTGACGCTGTCATCAACGTCAACCTGAAGGGTACCTGGAACTGCATGAAACTGGCTGCGAAGATCATGATGAAGCAGCGCAGCGGCAAGATCATCAGCCTGTCCTCTGTAGCGGGCGTTGCGGGCAATGCGGGCCAGAGCAACTATTCCGCCAGCAAGGCCGGCATTATCGGCATGACCAAAACGCTGGCGAAGGAGATCGGCAGCCGCGGTGTCAATGTCAATGCTGTTGCGCCGGGTATGATCGAGACAGATATGACTGCGAACCTGCCACAGGACATTAAAGATTCTGTTGCCAAGCAGATCCCCATGGCACGGTATGGCAAGCCGGAGGAGATCGCCAACGTGATCGCCTTTTTGGCCAGCGATGCAGCAAGTTATGTGACAGGCCAGGTCATCAATATTGATGGTGGCCTGATCGGTTAAGGAGGAATATGATTTGAGTAGAAGAGTTGTTGTAACTGGCATGGGCGCCGTTACACCAATCGGTAACTCACCGGATGAAATGTGGGCGTCTGCCAAAGCTGGCAAATGCGGCATCGATTTTATCAAATCCACCGATGTTTCTGAGCATCGGGTAAAGATTGCCGGTGAAGTAAAAGATTTAGACATTGACGCTTATTTGGATAAGCGGGAATCCAGAAAGATGTCCCGGTATTGTCAGTTGGTCATGATCGCCGCAAAGCAGGCATATGCCGCTTCCGGTCTGGGTGAAGCCACCATCGACCATAGCCGTTTTGGCGTGATCGTGTCCTCTGGTATCGGCGGCCTGGGCACCATCGAGGTCGAGCATAAAAAGGCGCTGGAAAAAGGTTTTGATCGTGTATCCCCATTCTTTGTCACCATGATGATCGCCAATATGGGCGCCGGGATGATCGCCATCGAGTTTGGCGCAAAGGGGATGTGTTCCTGTCCGGTGACTGCTTGTGCCGGCGGTTCCAATGCCATCGGCGATGCGTTCCACCACATTCGGGACGGCTATGCCGACATCATGATGACCGGCGGTGCGGAAGCGGCCATTACCCATCTGGGCCTGGGCGGCTTTACTTCCATGAAAGCGGTCAACTTCTCCAACGACCCTAACCGGGCATCCATTCCTTTTGATAAGGAACGTTCCGGCTTCGTCATGGGTGAGGGCGCCGGTATTCTGGTGCTGGAGGAGTACGAACACGCAAAAGCTCGTGGCGCCCACATTTACGGCGAGATCGTCGGCTATGGCGCAACCTGTGACGCATATCACATTACCCTGCCGGCAGAGGATGGTTCCGGTGCGGCAGCATCCATGCTGACAGCCATGAAGGATGGCGGCGTGACACCGGACAAGATCGACTACATCAACGCCCACGGTACGTCCACACCGGCCAACGATAAATTTGAGACCATGGCCATTAAGACAGCGTTTGGCGAATATGCCCACAGTGTTTCCATCAGCTCCACTAAGTCTATGATGGGTCACCTGCTGGGTGCCAGCGGCGCTGTAGAGGCGATCATGTGTCTCAAGGCCATTGAGGATGACTTTGTTCCGCCGACGATCAACTATAAGGTGCCGGATCCGGAATGCGATCTGGACATCACGCCAAACGAGGGTAAGGATCGTGTCATCAACTATGCGCTGTCCAATTCTCTGGGCTTTGGCGGCCACAATGCCACACTGGTATTCAAGAAGTATAAGGGGGAATGATCCATGCAGCTGAACAGCAATGAAATTCAGAAGGTGATCCCGCACCGTTACCCGTTCCAGATGGTCGATAAGATCATCGACGGGGAAGGCGGCAAATGGGCAGAAGGCATCAAATGCGTTTCTGCCAACGAGATGCACTTCATGGGCCATTTCCCGGAAGAACACGTTATGCCGGGCGTCCTGATTTTGGAAGCACTGGCACAGGTAGGCGGCATCGCCGTTTCCTATGTAGAGGAAGGGCAGGAAGGCCTTTCTGGCCGGATCGGCTACTTCACCGGTGTCAACAATGCTCGGTTTAAGGGCATGGTAAAACCCGGCGATGTGCTGGTACTGCGCACAGAGATCGTAAAGAAAAAGGGTCCCGTCTATGTAGCCGATGCCACAGCAAAGGTAGATGGCAAACTGGTCTGCAAAGCAGAGATCATGTTTGCTATTGCCTAATTGGGCAACCCCGTTAGACACGCAGCCTCTCATTACAATTTATCATTGCGCAAAAATAAAAGAGCATGGAGCGCTGACGAACACCCCCTTATTAGACGGTATACTATACCATCTAATAAGGGGGTGCTTTACTATCTTGAATTGTCAAGTCAAATGCAACGGAATAGCACAACGTTCCCTGGATGATCCAGTCGTGATCTCGTCGAGCATTCTTCGTGCAAAATCAAAACCCGGAACACATCCTGCGCGTTTGTGTTCCGGGCTTTATCGATGAAAGAGAATTCCCTGCTGTGAGGAATTCAACCTTTTTTGTTATAAGACAGTCACCGTCACCGTCTTGTAAAGTCCGTTCTGGGTGTACACATAAATGGTGCACTTGCCTGGGTTGACGCCTTTGATCTCGCCGTTTGCGGTGATCTTTGCAATGGTTTTATCGCTGCTCTTGTAGCGGATCTCTCCGCAGTGGGGATTCACCTTTTTCCCCATGGGCAGCTGCACAGCGGCTTTAAGGGCCTGTGTCGTTCCCTTTTTCATCGTGATAGAGGATGCACTGACGGTGATCCCTTTTGGATTGGTATAACTGCTGCCGGTAGTTGCCACATGGATCATCGGAGAGGTTGTCTGAATCACTTTCTTGCCATTGACCAGACGATAGGCTGCTACATAATATTTATAGTATCTCCCGGTGTCCAGGTTTTGCTTTGTCCACATCGTTGCGTCGCCGTTTTGAATCGTTTTTAAACGCTTTACATCGGTTCCGCAGCGGCTGCCGTAAATCAGATAGCCATCGGCTTCCGGAATCGCTGTCCACTGCAATGTGGTGGTCGTTTTGGTGACCTTCGAGGTGGAAAGCATCACAACGGGAATCGGTTGTGCTGTTTCGACGGTGTATGGCTCAGAGAATGCGCCGTAGACCGTTTCCCCGTCATCGTCTGCATATCCCCGCACTTTGAATTGATAGCTGGTTCCCGGCTGCAGTCCGGTGATGGTTTTCAC
>JAQXNV010000061.1 GCA_029098185.1 Oscillospiraceae bacterium
AAAACCAAAAATGGCTTTAACTTCTTCCACTTTATGGTAGACTTGAACCAGGGTCCCTGCGCCATTAAGCGGCTGCGCGGCTGTGGCTGCGGCAATGAGTATGTTGCCGTAACGCCAGAAGGTGATCTTTATCCCTGCCACCAGTTTGTCGGCGACCCACAATATAAGATGGGGAACGTGATGGAGCATACGCTGGATCTGGAAATGAAGAACGACTTTGCCAAGGCCAACGTATACAGCAAAGAGGACTGCCGCAACTGCTGGGCAAAGTTTTATTGCAGCGGCGGTTGTGCAGCCAATAGCTGGCAGTATGAGCATGATATTCACAAGTCCCATACGCTTTCCTGCGAACTGGAGAAAAAACGATTGGAATGTGCCATTATGATGGAAGCCGCCATGCAGGATATGCAGGAAGCGGAATAGAAAAGAGGAAACAGCCATGAAAAAAATTGGATTTATCGGTGCGGGAAATATGGCGACGGCAATTTTAAACGGCGTCGTTTCCACCAAAACGTATGCGCCGGAATATTTGTTTGTTTATGATGTAAATCCGGAAAAATGCCATAAGATGGCAGAAAAGGGGATCGGTGTTCTTTCTTCTGCAGCAGAATTAGTGGATGACTGCGATGTTATCTTTCTTGCGATCAAACCGCAAAATTTTGTAGAGGTATTGGAATCTGTTCGGGAAACGGTCCGAAAGGACAAGCTCTTTGTCACCATTGCCGCGGGAATTTCTACGGATTTCATCAAGACGACACTCCAGTGCGATTGTCCGGTGATCCGTGTGATGCCCAACACGCCGTTACTGCTGGGTAAAGGCGCAACGGCCATGAGCCGCTCCAGCGACGTGACCGATGGGCAATTTGCGCTGATCCAGGGCTTTTTTGCCGCCTGCGGTACCGTTGCTGTCTTGGACGAGAGCAAGATGAACGCCATTATTTCCGTCAATGGCAGCAGTCCGGCATATGTTTATTTGTTTGCCAAAGCCATGGTAGACGGTGCAGTTCAACAGGGGATCTCTGCGGATGTTGCACTGCCGCTGGTCTGTCAAACACTGGTTGGTAGTGCCGCCATGCTGATGCAGCCGGATACCACACCGGATGCGCTGATTAAGATGGTATCGTCTCCCGGCGGTACAACGTTGAAAGCGCTGGATGTTTTGTACGATCACCAGTTTGAAAAAACCATCCAGGAAGCGATGGAGGCCTGCACAAAACGGGCAGAAGAGCTGGGAAAATAACATCATAAATTTGTCCCCCGCGTCATATCCTTATGATACAACGATCAGGAAAGGGAAGAGGGCATATGGGGGAACTCCATGAAAATCAAACCGGGGATCTGGTGATCGCCGATCCCACAACAAACGACGACGTTACGGATGATGGAAATCCGGGAACAACGCAAAAACATACAATTTACCTACTGTTAGCTTGCTTCTTTTTATTGGGACTGCTGCTGGGTGTGTTGTTTATGACAAAAGCTGACGCTTCGGTATTGGACACGCTGGATTGTTTCTTTTTCAGCAGCGTACATACACGGACAGAGGGTGCGTTGCTTCCTGTTTTTATCGCTTCCATGGCATCGTCGTTTTTCTTTTTATTGGCCATCTTTTTTTGTGGACTGACGATGTGGGGTGCCTTTGTCGTGCCGATTCTGCCGCTGCTGCGAGGGTTTGGCCTGGGATTGACCGCCGGGTATGTCTATCACTTTGGATGGCATGGTATCCTGTATTACCTTGCCGTGATGCTGCCCGGCGCTTATCTGGCATCACTGATGGTGCTGTTTAGTGCAGCAGAAGCCATTCGGTTTTCTAAACGGCTGAATTTTTCCCACAAGGCTCGGCGAAAACGGTATGCTTTTGTACCGCAGCCATCGGTCAAAACATATCTGTTGCGCTTTGGGATCATGGCAAGTCTTTCTATTTTTGCCGCACTGCTGGATGTGGCAACGACCTTTTTGTTTTCTGGCTTTTTTCAATCCATCTTCTAATCATAGGTAAAGATAAAGAAGCTGTCACTCTGTGAAATTTTTCACAAATAACAGCTTCTTTTTTATTTTTTCTTCTTTTTTACCGTGGACAGCGGATTATGCGAAACAGCATCAGCCATCTGTTGGTTCGATATATGGGTGTAGATTTGCGTAGTGCCCAGATTTTCATGGCCGAGAATATCTTTTAATACCCGAATATCCACATCGCCGTATTGATACATGAGCGTTGCGGCGGTGTGGCGCAGCTTGTGGACGGAATATCCGGGGCCACCTAGGCCAATTTTTTTCAGATTTTCGTTGACCATATGCTGCACAGTTTTGGGACTGATTCTCGTTTTTCGCTTGCTTAAAAAAAGCGCTTCTTTATCGATAATGCCATCGTGAGGCCGGACGTTTAAATAGTCATCAATAGCTTGGATACAGGCATCGTTTAAGTAGATCATCCGTTCTTTGTTGCCTTTGCCGGTAATCGTAACCGTGGGTAAATTAGGTGGCGCCGGACGACGGATGTCGTTTAAATTGATATTGACCAGCTCGGACAGCCGCATACCACAATTTAAAAATAGCGTAATAATGCAGTAATCCCGTTCTTTAAAGGAGCCATCTACGGCATTGAGCAGATCCATGCTTTGTTCCAGCGTTAAGTATTTTGGCAGGGATGTTTTTGTCTTAGGCGTTTCCAGTTCCGCAATGGGATTGGTGTCCAATAGATGGACTTTTGTCGTTAGATATTGAAAGAAACCGCGCAGGCTGGAAACTTTACGAGAACGTGTGCTGGCGGCATTATTGCGGACAGCGCCAACGTAATTGAGATATTCAAAGACCATGGTAAGATCGACGGTGCGGATCAGATCCAAGTCCACATCATCAATGGAGATCTCCTCAAAGGGCGTGTCTGCTGGCACAAGATGATGACGTACTTTTAAATACCGAAAAAAGGTACGCAGATCCAGATAATATTCTGTAACGGTTTTTTCCGATTTTCCTTTGACCGTTTCTAAATAGCCCAGGTATCGCTGCAAGATTGGTGGCGCTTCCTGAAAGAATTCTGGTTTCATAAAACTCCTCTCCTAAATTATACAAAATATTCATTTTGTATAATTGTAGCAAATTTTTCAGAAGTTGTCAATGATCTCTTTTGGGCATAAAAATCATAAAAATATGGAACCAGGTGTTCCCTGATCCCATCAACGCATATTTTTAGGTTTGCCGGCGCACAATAGCTTATGAGGTGAATCGTATATGAGTGTTTGTTTGATCCCATGCACCCAGGACTGTGCTTACCAAAAGGATGGTTTTTGTTCTCTGGAATTTCCACTGCCGGTATCAGATCCCTCTGGCCAAGGATGCGTTTATCATCGGCAATTGCAAACAGCCCGCCAGACGATTACTCTACCGCAGCCTCAAACGCCTCCCGAACATTCTTTGCGCCAATAATGGTCATTGCATTTTGATGAAGCTCTAAATTCCTACAATTATGATATGGAATAATACATTTTGTAAAGCCGAGCCGCATACATTCGGTCACCCGTTCCTCTATGTGAGAAACGGCTCGGAGCTCCCCTGCTAGTCCGATCTCTCCGATGGCGATCGTCTGTTCTCCAATGGGAACATCCTTCAAGCTGGAAACCAATGCAATAGCAACGCCGAGATCGGCGGCCGGTTCCTCCAATCGCAGTCCCCCGACAATATTGACATACACATCCAGATTGGAAAAATAATATCCGGCACGCTTTTCTAGCACCGCCAGCAATAAGGCGATCCGGTTATAGTCAAACCCGGTAGCCATACGCCGTGGATTTCCAAAAGCGGTCGTCGTAGCCAGTGCTTGAATTTCCGCCAAAATCGGCCGAGTCCCTTCCATGACGCAGGTGACCGATGTGCCGGACACATGCTTTGGCCGGCCGGACAGCATCATTTGGGATGGATTTTCCACCTGTTCTAACCCGCGCTGGGTCATGTTGAATACGCCGATTTCATTGGTAGAGCCGTACCGATTTTTCACCGCGCGCAAAATACGATAGGTCATTTGGCGGTCACCCTCGAAATACAGCACTGCGTCTACGATATGCTCCAGCACTTTGGGGCCGGCAATGGCGCCGTCCTTGTTGACGTGTCCAACTAAGATCGTTGGGATCTCCAGGGATTTTGCCAGGTGCATCATAGCGTTGGTACATTCCCGCACCTGTGTCACACTGCCTGGAGACGAGGACAATTCTGTGTTATTCATGGTCTGAATCGAGTCAATAATGACCATGTCTGGCTTTTCAGAACGAATGTGCTCCATAACACACTGGACGTCTGTTTCTGTGAGGATGAACAGATTTTCACTGGTAACGCCGAGACGCAGTGCCCGCAGTTTGATTTGTCTGGCAGACTCTTCTCCGCTGACATATAAAATACGGTACTTCTCCCCTAAAAATTGACAAATTTGCAGCAGCATCGTAGACTTTCCGATGCCGGGGTCGCCACTCATCAAAATCAGGGAGCCTTTGACGATGCCGCCGCCCAAGACCCGATCTAGCTCGCTGAGGCCTGTGTGATACCGTTCCTCTTCGCTGGAGGAAATATCCTTGATGCACATCGGATGCTGTGTCAGCGGCCTGGAAGCGCTGGCACCGGAAAAACGATTGCTTTTTGCGGGGGCTTCTTTTACTTCTTCGTTCATACAGTTCCATTGTCCGCAGCCAGGGCATTTCCCATACCATTTAGCCGATGCAAATCCACATTCGGAGCAGACAAAATACGTTTTTGCTTTTGACGCCATGTTTTTCACGCTTTCCTTTTCTTCTTACAAGTTCCTGTTTATTATAATGGAAAATGCGTCATGTTGCAAGGGCGTTTACAGCCGTGTAGTAGTCGACGATCCCGCAGTAAATCGCAAATGCCATCTGATTCTGATACGCTTCCTCGCACAGCATCTTCGCTTCGGAATCGTTGGATAAAAACCCGCACTCTACAATGACGGCTGGACTTTTAGCATTTCGCATCAAATAAATGGTTTTTTCGGCAGCCTTGCTTTGTCGCTCGTTGTCCGGCTGCAATAAGGTCACGATGCTGTTTTGGATCGTCCCGGCCAGCACGCTGCTTTTCTCATCGTTGGACGAATAGAATACCTGGGCACCACTGTAGGTCGTGTTGTCAAAGTGATTTTGATGAATGCTCACAAAGATGCTGTTGGGATGCGATTCCATGCACCGCAGACGGGCCTGCATATCTGATTTTTTTCGCTCTGCCAAAGTTGGCAAGCTGTTGTCGCCGATAAAATCATCGCCGTCTCGTGTCATGACAACAGAAAACCCAGAGGCTTCCAGCATGGAGCGGAGTTTTCGTGTAATAGCGAGATTGATGTCTTTTTCCAGTTGCGGACAATTTCCCACAGCGCCGCCATCCTCACCGCCGTGGCCAGCGTCTAAAAGGATGGATTTTTGCTCTGCAGCAGCTAAGTTAGAAGCCTGCTCCGCCACGCGAAAATAGGAGCGAAGCGATGTGTAGGCGAAAAGTCCACAGGCTGCGAAGAAAAGCATCAAGAAAAAGCAAAATGAAATTTTTTTCGTGTCGAATTTCACCATGGTCTGCATCCCCCTCGGAAAGATATATGGAGAAGCAGCGCAAAATAAAACAAACCGGTGGGGATTTCTGCCCCGCCGGCTCCAAAATTTTCTGTTATTGTTTTGGTTCTTCTAATTTCGAGATCCTGCGGCAGTCCTCGCACAAACCGTAAATAGACATTTTGATCTGTGTTGTTTCAAAGCCGTAATCCCGTTTAATATGTGATGGGATGTCCCCCAATACAGTGTCGTTAATGTCCATAATACTGCCGCATTTCAGGCAGATGAGATGGTAGTGATGCTTTTTACCGTGCTCCATCTCGTGATCTTCCTGCATCCCCATCAGGTAGATCTTATTGAGAAGATCCATATCTTCCAGCATCTTCAGCGTACGATACACCGTGGCAAGGCCGATGGTCTTATCCCGTTCCTGAACGTAGGAATAGACATCCTTTGGGTGAACGTGCCACCCGACCTGACAGGCCACCGCTTCCAGAATAATTTTCCGCTGATTCGTCACCCGGAAGCCAGCATCATGGAGCACTTCGATCATGGCGTGCAGCAAATGCTGTGAGGTTTCCGCTTTGTTATACTCCTCCGGAGTTAAGTCTTTATGCATTGCTTTTAGTTTCATCCCATTTCGAAAAAATCATTAGTACTATTTTACCGATTTTGCACGGAGGTTGTCAACCAGTTAATGGGCGTTTTTTCTCAATTAGCGGAAAAGATGAAAAAAGATAGAGAAAAACTTGCATTTTATCCCCTATTATCCCCGATCTATAGAACCGACCCATAGATCGATTTGTTTTTTATGGGAAATTTGGTTTCATTCCCCCATTGACAATAGGCGCGATCTCCTGTATACTTTAATAGTTAAAAGTGCTAAAGTAAGGAGAAAAATCCAATGGAAAACAGAAAAGGTAATTTGATGTCTGTTCGAACAGACTTAAAAGTATTGGATGCGACGATTCGTGACGGCGGTCTGTGTAATAATTTTGCGTTCAGCGATGAATTTGTACGTTCTCTCTATGAGGCGAATATTGCCTGCGGCGTCGATTATATGGAATTTGGCTATAAGGCTTCGAAAAAGTTATTTAATGTAAATGAATTTGGCAAATGGAAATTTTGCGATGAGGATGCTATCCGTTCCATTGTCGGTGAGAACGACAGCCCAATGAAGATCGCGGTGATGGCCGACGTTGGCCGCTGCGATTTCAAGACCGATTTTCTGCCAAAAGAACAAAGCGTCATCGATATGGTGCGTGTCGCCTGCTATATCCACCAGATCCCTTCTGCCCTGGAGATGATCGAGTATCTCCATGAGCTGGGCTACGAAACGACCTGTAATATCATGGCCATCAGCCAAGCTACCGAGTCTCAAATCGAGTCTGCGCTGGAAATGCTGGAGCAGAGCCATGTGGATGTCATTTATCTGGTGGATTCTTACGGCAGCTTCTACCCGGAAAACGCTGCGAATCTTGCCAGAAAATATGTGGAAGTCGGCGATCGCTGCGGTAAGAAGATCGGTTTTCACGCTCACAATAACCAGACCCTGGCTTTTGCCAATACCATTGAGACCATGTCCTACGGCGTTAGCTTCCTGGATGCAACGGCAAACGGCATGGGTCGTGGCGCCGGCAACTGTGCCATGGAACTGCTGCTGGGCTTCCTGAAAAATCCGAAGTACAGCCTTTTTGCCCTGCTGACCTTTATTGAAAAATATATGCTTCCGCTGAAAAAAGAAGGCGTTGTCTGGGGCTTTGATATTCAGTACATGATCACGGGTCAGTTGAACCGCCATCCGAGAGAAGCGATCCAGTTCACCAACGAAGGACGCACAGACTACTGTGAATTCTACACCGATATTTCTGATAGCTGATCGTTCTGCGTAAACACAGCAAAAGAGAACCCTCTGGAAACAGAGGGTTCTCTTTTTGCGTTTATGTTTATACTGTTTTTACCATTGTCACGTGGGGACAAAATTCGTCCATGTGCAGATCGTTTAAGCTGTGGTAGCCTTGTTTTTCGTAGAAGGACTGTGCCTGCACCTGGGCAGACAGTGAGATCGTGTCACAGTGGCGATGTCGGGCAGCGTCCTCTAAAATTTCCAAAACAAGGGCGCCGAGATGTTGCCCACGATACGATTTGGCCACAGCCACCCGTCCGATATGACACCCTGTTTCATCTTGGTATAGTCTCCCTGTCGCTGCGGGGATCCCATCACAGTACAGCACCAGATGCAGAGCATTCTCGTCGATGGCATCAAATTCCGTTGTAAACCCCTGCTCTTTTTGAAAGACGGTTTCCCGCAGCGGGATGGCATCCGGATTATTTTTCAGGCCAACGGCTAGTTTTACCGTGTATTCCATCGTTACAGTACCTTGGAGAGGAATTCTTTCAGACGGTCATTTTGCGGATGATTGAAGAACATATCCGGAGAGGCTTGCTCTAAAATCTGTCCGTCTGCCATAAAGACAACACGGGAAGCAACTTCTCGGGCAAATCCCATTTCATGGGTGACAACGACCATGGTCATCCCTTCGTTGGCGAGCTGTTTCATCAACTGCAGTACTTCGCCGACCATTTCCGGGTCCAGCGCAGAAGTTGGCTCGTCAAACAGCATGACGTCCGGATTCATGGCCAATGCCCGGACAATGGCGATCCGCTGCTTCTGACCGCCGGAAAGCTGGGCTGGATATTGCTCTGCTTTATCCAATAAGCCGACCTTTTTCAGCAGGTCATCGGCACATTGATCTGCTTCTTCTTTGGAGAGCAGACCTAATTTTACCGGCGCCAACGTAATGTTTTTCCGAATCGTCATGTGTGGGAACAGATTAAAGTGCTGGAATACCATACCCATTTTCCGCCGCAGCAAATTGACTTCGCTGGTCTTTGCATGGGTGATTTCCTTTCCCTCAAAGAAGATCTCGCCGGAGGTTGGTTTTTCCAGCAAATTCAGACAGCGCAGGAAGGTACTTTTACCGGAGCCAGATGGCCCGATGATGACGACCTTCTCCCCTTTTTCGATGGTTGTGTCGATACCTTTTAAGACATCCAGCTTTCCAAAAGACTTGTGTAAATTCTTAACGTCGATCATTCTTTGCAAGTCTCCTTTCCAGCCGAGATACGAGATAGGTCAAGAACATGACGATGACCAGGTAGATTGCCGCAACAGCCAGCAACGGCAGAAAAGCGTTATAGGTGTCGCTTCGGATCTGGTCGCCGCCCTTTGTCAGGTCCTGAATAGCAATGTAACCGGCAACAGAAGTTTCCTTCAGCAGCACAATAAATTCATTGGCCAAAGCTGGCAGGATATTTTTGAATGCCTGCGGCAGGATGATGAACAACATGGTCTTTGCGTAGTTCAGGCCAAGGCTGGCGCCGGCTTCAAATTGTCCGTTATCAATGGACATGATACCGGAACGAACGATCTCCGCCACATAGGCCGCCGAGTTTAGTCCGAAAGCCAAAATTGCCACGAAGATTTTATTGATGGGAACTGAGGCAAAGACAACAAAGTAAATGATCAACAACTGCACGACGACCGGTGTGCCGCGGATCACGGTTAGATAAACGCGGCAGATGAGATTGGGAATGACGAGCTTTCCTGTTTTGTCATGGGTGGTGCGGACAATGGCGATGAGAAATCCCAGCAGCATACCGAGGATGACGGCAAATACCGTGATGAGCATGGTATTACCCAAGCCTTGCAGCAGCCACATCCAGCGGGATTTCACAATAAAGGTGTCGTAGAACTGTTCAAAAAAGTTTCCCACGAAGCACGCTCCTTTCCTGATAACAAATCAAAAGGCCGTCCCGATCAGGATAGCCTTTTGATTGCGGTGTGATTGCTGTTTAGCTATTTCTTACAATGATGACCTGGTGAGAGGTTGCATAAGAATCGGTAAAGAGAACGTTCTTTTCTCTATCTGGGGTAACAGACAGACCAGCTACGCCCACATCTGCCTTGCCGGACTGAACAGCGGTGATGACAGAATCAAAGGCCATGTTCTCGATGGACAGCTCGTAGCCAAGGGTATCGCAGACAGCCTGCATCATGTCAGCGTCATAACCAACGACCTTGTCACCCTCCATGCTTTCATATGGCGGGAACTCTGCATTGGTTGCCATGACCAGCTTGCCTTTGTCATGTTTTGCATCGGCAGGAGACTCGTATGGTGTGCTACCAGCCTCGTCACCGATCCAGTTCTTGCTGATCTGATCCAATGTACCGTTATCCTTCAATGTCTTGAGGGCGCCATTGATCTCGTCCCGAAGTGCTTCGTTGCCCTTTGCTACGGCGATTGCGTAATCTTCAACGGCATAGTCCTCTTCGACGATCTTCAGGTCGCTGTTCTTCTCTACAAAGACCTTTGCAGGCTCCTGGTCGATGATGACTGCATCGATCTTGCCCTGCTTCAGTGCCTGGACAGCGTCAACGCCCTTGTTGTACTTTTCAACGGTGGCGCCTTCTACGTCCTCGGCGACGACAGCGCCGGTGGTGCCCAACTGAACGCCGATGCTCTTGCCGACCAGATCGTCTGCGGAATTAACGGTGTTTGCCGGTGCGGAGCTTTCGCCGCCGCAACCGGACAGTACGGTCAGGGACATTGCGCCAGCGAGGATGCTGGCAGCTGCGATAGAAGCAACTGTTTTTCTATTCATTTCGACTCAATCCTTTCCTTCTGGGTGCTTAAACTAAAATCAGAACTGCACCCGATCATAGTTCTCATTTTAATACAAACCGCATATTTTTTCAAGATTATTTTACATTTTGTTCAGAAATTCCAATGAAAATCGCAGATTCTCGCTTTTGATAGACGATTTTTGCGAAGTTCTGCCTGGATTTCCGGTGGAACGCCCAAAAAGTGCAGGAATATTCTCCGGCTTGAAGAGAATATTTATACATCTAATACGCAAGGGTTAAACAAAACAGTGGCGAAAAAGCGATGGCGTTACAAAAATTTCATCATGGAGCTGCATACCTGGACCAGTTCTTCCCGGGGAAGCTGCTTATCGTGAACGATCCACCACTTGACGGTATAGATCAACGCTCCGGTAAAAATAGATGCCATCAGATCGGTTCTAGCGGGCAGATTGACGCCGTTTTTGACATCTTCTTTTAAATGTTCACCGATGTCCCGTTCCACTTCGTTGGAGAGAATGTCAAACAATATTTGCGCGTTGTTGCTTTTCATTAACGATTGGAAAATATCTTCATTCTGCTCGACAAATCGCAGCGTATAGTCCACCATGCCGGTGTAAAAGGATTGTGGATCGCTCAGGTCATAGTCCACGCCGCCTTGGCTGTTGAAGTGTTTGAGGAATTCCCGGACGGTAAAGGAAAACAGTTCGTATTTATCTCCAAAGTGCTTGTAGAACGTTGCCCGGCGGATCATGGCCGTCTCGCATAATTCTCCAACGGTGATTTCTTCAAACCGCTTTTCCCGCAGCAATCGGATCAAAGCATCCTGTAGTGTTTTATAGGTGCGCTGCACGCGAAAATCCAGTTTCTTTTCCATTGTTTTCCTCCTGTTCGGAAACAAAATTTCCTATTTTGTCAATTATCATGACAGGATAATAGGGTTTGTGCTCTTGCTTTTTTTCTTTATGCTTATTATAGTAGTAATCGTAACAATTGTCAAGTATCATTTTATTTGTTACGTTATGATGAACAATTTTAGAGAAAAATATCCCATTTACTCCTTTCTTTTCCGAAGAATTGCCGGAAAAGAATTTTTCTGGCATATGGGAAACAGAAAAATTGTCATGTAAATTGTAAGAATGGAGGTGTTTTATGGCAGATTTCCCGTTGGGCAAAGAAGATGGTCTTTCTTTGCCATAGTTGTATGAAAAAGCATACTTATTTTAGTTTATCTCAATCTTCGGAGGAAGTGCTATGCGAAAATTTTACACGGCGATCGTCAAAGGGAGAAAGCCTATCCTGGTCATCTTTCTTGTCTGTACGGCGGTCTGCCTCATCTTACAGCAGTTCGTTTCTGTTGATTACGACATCAACGACTATCTGCCGGAGGATACGCCTTCTACAGTGTCCATTAACGTGATGGAAGAAGAATTTGACGGCGGGATCCCCAACGCCCGAGTGATGGTCTCCAATGTGACGATCCCTCAAGCGTTAGCGTTAAAAGAAAAAATCAAAGATGTGGAAGGTGTTACCTCTGTCACCTGGCTGGACGATTCCGTCAACATCAAAACACCAATAGAAACGATGGATCCGGATCTAGTCGAAACGTATTATAAAGACCAGTCTGCCCTGTTCACGGTGGCCATTAAAGAAGAAAGCCGTATTTCCGCTGTCGATGCGATTCGACAGATCATCGGAGAGGACAACGCCATGAGCGGCTCATCAGTGTCTACGGCTGTTTCTACCACAAGCACAGTGGCAGAGATTCAAGTCATTACGATCATCGCCGTTTTGTTTGTGTTACTGGTTCTGATCTTCACCACCCGATCCTGGCTGGATCCCCTGATCATTTTGCTGGGACTTGGTGTCGCCATCGCCATCAACGGCGGCACGAATTTGATTTTTGGCGAAATTTCTTTTGTGACTAATGCCGCAGGAAACGTGTTGCAGCTTGCCGTTTCCCTAGACTATTCCGTATTTCTGCTGCATCGTTTTGAGGAGTGCCGAAAAGAAACCAGCAATGTCAAGGAAGCTATGGTCAATGCCCTATGCAAATCGACGACGTCGATTCTATCCAGTGGGCTGACGACGGTCATCGGCTTTTTGGCGCTGGTGCTGATGCAGTTCCGCATTGGGCCGGACTTGGGGTTGGCGCTGGCAAAAGGCGTCGCGATCAGCCTGATTACCGTATTTGTCTTTATGCCTTCTCTGATTTTGATCACCTATAAATGGATCGACAAAACGACGCACCGCCCCTTCCTGCCCAGTTTCAAGCGATTTGGAAAGCTGGTATCCCATGTGACCATTCCCCTGGCTTGTGTGTTCGTGCTGACCATTGTACCGGCTTATCTGGCTTCCAATTCCAATGATTATTATTATGGATCCTCTCACATTTTTGGTACCAACACGCAGCTTGGTTCCGATACCCAAAAAATCGAAGATGTGTTTGGAAAAAACGACACCTATGTTCTGTTGGTTCCTACAGGAGATCTGTCTCAGGAAAAAGCGCTTTCCAATGCACTGCAAGAGTTGCCACAGGTTTCGGATGTGATTTCTTATGTGGATACGGTCGGCGCAGAAATTCCAAAAGAATACCTAGACGCAGATACGCTGGCACAGCTACAGTCTGACCACTACAGCCGCATGGTCCTCAATATCGACGCCGAATATGAGGGCGAGGAGACTTTCTCTCTGGTAGAGCAGGTTCGAGGGATCGCGGAGCAGTATTATCCGGGCAGCTATTATCTGGCCGGCGAGGGCGTGAGCACCTATGACCTGATGAAAACGGTCACACAGGATATGCTCAAGGTCAATCTGGTTGCCATTGCGGCAGTCTTTCTCGTTTTGCTCATCACCTTGCGCTCCATCATCTTGCCTGTTATCCTGGTGCTGAATATCGAAACAGCTATCTGGATCAATTTGGCTATCCCCTATTTCTCCGGGTCTACCATCTTCTATATTGCTTATTTGATCATCAGTTCCATTCAGCTTGGCGCAACTGTTGACTACGCAATTTTGATGACGGACCGCTATAAAGAGAACCGGGAGCGATTACCGAAAAAAGACGCTGTCGTTCAAACGATCTCCGACGTGACCATTTCAATTTTGACCTCGGGCAGTGTTCTTACCGTTGTTGGTCTGCTGTTGGGATACCTTTCCTCCAATCAGCTTCTGGCTCAGCTCGGTATTTTCATCGGCCGCGGCGCGATTTGTTCCCTCATCATCGTCCTGCTGGTTCTGCCCGGACTGCTCTATCTCTTTGACCGGCTCATCATCCGAAAGAAAAAATCGCCCGGAGCTTCTTCCGGCATCCAACGAATCTTTAGGAGGCATGATTCTCATGAAGCATAATCCATCTGCAAAACTTGGAAAGAAAACATTGGTGGTCATTTTAACTGCCGCCTTACTGGTAAGCTCTGTTTCTTCCGCAACAGCATTTGCCGCAGAAACGACAGTTAAACAATCAGAAACGACGACCTCTAAAAAAACAGCGCAAAAGCAAGGGCAGAACACGCAAAACACTGCCAATACACCAAAGGAGGAAGTCGTCTATGCTAATTTAGCTTCCGACGGGAAGGTTTCCGATGGGTATGTGGTCAATAGCTTTGAGATGAAGCAAGATGGCCAGATCATCGATTACGGCACCTACTCTGCATTGCGGAACATGACATCCTCCGATGAGATCCATCAGGACAACGGAAAGATCACCATTACGACAAAAGCGGGAAAGCTCTACTATGAGGGCAAATTAGACAAGATGGAACTGCCGTGGACCTTTTCGTTCCACTATTACTTAGATGGAAAAGAATATACAGCGGAAGAATTGGCCGGAAAAAGCGGTGCGCTGAAAATCACCATGGCAATCCGGAAAAATCCAGCGTGCAAAGGCAATTTCTTTGATGACTACGCACTACAGGCTACCGTCACGCTGGATAGCGAAAAAGCCAAAACGATCAAAGCGGATGACGCCACGATAGCCAATGTTGGTTCAGACAAACAACTGACCTATACGATCTTGCCTGGGAAGAAAACAGACATTACCATTACGGCAGATGTGACGAACTTTGAGATGAAGGAGATCTCTATCAATGGTATTCGCCTCAATATGAATGTAGAGGTGGATGATAAAAAGCTGATGGATCAGGTGAAAAAACTGCAGGATGGCATTTCGCAGTTAGATGACGGTGCTTCAAAACTGAAGGACGGCACAGAAACACTGGAAGATGGCGCCCAGAGCAAGTTACCGGACGGGACTAGGCAGTTGATGGATGGTGCCGCGGCGCTGCAAATCGGCGCTTCGCAATTGAATAATGGCGGGACTGCCCTCCAGAGCGGTACCTTTGCGTTGAAAAAAGGCGCTGATTCTCTGGAACAGGGTGCCAAAGCGTTAAATGATGGCATCCTTCAGGTGCAGGATGGTCTGGAGCAATTGGATAGTCAGTCCGCTAACCTTACGCAAGGCTCCGCACAGATCAAGGGCGCTTTGCAGCAGATCCAATCGTCTCTTGCCAACGTGTCTGCAACCAGCGGCAAACTGGATGAATTGGTTGCTGGTTCTGGGCAGATACAAAGCGGCATCCAAGCGTTGGTCAGTGGGGCCTCTGCCCTTCAGCAACAGGTAAGCTTTGCTTCCTATAAAGCAGCTATGGCCCAGAATGGCCTCGATATTGATGCGCTGTATGCTGGCAATGCTGCGGCAGCGCAGAATATTTCGCAGATGGTCGAAACGCTCCGTTCTCAAGTTGCTGCTTTACAGCAAGCTGGCGGTGACCCGCAGCAGATCGCGCAGCTCCAGGCGCAGATCGAACAGCTCTCTCAGGTTTCCTCCCTGCTTGCTGGCAGCAACGCCGCCATCGATGGCATGGGTGCTTATCTGGGAACGGTGCAGTCTGGGTTGCAAAATCTGCTCGATGGCGCAACAGCGCTGAAAACCAACTACCAAAAGATCGATGCCGGAATTCAGCAGTTGTCCGATTCCCTCGCTACCATGGTCTACCAGATGTCGGAATTGTCTGGAGCGATCGACCAGTTAGTTACGGAATACGGCAAACTGGATACGGGGATCAACAGCTACACCGGCGGCGTGGCACAGATCCTTTCCGGCTATGACCAGTTGACCGATGGTTCTGCGCAGTTGGCCCAAGGTGCAAAAAAATTAAGTGACGGCAGCGATTCCCTTTATGGCGGTACCTCTGACTTGCTTTCCGGATTAGTAGATTTTTACAATGCTACCGGCAGCTTAAAGGATGGTACCGGCAAACTGGATGACGGTGTTGCGGAGCTTCTTGCCGGGATTGTCGCTTTGCGGGATGGCGCTGGCGAACTGCAAGACGGCACTGCGGAAATGAAGGACGAAACAAAGGATATGGACCAGAAAGTGGAAGATCAGATTGATGAACTGCTAAAAACCATTACAGGTGGCGACAGTGCTCCAGAATCCTTTGTCTCCAGCAGAAATCAAGCAGTGGAGTCGGTACAATTTGTCATCAAAACCGGAAGCATCGCGATTCCGGAACCGGAGGATACACCCACTGAGCAGGCCGATCCCTCCATCTGGGAGAAGTTCCTGATGCTCTTTGGCTGGAAGAAGTCCTAATGTTTCCCGGGAAATCTTCCTTCTCTCCCCCATCTCCATAGGGAAAGGCTCTCCTATCTCGGAGAGCTTTTTTCTATGGCAGTGAGAGGATGTGCATTGATTTTTGGATCAAAAGAGGAATAAAGCCAGCTATTTTGGGGATAAAAAGAAAACTTTTTAAAAATAAAATATAATTTGTAGATAAAATTATATAAAACTATTGACAAAAGTTTAGCTTGTGGTATAATAGAACCATAGCAAAGAATCAATTGCGATGCTTTTATTTTGCGCAGGCAGTTTTATGACGTTCCTGAATCTGCCTGTAAGAGAAAGGAAGGATCCGCTTGGGAAAAACATTATATAGCCTTATGCTCAATGAAGATGTTGTGCGGGAAATTGATCTGCTGGCACACAAATCCGGCACCTCCCGTTCCAACCTAGTCAACCAGATCTTAGCGGAGTATGTCAACTATACGACGCCTGAACGCCGCATCAGCGAGGTGCTTTCCGCCATCGAACAGCTCATGACCCCGTCACAGGAGATCGTGCCGTTCTTTGCGCCGAACTCCCAGAGTATGTCCCTAAAAAGCTCTCTGGAATACAAATACCGTCCGACGGTAAAATATGAAGTGGAACTGGATCGCGGCGATGGTGATGCCATTGGCAGATTGAGTGTTTTATTCCGGACCCAGTCTCAGGATCTGATCCATAGGATGACCTCTTTCTTCCGGCTGTGGAAGCAGATCGAAGATGCGCATCTGGCGCCCATGCTTCAATCGGAAATTCACTACGCGCTGTATGACGGAAAATTTGTCCGCAGTATCTCTATTCCTAACCGTGATTGCACCACAGGAGAACTGGCACAGGCAATTTCGGATTACATTACGCTGTTTGACCGCCAGTTAAAGAATTATCTTTGCGGGCGAGCCGACAGCCGCAGTGTAGAGATCGCATATTACAACCATTTGCATCAAACAGCAATTCTCATTTAAGGAGGGATCGTATATGATGAATGGTCAACAATTTACACAAAAAAGCTTAGAGGCGATCCAAACAGCCCAATCTATGGCTCAGGAGAACCGCAATTCTACCATTATGCCAGAGCATCTGCTGTATGCGCTGATCGATCAGGATGGTGGTTTGATCCCATCGTTATTTGGGAAAATGGGTGTCAATAATAACGCCCTGCTGTCCGAGCTGGATACGGCCATCTCGCAGCTGCCAACCCTTGGCAGCCAGAGCGAGGTTTACCTCTCGAAAGAACTGGATCAAACGCTGTCCGAAGCGCAAAAACAGGCAAAATCCATGGGTGATGCTTACATCTCTGTGGAACACTTGATGCTGGGTATTTTTGCCTCTGGTACGCCGGCCGTGAAAAAGATGCTTTCCGATCACGGCATTACGAAAAACGCCTTTTTGCAGGAGCTTTCCAAAATTAAAAGCGCGCCGGTAACCGGTGATAATCCAGAAGGCACCTACGATGCCCTGGGCAAATACGGTACCGATCTGGTGGAGCGTGCCAGAAAAAATGAGCTGGATCCTGTCATTGGCAGAGACAGCGAAATTCGAAACGTGATCCGGATCCTGTCCCGGAAAACAAAGAATAATCCAGTCCTCATCGGTGAGCCTGGCGTTGGTAAAACCGCCATTGCCGAAGGACTTGCGCAGCGGATCGTCCGCGGCGACGTGCCCGATGGATTAAAAGATAAGACCATCTTCTCGCTGGATATGGGCGCGCTTATCGCCGGCGCAAAATATCGGGGCGAATTTGAGGAGCGTCTGAAAGCGGTCCTGGAGGAAATTCGCCGCAGTGAAGGCAGGATCGTGCTGTTTATTGATGAGCTGCACACCATTGTCGGTGCCGGCAAAACAGAAGGCAGCATGGATGCCGGCAATCTGCTCAAGCCTATGCTGGCTAGAGGCGAGCTCCACTGTATTGGCGCCACAACACTGGACGAGTATCGGAAATATATCGAGAAAGATGCAGCTTTGGAGCGTCGGTTCCAGCCGGTACAGGTAGATGAACCAACGGTAGAGGACACCATCTCGATCCTGCGTGGTCTGAAAGAGCGCTATGAAGTCTATCACGGCGTCCGCATCCATGATAATGCCCTGGTAGCGGCGGCCACACTTTCCGACCGGTATATTACCGACCGGTTCCTGCCAGATAAAGCCATCGACTTGGTCGATGAGGCCTGTGCGCAGGTGCGTACAGAAATTGACTCTATGCCGGAAGAACTGGATAGTCTGCGCCGTAAGATCATGCAGCTTGAGATTGAAGAAATGGCACTGAAGAAAGAGGAAGACCAGTTGAGTCATGATCGACTGGAGAAGCTGCGGGAAGAGCTTGCAAACCTGAAAGAGACCTTTAACGCACAGAAAGCCCTTTGGGAAAAGGAAAAGAAAGCAGTCGACAGCGTAAAAGAGCTGAAAGCAAAGATTGAGCATATGCACGCAGACATTGAAAACGCCCAGCTCAATTACGAGTATGAAAAGGCTGCGAAGCTGCGGTACTCCGATTTGCCAGCGCTGGAAAAGGAGCTGGAGGAAGCGGAAGAACTCTCTGAGGAATCCAAGCAAAACGCCCTGGTGCACGATACCGTTACAGAAGAAGAGATCTCCAGTGTGGTAGCCCGCTGGACGGGAATTCCGGTGGCACGGCTCATGGAAGGTGAGCGGGAAAAACTGCTCCATTTGGACGACTATCTCCATCGCCGTGTAGTCGGACAGGATGAGGCAGTGCAAAAGGTTACAGAAGCGATCCTTCGCTCTCGTGCCGGTATTGCAGATCCTAATCGGCCCATTGGCTCTTTCCTCTTCCTCGGCCCCACCGGTGTTGGCAAGACAGAGCTTGCAAAATCTCTTGCAGAGTGTCTGTTTGATGATGAGCATAATATCGTCCGCATCGACATGACGGAGTATATGGAAAAATTCTCGGTATCCCGTCTTATCGGTGCTCCTCCAGGGTATGTCGGTTATGATGAGGGCGGCCAACTGACAGAGGCAGTCCGCCGGAAGCCGTATAGTGTCGTTCTCTTTGATGAGATCGAAAAAGCGCACCCAGATGTCTTTAATATTCTGCTGCAAATTCTGGACGATGGCCGGATCACCGATTCTCAAGGCCGTACTGTGGACTTTAAGAACACGATCATTATCCTGACTTCCAATCTCGGCAGCCAATATTTGCTGGACGGCATTGAAGCTGACGGCAGTATTTCCCAAAGCGCAAAAGACGCCGTAATGGGCGAGCTCCATCGCTCTTTCCGTCCGGAATTCCTCAACCGCTTGGATGAGATCATCATGTTCCGTCCGCTGACGAAGGAAAATCTGACGGGTATCATCGACATCATGACTGAGTCGCTCCGCAAGCGTTTGGCTGACCGTTCACTGAACCTTGTTATTACGCCAGAAGCAAAAACATTGATCATTGAGCGCGGGTATGATCCGCTGTATGGCGCAAGACCGCTGCGTCGTTACCTGCAGTCCAGCGTGGAAACGCTGCTGGCCCGCACGATTCTCCGCGGTGATCTCCATGCCGGAGACACGCTCACCATTGATGTTGAGCATGGCGAGCTGATCTGCAAGTAAGCTATAATCGCTATGTGCAATGCGTTTATTGCTTATCGGTAATTAGAAAATAATGAACTAAAAGGGGCTATAAAAAACTCCCCTAAGAAAAATCGCTGAGGTCGTGCGGCTTCAGCGATTTTTTGGTATAATTTAGTTATACGACTATGGCAGACATCAGACAGAGTATGTGGAGAATATTTTACTTCTAAAGAAATAATCTATGAAAGAAAGGCGATCCTGATGGAAAAACCATTTACGGCCACTTCCCCCAGATGTTTGCAGTCTGCGATTTGCCCGTTTCGACGATCAACGCAACTGCACTTTACATCGAAGAAATCTTTGCATTGGCAAAAGAAAAATCAAATGAGGTGACAACATGAAATTACTGTCTACTGATGTGGAACCTATTTTGCAGGACGTAAAACAGCAGGTCACAAAAGCGTTTTCTCACGCAGAATGGAGAGGGCAATGACATGATGGTGCTATCTTCTTGTCCCCTGTTTTGGAACATTCCACCGGAAGGGATCACCAGTTGTCTCCAATGCAGTACCGGGAAAATCGTCACCTATCAAAAGGGGCAGATCCTCTTTCACAATGGCGATACGCCTCGATATTTGTACGTTTTGCTGGAAGGCAGTGTGGAGATCTGTCAGGATTTTTCCGGTGGCAGTCGGATCATCATCAACGTATTCCAGCGCCCGGGACAATTATTCGGCGAGGTGTTTCTCTTTTTTCAGGATCATCCCTACCCCTGTTATAGTATAGCGTCGCAAAACACAACGGTGCTGGAAATCCCCAAATCCTTTTTCTATGAAACCTGCGGGAAAAATTGCAATTACCACACGCAGCTCATCCAAAATATGCTGTCTATTCTTGCGAAAAAAACATATTTTTTAAATCGTAAAGTCCAACTCCTTTCCCGCCCCACTTTGCGGCAGAAAATCGTGAGCTATCTGTTCCAGCAGGAGCACTCCGGCCAAATGGTGACGCTGCCACTCAATCGGGAACAGCTAGCCGATTATCTGGGTGTCACACGGCCGTCGCTGTCCCGGGAACTGATGAAGATGCAGCGGGAGTCGCTGATTGCTGTTAAGGGGCGACAGGTCACGCTTTTGCAGATGGATGCGCTGCGCCAATTGTTGTAGAATTTTTTTGAAATCTGTATCCTATGTTACGGATTTTTGTGATTCATTTCTGATACCATAGCGGTATCCCAATGAAATTGGAGGAAAGGAAATGGATCATACAATGTTTTGTTATCAATGTCAGGAAACTGCCGGATGCACCGGTTGTACCAAGGTTGGCGTTTGCGGCAAACAGCCGGAAACAGCCGGTTTACAGGATTTGCTTCTTTATGTAACAAAGGGGCTTTCTCAGATCACCACCGCATTGCGGGCTGAGGGAAAATTGGTGGACAGCCAGGTGGACCGTCTGGTGAATACCAATCTGTTCATTACGATCACCAATGCTAATTTCGACGACGATGCCATCGCGGATGCAATCGGTAAGACCATTGCCGTGCGGGATCAGTTATCATCATCGCTTTCCGATAAATCATCCCTGTCCGACGCCGCCACATGGACATCAGACGACTGGTCTGTCATGTTGGAAAAGGCCAAGTCTGTTGGCGTTTTGGCCACGGAAAATGAGGACATCCGCAGTCTCCGTGAGCTGATTACTTACGGCCTCAAGGGCATGGCGGCGTATGTAAAACACGCCAATGCACTGGGGGCTGAAAGTAGTGCCATCGACGTATTTTTGCAGAGTGCTCTTGCGAAAACGCTGGACGATTCCCTCACCATTGACGATCTGATCGCATTGACGATGGAAACGGGCAAATTCGGTGTAGATGCCATGGCGTTGCTGGACAGCGCCAACACCGCAGCCTTTGGCAATCCGGAAATCACTGAGGTACAGCTTGGTGTTCGTGATAACCCGGGCATTCTTGTTTCCGGTCATGATCTGTCCGACCTGGAAGCACTGCTCCAGCAGACAGAGGGCACCGGCGTAGATGTTTATACTCACTGCGAAATGCTTCCTGCCCATTACTACCCTGCATTTAAAAAGTATCCTCACTTTGTGGGTAACTACGGCAATGCCTGGTGGCAGCAGAAAGAGGAATTTGCGTCCTTTAACGGACCTATCCTATTTACCACAAACTGCATCGTGCCGCCAAAGGGAGCCAGCTATCAGGAGCGGATGTACACCACTGGTGCGGCAGGGTATCCGGGTTGCCGCCACATTGCAGATGCGCCGGAAGGGCAGCAGAAGGATTTCTCCCCCATCATCCAGCAGGCAAAGCAGTGCAAAGCACCTACGGCGCTGGAATCCGGTACCATTGTGGGCGGTTTTGCCCACAATCAGGTCTTGGCGCTGGCGGACAAGGTGGTGGATGCAGTCAAGTCCGGCGCCATTAAAAAGTTTGTGGTGATGGCAGGTTGTGACGGCCGCCAGAAGTCGCGAAATTACTACACTGACTTTGCAAAAGCACTGCCCGGTGATACGGTGATCCTCACTGCAGGCTGTGCTAAGTATAAATATAATAAGCTGGATCTGGGTGACATCGGCGGAATTCCTCGCGTATTGGATGCTGGTCAGTGTAACGACTCCTATTCGCTGGCGGTGATCGCGTTGAAGCTGAAAGAAGTTTTTGGGCTGGAGGATATTAACGATCTGCCCATCGTTTACAACATCGCCTGGTATGAGCAGAAAGCCTGCATTGTTCTGCTGGCGCTTCTGTCGCTGGGTGTGAAGAATATTCATCTGGGCCCCACATTGCCGGCTTTCCTCTCCCCCAACGTGGCAAAAGTGTTGGTAGAGCAGTTTGGCATCGGTGGGATCACTACTGTGGAGGACGATTTGCACTTGTTCTTTGGGGCATAATCCTCTCTCATTTTCAAAATAAAAAGGCCGGTATTCTGAAGCGGAGTGAAATGACCTCAAAAAGTTAGACGATGTTTTGAAATAAAAATTGTTCAAGTAGCCGAAAGGGCTTGTTGTCTGTGAAGAGCAGGCGGCAAGCCCTTTCGTTTTACCTTGATCTGACAGTTGTTGTAATAGTCCAAATAATCAATCAATTCTCGCTTAAAGTGATCCATAGAATCAAATTCTTGCAGATAAAGCAATTCACTTTTGAGCAAACCGAAAAAGTTTTCCATGACGGCATTGTCCAGACAGTTCCCTTTTCGGCTCATGCTCTGCCGAGTGCCTTTCTGCCGAAGCATCTGCCGGTACTGTTTGTGTTGGTATTGCCAGCCCTGATCAGAATGGAGAATCAGATTTGTTCCATCCGGTATCTTCTCAAAAGCCTTTTCCAGCATAGTTGTTACCATGTTCAAAACGGGCCGGTCTGAGATTGTATAGCTTACCAGATCGCTGCTGTGCAGGTCGAGAATCGGTGAGAGATACAGTTTCTCTCCAAACAGACTGAATTCTGTTACATCCGTTACCCACTTCTGATTCGGTTTGTCTGCATTAAATTGATGATTCAGCAAATTTTCATAACGATGTACTTGATTCCCCATCTGTTTCCATTTTCGTGGACGGCGTATATCTGACAGAAGATCATTTTTTTTCATGATTCTTAGGATTGTTTTCAGGTTTCTCTTTATTTTCTTTGCTTTTCTGAGCCACTTCCACATCCGTCTGTAACCGTAAGTTTGGTC
>JAQXNV010000062.1 GCA_029098185.1 Oscillospiraceae bacterium
TCTCCATTGAAGTGACATTATCTATGCACTATGTTGTAAAAAATACGTTTTTTCTATTATACATGGATTGATAAATAACGTCTAGTCATTTGTCCACATTTTTCAAAAAAATAACACTTGCTGCCCTGTCTGTACTCTGCAACGTGACCATCCCATAAGAAAACCACCCCCGTAATCACAGAGGTGGTTCGTTTATTGTCGTGAAATTTTACCGCTTAGTACAGCTTGGCACCTGCCGGAATATGATTATCCACCATCAGCAGGTGGAGTTTTTCCTCTCCTTCCTCCTCGTGGACGGCGGAGATCAGCATACCGCAGGAGTCGATGCCCATCATGGCTCTCGGCGGCAGGTTGACGATGGCGATGCAGGTCTTGCCGATGAGCTCTTCCGGCTCGTAATACTGGTGGATGCCGGAGAGGATGGTGCGGTCGGTGCCGGTGCCGTCGTCCAGTGTGAATTGCAACAGCTTCTTGGACTTCTTCACGGCTACGCAATCCTTGACTTTCACGGCACGGAAATCAGACTTGCTGAACGTGTCGAAGTCGACCAACTCCTCAAACAGCGGCTCGATCTTCACCTTGGAGAAGTCGATGGGCTCCTCCTTCACCGGAGCGGCGGTCTGGGTCTCGTTGTTGGCGGCATTCTTCTTTGCGCCGCCGTCCAGGGACTTCATCGTTGGGAACAGCAGAACGTCACGGATGGAGCTGCTGTCGGTGAGCAGCATGCACATACGGTCGATGCCAAAGCCGATACCGCCAGTCGGCGGCATACCGATCTCCAGCGCGTTGAGGAAGTCCTCGTCGGTGGTGTTGGCTTCCTCGTCGCCCTGCGCAAGCTGCTCTTCCTGCGCCTTGAACCGCTCCCGCTGGTCGATAGGGTCATTGAGCTCGGAGTAAGCGTTGGCCATCTCCCAGCCGTTCATAAAGAACTCAAACCGCTCGACGTAATCGGGGTTGTCCGGCTTTTTCTTCGTCAGCGGCGAGATCTCTACAGGATGATCCATAATGAAGGTCGGCTGGATCAGGTGCTCCTCCACAAACTCCTCGAAGAACAAATTGAGAATATCGCCCTTCTTGTGGCGCTCCTCATAGTCCAGATGATGTTCCTTTGCCGCCGCTCTGGCTTCTTCCAGCGTATGGATCTCATCAAAATCTACACCGGAATACTTCTTCACCGCTTCCACCATGGTCATCCGGGTAAAGGGCTTGCCCAGATCCATCTCGATGCCGTTGTAGGTGATGGTGGTTGTCCCCAGAACGGTCTGGGCCACATAGCGGTACAGATTTTCGGTCAGATCCATCATGCCGTGATAATCTGTGTAAGCCTGATACAGCTCCATGAGCGTAAATTCCGGATTGTGGCGGGTATCGAGACCCTCGTTGCGGAACACACGGCCGATCTCATAAACACGCTCTAAACCACCGACGATGAGCCGCTTGAGGTACAGCTCCAGAGAAATGCGGAGCTTCAGGTCCTCGTCCAAGGCGTTAAAGTGGGTCTCAAAGGGACGGGCTGCTGCGCCGCCGGCATTAGAAACCAGGATCGGCGTCTCGACTTCCATAAAGCCCTGGCTGCCCAGATAAGTCCGGATAGCGCTGAGGATCTTGGAACGCTTGATAAAGGTATCCTTGACCTCCGGGTTCATGATCAAGTCCACATACCGCTGCCGATACCGCAGATCGGTATTGGTGAGGCCGTGGAACTTCTCCGGCAGGATCTGCAGGCTTTTGGAGAGAAGGGTCAGCTTTGTTGCCCGGACAGAGATCTCGCCGGTCTTTGTCTGAAACACTTCGCCGGTGATGCCGATAATATCGCCTACATCCAGCTTTTTAAAGCCCTTGTAATCGTCCTCGCCAATGGCGTCTCTGGCCACATAAGACTGGATCGTTCCCTGCAGATCCTGGACATGGCAGAAGGATGCTTTACCCATGACCCGCTTAGACATCATCCGGCCTGCGATGGTCACCTGCTGACCCTCCAGCTTATCGAACTGATCCTTGATCTCCTGGCTGTGGTGGGTCACGTCGAACTTGACGATCTGGAATGGATCCTTGCCCTCTGCCTGCAATGACGCCAGCTTGTCCCGGCGGATTTGCAGTAATTCGTTGATGTCCTGCTCCGGCTTTGCGGCGCGGACTTCCTTTTGATTTTCACTCATAAGATACGTTCTCCCTGCTACAATTTAATTGGACTCCCCAAAACAGCAAAGGCGGCGGACCTTGTGCCACGCCGCCTGGTGCCGTCCAAAGGCACAATCCCGGTTTATTTCATGATGGAAAGGACCTCATATTGCATGAGACCCGCCGGCACCTCAACTTCTACATGATCGCCCATGGCGGTGCCGATAAGGGCTTTGCCGATGGCAGATTCGTCAGAGATGCGGCCTTCTCTCGGATTGGCTTCGTTGGAGCCGACGATGCGGTATTCCTTTTCCATTTCCTCTCCGGAGGGTCTGCGCACACGGACCAGCACCCGGGCGCCGATGCTCACTTTATCGGTGTCGATGGCCGTCTCGTCGATGACTTCGGCATTTTTGAGCATGGCTTCCAGATCGGCAATACGGGCCTCCATGATGGCCTGCTCATTTTTGGCTTCGTCGTACTCGCTGTTTTCCGAAAGGTCGCCAAAGGAAAGCGCAACCTTGATCTTTTCAGCAATTTCTTTCCGTTTGGTCGATTTCAGTTCTTCCAGCTCTTGCTCCAGAGATTCCAAACCTTCTTTTGTCAGTTTAATTGCATTGCTCATAGATTTTTCCGCGGTCTTTGGCGCCGGGCGCCGCAGGACCATTCCTTTCCATATGCTAGTTGGATCCACTTGAAAGACGTGTTTCCGTATCCTTTTTATTATAGTAAACCTGTGGGGAGATGTCAACCAAAAAGTGGGGAAAGCCCCCTTGCGCTAAGCCGATTCTCGGCCCCCCTTGTAGGGGGGCTGGCGCAACGCAGTTGCGACTGAGGGGTTACCATAGCAAGAACTGCCGCTGGGCAGATACTTCCGTGATACCCTGCAAAGAGAAAACCCCCTCGATGTGAGGGGGTTTATCCTTTACATCACGA
>JAQXNV010000063.1 GCA_029098185.1 Oscillospiraceae bacterium
ATTATTGATGGACAGCAGAGAATGACGACGCTGACCTTGCTGCTTCTGGCGCTGAGAGATTATGCCATTCAGCATCCAGAAGATACCACAATCAATTCTAGGCGTATCGATAATATGCTCTTGAAAAATGAGTATGAAGTAGGCGATGAACGGTACAAGCTCTTGCTGACCGAAACAGATCGCGATATTCTGATTCGCCTTGTGGAGTCGAAGCCTATTCCTGATGGTACGAAATCGCGTCTGATTGATAACTACAAAATGATTTCTTATAACACAAGGCTTTTTAGAGGATTATCGTTGAATAGTGCTACACAAGAAGGGATGACTTTCTCTTTTTGGTGAAAAGATGTGTATCTGGGAACATATCTATCGCTTTTTGATTTTCCTATCGTTTGAAAGTGCATACCCTTTTAAATGATAGAATGTGCACTTTAGTGAAGGTGCAACTGTAAATAGAAACACCGTTGATGATGGTAATGGTATAATGAATTTCATTAAAGATTTTATGAACTGGAGTTTGATGAAGGAGGATATTTATGGAAGATATAGTATGGTTCATTATTATGGTACCATGCAGCGCTGTATTTACCATCATTGGGATCTATGCATGGAACAGAAAAAAGCCAATGTGGTTTTGGGCAGGTTCGACCGTAGAAGAATCGGAAATTGCTGATGTTTCAGCTTATAACCGAGCCAACGGACTAATGTGGCTTGTTTTTTCATTGCCGTTATGGTTATCTACATTTATTGAATTATGGAATGAAATCGTCGCTCTTTTTCTGATCGCTGCAGATTGTGTTATTGGACTTCCTGTTCTAATGATCGTATATAAACGAATTTACACAAAATATAAAGCATAAACAAAATAAAGCTGACACCCCATATTCAAGAATTTTATGATAAACTTACTAAAGAAAAAACTTCTAATGGGTTCTATGGCTTACACGGTTATTCCGAAACAGGATATACCGGCAAAAGAGGAGAGCATAATGAATGTTAAGGACTTTTTCCCTATGTGGGATCAACTGACAAAAACGCAGCAGACACGCCTTATTTCTGCAGCTATCCCCCGCTCTGTGGAAAAAGGCACCATTGTGCATAATGGCAGCATAAACTGCACCGGACTGCTTCTGGTAGAACAGGGTCAGCTACGGGCATATATCCTATCTGACGAAGGACGGGAGATCACCATCTATCGTTTGTTTCATCGGGATATTTGCCTGTTTTCTGCATCCTGCATGATGCACAGTATTCAATTTGATGTGATCGTCCAGGCGGAAAGCCAAACTTCTTTTTGGATCATCCCAGCCGACGTTTATCAGGATGTGATGAAAGAATCGGCTGCGCTGGCAAACTATACCAACGAAATTATGGCTACACGATTTTCAGAAGTCATGTGGCTGATGGAGCGGATCTTGTGGAAGCGAATGGACAAGCGCATTGCCGGATTTCTACTGGAAGAAAGCGCCGTGGAAAAAAGCACGGTGCTGAAAATCACCCATGAAACGATCGCCAACCATCTGGGAACTGCCCGGGAAGTCGTCACCCGAATGCTTCGCTATCTGCAAAGCGAAGGTCTGGTAAAGCTATCTCGTGGAACGATAGCGTTGATCGATATAGAAGGGCTTTCCAAATTACAGGCATCTTAACGAAAAAGCTGTGATGACCGCCAAATTTTACGGTACATCACAGCTTTTTTCGTTTGTACTTTATGCGTTGCTTAAATAAACAGGTTTACGTTGGATTCTTCCGCATCGCCCAGATAAGTACCGACACCGCCGATCTCCACGCCATCGATCAGTTCTTCCTTTCGGATCCCCATAACGTCCATACTCATGGAGCAGGCAATGATCTTTACGCCATTTTCCATGGCTTTCTTCATCATATCCTCCAGAGAATCGATCCGCTTATCATTCATGATGCGTTTCATCATGGCAGTACCCATGCCGCCCATATTCATCTTGGACAGCTTCAGCTTCTTCGCACCGCGGGGCAGCATGGCGCCAAACAGTTTTTCCATCATAGATTTAGGCAGGTTCTGCTTTTCCTCTTTCCGAAGGGCTGTCAATCCCCAGAAGGTAAAGAACATCGTGACCGGCCGGCCCATGGCAAGAGCGCCGTTTGCAATGACGAATGCTGCCAGCACCTTATCCATGTCTCCGTCAAAAACGATAATGGTCTTTCCTTGCGGTGTATCTTTAACGATGGGCCCGTCAGGTCGTGCTGTCTCTTTGCCGTCACGCTTATCGCCGGCAGACGATCCTTTTTGAATGACAGCAACATAGTCGCTCCCTTCCTTCCGGTTAGAAATCAACGTATTCCCCGTCCGTCTACACCAGGACACTACGTCCTTGGAAAATCCAGGATCGGAAGCTATCACTTCCAGTTGTTCCCCGTTTTCCATATCTTTCACCGCTTTATAGACTTCCATGATCGGGCCGGGACACTGCATCCCGCAGCAGTCAATGGAAATTTTCTTCATCGTTGTTTCCTCCTTGCCAGCAGGCTGTTCTTCCGGCAGATCATTCACCGGAACGTCTGCTGTTTCTTCTTTTTCCGGGTGCGTCTCTCGATAGAACCGGATCCCGGCCGGGTAAACCTTTACATGGGAAAATCCGTTTTGCATCAGGATCCTAGCGGCATTATACCCACGCACACCAATGGCGCAAAAAATCAGATACGTCGCCTTAGGATCCAATTCCTTCAGCCGGCTCCGCAGCTGCCCCAAAGGAATGTTCGCCGCATTGGGAAGCGAATAGGACATGACTTCCGCTTCCTCCCGCACATCCAGAAGCACCGCGTTGGGATTTGTATCCGGCTCATCCCACCGCGCAAAAGTAACCAATTGGTGAATGACATTTTCCGCTGTGAATCCAGCCATATTGACCGGATCCTTGGCGGAGGAATACGGCGGCGCATAGGCAAGCTCCAGATTTTTTAGTTCCTTCACGCCGCCGCCCAGTCGCATGACCACGCTGATGGTATCGATCCGTTTGTCTACCCCATCACTTCCCACGATCTGTGCGCCAAATAGTTTTTTCCCGTCTGGAGAAAACAGCAGTTTTAAATACATCGGTGTAGCGCCGGGATAATATCCAGCGTGGGAGTTCTGGGTAATCAAGATCCTTTCGTAATCCGCGCCCCAGATCATCCCCCTGCGCTTTAAGCTCTTTTCACTTAGTCCTGTAGATGCCGCCGTCAGCGCAAACACCTTTGCGACAGAAGTACCCTGTGTGCCCTCATAAACAGCGTCCAGTCCCGCAATATTATCGGCGGCAATCCGCCCCTGCTTATTGGCTGGACCGGCCAATGCGATCATAGCAGCATCACCGGTCACAAATTCCTTGACAGCGATCACATCGCCGACAGCATAGATAGACGGGTCAGCGGTGCGCATATGGTCATCGACCACTACGCCGCCGCGCTCGTTGACCTCTAAGCCGGCTTCTTTTGCCAGCATCCCGTTGGGACGCACACCGATAGACAGCAGCACCAGATCCGCCTGCAAAACCGTTCCACTGTTCAGTGTTACCGCAACACCCGTTTCCGTCTCTGTAAAGGAACGCACGCCGTCCGAAAGATGAAGGTCGATGCCATTTTCCCGGATATGGTTATGCAGGATGGCTGCCATCTCCGGGTCAAGAGGCGCCATCACCTGGTCCAGCGCCTCCGCTACGGCCACCTTCAACCCAGCATGGCGCAGGTTCTCCGCAGTCTCCAGGCCGATAAACCCGCCGCCTACCACAACGGCAGACTTGGCGCCCTGCTGGATCATCGCGCGAATCCGGTCAGTATCCGGGACCGTCCAAAGCGTCATGACCTTCGATGATTCGATACCGGGAATGCTTGGACGCAGCGGCGAGGAACCTGTAGCCAGCACCAGGGTATCGTAGCTTTCTTCGTAAACTGTCCCATGTGCCAGATCTTTGACGGTGATGGTTTTTGTCTCCCGATGAATGGCAGTCACTTCATTTTGGGTGCGGACATCGATATTGAACCGTTGAAGCATTACGTCTGCTTTAGTCACCAGCAGAGCGTCACGAGAACGGATCACGTCACCAACATGATATGGCAGACCGCAATTGGCGTAGGAGATATACTCCCCGCGCTCTAACAGGATGATCTCTGCTGTCTCATCCAATCTGCGCAGTCGGGCAGCACAGCTTGCGCCGGCTGCGACGCCCCCTACAATGACAATTTTTTTCATAGTATTTTCTCCTTTGCAGCGCTATCAGAATAAGTTTTCTAAGTCGTTTTTCTTTTTTATGATAGGATTATACGCCCTATGCTTTTTTCGCTCCGTGATATTGTCACGTTAAAATTCCCCAGTTGCCCAGAATTAAAAATCAATGCAGTCACTTACCTTTCTGCAAGATAGAAAAAACGCCTTTCCGCATATTTGGGAAAGACGTTTTTTACTTTACTGCTCCTGTGGATAAAAACAAGCTACCTGACGGTCATTTTGCATTTCCAACGTAGGGGCGTTTTCACTGCATTTCGCTGATGCGTTGGGACAGTATTCATAAAACTTACAGCCACCTGATGCCTCTTGCCGTACCGGCGAGCAATCCACAAAGTGGAACTCCTTTGTTACCCTTGGCGGCAAAACACAGGACAGCAGCATCTTTGTGTACGGGTGAGCCGGCGATTTTAAAATCTGCTCTGCCGTACCGCTTTCTACGATCTCTCCGCGATACATTACCGCAATGCGGTCACACATGGCGTGGGCCAGCATCAGATCATGGGTAATGAACAGATACGACATCTGCTTTTCCGCTTTCAGCCGCTTGAGCAGATCAATGACCTGAGCCTGCACAGAAACGTCCAAAGCGCTGGTAGCTTCATCGCAAATGATGAGCTTCGGTTGTGCCAGAATCGCTCTGGCAATGGCCGCTCGCTGACATTCACCGCCGCTGAGCTGACAGATGCGCCGCTTGTGATAGCTCTCCTTTAACCCCACAAAGGAAATGGCGTCTTTTGCCCGCCGGTCCAACTCATCTTTCCCGGGATTGTCAAAAAATCGCAGTCCCTGTTTGACGCCGTTTAACAGCGTACAGCGAGGATCAAAGGAATCGACGGGGTTTTGGAAAATCATCTGCAGATCGCTGCGCACTTCCTTCATATCGCTGTTGCTTTTTAACAGCTTGTTGTCAAACCAGATCTCTCCCCCATCCGCTTTCAGCAGATGCAAAATCAATTGGGCGGTGGTGCTTTTGCCGCACCCCGATTCCCCTACCAGCCCGAGGCATTCTCCTGCTTCCACCTGCAGATCAATGTGATCCACGGCGGCAAATCTTGTTTTGCCCTTAGTAAATTCTTTATATAATCCCTTGACTTCCAACAGTGCCATGATCACAGCTCCTCCTGATCCAGCGGATGACAGCATCGCACCCAGTGACCGTTTGGGCGTGTCTGCTCCGCCGGCATTTCCCGATGGCAATCTTCCGCTGCGTAAGGGCAGCGGGGCCCATAGGGACAACCGATCATTTCCTGGGAAAAGTCCGGCGTCCGACCAGGAATGCCTACAAGATCCTGCCCATCTCCCTGGGGGATCGCGCCGATCAATGCTTTGGTATATGGGTGTGCCGGATGGGCCAGCACATCGCCGCAGGGGCCCCACTCCACCAGGTGCCCGGCGTACATGACGCCGATCAAATCGCAAAGCTGGGCCGCAACACCCATGCTGTGCGTCACGATGAGCATGGCGGTCTGGTAGGTATTTCGCAGGTCGTGAAGCTGCCGCAGCACCTGCATCTGTACAGTGACATCCAGGGCGCTGGTCGGCTCATCTGCCAAAAGCAATTTGGGGTGGTTGATCATAGCCAAGGCAATGCCGACCCGCTGGTTCATCCCACCGGACAACTCAAAGGGATAGCTCTTTAAGATGCGTTCCGGCTCTGGCATTCGAAGCTGACGCAATAGGTCTGATGCCTGCGCATTGCACTCCCGCTTCGAATATTTTTTCCCGTGGCTGTTCATCGTCTCCCAGAACTGATACCCGATCGTCTTAACGGGATCGCAGGCTTCACCGCAGTCCTGAAAGATCATGCTGATCTGATCCCCTCGCAGCTGCCGCAGCGCTTCCTCGTTCATCTGTACAAGATCCTGCCCCAAAAACAAGATAGAGCCGCCTGTCACATGGGCCGTATCGCCATTGAGCATCATCAGCGCGCGAAGCAGCGTACTTTTTCCGCAGCCGGATTCGCCTACTAAACCGGCGATCTCTCCTGCCTTCAGGTGTAGACTCACATCCTGTACCACGGGGATCTTTCCATAGGAAACGCATAACTTGTTGACTTGCAGCAATTCTTTCACAACCTTTGGCACAGAAAAATCAGTTGGTCATTGTGGTCTTGTAGTTGAGCAGGTAATACTCCGATGGATTAGTCGGGCAATCCTGCACGTTCTTCTTCAGGACATTGGTAAACTTTGCGTGGCCGATGACGATGTAGCCGGCGTCATCCATGACCTTCTGCTGGATCTCCACTGCCAGTTCGTTCCGCTTCTCCTCGTCAAATTCCTGATCTAACTGGTTAATCAGCTTATCCACATCTTTATTAGAATAGCCGCCGTAGTTGGCGCTGCCGCCTGTCTTTAAGGCAAGGTCAGAGAAGTACTGCGGATCACCAGTCGGGCACATGGTCATACTGATCAGCATCAGGTCAAACTTGCCGTTCCCCTGCTTTTCCACAACTGCATCATAGGCGCCGGCATCTACTTTCAATTCGATGCCGATGCTCTTGAGGGAATCGGCCATGGCCTGGGCAAACAGCGGCAGTTCTGCCTTTGTTGTATAGGTGCAAAGTTCGAAGGACAGCTCTTTGCCATCCTTATCCAAGATGCCATTGCCGTCGGAATCTGTGTAACCGGCGTCAGCCAACACCTGCTTTGCCCCACCTATGTCATAGCTGTAGCCTTTTACAGAAGAACCGCCGAAGGCTGTGTTATCTGGGAACAGGGCCGTTGCGGGAACCGATGCGCCCTTGTTCAGGGTATTGGCATAGGTGTCCTTATCGATAGACATACTGATGGCCTGGCGGACCGCCTTATCCTGGAGCAGCTCGTTTTTGAAGTTGAACCAAATGACCTGGCCTCTGGAACCGGTCTGGCCATCTACAACGAACGCACTGTTATTTTCGAAGGTGGACAAACTGGTGGACGGAATGGTCAGGGACACATCGGTCTCGCCATTTTGCTGTGCCATGCCCAGAGCGCTGGTATCGGCAATAATATTAAAGGTGGCGCCTTCCAGCGCTGGCTCACCCTGCCAATAATCCGCATAACGCTCTACAACGCACTTTTGCTTTACATCATAGCTGACCACCTTATATGGGCCGGTACCGATAAGATCTGTGGGATTTGTGGCCGGATCCATGCCCTCTTTGACATAATAGACGCCAGACAGCGGCTCGGTCAGGCTGGAGGTAAACGCCGGCACTGGTTCAGAAGTCTTTACTGTCAGCGTTTGACCGTCTGCTTCCATCTTCTCAATATACAGCAGCTCGTTGAGCCGGGCATTGATCTTCATCGTTCGGTTCCAGGCATCCATAACAGACTGGGCTGTCAGCTTTTCGCCGTTCTGGAAGGTCACATCATCCCGGAGCGTCAACACCCAGGTGGTGTCATCCTTGGCCTCTGCCTTTTCACACAGGTAGGGCTGAGCTGCCAGATTTTCATCCAGCGTAAACAGCGTTTCCGTGATGCCGTAACGGGAGGTATACCAGCTGCTCCAGCCATCGGCTACATCCATGCTGGTCGGCGCTTGCGAATCGCCAAAGGTCATGGTTTTTGTGTCTGTATCTGTGTTCACCGTATTGGCCGCGGTAGAAGCGGTGTTCTCTTCAGCGCCGCCACATCCGGCCAGCACACCAACAGCAGAAGTTGCAGATGCTGCAGCAAGGCAAATGGCCAAAATTTTCTTCATTTTTGTCGTAGAACGTTTCATTTGGGAAACTCCTTTCAAGATAAAGTCCTGCCAATTCATCATACTGCGGGGAGAGCTCAACGGAGATCGAGACGATCCCGCAGTTTTTCTCCAAACAGATTAAAGATCATGACAGAAATAAAAATCGCGATACCGGGAATGATGATCAGCCAGGGATTGGTTTGCAGATAGGCTCGTCCCGCACTCATCATCTCACCCCATTCGGCCATCGGCGTTTCCACGCCCATGCCCAAAAACGACAGGGCCGAGATCTCCATAATCATCACGCCCATGTCCAAACAAGCGGTGACGATCATAGAGGGGAAAATATTGGGCAGGATATGGCGTACCATGATGCCCAGATGGCTCTCTCCGCAAACACGGGCCGCCTTTAAAAATGTACGGCTTTTTAACTGCATCACAAGGCTTCGGGACAATCGGGCATATTCTGTCCAATAAACGGCGCACAGCGCAAGGATCGTGTTGCGGATGCCGATACCCAGCACACCGGCAACAGCAATGGCCAGGATCATGCGGGGAAACGCCTGGAAGATCGTTGTGATGCGGCTGACGATCTGATCCAGCACACCGCCGAAATAGCCTGACAAAATGCCGAGGGCTGTGCCAATACAAAATACGGCGGCGACAATGATGACACTGGAAAACAGGGATGTCTCTGCGCCGTACAAGATCCGGGACAAGATACACCGTCCAAGCTGGTCTGTGCCCAGAGGATACTGGCTGCTGGGTCCGGCTAACTGGTTAGTGATATTTGTCTGGTAGGGGTCATTAGGCGCAAGGATCGGCGCCAAAAGCGCTGTCAGAAACAACATGGCCAACAGCGTGATCGTCACATAAAGGCCGGCCTGGGTATGGCGCTTCTCTTTTGTCTTTCGGGGGATAAGATAGCTCATTTGCCAGACGCCCCCTTTCTTACCCGTGGATCCAGCAGAGCGTAAGACGCATCAATGGCAAAATTGACCACCAGATACAGCACCGCGATCCACAGCACGATGCCCTGCAGCAGCAGGTAATCAGAGCTTTTTACAGCTGATACCGCCAACTGCCCCAGACCCTGCCAGGAGAAGATAGATTCCACTACGCAGGCGCCGCCCAGCAGTACCCCGAAATAAATACCGGAAAGGGTCAGGATCGGCATCATGGCGTTGCGCAGCACATGGTGAAACAGGATGCGGCTCTTTTTGATGCCTCTGGCCATGGCCCCTCGGACGTAAGGCTTGTTCAGTTCCTCCAGCACTGCCGCCCGGACCTGCCGGGTCAGCTTAGCCGCACTTTGGAACGCCAAGACCGCCACGGGTAAAATCAGTCCTTTGATGCCGCCCTCGCCCATAATAGAAAACCAATTTAGCTGCACGCCGAACACATAAAGCAGCAGCAGCGAAACGAGAAACGACGGCAAGGAAATGCCGAAAAACGAAAACACCCGGCAAAAATTATCGATGACGCCGTCCTTATACAGGGCACTGAGGATCCCCAGTGGGATGGAGATCAAAAGAATGACAAACATGGACGCCACCGACAGGATAACCGTGGGACCGATCTTGCTCATCAGCTCCGAAAGCACCGGCCGGCCGGTGGAATAGGATGTGCCCAGGTCGCCTCGGAAGGCATTGCCCAGCCAGGTAAAATATTGCTCCAGAAACGGCTTATCCAATCCCCATTTCTCTCGCTGGGCCGCTATGGCTTCTTCCGAAACCATCCCCTTGTTACCATCGCCGCCGGCCAGATATTTTTCCGCCGGGTCGCCGGGGCCGATGTGCATCAGCGCAAAAGATAAAAACGTGATGCCGATCAACACCACCAGCACATTGACGATAGCGATGAAAATTCGTTTCAGCCTGGCTCACCTCCTGTCGTTCTTTGTCATTTTGGATACCTTTCATTGTATCGAATTTTCCCGCAAAATGCAATCTGTTACTGAGCGTTAATTCTCAATAACGGGATACTTCCCCATTTTTCTTCGTTTATCGGGGGAAATTTGCAGGTCATGTGCCCGAAAAATGCGAAAATGCACGCAACATTGCCAAATAAAAAAACGCACCTGCCAAAAATCCTATGGCAAGTGCGCTTATCAGCGCTATCTGCTTTGAAGCGTATTTTTTCGCCCGATGCGCAGGTTTACAACGATGATCCCAGCGCTGACCAGGAGCAAAGCGATCAGGTTGTGGAGCGTGAAGATCTGCTCTCCCAGCAGCAATGCGGAAAACGCCACGCCGAAAACAGGAATGCTAAAGCTGAAAATGGTGATCTTGCTGACCGGGTTATATTTTAGCAGCATGGCCCAGATGCTGAACGCCACCGTTGACAGAAATGCCAGATACAATAATAGCAGCACAGACGGCAGCGTAAAGCCGGTGATCTGGCCGCCGCAGAGGAGCCCGATAAGGATCATCACTGCGCCGCCAAACAAAAACTGGAATGCTGTGATGGTAACGGGGCTTTCCCGATGGGAGATCAGCTTCAGTGTAACGGAGCTGGCGCCGTAAGCAATGGAGGACAGCAGCACCATGCCCTCTCCCAAAAACGCCACACCGCCTGCCCAGGCGCCCGGCTCCAGGTTGATCACGATGATCCCGGCAAATCCGATAACGCAGCCGATGATCTTTTGCAACGTGATCTTTTCATTTTTCAGCAGAAAATGGGCAATGAAAATCGCAAAAAAGGTGCTGGAGGTATTGATGACGGAACCTTTTGCGCCAGTTGTATTGGCAACACCAATATAAAAGCAAACATATTGTATCGTCGTCTGCAATAATCCCTGCCCCAGAACAAAGGGAATGGAACTGCGTTTCATCCGGAGAACACGCCGTTCCAACAGGCTGCCCAGCAAAAAGGTGAAGATGCCTGCCAGAAAAAAGCGGTAGCCGCCAAATAAAATCTGGCTGCCCGGCCCCTCGATATGAAGCCACTGATAACCAATTTTAATGCAGGGAAATGCGCTGCCCCACAAAGCACAGCAAAGCAGTGCCAGCAAACACACGGCAAGGGGGGATTGAAAAAATCGTTCTTTAGAAAGGGATGTTGATGATTCCATAAAGTTATCCTCTCTTTCTCATCCATTAGTGTGTTTTGCGGTTAATGTATTCGATCCGGAACTTGGAATACGGAATGCGTTGGGTCGCATACAGGCCAAAGTAACCGGACATCATATAGCTCAGGGCGATGGACAGCAGGAAAAAGGGCATTCCCCCATAGCCGAACAGCTCAAAGCTGATGAGCAAAGAAGTCACGGGACAATTGGTCACACCACAAAACACGGCGCTCATGCCCACTGCGGCACACAGCGTTGGAGATAATCCCAAAAGCCCGCCAAGGACACAGCCAAACGTTGCACCCACAAAGAAAGACGGGACGATCTCGCCGCCCTTGTAACCAGCGCCGAGAGTCAGGGCCGTAAAGATCATCTTCAGCAAAAAGGCTGCCGGCATAGCCTGCCCTTTGTTGACTGCGTTGGCAATGACCTGCATTCCAGCACCGTTGTAATCCCTCGATTGTACGAGGAACGTCAGCCCCAGCACCAGACAGCCGCCGACAAAAACACGCAGGTAGGGATTTTTGAGCCATTTGCGATACAAGTGCGTCACTGTGTGGAGCAGAACGCAAAACAAAATGCTGACGCCAGCACAAGCAAGGGCAAGCACGGTCACCCGAAGAGCGTTGGGAATCGAGAACGGAGGAAGATCCTTCAGCGGAAATAACTCCGGTGCTACATGAAAGTACGAAGCGATGCCGTGGGCCACCAAAGAAGAAATGACACAGGGCACCAGCGCCACATAGTACATGACACCAACGCTGACGACCTCCATAGGAAAAATGGCGGCAGCCATAGGCGTACCGAACAGCGCAGAAAAAGCGGCGCTCATTCCGCACATGATCATGATCTTCTGATCCTTCTCGTCAAAGCGAAACAGCTTGCCCAATCCTGCGCCAAGACTGCCGCCTAACTGGAGCGCAGCGCCCTCTCGGCCGGCAGAGCCGCCAAACAGATGCGTGATCACCGTGGAAATGAAAATGGACGGCGCCATCTGCAGCGGCAGGTTTTCGCCGGAATGAATAGCAGCCAGCACCAGATTGGTACCGCTGTCTTTTTCGTTGTGGAACACCTTGTAGATCCCCACGATCAAAATCCCAGCCAGCGGCAAAAACCAAATGACCCAGGGGTCTCCCTCCCGCAGCTTTGTCGCAATGTCCATGCAATAAAAAAATAATGTGCCAACAGAACCAATAACTGCGCCCGACAAAATGGAGCATACCAGCCACTTGAAGAAAATGACGATCCGCCGCAAATCCTGGCGCAGCTTCTGCTGTGTTTCTTCTGTCATTGTTTCGAACCTTTCTTTCTTAATGAAATATGCTATTTTTAGTTTATCACATTACACCGCTAAAGAATAGGGGAAAAGACGATTTTCGAAAGAAAGATCCCATTTTCTCGCCACAAAGACGTTTAAAAGAGAAAAATCACGCAAAATCAAGCCGTCAAAACCGGGCGGATATTTCACAGCCGAGACGCATATATATTGGACGACTAACCAATAGGGGAGGGTTTTTATGTGAAGGGAGTCGTCGAAGCCCGCGCCGTGGAGCTGGGAGAATACATTATTGAAAGTCAGGCTACCGTGCGGAAAGCCGCAAAAAAATTTGGCATCAGTAAATCCACCGTACATAAGGACGTCAGTCAACGGCTGAAATATGTGAACCCGGAATTATACAACGAAGTGAAAACGGTTCTGGAGATCAACAAGGCCCAACGCCACATTCGCGGCGGGATGGCCACAAAGCGAAAATATCAAAAGCATCCTTAACGCAAAAAGGCCGGGCATTGCCCCGACCTTTCTTTTTGTCCCGTACTTGTTTTACCAATGATTTAACGGCATCGATCAAGATGTAACCAGCGGCTTTTTTGCCGGTAACATCCATCTCCCTCAGTTCCTGCTGTCAGGCACTACCTTCTTTTCAGCCGCCATGATATGGGAAAACTATATGTCATAATGCTCTTTCCAATAGGAGGTAACGTCTGTTCCAATTTGGATGAGATGCTGGGTCAATTTTTCCTTTGGAGAGGCAAACACCTCTGCTGTCGTGCCCCGCTCAATGATCACACCGTCCTGCATCACGCAGATTTCATTGCAGATCTGCGATGCCAGAGTAATATCATGGGTCACCATCAAAAAAGAGCAGCCCTGTCGCCGCGCGACCGTTTGGATGATCTGACAAATATCTTCCTTCACTGCCTGATCCAGCATCGACGTTGGTTCGTCCATGATGAGGATCTTGGGTTCCAGAATCAACGCTCTGGCAATGCCGACCCGCTGACGCTCACCGCCAGACAATTGAGACGGCAAACGATGAGCATATTCATCGTAATCCAGGTGGACAGTCTCCATGGCTTTTTGCACGGCGGGGATACAATCTTTATACCCCTTTGCCTGATGAGTAAATACCAGCGGTTCCGCCACGATCCTGCCAATTTTCATCGTAGGCGCAAGGGACGCATAGGGATCTTGTCCGACAAATCCCACCGTTCCATTGACGCAGAATCGACCACTATCTGGCTTGACGATGCCCAGCAACACTTTCACCAATGTGCTTTTCCCACAGCCGGATGAACCAATGATCGCCAGTGATGTGTTTTCTTCTAGGGAAAAGGTCACATCGTTCAGGGCATGGACTTTGATTTTCCGCTTTCCCTCTTTTCGCGTGAAATGCTTGTGGATCTTTTCCATTTCCATACAAATCGCACTCATAATTCCACGCTCCTATCCGAAAAGTTCTTCGCCAGCTCTGCGTCATGACTGATGAATAAAATCGTCATATTCTGCTGCTTCTTTAATTCTAAGATCGTTCCCAGCACATCGGCCTGGATAAGAATATCTAATCCAGTCGTCGCTTCATCCAAAATCAGGATTTTGGGATGAAACAAAATAGCTAGTGCAATGGCTGCCCGCTGACGCATTCCGCCGGATAACTGATGGGGGAAGCAACTGAGTACATTGCGGTCCAGGTGTACCATATCCATTAGCTGCTCCATCCGACGTTGCCGCTGCTGCTTACTCCACCGTCTTGTCTCCTCATGATACCGGAACATCTCGTTGATCGTGCGCCCGATGGTAAACACTGGATTGAAAGAATTCATGGAGGATTGCGGCACCAGGGCAATCTCCCGCCAACGCAGCTTTTTCCATTCTTTTTCGCTGCAACGGAGCAGATCTATCCCCTGGTACAAGATCTGTCCGCCTTCACAAACACCATCGTATTCCTCCAGCATCCCCATGATGGCCCAAATCACCGTACTTTTGCCTGCGCCGGAACGCCCTCGCAGACAGAGGATCTCCCCTTTTTGGATCGTAAAAGACAGATGATCGATAATCTTTTTCTCCGCGCTCTTATATCGGATAGACAAATCTTTAATCTCCAGTAAGTTATTTTCTTCCATGGGTCTTTCTCACACCTCATTTCGGATGTCTTTTTTCGCCTCAGAACTGTAGCTGATCAAAATCAGCGCAAAACACACAAAGCAAATGCAAGCGCCGGCTGGGATGATCCACCAAACCCATGCGCCGGTCAGCAGTGCGTTTTTATTCTGGGCGTAATAAATGATAGAGCCCCAGCTTTTGCTGATCGTGTCGCCCAGGCCCAAAAACGCCAGGGACGATTCAGACAGGATGCCTGACTTGATCCGGTCGCTGAATCGGTACAGGATTACGGGCATCAATTCTTTGATGACATGATGGGTGATAATGTAAAAGCTGCTGGCCCCCATCGCCCGTATGGTGGTAATATATTCTTTTGTTTTGATCTGCATTGTCTCCGAGCGAACCAGTCTAGCTACACTCGACCAAGACATGACGCCCAAAATAATGGCTGTAGCCCACATACTGGGCTCTACAAATACCGCTAAAATAATCAGAGAGGGTACAAAGGGAATCGTGATGAAAAAGGTAGTGACCTTCATCAACAACCGATCCAGCCATCCCCCAAACCAACCGGAACAAACGCCGGCGGCAACACCGATCACTGTAGAAATAAAGGCGGAGAGAAAGCCTACCACCAGCGATGTACGGGTCCCATAGACCAATTCGCTGAAAATATCCTGTCCAATATCGTTTGTCCCCAACCAATGGGCACCACTGGGCGATTCGAAAGGCGCGCCCGTTACGGTAAAAGGATCATACGGCGCGATCAGCGGCGCGAAAATCGCTACCAGCACCATGAAGCCCAGCATACACAATCCGATGATCCCAATTTGTTTACTGCGCATCGGCCACCTCCATCAACGGGTCCACTTTATGGTACAGTGTATCGGCCAAAAACAGCGCCAAAATCGTCACAAAAGAGGACAATAAAAAGCAATATTGGATCAGGGGATAATCTCTGGCGGAAACCGCAGAATACATCAGCGTGCCCAGTCCAGGATAGGAAAACACCGTTTCAATCAATACCGAACCGCTGAGCAAATAACCAACATCCATCATGACGATGGTAAAAATCGGCACCATGGTATTGCGCATGATGTACCATAAATTGATCCTGTGATTCGGGATGCCCCGCATTCGTGCCATGCGCACATAATCCTGGTTGATAGCGTTGAGCACGCCAAACCGGGAGGTAGTAAAAAACATCATCAGTGATGTAATGACCATAGTCGTCACCGGCAGCACCATGTGCCACAGCACATCTCCCACGGCGGCAAGGCCCGTATGCTCTCCCCACATGGAATAGGCACCATAAATGGGAAACCATCCCAGCCGCACACCAAAAATAGCTACAAGGAAGATGGCTACCCAAAAAGAAGGCAGCGAGCTGACCATAGTGGTTCCCAGCACGATGGGCAGGTCATGGCGCTTTTTCCGCTTCATGGCAGACACTGCGCCAAGTACTGTTCCCACAACCGATGAGATGACCAGATTCGCTGTGGCCAACAGGACGGTCCACCCTACCCCTGCACCGATCAACTGAAAGATTGGCTGGCGTTTAGAATAGGAATCGCCCCAATTTAAAGTAAAGAGATCTTTTAGATACAGCAAAAATTGTTCCCACAGCGGCTTGTCCAAATGGTATGCTGCCAAAATACCCATCTTTTCCTCTGCGGGCATACTGCCGGGATCATCGCCCAAAAGCGTTCCCACCGGGGAACCGGGCAGCAATCTTGGCAGAAAAAAGTTGACAACGATGATCACCGCCAACAAAATGCTGTAATGAATAATTCGTTTTCGCATGATGTATCCTCTATCAATCTAATATCCTATTTCGGTCAGTGAAACGCGCAAATGGAATGAGGCTTTTGCCCCATTCCATTTTATTGGCGTCATTACGGAAATTTTGTGGCGTTTATTCGTTTAAGAATGAGAAAACATTGACAACATTCAGTCCTTTACCGCTCTCCCAGCCATTATACTGATCGGTATTGCAGACCTGGAGAGAATCCGGATAGGCAATCACGAGACATGGAATCTCCTCTGCCACGACATTTTGCAGTTCTTCCAGCATGGAAGTCATCTGCTCCATGGTGGTCACTTTATCATACTGCTCTGTGACGATCTGATCAAATTTGTCGCTCTTGTAGCCCATAACGTTATAGGTACCGATACTGTAGTCGCTGGAACAGAGAGACACCAGGAAGGACGGTGTGTTGGAGGACGACCAACCCCAGGTGGACATATCATAATCTCTGCCCTTGGATACTTCAAAGTCTGGCCAGACATAGGCGTCTACCGTATCCATCTCCATAGATTTTACCGTTGCCTTGATGCCCACTTCCTTCAAATCTTCCGCATCCAGTTCCGCAATTCTGGCACGGATAGTATTGCCGGAATAAGTAAGAATGTCAAAATCCAGCACTTTCCCGTCTTTGTCCAGACGATACCCATCACCGTTTGTTTTTGTGTAGCCCAGTTCATCCAGAAGCTGTGCGGCTTTCTCTGTATCGTGGACATATTCCAGACCGCCGACCGCGTATTCCATATCGCTGCGGATCAACCCTCTAGTACCAACGGCAGCATAGTCGCCATACAGTGTTTTGCAAATGTCGTTGACATCAATGGCATAGGATAGTGCCTGGCGGAATTTTACATCCTGCAGCGCTTTTTCCCCATTGTTGAAGTTCAGGATCGTCGGCGCATAGCCATCGTTGGCGTACACGGTAAGGCCAGACGTATTTTTAAAGGTATCGACAACTTCCACGCCGATGCTGGAAGTGGCTGCGGCAAATTCTCCCGACAGGATGCCTTGCTGTACCGCTGTAGCATCTGTCACGATAGGCATATTGATCTTCGATACCTGCGGTGTTCCGCGGAAATAATCCTCCACCGCTTCCAACTTGTAATATTCGCCAGTCTTGTACTCCGTCAGCTTGTACATCCCGGAGCCGATGGATTCCTTTACTGTAGTGGGATCTTTCACCCCATCGTAAACATCCTTACAGATGATCCGCATAACGCTCAATCCGTCTCTGGCAAAGTTGATGTCACTGTTCTTCAGGGTGAACACAACGGTCTTGTCATCCGGTGTTTCAATCTTCTCGATCTTATCGGCGATCTTCCGCAGACCTGCCACGTTTTTATCGGCAGGATATTCAAAAGAGAATTTGAAAACCATAAAATTATGAGTGATTATTGCTCTCCATAGGTTATCAATAAAATCCTCCAAAAGCCTTGAAAATAAAGGATTTATCGCAATCAGTACACCTTAATTCTTTATATGGTTTCACACAATGTTACCCTTGTTCTGCACAATCATAAGGGCAAAATCAAGGGCAGAAAAATCTCATAACAAGATATAACAAAGTGTGGCAATCGGGGAAGTGTGATGTATGTGCGAATATATTATAACGGAGGATTTTTTAATGGACAAGTATATTTATGATAAGAGTAACGGTCTTTGGTACGAATTACAGGGAGATTACTATATTCCTTGTCTTACTTTACCAACCGAAAAAGAACACAAGCCTATCGGCTTATGGGGACAGCGGCACAAACGCTATTTACAGGAACATAAACGGGCGGTGTACACCACGCTGCTCACAAGCGGAAAATTGAACGATTATCTTGCTGATATTGACGAACAGGCAATGGATATGATGTTCCGATTGGTTGAGCAAATGGCTGACAAGGAAGGTGTGACTGAGCAACTCAAAGCGGAAAACCCGATGTTGTGGGTTGGAAGAATGAACGAGATACAGGCAAGGGCAAGAGAAATCATCAACGCAGAAATTATTTACGCATAAACCAAAGTCGGCAGGGAGAAATCTCTGCCGCAATTTTTTTGAAAAGTTCTTGTTTGTAGCCCATCGTAATGATGTTATTTACATAAATCATTATATGTTTGCGGTATCTCTCTTGACAAATAGGAACGATTGAAGTATGATTAGTTATACAAATCATACTTAATAAGGAGTGATTATTTTGTCAAAACCAAAAGGAAAATATGCTTGGACTGCTACGGTGGGGGAAAAAGGACAAATTGTTATACCGAAGCAGGCAAGAGAAATATTCAATATTAAACCGGGGGACACGTTGGTAATTTTGGGGGATGAAAAGCGAGGAATTGCAATTCCGCCGAAAACAATGTTCTCGCAGTTTGCTGCTGCTGTATTTGAGACTACTGAGGAGGATGAATAATGTCGCTTTGTGATGTTAGAAAGTTAAAAAAATCATATCCCTCTTTTGTGCTGTCAGACATTTCTTTTGAGTTGAGTGCTGGTAGAATTATCGGCTTTATCGGCAGAAATGGAGCAGGTAAAACGACAACAATAAAGTCTATTTTGGGATTTGTTCATCCTGATTGCGGTGAGATAAGTTATTTCGGATTGCCATTTTCAGAAAATGAGAGAGAAATAAAGCAACGCATTGGATTTTCTACAGGAGCAGTCAACTATTATCCGAAGAAAAAAATCAAGAATATTGTTGCTATAACAAAAACTTTTTACAAAAATTGGGATGAAACTACGTACAGGGAATATCTCGAATTGTTTTCGCTGGATGAGAATAAAATGCCCTGCGAGCTTTCAGAGGGAATGAAAGTAAAATTCAATCTTCTTCTTGCTCTTTCGCATAGGGCAGAAATTCTGATTTTGGACGAGCCGACAAGTGGACTTGATCCGTTTTCCAGAAATGAACTTCTTGAGTTATTTGTTGAGCTAAAAAACAGAGGTGTTGCAGTATTGTTTTCCACGCATATCACTTCGGATATAGAAAAATGTGCCGATGATATTATGTTCATAAGAAAAGGGAAACTTATTGCCAACTGCTCTAAGAATAAATTTTGTGAAAATTACTGCAAAGATGGGGAAACATTAGAAGAAGCTATATTACGAATGGAAAAGGAAGATAGGGTATGAGAAAACTGTTAAAAAAAGAAATGAAGCTTGCAGCTTCTCCTCTTTCGTACATATTTATTGCATTTGGTTTGATGGCATTTTTGCCGGGGTATCCTATATTGGTCGGCTCATTTTTCGTCTGCCTTGGGCTATTTCAATCGTTTCAATATATGAGAGAAGCGAACGACATTACCTATACTGCTCTTTTGCCTGTCGCTAAAGGCGACATCGTAAGAGCAAAGTATGTGTTTTGTATTATGATAGAATTATGCTATTTCATTTTGACATCCGTGCCTGTGTTGGTTCGTATGACGGTATTATCAGAAACTGCCGTATACAGAAATAATGTTTTAATGAATGCTAATCTTGTATATCTTGGCTTTGTACTGCTGGTTTTAGGATTGTTTAATCTGATATTCATTGGTGGCTTTTTCAAAACCGCCTATAAGTTTGCAAAGCCCTTTGTTGTCTTTATTGTCGTTGCTTTTTTAGTTGTTGGGATTGGAGAAACGCTTTTTCACATCCCTGCTTTTTCAGCTTTAAATGCCTTTGGCTTTACGCACATAGGTTTGCAGATAGGCGTACTTATTACCGGCATAATTGTTTTTGCATTGTTGACAGCCATTTCACTACATTGGTCAATAAAAAACTTTGAGAAGATTGATTTATGATATTCTTTCCTTGCTTACAAAATAAACATAAAGGAAATAATTCATTCTTTTGCTACGATAATGATTATGTATGCCGCCGCTATGGGTAAAACCATAACGGCGGTTTTTCAATGCCTATCGGCTATCTCTGTCAATGTTTTTTTTACGATTTCCGCCATGCCGGTATAAGACTCCGGACAAGTCAGGGTAAAGGAAATATTCTTGCCTTCCAGCACCTTCCTTGCGGCCTCAACATCGTAATCATACTGCTCGACCTCATCGGTGTAGAAGCGGGTATTTGTTGGGGAAATCAGTCCCGCTCCTGTGACGGTACCATAACCTCTCCAGATATTCTGGACAATGGACTCTCGGTCAATGGCCTGATAGATGGCTTTGCGCACCTCAAAATCGGCAAACTCCGGCACTTTTTCGTGGTTGAGATAAATCTGATAAATCATATCATCATCTTTCGAAATGATACCCACGCCATCCTTTTTCCCATATTCTTCGGCTAGGTCGGCGGAAATACCGGCCAGATCGATTTCTCCGTTTTCAAAGGCCAGCAGCTCATCGGAAACCGGCACAAAATCGATCTCCCTCGCCGCTACCTTCGGGCCGTAATAATCGTCGAAGGCAATATAGGAGTAAGCGCCGGTGGTGGGGTCATAAGAATTGAACTTGTACATTCCGCAGCCTACATATGCTTTTTCATCGGTAAAGGTCAGTGGATCTTCCACCGATTCCCAGATGTGCTGAGGCAGAATAAACATACTGCCGATAAAGCCCAGCACTGTGGAATCATTTTCGTTGGCTGTGATCTGTACGGTGTATTCGTCCAGCACCTTCGCCGTCAGATTGTTGTAATCGCCAGAGAAAATCAACTGAGATGTCGGTGTATGCTTCTGATAATAATTTACGGTAAAGGCCACATCATCGGCGGTTACCTTTTCTCCATCGTGCCACATTGCATCCTGATGAAGTTTAAAAGTATAAACATTGCCGTCTACGCTGTAAGACTCTGCCAGCCATGGATCGAGTTCTTTCGTTCCCTCGTTCAAAAGAGAATCGAAAATATAGCGTACTTTTTGATCGGCTGGGCCGCCGGACTTTTGCAGAAATGGATTGGGGCCGCCTCGGTCGCCGCCATAAGCAGCCATTCTCAATGTATCCACCTGATATGTTTTCTCCGGCTGCGTATTTGCCGTTTGCGCCTGAGAGGGTGTATCAGCGGATGAACCCTCCGAAGTACAGGCTGTGATAGAGAAAACGGATAACGCAGCAAGCATTCCTGCCACGATACATTTACTTGTTTTTGCAATTTTTGGCATAACTGTTCCCTCCTGGGTCTAAAATGTTTTTTGCCAGATTAGAATTCCTTTTTTGAAAGTTGTGATCCGTTCAATTTGACCGTTTTCCGTAATCTCCAGTAAGGCTTCCCGCACCTTGGGAAGATCGCTGTCAGGAAAATCGTATTCCTTCTGGTAGTAAACCAACGCATCCTCCAGAGAAATCCAACCCTTTCCACCTTTGTCTACATACGAAACAGACGGAAAATATCCCCATTTCCAAAGGGTATCAAACATTAGCTGAATCCGATTGAATTCCCTGGTGATCCCAAATAGATTGTCAATCCTTTCCGTGATGTTGCAGTATCGCGTAGCAAAATGACTATAATAGCAATAACCGCCTCGCTTACACGCAGAAATCATTTTCAAAAGCGTTTCTTCGTTATAAATGGCCGGTGCCATATTGGCAAAGACAAAATCAAATTCGTTTTCGTAAAATACTGCTTCTTCCTTCGTCCAGTCTTGATGTGCAAAAGTCACGTTATTGGCCTCTGCGTTATTCGCCTTGGCATACTTTAACATTTCCTCGGAAATATCCAAAGCCACAACACTGTCGGCATGCTTTGCAAGCTCTTTTGTAAAGAGACCGGGGCCGCAGCCCAAATCTAAAACACGGCTGGTTTTGCTGAGCATTCCCTTGGCTTCAAATTCCGCCATCATCGCTTGCTTTTCCGCAAGAGGCTCAAGCCGGTTCGATGCAGATTCATTATAGTCTTTGGCCCGAAAGTCCCAGTAATGTCTATCGATCATTTCATAATACAACGGATCAAATACGAGATTTTCCATTTCATTTCCCCCAGAAATTTTAGTATAACGTATCCGTTGGAATCCACCGTCCCTTCACTTAAAAATACCAGACTTGATCGTCTAGACTCAGTATAGCACGGCCAAAATCCAACTGCAAACAACTGGTTGTTTAGCGCATAAACAACTTGTTTCGTTGTCGCTTTTATTGATTCAAATTGATCATTTGGTTCCATTCTGTAATAAATTCCGCCAGATGATTTACCGCCCATGGGGATTTTACATCCTTTGCGGATACCAGATTCACAGGGATCCTGGCCATTTCATCGGTGATAATTACTGGACAAAGTTCCTTGCTGTATGCCTCCTGCAGAGATGCCTCGTCCAAAATCACAATTCCTTTGTTCTCCATGCACAGCGTGTTGCACATGCAGGGACCGCTGATCTCAAAAATAATATTAGGACTAAATTCTGCCTGTTTGCAGCAGCGTTCTATAACAGAACGAATATGAAAATTTTTCGCTTTGGTGATCATTTTTTGATTTCTTAAATCGGAAAAAGACAGGCACTTCCGGTGACTCAGCGGATTTTGCGGATTGATCACCGCATACAACTTCATGAAACGAAGCGGAATACATTCAAATTTTTCGGAATCCAGATCACCGACCAAGATTCCCAAATCGGCTTTGTGATTGAAAATCATCGATTCTGCCTGGTCATCCGGCGCCTCCGTATAATCCAACCGCACATTTTTATGACTTTGTTGGAAATCCAGGATCATTTGAGGAGAATAATAATCAAGCATCCCAAAGGAGAGCACCAGCTTCACTGACGCACTGTCCATATGACGGAGCAGTTCAAAATCCATGGTTGCTGAATCCATCTGGGCTAGAATATTTTCCGCCCGGGTCCGGAATACCTCCCCGAATTTCGTCGCTTCCAGTCCCTCCTGGGTCCGCACAAACAACGGTACTCCTAATTCGTCTTCCAGCTTTTTCAGCGTTTTCCCAAGTCCTTGAGGGGTAATGAATAGTTCCCGGGCCGCCTTCACAATACTCTTTTGCTGATAAATCTGCAAAAAGCTCTCCAGTTCCTTCAGATTCATTCCCTTTTCCCCTTTTCCTTCATCATTCTTTTCATTCTACATCAGCAAATTTTTTAGCACAACTTCTTATTGCGTAAAATTTCTCATCTGGGAAAGACATTTTAAATTCTGTCCCTCCCCAGAAAGACGGCAATAAAAAAACAGCCATCAAAATGACTGTTTGCGAAATTAACACCTGCTGTCGGACAACAGCATTCCATATATGAGAGTATCATTAGGGGCGCCCGATTGCAGTCAGGTTAGAACGGCTAGCCCCTTCGTTCTGACAACAGTATAATCTTTTTGAACTGTCAGCACAACCTTTTATTGAACGACTTTTCTCATTAAACGGTTACTGAGAATTTTTAGGCCATAACTACCGGTTTTCCAAAAAAATACCTCTGATTGCGGAAAAATCACCACAATCAGAGGCTTTTCTATATGGATATTGGGAAACGAATCAAGAGAAAATCATATGGGCTTTTCCGCCACTAGCAGGAACATGGGTGTGGAACGATACCGCACTTTCCGCTCTTCATCCCATACCAGATCCGTAATGTCTGCATCACAGTACAGCCTCTTGACGCCAATCTCCAAAAATGTATCAAAATCCCACTGGGGACGCTGTCGCTTGCACATGGGCACATTTCGGCGGTACGCTTCCCCCTCCGGAGACAACACCTGCATTTCTTCTTTCTGGAACAGCTTTGCGTATCGCTTCTGATCTTCCTCAAACTGACGCATCAATTCCGGATCATGATACCGCCGATTCCAGTTGGCATCAAAAATCAGGATCCGTCCTCCCGGACGCAATACCCGCAGCCATTCCCGATAGGCTTGCTCCGCATCTAGCAATGTCCACGTTACATTCCGGCTGATCACGCAATCAAAGCTGTTGTCATCAAAGGGCAGATCCTGTCCATCTGCCAACAAAAAATGAGGCGAAACTTGTTGCTCGGCAGCATTTTTTCTGGCCTGCTTCAGCATTTCTTCCGTACAATCTATCCCCGTAACGCTGTGGCCCGCTTTTGTCAGAATGATCGGGAAAAAACCTGGGCCCGTTCCGATATCTAAAAAGTGCAGATACTCTTTTTTCGGCGCATGGGCAAGAATTAAATTGGTCCAAGCTTCACACTTCCGTGTCTCCAGTTCCTCCCGAATATTATCGCCGAATTCCGCTGCCTCTGATGTCCATGTTTCCAGTGTTGCCTGCTGTAAATTCATCGCATATCTCCCCTTTTTATTTTACATCCAGTGTTGTCCAGTTGATCGGAGCATAATTGTTCACGCCCACTTCAAAATTGCTGACTCGATCCCCAAGAGCAAAGGACGTCTTTGGGTAATATAGTGGTACCAGCAGCGCTTCGTCATTGATCTGCCGGAATACTTTATCATAGCATTCCTGACGGGTGGTTTCGTCCGTTGCATTCATGGCTGCATTGATATTTTTCAGCAAGCCTTCATCGTACCATACTCTAGCTCGTCCATTGGCCACAGAAAGCTGAGAAAACATGATCTTCATATCTCCATGGGGCACCCAGGAATCCGAGGACGTACGCTGCATGATCATATCGTAATCCAGCGTGGTCATCTGACACTCTGTGTAAGCATTGGTGTCCAATGTGTTCAGCTCTACCTTGATGCCGATATTCAAAAGCTGGGACTGTACATATTCTGCCATCGTCTTCCATTCCGGGAATTCATCGGTGGTCAGCACCAATCGAATTTCCAATGGCTTTCCGTCTTTCTCCACAATGCCGTCGCCGTTGGTATCCTTCCACCCCGCTTCCTCCATAAGCGATTTTGCCTTTTCCAGATCATAATCGTAACCGGGACTGTTCTCTTCTGTCACATAAGGTGTGATCTCCGCATTATAGAGCCCCTTGGCGCCTTGTCCCACACCGTACAGCAAATCCCGAACCATACTTTCCTTATCGATGGCATAATTGACTGCCTGCCGGACACGGACATCCTGAAAGGCTTCATTATCTTGGCTGAAATTCAGATAGTAGGAACACATGGTGTCCATTTCCACGATCTTGTAGCCTTTGCTTTTCAGCTCCTGCAAACCCTCTAAGCTAATTTTTCCCAGCAGATCGCCGCCGATCACATCTACCTCGCCGCTCTGCAACGCCATTACTCTGGCCTGACCGTCGGTGATGACTTTAAACCGGATCCGATCCAGTTGCGGCTTTTCACCCCAGTAATTCTCATTGGGAACCAGTGTAAATTCCTCATCCTTTGTATAGCTTTCCAATTTCCATTGGCCGGTGCCGATAGGGGAGGTGAACTTGCCCATTACCTTGTTTTCGCTATCCTCCCCGATAGATGCGGGACTGAGGAATCGAACGGGACGAGGATATGTCAGCTCGGTCAAAATCGGATAGGTGCCTTCTTTAAACTGAATCTCTACAGTGTGGTCGTCGATGGCTTTATAGCTGTCAACTGCGTAGCAGGTCAGTGATGCGTGGCGGTCATTGTTGACCCAACGGGCCAGATTGAAGCAGACAGCCTCCGCATCAAAGGGCGTGCCATCGGTAAAGGTAACGCCTTCCCGCAGATGGAAGGTATACGTTTTGCCGTCTTTAGAAATATCCCAACTGGTGGCCAGCATGGGAATGATGCCGTCTGTACCGCCATCTTCCGCAAAGCCTTCATACAGCATTTTGTACAGGACGTGAGGGCCGTTGTATGTAGCGGCATCCAGTTCATCCATGGCGCCATCCCGGTAGATAGCAATGGTAATTTCTTTTTCGCCAGTCACGGCGGCCTGACTGTCGGTAGGATTGCTTTCTGGCTTGGTATCAGATGATTGTTCCCCGCCGCAGCCTGCCAAAAGGCCAGCTGTTGTTGTCAAGGCCATTGCCCCAGCCAGCAGGGATGCGATTTTTGCTTTTTTCATGATTGTATTCCTCCAATTCAAAGTTCCTTTATATAGTGGCAGGCCCCCCAGTGGGTCCCTTCATCTAACATGGTTAAAATAGGGCGTTCTGTTTTGCATTGCTCCCTGGCATACAGACACCGGTTTTGAAAGGGGCATCCCTGTGGGATGGTTTGTCCCGATGCTTCATCCTTGAACAACACCCGCTTCTTTTGTCGATCCCGGGGATCGGTGCCCAGAGAAGCTGCCAGCAGCGCTTTTGTGTATGGATGACGAATTGTCTCCTCTTGGAGATCCGGCAGAATCTCCATAACCTGTCCCATATACATCACCACTACCCGGTCACAAATCTGCCGCACTGCGGAAAGATCGTGGGAAATAAACAGATAGGTCAATCCTTTTTCTTTCTTCATTCGGTAAAGTAAGCGGAGGATCTTATTCCGCACCGCATAATCTAGCGCTGACACTGCTTCATCGCAAATCACAAATTCCGGATCCATGATCAGTGCGCGGGCTATTCCCACCCGCTGACGCTGACCGCCAGACAATTCACTGCCATATCGGTCCAGATATTCCGCACCCAATCCTACCTCCTCCAGCATGGAGCGGACTTTTGTCTCTTTTTCCTGACGGGAGGCTTTGCTGTAATTGTTCAGCGGTTCCATCACTACCTGCCGTACCGTCAGATAGGGATTAAAAGAGTCAATGCTGTTTTGAAAAACCATCTGCATCTGGTTTCGGATCTTTCGCATTTCTCGGAAAGAATATCGGGAAATGTCTTTTCCACGATACAGAACTTTCCCCTCTGTAATCGGCTCCAGATTGAGCAGTGCTTTCCCAAGCGTGCTCTTTCCGCACCCAGATTCTCCCACCAATCCCAGCACCTCCCCCTTTCGGATGGAAATGGAGACATCATCTACGGCATAAACAGGATGCTTTTTCCAGGGCTGATAGGATTTTTTCAGAGAGACGGTTTCAATCAGATTCTCCAATTCGTTTCCCTCCTTCCGTCACTGCGCTGAGCAACGTCTTGGTATACATATGCTGCGGGTGATCGAAGATCTGAAATACATCTCCGGATTCTACAATTTTTCCCTCATGCATCACATATACATCGTCGGCCATCTGGGCCACTACGCCCAGGTCATGGGTGATCAGCATGATAGCCATTCCATTGTCCCGCAGCTTTTTCAGTTCCTCCAGCACCACCGCCTGAATCGTCAGATCTAACGCCGTAGTCGGCTCATCCGCTACCAAAACATCCGGATGTGCCACCATAGACATAGCAATCATCACCCGCTGACACATGCCGCCTGATAATTCAAAGGGATATTGATTCAAAATCGTATCCGCATTCTTCAGATTCACCCGCAAAAGCGCTTGCCGACATTGCTCTAAAGCTTCTTTTCTAGGGATTTTTCGGTGTAGCAGAATGGATTCCATCATCTGCTTTTTCACCTTCAGCACCGGATTTAATGCACTCATTGGTTCCTGAAAAATCAGGGAGATCTCTTTTCCGTAAACCTTTTTCTGCTGAAATCCGGATAGCTTTAAAACATCCCGTCCATTGAGAATTACTTCTCCGCCTACAATCTTGCCGGGAGCATCCACTAAATTGAAGATCGATCGGGAGGTTACGGATTTCCCACTGCCGCTCTGCCCTACAATGGCTGTAATCTTTCCTCTCTTTACATCGAAAGAAACATCGTCCACCGCTTTGACTATGGTGTGTTTATCCACGTAAAAATATGTCTTTAAATTCCTTACCGACAGCACAGTATCTTTGCGCAAAGTCTCATTGCCCATCACTCACCATCCCCCAGTCGCCTTGCTTTTTTGCTGGAACCAGGCATCAACGCCTGATTCAGCCCCTCCCCCAGCATGTTAAGACTGAACACGGACAGCATGATTGCCAATCCCGGCCAGACCATCATCAGTGGTGCGGTGGTGATAAATTCTCGGCTGTCGCTGAGCATCACACCCCAATCTGCCTGGGGTGGCTGGGTGCCCAATCCAATAAAAGAAAACCCAGCAATATGCATGATGATCATGCCTACTCGCAACGTGGAATACACCACAATGGGAGAAATGGAATTGAGCAGAATATGCTGCACCATGATTTTCAGCTTTGAGGAACCGGCAGCCTGGGCGGCCATCACATAATCCTTTTCTTTCACTTTTAAGACAGTACTGCGCATGATCCGAGCAAAGGGCGCCCACCAAAGACATACCAGCACGATCATAATGTTCAACAGACTAGGACCCAGGATACTGACCACCGCTAACGCCAACAGACTGGATGGAAACGTACAGACAATATCCGCAGCACGCATGATCAGATTATCGATCCAGCCGCCTTTATACCCGGCGATGATCCCCAGCGGAACACCCACTGCCAGAATACCTCCCAAAACGGCCAAAGCATTGACCAGCGTCGTCTGTGTGCCATAAATCAGGCGGGATAGCATACACCGTCCCAATTGATCCGTTCCCAGAGGATATTCCCAACTGGGCATTTGCAGCCGGATTGCTGTATTGACCGCCGTGGGATCGTGGGGCGCCAGCAGCGGCGCCGCAAAGCCGACAATGAGAAACAGCACCACGATAATGAGTCCGGCTAATGCCAGCTTGTCCTTGCAAAGCCGCTTCATGGCACACCATAAAAAGCTGTCCTCCCGGGTTTTTCCCAAGGTCATCTTTTGAACCATAACCGCCGTTTCCCTCCTTCCAGCTTGATCTTTGGATCTATGTACGCATATAGAATATCCACCAAAAGATTGACACCGATATACGCCAGTGCCACTGCGATCAGATAACATTGGATCACCGGGAAATCTTTTGCCTTCACACTTTCAATGGCGTACTTTCCAATGCCATTCCAGGAAAAAATCATCTCTACCGCATACGCACCGCCCAGCATACTGCCGAAATTCGTAGCCACAAGCGTCACACAGGGCAGTACAGCGTTTTTCAATCCGTGTTTCACCATTGCGCCCCATTCTCCCAAGCCCTTTGCCCGGGCCGCCTTGATATAGTGGGTCTGCATCACCTCGATGAGGTTCGATCGGAGCATGCGGGTATAGATAGCCGCATAGCTGATGCTGAGCGTAAAAGCAGGTAAAAAGATATTGGCTAGGTTACTGCCGGCAATTACCGGGACGACGCCCAACGATACGCCAAAACCGTACAGCAGCATCAATCCCAGCCAAAAATCCGGCATGGTAGCCGCTCCGGTAGTCAGCACCCGCAATCCATGATCCAGTGCACTGCCCTTCCATTTTACCGATAAAAGCGCTATCGGAATAGCAATTGCCAATGCCATTGCCGTAGCGATCAGCGCCAGGTACAGCGTGTTTGGAAAACGGGACATCACCTCCTCGATTACCGGCTTCTTACTGATAAACGAATCGCCAAAATCAAACCGGACCGCTCGTCCCAGCCAGTCAAAATACTGCGCTACCAGTGGTTTATTCAGTCCCAGTTCTTCCCGTTTTGCCGCCAGCGTCTGCTCTGTAACGATTCCGCCCTCTTTCCGAATGGCAATCTCTGCCGCATCTCCATTGGACAGATTGCTGAGAATGAACGCTAAAATACTGATGATCAGCAGCATGGGAATGATCTGCAGGATCCGCTTGATGATAAAACGTACTTTATCCAAATGAATACCTCCTACATCTTTATTCTCCGAATCATCGGAAATCAAATCTACTAATGAGAATATTTGCGCATTAAGTCGTTGACACCTCTTTTGAAAAAATCGTAAAATGAAATTAGATATGGCTCCAGACGCTCTCTCAATTCCCCGTCCGGAGTTATTGTGTCCTCATGGTACCATAGAAAAATTGCATTGTACAATGCGCCTTTTTCGGCTAAATCATGCGGAAATTGCATGATTTTTGCAGACAAAAATCAAAAAAACGCTTATTGAGAAATTTTTGATCACAACTGTATTTTTTATCAAAATTGCGCATCATCCCAATGTGAAAATTGCATCATCCCAAAGGAAGTTTGTTATGAACATTGAAGCTTTAAAAACCTTTATCGCTGTAGCAGAATTGAAAAATTTTACCAAAGCTGCTCAGCATCTCATCGTAGTGCAGTCCACCATCACCAACCGGATCAAAGAATTGGAACGAGAAATCGGTCAGCAGCTTTTAATCCGAACCAACAAATCGGTGATCCTGACCCATGCTGGTGAACATCTGCTGTCTTATGCTTATCAGTTTATCGATATGGAAAGCAAAATGTTGGATGAGATCAATTCCATCGATACCTATACCCATCGGCTCAACGTGGGCAGTGTAAACTGTATTTACTGCTGTCATCTCCAACCCTATTTTTCCAATATCATCCAAAATCACAAGGATGTTCAGGTAAATCTCACCCTTACCCACTCCCGTACCCTGATGCAATCTCTGCACAATCAATCACTGGATATTGCATTTTCTTATCTGCCCCTCCATGATCCCAATTATCACTGCACTGTCTTTCGGGACGATGAAATCATCCTCGTTACCGCTCCCGGCAACGATGTCTACCCCAACGGCATTCACAATGATCAACTGATCAAGTTACCTATCATCTACTCAAAATTTGCTCCCAAAGTAGGATTTGACTGGATTCACTCTATTTTCCCGACCAATCATGTGTTCCAGTTCACCATCAGCGTCATGGAGAAAATCATCCCCTTTCTGCTGGAACAGCCTTACTATGCCTTTTTACCCCGTAAGCTGGTGGAGTCTTATTTGGCGAATGGCTCTCTCTGTGAAATAAAGCTCCTGGATTTCCAAATTCCTTCTATGCCCTGTTACAGAATCACCCATGCAAAAGCACGGGAGGATTTTACATCCTACTTTCCTCTGGAACTTCACACATAAAAAAACGAGGCTTCTGCTGAAGTCTCGTTTTTTTATGGAAACACCATGCGATTGACACGCTATTCCTTTGCCTTGCCAATCTTTGCATAGCAGATCTCAAAACCATGCTCGTCGATTGGCATCATGCCGTACATATACAGCCCTACGCCATCTTGTTCAGCATAGGTAGTATCCAGAACATTGCCAAAAAAGTCCCGCACTTCTCCTAGCTTTTCTCCCTTTCGGAAAGGCTTATGTAGATCAATGGCAGGATACCAGCAACCCTTCTGGTCGATCTTGGAATGGGCATAAATTAAATCACACACATCTACCGGCTGGATCGGATGGGGCTCCATCTCGCTGTGCAGCACGCCTAAATGGCGGAGAACGTTGCGGACATCCCGTTTATATCGCTGGACCTCATTTTCCGAAAACAGGTTACTCTCTCCCCGTTCCAGCAAAATTCCCGGAATACCGGAAATACCGCTGTGGTTATAGCAGCCGCTGGTGGCTACCGACTTGACCATATAGGGCACGCTGACCACCTCTGCCGCCGCTTTCGCAATGGCGATCACCTCTGGCTCCGCCACGCCGGTATAATAAACATGGGGCGTGATCCAGTCGGAAAAGCACCCGTGAAGATCAATATGAAAATCGGCGTACCGCTGAAATTGATTCCACAAGGTCCAGGCAATTTTATCCGTCAGCGTACCGTTTTGATCCGGCGGAAAAACACGGTTCAGATTCTTTCCATCCTCTGGTGTAATATTTTCCTGCTTTGCCTGAAAGGTCTGTACACTACAGGGATGGATAATGGCCAACTGGCCGCTGATCTCCTTTGGATCCAGTTCCCGGGCCAACTCGATAGCTGCGCTGATCCCCTCATATTCCCCACCGTGAATGCCAGAAGTCATCAGGACTGTCTTTCCTGCACGGGTACCGTTGAGCAAAGTTACCGGCATCACTTCATCGGTATGTTCTACGGGAACATACCGATCCATCCGCTCCCCCGGCGCAACAGAAAATCCCGCAATCTGCCAAGTCTCTTTCATGTAGAAAAACCTCCTTTTCTTTTCCATTGTCTGTTTTCCAGTATATCCCTTTTCAAAAATTATGCAACTTCTTATTGCTCAACTTTTCTCATTAACGCAAAAATGGACAAAGTTTAGCGCTACACCATCTTGCCTGAACAACAGACTCTGCCCTGCTTAAACCTGATTAAAATTTATCACCTACGGCTTATTGGGAAATTTTGTTCATCAACCCCTTGTGTCTTTTTCCATTCTTTGATATAACGAAAACAGCAAGTTCTTTTTCACGAAATACACGAAATATCCGTTATCTAGGAAACATGGAGGAACGTATGAAAATTGTTAATTTGATCGAGGACACCTGCAGAACTTCAGCGTATCTTGAAGAACATGGCTTATCCTTTTATGTGGAAACGCCCAACCATAAGCTTGTGGTGGACACCGGCGCAAGCGACGCTTTTCTTGAAAATGCCAGACGGCTTAAAATTGATCTCTCTGGTGTGGACACGGTGATCCTTACCCATGGTCATCTCTCTCACTGCGGCGGGGTGAAAGCACTGCTGGAATTGGCGCCAAAAGCAACTGTTTACATCCGGGAAACCGCCTTCGGTGAATTTTACAACGGCGCTAATGTCTTTGATGAGAACTTTCTCCGTGATAATGCCCGCTTTATTGGCATTGAAAAGGAACTGGCAAGCCTTCCGCAAGTCCAGCTTGTCTACGGAGATCTGGTCATTGATGAGGAATTACAGCTCTTTACCAACGTTGTGGAACGAGAGCTGTGGCCAGCGTGTAATTTGCATCTTCATCGTGTTATCGGCGAAACCTCGGAGCAGGATGATTTTTCTCACGAGCAGTTTCTGGTGGTATCCGCTGAAGGAAAACGCATACTGTTCGCTGGGTGCTGCCACGGCGGTATCGTTAATGTTATGAACGCTTTCCAAGAACGGTTCGGCAGTGCACCGGATCTGGTCGTGGGCGGATTCCACATGATGCAAAAGCAATACTGTGGCTTTAGCAGAGAAAATCTGTTTCTGGTCGATGAGATCGGCCGACAGCTCAAGGATACGCCCACCAGATATTACACCTGCCATTGCACAGGATCTATTCCCTATCATCGTTTAAAAGCACAAATGGGAGATAAGATCTCTTATGTTTATAGCGGAGAAACAGTCCCATTGGAAGGATGATCGATGCTCTCACTGCTCTACCCCCTATGGCTACAGAAAATTCTGTTTTCCATACCCTGCTAGATGTAAAAAAGCGGAAGGTTTTCAGACTGCCTTCCGCTTTTTGCAATTTATTTTTACCGCAATCATTTCAGGTGAAAATTGCCATGACCAGCGTACCGGCTACCATCATGCCTAGGCCAATCCATGCCCGCCGGCTGAGCTTCTCCCCAAATACAAGATAAGAAAACGCAATGGAAACGACAATGCTCATTTTGTCGATGGGGATCACCACACTGACAGCGCCGTTCTGGATCGCATAATAATAGCACAGCCAGGATGCGCCTGTGCTGATGCCGGAACAGGTCAGAAACCCCAGTTCTCTGGGCGGCACTTGTTTGAGCAGATGCGTCTTTTTGCGCGCAAACACGATGAGCCAAGCCATAAGCAGCACTACACCGGTTCGGATGGCGGTGCCTAAATTTGACTCCACGCCAGTGATACCGATCTTTGCGATAATGGATGTGGCAGCAGCAAATACAGCCGACAAAACAGCATAGATGAGCCAGCCTCGCTTTGCTTTACCCTTCTGCGCTTTTTTCTCGATCATCAGCAGGACGCCCACACCCAAAAGTGCTGTGCAGATCAGCTTTAAGATCCAATGGTTCGTCTCCCCAAACAAAATCATGGCGGAAAGAACGGTCAATATGGTGCTGGATTTATCAATGGGGACCACTTTGTTCACATCCCCCATAGACAGCGCCTTAAAATAGCAGATCCAGGATAAACCGGTCATCACGCCGGACAGCACCAAAAACACCAGAGATCTTAGGGAAATTTGGGTAATCGACGGCAAAGAACCGGTGATAAAAACCATCAGCCAGGAAAAGAGAAACACCACAATGGTGCGCAGTGCCGTAGCGACATCTGAATCTGTCTGACGGATCCCGCATTTTGCAAGGATTGCTGTGATCCCTGCAAAAAAGGCGGAACCACAGGCTGCAAAAATCCACATTATGCTCCCCCCTTTTCAACATTATAGCACAAAATCGCCGGAAATCCATTTCCCCGGCGATTTTTCGTCATGCGCTTTCTTTATCAACGATCATAAAACAGAAAACAAGAAACATCATGCTCCCGATTTTGCTCACCATCGTATTGCTTGACCGCAACGTAATTTGGCTTTTCCCGTTTACACCGTTCCGTACAATGGGGACATCTTTCCCAGAATTTGCATCCCTCTCCTTCCGGCTCCACCCGCTGTTCCAGCTTAGGCGGCTGCCAACTGCTGTCCGGCTCCACAGGAAAAACAGAGGATAGCAGTAATTTTGTATAAGGGTGCTTAGGATCACAGATGACTTCATTGGTGGCACCGGCTTCTACGATCGTCCCCCGGTGCATGACCATGACACGATTGCAGATATTTTGCACCAGGGCCAGGTCGTGGCAGATAAACAGATAAGACATATCGATCTTTTCCTGCAGTTCCTGGATCAGCGCCACGATCTGGGCCTGCACCGATACATCCAGAGCACTGGTAGCCTCGTCGCAGATCAGCAGCTTCGGACCTACTGCCAACGCCCGGGCAAGGGCTGCACGCTGGCATTCGCCACCGCTGATCTGGTGCGGATACCGATCAGCATACTCCCGCTTAAGCCCAACGATGTCCAACAGCTTTGGTACCTTTTCTTTCGCTTCGGCCTTTGGCATACCAAAATTTGTCATGGCTTGTGCAATACTGCTGCCCAGCTTCATCCGGGGATTGAAAGAGTCCGTCGGCATCTGGAACACCATCTGCATCTGTCGGTAATACTCTCGCCGTTCCTTCCCTTTACAGTGGGTGACTTCCTCCCCGTTCATGTAGATATGCCCGTCGCTGACATCGGTGAGCCGTGTGATCATTTTGGCTACTGTGCTCTTTCCGCAGCCGGATTCGCCCACCAGGCCGACGCACTCGCCTTTATCTACATGAAAGCTGACGCCGTCTACTGCGGTAAATTTCGTTTTTCCTTTGGCAAAGGTCTTTTTTAACCCTTTCACTTCTAAAATGTGCATTCCTGTCCCCCTCACCTACAGCCATAAGGACAAAGCGTCCAATGGCCGTTTGCATATTCCTTTTTCCCCAGCTCCATGGGACCGGAACACGCTGGACGCGCCTCCGCGCACCGAGGCGCAAAGGGACAGCCATCATATATTTCGCCAAATACCGGCGGGCAGCCGGGAATACCCGAAAGCTTGCCGCCGCCGATGACCGGAATGGCGCCGATCAGCGCTTTGGTGTAAGGGTGTTGGGGATTTTTTAGGACGTCTGTTTTGCGTCCGTATTCAATGAGATGCCCGGCATACATTACCGCGATCTTATCCGCCATATAGGAAACGACGCCCATATTGTGCGTGACGATAACGATGGTGGTCCCTAGCTGATCCCGCAGATCCATCATCTCCTTGACGCACTGAGCCTGGACAGTCACATCCAGAGCACTGGTAGGCTCGTCTGCCAGCAGTATCTCCGGGTGCATGACCATAGCCAGCGCAATAGCCACCCGCTGATTCATGCCGCCAGACAGCTCAAAGGGATAACTGTTTAGGATCCGTTCCCCATCCCGCAAGCTCAGCTTCTGGAAAATATCCAGGATCTGAGCGATGGCCTCTTTTTTCTCCACCTTACCGTGACTGCGCATGGACTCTAAAAACTGCACGCCGATTTTTCGGATAGGATTAAAGGCCATTCCCGGATGCTGAAACACCATACCTAGTCGTGTCCCGCGGAGCTTACGCAATTCTTCTTTGGAAATGCGGATCAGGTCAATGCCGTCAAACTCCAGCTTGCCATGGTCTATCTGTCCGTTGTCGCCCAAAATGCCCATCATCGTTTTGAGCAGTGTGCTTTTTCCGCTGCCCGACTCGCCAACGATGCCCAGGATCTCTCCCTGATTTAACTCCAGTGTCAGATCTTTTAAGATCTGCGTGCCATTATAACTTACGTCTAATTGTTCAACATTCAAAATAGGACGCATATTTGTCCTCACTTTTTCTCAAAATGCTAAATTACTTGTTAATATCCGTATCCACGGTAATCTCGTGCTGATCGGTCGGATGCTGGCTCAGACCGGTGACACTGCTGGACATGACCAAAGACTGCTCCTTATGGAAAGGAATGATCATATAGCCTTCATCGATTGCCTTCTGCTGGATCTTTACTGCCAGTTCTGCACGCTTATCCATATCGGTCTCGTCACGAAGCGCATCGATCCAGCCTTGCAGTTCCTTGTCATTTGCGCCGTGGGCCGCATAATAACCGCCCTCGCCCAAAGCAGAGTCGATCATGTACATTGGATCACCGTTTGGCGCTGTGACCATCTGCCAGACGTTAATATCCCACTTGTCATCGCCCATTTTCTTCAGATCATCGGCCGCCGGACCGTTTTCTTTGATATTCAGCTCTACCTTGATGCCGATGTCTTTCATATCATCCTGGAAGGTTTCGGCCAACAGCGGCAGATCCTGTCTGGAAGAATAGGTGTAATACTGGAGCACCATATCCTTGCCGTCCTTGTCGACGATGCCGTTGCCATCGGTGTCCTCCCAGCCGGCTTCCTTCAGCAACGCCTTGGCTTTTTCTACGTCATAGGATGGAGAAGTCAGGTTGGAATCGCCAAAGGCAGAGAAAGCCTCTGGGAAAAATCCATCTGCCGCCTCGCCGTAACCATACATCAACGCATTGAT
>JAQXNV010000064.1 GCA_029098185.1 Oscillospiraceae bacterium
AACGTTTGCGGCAACGTGGAGGACGAGTATCCCCGGTCGGAGATCGAGTCTCAGTTAAAAACGGAATTTGTCGATGCGCTGCAGCCGGCTTTTGCAAAGCTCTCTGCTCTGGAACTGCGGCCCAGTGCCATCCCCGCCCACGCCCAGGAGCTGTCTCAGGCGATGAATGAATCCCTCAGCCAGAAGTGGGGACAACTGCGAGGCCTTTCGGTGGTGTCCGTGGCCATGAATCCCATCACCCTGACCGAAGAAGCCAGCGAGATGATCCAGCAGGCCCAGCGCAACGCCATGTATCGAGATCCAACAATGGCAGCGGCTACGCTGGTGGGTGCTCAGGCCGATGCCATGCGGATGGCAGCCGCCAACGAAAACGGCGCCATGAATGGGTTTATCGGCATGGGCTTAGCGGGTCAGGCCGGAGGCGGCAACCCGGAGAGCCTGTTCCAAATGGGCAATCGTCCAGGGTCTACACCGCCGTCAGCGCCGAAAGCATCCGATGATAGCTGGACTTGTACTTGTGGCACAAGGAACACGGGCAGGTTCTGCACAGAATGCGGCAAAGAGCGGCCGACAGAACAAGATAGCTGGACTTGCTCCTGCGGCACAAAAAACACAGGGAAATTCTGTACAGAGTGCGGGAAGAAGAAGCCGGAGGACGGCTGGAGATGTGCTTGCGGCGCAGTGAACCAGGGCAAAGTCTGCACGGAATGCGGGAAGAAGAAACCGGAAGGCGCACCGCTGTACCGCTGCGACCAGTGCGGCTGGGAGCCGGAGGATCCGCGGAACCCACCGAAATTCTGTCCTCAGTGCGGCGACCCCTTTGACGACAACGACAAGCAGTAATTGAGAGAAAGAGGAAACGATATGGCAGAAGTACAGGAGTTTCAATGTCCCTGCTGCGGCGGCGCTATTACGTTTGATAGTACCGTCCAGAAAATGAAATGTCCCTATTGCGATAGCGAATTTGACGTAAACGCCTTTAGAGATTTCCAGGATGTTTCGGGCAAGGCGGAAGGATCCCAGATGAATTGGGAATCCACTGCCGGGCAGGAATGGGCTGACGGCGAAGCAGAGACCATGCGGGTGTACGTCTGTAAGTCCTGCGGCGGCGAGATCATCGGCGACGAAACGACAGCGGCCACCAGCTGCCCTTTCTGCGGCAATCCTGTCGTCATGACAGGGCAGGTATCCGGCGACTTAAAGCCGGATTATGTGATCCCCTTTAAGCTGGACAAACAAGCGGCAAAGCAGGAGCTGAAAAAGCACCTGAAAGGAAAAATCTTCCTGCCCAAAGCGTTTAAGACAGAGCATCATATCGACGAGATCAAGGGCGTGTATGTGCCGTTCTGGCTCTTTGATGCCGATGCTGATGCCGATATTCAGTATAAAGCTACCCGCATCCGGACGTGGCGCAGCGGCGATTACGATTACACAGAGACCAGCTTTTACGCCTGTTATCGTTCCGGCACCGTGGGGTTTCAACTGGTGCCGGTAGACGGTTCTACCAAGATGGCTGATGATCTGATGGAATCCATTGAGCCTTTTGATTTTTCCGATGCAGTAGACTTTGAGACAGCATATTTATCGGGTTATTTTGCCGACCGCTACGATGTCAGTGCCGAAGAGAGCGTAGAGCGGGCCAATACACGCATCCGCAAAAGCACAGAGGAAGCCTTCCGCGCTACAGTCAATGGCGGCTATGCAACGGTAGTGCCGGAGCGCAGCAACATCGAGCTGCGCAATAGCAAGGCAAAATACGCACTGGATCCGGTCTGGCTCCTAAACACCACCTGGAACGGACAAAAGTACACCTTTGCGATGAATGGCCAGACCGGGAAATTTGTGGGAGACCTGCCCACATCTAAAGGAAAGCTGGCCGCTTTTGGTGCTGCTCTTGTGCCGGGGTGGAGCGCTCTGGCGCTGGGCGTGCTGTATATTCTGTGGCGGATGTTTTTATGAGGAGGGGCGCAATGAAACGGAAATTACTTTGTTTTTTGACGATCTTGACGATCTGTTTGTCCCTGCCCATGACGGCTTTTGCAGAGGTAGGCGGCACCGTGACCCGAATGGCGTCCCATCCATCCAGGCTGGTGGATGGCGCTGATTTGCTCACCGACAGCGAGGAGCAGACGGTCCGATCCGATCTGGATGCCATTAGTGAGCGGTTGCAATTTGATGTTGTCGTCGTGACGACAGCAACGCTTGGCAGCAAAACGGCCATGGAATATGCTGACGATTATTTTGATGATCATGGCTACGGCTATGGCACAGACCGTGACGGGGCTCTGCTTCTGGTGAGCATGGAGGACCGGGACTACTGGATCAGCACCACAGGCTACGGGATCACGGCCATTACCGATCACGGCATCGCTTACTTAAAGAATGAGATTTTGCCGGAATTGAGCGATGGGGAGTATGCAGATGCCTTTGAGACATTCGGCGAGGAAGTATCGTCTTTGGTACAACGAGCCAAAGCGGGCGATGTTTACGATGATGACCCCAATGAGCGCCATTTTAACTGGGTGTTCTGGATCCCGGTGGCAGTCATTGTGGGCATTGTGCTGAGCATCATCACTGCCGTCATCGTGAAAAATTCCATGATGAAGTCGGTGCGGGAAAAAGCCAACGCTACGGCGTATGAAAAGAAGGATGGTCTGCGCCTGACAGAAAACCGGGATCAGTTCCTTTACAATACGTTGACAAAGCACTACAATCCGCCAAAGGATAACGACGGCGGTGGAAGCAGTACCCATACCAGCTCGTCGGGAAGCACCCACGGCGGAGGCGGCGGTAAATTTTAAGGTTCTTTTCTTTTTTTAGAAAAGAAACAGGAGGTACGGCGGAGGCGGCAACTCGAGGTTCTTTCCTTTGAGTAAAGAGTGCTGGAGATATGACGATTCAAAGCGTTTTTTTAGATAAAGAACGTAAGAGACGCAACAGCAACGATGTTGAATTTTTCTGGGACACATTCTGTAGTAGGGGTGTGTCTTTTTTGGATTTTCGGCTAACTGACCCTTTTGGCTGTTTTTAGCAACATTGTCAGCGCAAAAGTACGGGCATAGCAAAAAAAGCACCCGGTCAAAACGACCAGGTGCTTTCTGTTTGGTGGACACAAAGGGACTCGAACCCATGACCTCTCGCGTGTGAGGCGAGCGCTCTAACCAGCTGAGCTATGCGTCCATATTCTCTTGCCTGTACTGACCATCATACCGCACTTTGGCGGGTTCGTCAAGTCTTTTTTGCGTTTTTCCCAATTTCCACTGAATTTTTCCCCAAAAAGGGAAATCCGGTTGCGTTTTTTTGGCAAAATATTGTATCATTGTGATAATTTTAATAGGGGAATCACCAAAAATTTGCAGCAAAGAGAAGGACCATTTCCGGCAGAGAAAATGTCGGAGATCGCCAAAAATACAGCGCCAGAGGAACCGGAATTTTTCCTGGAGCGGCAGATGTTTTTTCGGGCAGGGGATTTCCTTGTCAGATCCGGTGCTGCGCCATCTGGCACAGCTCTGCCACAACCGATGAATTTCGTGGGTTTGTGGGCGTCATCACGGAAACGTCGGGAAAGGAGGGTCCTTTATGGGGATGACACCGGAACGATGTTATGCAGCCCTGGGCGGCAACGATGAGGGGACACTTTCCCGTTTGTGCCACAAGGAAGCGATGGTGCAAAAGTTTGCTCTGCGCTTTTTGCAGGACGACAAGCTACGACCAGCTTTGCACAGATGAAAGCAGGCGTTTTCCCGGACGCCTTAAAGCGTAATCGGGTGCCACGCTTTTTGCTTAGGCAAAAATAAAAACCGCCGCCGGTTCTTGCACAATTGCCAGGATACCGGAGGCGGTTTTCCCTGTTTTGCAGGGGGAAATGCAGCAGGGAGGGTAGCTGTTTTAAAAAAATATACTAAGAGAGATCCCCATGCGGCAGCAGATGGGAACGAAAAGAAGAGAAAAACCGATCAGCGTGAGAAAAAGAACTTTGAGAAAGCGGGGGAATGTGTTGTTTTCTCTTTTGCATTTTTCCCATAACGCTGCCATGGATCTAGCTATATCGTCAACTCCTTTTCGGATGAAGCAGCCATCCGTTTTACTGTTTTTATCCGGGGAAAATCAGGGACGCTTTCTCCGGAAAATGCGGCTTTTGATGAGGGTGAATCCAGAGAACATCCCAATAAATACGATGAAGATCTCCAGCCGGCCAAGGAGCATACCGATCATCTCGACGATGAGGGTGGCGTTGCCTGTGGTCGTGCCGGTGATGCCGATGGAAAGACCGACCGTGCCAAGAGCAGAAGCAAATTCAAACATTCCTTCCGTCAGGCCGCAGCCAGCAGTCAGCGTGACCAGAAAGCCGCCCAGAAGGAAAATAGACAGATACACAACGACAAATCCCGCGGTATCGTTTAGCAGCTTTTGATCGATCTGGGTCTTGCCTTGGGCCCTGGTGTAATAGATGTTGCGCACCTCTCGGGCAGGGGAGACCCGCCTGCGAATATTGTCGATAGCCATGCGCAGCATGATGTAGACGCGGGACATCTTCAGGCCGCCGGCTGTAGAGCCGAGACCGCCGCCGATGAGCATAACGAGGATCATGATGCCGATGGCAAGAGGCGGCCATTCGCCATAGCCCATGGTGGAGTATCCGGTGGTGGACAAGGCCGAGGACAGATCAAAGGAAGCGTGGCGAAAGGCTTCGCCAACACCCATGCCCATGCCGCCCATGAGCGTAAAGGCCAGGCAGGGGATAAGGACGATCAAAATGAGGCCCATAAAGCGGACTTCACTGACCTTGAGGAACTGGCGGATCTTGCCCCGGAAGAGCAGGATCAGCACGGCGAAATTGGTGGTGCCGATGAGCATCAGCACGATGGTGATGATCTCGATGGCCAGATTGTTGTATTCGCCGATGCTATTGAGCTTTGTAGAAAATCCGCCGGTGGAGAGGGCGCACATACAGTGGTTGATGGCATCAAAGACGTTCATGCCGGCGATGATATAGGCGATGGTACCGGCTGCCAGCAGTCCTACATACAACACGCAGATGGCCTGGGCGGTCTTTTTCAGGTTGGGCAGCACCTTGTCCGGGTGACCCTCAGCGCTATAGAGGTTCATAGAGAACTTTTCCTGGACCATCATGACCATGACCATGACAAAGCCTACGCCGCCGCAGTACTGCATAAAGCTGCGGAAGAACAGGAAGATGTGGGCAGTCTGGGAAACATCCATGACAGAAAGACCAGTAGTCGTCCAACCGCTGATAGACTCAAACAGGGATTGGACAACGGTCATATTGCAGGAGAGTACAAAAGGGATCGCACCTGCAACAGCGCCCCAGCACCAGGCGAACAGCACGATGAGACTGCTGCGCTGCATGAGGTAGCGCCACTGACTGGGATCGCTTTCCCGGTTTTTGTGGACAAAGCACAATAGCAGGCCAAGGCAAAACGAAATACCGCCAGGCAGCAGGAAAGCCCAATAGAGATGGGCTTCATCGGGATAAAAGGGCAGGACCAAAAGGGGGATCAGGAGGATGATGCCGATGAGCATCATCAGCTTGCCCACAGTGGAAGATTCAGAGAAAAACCGTTTGACAGCAGTCATGGTATCTTACGCTCCTGTCAGCACACGGACGGCTTCTGTTTCCTGTCCGTGGTCGGCGATGAGGACGACCAGATCGCCTGCTAAAATAGCCGTGTTGCCCTTTGGTACAATGGACTTGTCGCCCCGCAGGATGCAGGCCAGGATGACCTTTTCCGGCAGCTGAATCTCCCAAAGCTGCTTGCCGATACAGGGGGCGTTTTTGCTGACCGGCACTTCGACGATCTCCACGCCGCCATCGCCGATGGGCACCACATTGCTAAACTGATCCATTCTAGCCTGATGGGCCAGGATGCTGGTGATGGTAGACAAAGCGCAGACAACGCTGTCCACCCCGACCCGGTGGAAAAACTCGATCTTTGCCGGATCAGAGACCAGCGCCACCGTCCGGTCCACATGGAAGTGCTTTTTACATAGCTCGCAGATGACCAGGTTATCCTCATCCTGGGCAGTAAGGGCAATGACAATATCCATGCTGCCGGCTTCGGCATCCTCCAAAACGGAAAGCCGGGTGCCATCGCCGTGGAGGACCCGCAGCTTGTCGATCTCGGCCAGCTTTTGGCAGTCCTCCAGGGTATCATTGATGGCGGTGACCCGATAGCCTTGGGTCAGCAGGGAAAGGGCCAGGGCCTTTTCTTTGCGGCGGCCGCCCACGAGCAACACTCTTTTTTTCATGATGATTTCTCCCTTCTGTCAGCTAGCTGCCGCTTCATCGCCACTGCCTTCGCCGCAGCTCAGGATCTTGTCGATCCGCATGGCTGACAGCGTAGAAGGACAGATGGTGTCGATATGGAATTCCCGGTATACACACTCCCGTTCCGGGTCATACAGCCGGGCGATGACGAGATCGACCTGGAACAACTCCTGAGCCATCTGGGCGATCATCACGTTGGCGTTGTCGTTGTTGGTCACGACGATGACTGCGTTGGCCTTGTCCAAATTGGCTTCCTTCAAGACTTCCAGATCCGTGCCGTCTCCCGTCAGCGTCAGGCCGCCATAGGAATCGTACAGTTTGTTCAGCGAATCCTCGTTGCGGTCCAGGATGAGGACATCCCGGCCTTCATCAGCCAGAGTGTTTGCTAAATATGCGCCCAGCCGGCCGCATCCAATGATGACGATGTATTTGTCATTGCCTTTTTTGTTTTTCTTCAGCATACGCAAATCCTTCTTCTCCTATCGTTTTACAGTTATGTCAAAGCAAACGGCAGCGGGAAACGTCTGTGCGTTGAATTAAGCATCATGGGGGATGTTTGGCACCCGCTTCCTTTTGCCGTATTTCATTGTATCTTCTTTCCTGTGAGGTGTGTGTGAGAAAGCGCCGTTTCCTGTGAGAAAGCTGTGAGAAATCAATTTTGCGCAAACGAAAAACCGCCCTGCAAAGCGCAGAGCGGTCATCGTTTTTTGGTGGTCATTCACCGATCATCCGGTATCCCACGCCGATCTCCGTGAGGATATACCGGGGCTTAGCCGGTTCCTTTTCGATCTTGCGGCGCAGTCCGGCCATCAGTGCCCGTAGGGCCTGGGTGTCGCTGCCGTAGCGAGGGCCATATAGTTCGTTCAAAATGTATTGGGTCGTCAGGACCTTGCCGGCATTTTTCATCAGCAGAGCTAACAGATTGTATTCCAGCGGCGTGACGTGCAGCTCCGTTCCATGCAGATAGACCAGATGTTTTTCCAGGTCTATCGACAGCTCTCCAACAGTCAGCACCGTGGGAGACTGGTCCTTCTGTACTCGTTGGAGATGGCGCAGGGCCACCCGGATGCGGGCCATCAGTTCCGTGGCGGAAAAGGGCTTTGTCAGGTAATCGTCGGCGCCGCTGTCCAGAGCGTCGGCTTTTTCGTTGTCCCGATCTCGAGCGGAAACGACGAGGATGGGCAGTTCCGACCATTGCCGCACCGTTTGGATGACCTCCATGCCGTCGATGTCGGGCAGCCCCAGATCGAGGAGCATCAGGTCAACAGATTGGGAAACGACGGTGGATAGGGCGTCCTTGCCGCTGGAGGAGGTGAGAAAGGGATAGCCTTCTTGCTTCAGCGTGTAGCAGATGAAATTTCGGATCTTTGGATCATCCTCCACGACGAGGATCGTTTCTTTATGGGTGTGCATCAGAGGGTACCTCCATTGGTAATGTGACGGTAAATTCCGCACCGCCGCCGGCTCGATTTTTGGCCGACAGCGTTCCTTTATGAGCGTTGACGATGGATTCGCAGATGGTCAGGCCCAACCCGATGCCCCGTTGTGCGTCAGCACCTTTTTCCCGGGTCGTGTAGAACATCTGAAATAGATGGGGCAGGTCGCTTTCGGCAATACCGCTGCCCCGATCGGCTACGGTCAGGACGGCCTGATGATTTACCTTGTCCGCAAAGGCTGTAACGGAGATCTCTCCGCCAGGCGGCGTATGTTTGACAGCGTTGTCCAATAGGTTGATGAGCACCTGTTGGATCAGTTTAGCATCCATGGGCACCAGCAAGACTTCGTCGGGAATATGGATCGTGATCTCGTGATCCGGCGCTCGTTTTTCCACAGCCAGTACCGCCGCGCCGATGACCTCCTCCACGGCTTCCATCTGCTTGTGGAGAGGCTGCTTGCCATCCTGCAATCGAGTCAGGTTCAGGATGTTTTCCACTAGGGCGTGGAGCCATCCGGCGTCTTTATAAATGTCCTTAGCCAGGTCATGACGGGGATCATCGGGAGATGTCATATCCATGAGCATTTCGCCGGACCCCATAATGCTGGCAAGGGGCGTGCGCAGGTCGTGAGAGATGGAGCGGAGCAGATTGCCCCGATACCGCTCTCGGGCGGCCTCTTCTTTTAAGAGGGTCTTGGCCTGCACATTGCGGTAGCGGTCAATAGCCAGGGCGGCGCTTTCCATCATCATGCGGAGCTGTTGCTGCTGGGCTTGTGTCAGCGTTTCTCCGGTCTCTTTTGGAATGCGCAGAACAGCCAGCAGATTGCCGCCGCCGTAGATCGGCAGGTCATAAAATTCGCTCCCAATGTGGTATGATTCCCCAGATCGGTTCAGCGCTTTCATCAGTTGGTCACCGTCCCGCAGCTCCCGGTGGATCAGCGTGCCGCTGTCGGTCTGCTGGAGAAAGGTCGGTTCTGGAGTGCCGTCACTGTTGATGGATAGGCAGGCCGCTGAACAGGTGAGAAATTGGCTGACCACTCGGACGATGATCCCGGTGATCTCCGAGAGATCGGCGGCGCCGCTGAGCTGACTGGTGAGCTGATACAAAGCATTGGCCGTCGATTCCTTTTCCAGAGCCTTCGATTCGTTTTCCTTGGCCTTGGAGGTCAGGGCGCTGGTCAAGATGGCCGTGATAGTCATGATCGTAAAGGTGATGAGATAGGAAATATCATTGATCGAAAAGGTGAAATAGGGCTGTGTGAAAAAATAATTAAAGGCCATGGTTGCCAGAAAGGAGCAGGCAATGCCAAAGAGATAGCCTTTTGTCAGACGGGAAGTGAGAATGACCGACAGCAGATAGACCACCACGATGTTGGTTTCCGGCACATGGAGAAGCTGGAACAGATACCCGATGGCGGTGGAAGCGGCCAGCAGGGAGGCGGTGATCAGGCTGTAGCGCAGGCCCATTTTTTGGCGGGCTGTTGATTTCTGCATGAAAAAACACCTTCTTCTAAGGAGCTTTCAATATGGGCAGGGGAAGTCCCCGGTCCAATCATAACCCTGATTGTAGCACAACGAAAGGGAAACCGCAAGGGAAGGCACACAGTTGTAGAACCGGTCTCCGGTGTTTCTCAACGATTTGCCATACCGCAACGATTTTACAACAAAAAGGAAACATTCCCATGGGATACGGTCATCAAAATAAGAAAAGGAGCATGGTCCCGGCCGATGCTCCTTTTGTTTAGGGAAAAGCTGCTTAGAACGCGATCTTTTCCGCGATGTAATTTTTCAGGTCTGCAATAGCGATGCGCTCCTGCGCCATAGTATCCCGATCACGGACGGTGACACAGTTATCCTCCAGGCTGTCAAAGTCGAAGGTGATGCAGTACGGTGTACCGATCTCATCCTGACGGCGATACCGCTTGCCGATGGAACCGGCGTCATCGTAGTCCACCATAAAGTCTTTGGCAAGCTGGCTGTACAGCTCTCTGGCCTGTTCGCCCAGCTTTTTGGACAGCGGCAGGATCGCTGCCTTGTATGGTGCCAGAGCCGGGTGGAACCGCATGACCACACGGGTATCCTTCTCGTCGATCTTCTCCTCGTCGTAAGCGTCGCACAAAAATGCCAGGGTAACACGGTCGGCGCCTAGAGATGGCTCGATGACATACGGCACATAGCGCTCGTTGGTCTCCGGGTCAAAGTAATCGAGGCTCTTGCCGGAATGCTCCATGTGCTTTGTCAGGTCGTAGTCGGTTCTGTCGGCAATGCCCCACAGCTCGCCCCAGCCAAAGGGGAACAGGAACTCGATGTCGGTAGTTGCCTTGGAGTAGAAGGACAGTTCTTCCTGACCGTGATCACGCAGGCGGATGTTTTCCTCCCGCAGGCCCAGATCCAGCAGCCACTTTTTGCAGAAGTCTTTCCAATAATAGAACCAATCCAGATCGGTGCCGGGCTTGCAGAAGAATTCCAGTTCCATCTGCTCAAATTCCCGGATACGGAAGATGAAGTTGCCTGGGGTGATCTCGTTGCGGAAGGACTTGCCCACCTGCGCTACGCCGAAGGGGATCTTCTTTCTGGTGGTGCGCTGGACGTTGGCGAAGTTGACAAAAATACCCTGAGCGGTTTCCGGGCGCAGGTAGATCTCGCTTTTAGCGTCCTCCGTAACGCCCTGGAAGGTCTTGAACATCAGGTTGAACTTGCGGATGTCGGTAAAGTTGGTGGAACCGCAGTTAGGGCAGGTGATGCCCTTTTCTTTAATATAGTCCAGCATCTGCTCGTTGGTCCAGCCGTCGGCAACGGTGCCATCAAAGTCCTCGATGAGTTTGTCTGCGCGATGGCGGGACTTACAGTCGCGGCAGTCCATCAGCGGGTCGGAGAAGCCGCCCACATGACCGGAGGCGACCCATACCTGTGGATTCATCAGGATGGCGGAATCCAGGCCGACATTATAAGGGCATTCCTGGACAAATTTTTTCAGCCATGCTTTTTTGACGTTATTTTTAAACTCCACGCCCAGAGGGCCGTAGTCCCAGGAGTTGGACAGGCCGCCGTAGATCTCGGAGCCGGGGTAGACGAAGCCTCTGTTTTTACACAGGGCAACGATCTGCTCCATCGTTTTTTCGCTGTTCGCTAACATGATTTTTCCTCCAATCGGTGCAATCTATTTTCTTGCATCAAAAAACATACAGATATAGTGTAACACTATCCGGTAGCAAAGGCAAGAACCATTTGGGAAAGATGGGAGACCTTGCGGGAAAAAGAAAAAAATTCGCAAAAAAATGAAAAAAAGGCTTGACGAAATAAAAACTTTACGCTATAATAATTAACGTTGCAACTGCGACGGTATCGAGATGTAGCTCAGTTTGGTAGAGTGCTTGGTTTGGGACCAAGATGCCGCAGGTTCGAACCCTGTCATCTCGACCACCAACATTTTTTAAAATTTCTGCTTGACAGGAGTTGCGAAAAATGTTATAATCATCAAGCTGTTGCAAAACAGCATGATAAAAGCAGCGGAGTATGCTGGTGTAGCTCAGTTGGTAGAGCAGCTGATTTGTAATCAGCAGGTCGGGGGTTCAAGTCCGTCCACCAGCTCCAATGTTCCGCTGCATCCTATGGGGGAGTTCCCGAGTGGCCAAAGGGGGCAGACTGTAAATCTGTTGCTTCTAGCTTCGATGGTTCGAATCCGTCCTCCCCCACCAAAAGAAAAAACCGTCCGAAAGGGCGGTTTTTGTTTGTGAAAAGACCGGCCGTTTGGCTGGCTTTTTTATTTTGCGCCGCTCCTCAATAGAAAGCGGGGAATGAGTTCAATCGGTAGAAAATGGGCAGCAAAAAACTCCCTCGGAAGATCCGGGGGAGTTTTCGTATCGGATAACGCAAAGATTATTTGCGGATACCCAGTCTTGCGATGATGGAACGATACCGCTCGATGTCTACCTTCATCAGGTAGTTGAGCAGGTTTCTTCTCTGGCCAACCATCTTCAGCAGACCGCGGCGGGAGTGGTGGTCCTTCTTGTTCACCTTCAGGTGCTCGGTCAGGTCAGCGATTCTCTTTGTCAGAATGGCGATCTGTACCTCTGGGGAACCGGTGTCACCTTCGTGGGTGGCGTACTCCTGAATGATCTTTGCTTTTTCCTCTTTCAACAACATGTTAAAACACCTCTTTTAAAAATTTGCCTCCAATCACAGTAAAAGGTCGGTGGGTCCCATTTTGGGCATATGCCTCATACCGAGACAGGGGCGTCGCTAACTATTATACTATAGAACACAGTAAATGTAAATAGCTTATGCTTTATTTTTTTATCGGTGTTTTGGGCTTTGCCGATGGGCCGTTGGCGGCCATTTTGCGCCGTTTGCGGCGATATAGCCAAATATCCAGCCGGTTCATCAGATTGAGATAATCCACCAGGTTCATCAGGAACACGATGGCTACGCCGATGAGCAGCAGTAGGATCCGCATCTCGATGGCCACACCGGTGCCATAGAACACCGAGGCGCTGTTGAGGGAAAAGATGGCGATGACCATCTGCTGGGCCCGGTAGTCCTTGAGGAATAAGTAAATGTACAGCAGCGCAACCAGACACCAGAGCTGTAAAAATTCGGGGATGACATAGCCGAACAGCACCAGGAACACCACGCCGCCGACAAGGGTGCCGATCATGCGGTAGATCGCTCGTTTCTGGGTGTCCTGCACAAAGGGCATGGACAGCGACAATACAGGCATTCCCATCCAGGCAGCATATTGCAGATGGAAAATGTCGCCGATGAGCATGGTCAGCGTCAAACCGCCGGCCAGCCGGATGGCAAACTGGTTCCGGGTGGAGGTCAGGTGCGTGTGCTGAAAGATCTGCCGCAGGGTGTGCTGTCCCGGCTCTTTGCGGTGAAAGATGTAATAGACAGCAGCCACCAGGACGCCGCCGATCATCAGCGCCAGCAGACGGATCCAAAAAGCATTTCCGGTGACGGGGGAACTTTCGGCAAAGACGTAGGCAGCCAGAAAGTTATACTCGGCTTTCTGGAGAACGTGCTGACCGGTGAGGAGGGTGATGAGGTACATACACCCGAAGTTGATGGGCAGCGCCAGGAACAGATTCAGTCCGCCCAGCAGAGGGCCAAAGGCGATGAGCAGATAACAAAGTAAGATGCTGGCCACTGCCTGGGGTGCCTTGATGCCCAGGACTGCCTTGCGCATGGTGAGGATGCAGGTGGCGATGGTGGCGCCCAGCAGGATGTTTTCCTGGCCAAACAGCAGCATATACACGGTGCAGAAGCCTACGATATATGCGACGATGAGCAGGTTTTTCAGCATTCGTTTGATGGTTAACAGGCGTCTCTTATTTGGCGGCAGCGCGGCAGGGTTGATGGAACCAACCTCCGAGTGGAAATCGCCAAAATGGAACTCCATTTTCTCTCCTTCTTTCTTCCGATTGGACAATTCTTTTTTGAAATGGCTGCTTTGCGCAAAACCACCGTTTTTTGCACAAAACAGAGTGTTCTGATTAAGCCTATCATAGTTCTGGGCAGAAAGCAACAAAGGAATTATGAACATTTGTGCAAAATTTGGGAGATTTTGTAGTGTTTTTCCAATTTTACTCTTTTATTTTCGAAGAATTCATGCTATAATGCTAATGATACCTTTGTTTATGCAAACGACCTTCTGGAAAGCGTGAAAGTTTTATGTTTGATTTCGATTTTGAGTTTCATCTCGACCTCGAGCATTTCCAGGCAGATACCCAGGCGTTGGCGCCGTCGGCCATGCCGCAGAATCAGCGAAGAAAACGAATGATCCTCACGTTCCTCATCAATCTGGGCGTGATCGTCTTTTTGCTGGGCTTTATCTTTTTATACACCAGCATCTTCGGCATCAAGAATTCCTGCGGCGCCATCAGCATTGCCACCTCCATCCTGATGTTCACCCAGATGGACATGGGCATCAAAACCAGTCATGCTCCCTTCGCCATTACTATGCTGTTCCTCTTTACAGCCTTTGCCTCCCACTGCGGCGTCTGGAATCCGTTTTTGGGGATCCTGGTCAACTTTGTGTCCATCTTCCTCATCGTGACCTTTTCCTGTCAGGCCATCACCACCAAGATCTATTTGCCCTTTGTGGTCTGTTACATCTTTAACCAGGGCAATCCTGTAGAGGGCAGGGACTTTCTTCTGCGCATCCTGGGATTGCTGTCCGGCGGCATCCTGGTGGGCATCGTCTACGTCATTACCCACCGCAAAAAAACGTATCGCCGCGGGATGCTCTCCCTTTTGCGGGAAGTCCATCCTACCTCGCTGCGTACCCGGTTTGCGCTGCGCCTGGCCTTTGCCCTGACGCTGGGGATGTTTATCGGCGACATCTTCCACCTGCCCCGCACCGCCTGGATCGGCATGACCATCAATTCTCTGGTGCTGCCCTTCCTCCAGGAAACACGCCCCCGGTTCCCGTACCGTATTTTGGCCCAGTTTATCGGCGGCGCCGTGTTCTTTGTGGTGTTCGGCCTGCTGCTGCCAAGAGAATATCACATCATCGGTATTTTCCTTACCAGCTTCTTTTATATGTTTGCCGCAAAATATGCCTTCCAGCAGATCTTCGTCAGCATCAACGCCATGATCGGCGCTTACGCTTTGGGTTCGCCGCTGGAGATCATCGGACTGCGGATCGAGTTTGTGCTCATCGGCGCAGCCATCGTCGTGCTGACCAACCTCATCGCCATCTACGGGAAGCCTGTGGATCGGGCAAAGCATCTCTGGGAACGGCATCGGCTCCAGAAGGTGGTACATAATTCGCATCACTTCCCGCCCCATCAGCCCCACGCTGTTCCGCTTCAGCGGGAAAAGGAACCGGTGAGAAAATCTTGATACAAATAGAAACAGTCTCAGGGGAAGAGGCTGTTTTTTTGGCTTTTTGTGAAAATTTCTGCATAATTGAGAAAAGATAGGCAACAACGACCTGTCATTTGATCCGATCTGTGTTATAATAATGGTGATAATTTTGTTAGAAAATGAGGGCTGGATATGGCACTGCACATCGACCCCAATCAAGGGGTCATCACCATTACAAGACCAGGCAAGGATAAAGCTACGGTACTCTCCCTGCCGGAGTTGGGCTGGGATCTTACCAAAAACGTCACCTTTTCCACCACGATCCCCTGTTTTGCCGCGGGAGGGTTTCCACTGCCTGTGGACCTTTTGTTCCGGGATGACGACGGCCATGCACTGGCCTTGATCGTTTCGGGCATCCCTCTGGATGACGAGGGCAAGCTGCGCACCATCGCCGACTTTTACACCAACAGCGCCAAACGGGCCTTTGGACAGCGTCCGGCCGTTTATTTTGTGGACGGCGTTCAATGTAAGGCAGCAAACGGCGTGCTGGGAACGTTTCAGACACAGCCCCAGCTAATGCCAAAAGACGTTTATCGGGAGTTTGTCGCTTCCCACAACATTCAGGAGGAAACAGCGTTTCATGCCATGCTGGAGGATGTGGAGCTGGCCAAACAATTTGTTACCGGTAAGCTGGATGCCCAGCACATCAACCGTCTGTTGTCCGATGCGCTGGAGCAGGCAAAGCAAAAGGGTGGCTTTGCCCAATATTATCACCATCTTTGTCCAAAAGAGGAGGACCGGCAGCATCTGTTAAAGCAGGCTGTGCTGTTGGGTGCCATGGGCGAGGAATCCTACATTCGCTTTTTGCAGCAGCAAACACGCATCGTCCGGGGCGCCCTAAACCAGAAGAGCCGGGCTATTTTCCAGAAAGGATTAGCGCAGGATCGCTGGCTGCCGGTGGAGGAGAACTCCACCATGGAGAGCCGGATGCTGGACTGGGCCTTTGCTTATCACGGCTGGGACCGGAAAAAAGATCTGCGGAAAAACGAGTCCATTCCCTGCTATCTGGAGCCTTCTATGGAGCTGCTGGCCGACTACACCTTTTTGGAGCCTAACGGCAAGCCTGTTTTGCTCTTGCTGCGGGATACGTTGGATCTCAGCGAGGAAAAGCGGTTCTTAGCGGCAGAATTTTACGCCCGAAGCTGGAAAGCCCAGTTTGGTCTTATGCCCTTTGTCATCCTGGTGACAAAGGACGGCGCGCTGCTGAAAATGGGCGCAATGTCCGGCGGCTTTGATCCGATCAAGGAACTTTTACCAAAGGTCCAGCTCATTGCCCAGGCGGCCTGTGTCAACATTACGGAAATGAGAGCGTGGAATGCGTTGCTGCCCCATGTAGAGGAGCTAAAAGGCATCGCATCGCCAAAAGAACAACTGGAACGCCAAATGGCGCTGATCCACGAATCGGTGGCCGAAACCACAAAGCTGCTGGAGGATCAGACCTTTGTCAAAGAGACCTTTGCGTCCGTTATCAGCGACAAAGAGCTGCTGGAGGAAACGTTCTGGAAACGCATGGTGGGAGAGCAGACCTATCTGGAAAACCGGAAGCAGGAGGGCAGCTTTCTGCGGACCTTTGTGGCCGACAAGCGCATCGCGTCTGGGACCGTGTAAGCGCTGTGTCGCATGGAGTGCAGTTTATCTTCAAAAAAAGCAAGCAAAAACAGCAGTCTCAACAGAGGCTGCTGTTTCGTCTTTTGATGAAATTAAGGAAGGATCCTGCTCTGCATGATCGACGGCCTGGGCATTGGCGAAGATCCGCTCCATGCGCGCGTCGGGGAAGTGTTGGTCAAGGAACTGGGCAAAGCTGTTGCTGGCCGGGATGCCATTTCGCCGTTCGCTCCAGCGGTAACTGGACGTGACAGTCATGAAGCAGTTAAACACGAAAAAGGCCACCAGGACCCAGGTGATGATCTTTCCGGCCAGATTGGGCAGTTTTAAGATGAGTTTTGCCATGCGGGGATAGAGGTCCTTGATCCAGAACACCCCCAGCAATCCCCAGAAAATGGAGTAGAGCAGGCAGATGCGGCCGTTGATGTTAAAGGGCATCTGACTATAATCCCAGGAACGGGTGCCAAAGATCATCTCTTGCCCCCAAGAGCAGACGTACTCCACGGCACTGCCCACCAGCATACCGCCGGCAAAAGAGATCCAGCCGCTGCGGTTGCGGAAGCGGTACAGGCAGACGGTGAGCACCACGGCGCCGATGCCGTACAATAAATTAAAGGGGCCATAGACAAGTCCGGCGCGGCTTTCCAAATATCCGTTGGTGATAAGGCACCAGAGCATTTCTACCACGACGCCAAAAAAGCTGCCAATAAAGCAGATGAGCAGCAGCTTGTAGCCGTTGAGCCCTCGGGCAAAGCTGTTGCGCTGGATCTCCCGCAGATCGATGGCGCCATTGGACGGTGCTCTGGAAAAGAGATGGCGCTTTTTCTGCTTTTGCATATCTTTCCAGCGGCTGTTCAATTCGTCGCTGACCTGGTAAGTACTGGAAAATGCTTTGCCAATGTTCGAGCTGGCCCGCTTTAAAGAATCGGCCTGCTGCTGGATCTCCTCATCGCTGTGCTTTTCCTCCAGCATCTCCTCATAATAGGATGGCATTCGCTGGGTGGTCTGCTCTACGATGTCCAGCAGCGCTTGGCTTTCCTTTTCCAGGTCACTCATTGCTTCCGGCGGCGAATTGGATGGCGTCTGGTCTTTCTTTTTTTGCTCCCACATCAAGCGATCCCTTCCTTTCTGATGGCGTTTTGGGTCATTTTGTTTGCGTTATTTTTCCATAATACCATTTTCCCGCTTTTTTGACAATTGACAATCGTGGGAGATTTGTCAAAAAAGAAACTGTAAATTTTGGAAATCACGGAAAAATTTCTCTTGATTCTTCTGTATCTTCGTAGTATAATAAAAAGGTAAGAAATTTATGGGCCTGTAGCTCAGCTGGGAGAGCGTTCGGTTCGCATCCGAGAGGTCGAGGGTTCAAATCCCTTCAGGTCCACCAAAGCATCACCGCGGTCTATGTAAGATCGCGGTGATTTTTTATCGCAAAATTTTGTAGTGAAAAAAGTTTCCCATAAATATTTTTTGAACACGTTCAGAAAAGCCTTGACAATTTTGAAAATTCTTTTAAAATAAAGATGAACTTGTTCATTTTTTCAAAAAGGAGACGCCGGATATGGGGGAGAAACAAGATGCTCTGCGGGAAAAAATACTAGACTGCGCCCGAGCCATCGCCTTATCAGAAGGCATAGAACAGATCAGCATCCGGCGCATTGCCGGGCAGGCCGGCGTGTCGGTGGGAACAGTCTACAATTATTTTACCGACAAGGAAGAGCTGTTGCTCCTGCTGACGGAAGAATACTGGCAGGATGTTTTACAAGAGATGGACAGCAAGATCGCCGAAGGGGACTTTTGCAGTCAGCTTTCGGAGATCTACACGTTTTTGCAAGAACAGGTAGACGGCCCGGGCGGCAGCTATATGAACAGCCTGATTGCCCGGCGGAACGATGGGCAGGATCGGATGCGCTCCATGGAGCAGACATTATCGTCCATCCTATCCCGCCGGATGGAGCAAAGCCCCACCGTGCGCAAAAGTGTGTGGGACGATGCCTTTACCAGGGAACAGTACAGCCGGTTTTTGGTGGTGAATCTGATGGCGCTGCTGCGGGATCAGGAGGATCTTTCCTTTTTCCTGAAGATCGTCAAAAAGACCATCTGTAAAAAGAGAAAGGGGTAAGCACTTATGCAGGCAATAGCGGAAACGATTTTTGATGCGTTTTATTTGGGGACGGCTTTAGTGCTGGGGGTGCTGATGCTGGTGCGGGGACGGATCCCCCTGGTGAAAAAGGCTGGAGCCATGACAGTGCTGCTGGGCGCGGGAGACGCCTTTCATCTGGTGCCCCGGTGCTATGCCCTCTGGACGACTGGGCTAGAGCAAAACGCAGCGGCCCTGGGTCTTGGCAAATGGATCACCTCCATCACCATGACGGTTTTTTATCTGATCCTTTATTACATTTGGCGGGATCGCTATGAGATCCGGGGCCGTATGCCTCTCACGATCACCATGTGGGGACTGGCGCTGCTGCGTATCGCGCTTTGCTTTTTGCCGCAGAATGATTGGTTTGCCTATCGTCAGCCGCTGTTTTATGGCATTTTGCGGAACATCCCCTTTGCGGTCATGGGCGTGCTCATCCTCGTCCTGTTCGCTGCGGAGATCCGCCGCAGCCACGACAAGATCTTCCGCTTTTTGCCCCTGGCCGTGGCCCTGTCCTTCGGCTTTTATCTGCCGGTGGTGCTGTTCAGCGGTGTTTTGCCCGTTATCGGCGTGCTGATGATCCCCAAGACCCTTGCCTATGTCTGGATCGTGTTGATGTGTTGGCATCTCCACCGCACCACACTGTCCAATACGCAGACAGCGTGAAAAACAGGATAAACGATGGAAGTCGCTTTCGGGCGGCTTTTCTTTTTTTCACACCGTTTTCGACTGTCCCGCTCTTTTTTGTGGATTTCTTTTTGCGTTTATGGTACACTGGAACAACAGAAAGTGAGGGACGGTATGTCGAAGATTACAGAACAGATTTTGCAGGAAGTTTCATTGGCTCTTGCGGATACACCGGCGCAGCAGAGCGAAAAAGCGCAGATTTTAGACGATTGCAAAACGTCGGGAGAAGCGCTGCTGTACCGATCCTGCGACCGCCATTTTACAGCGTCGGCCCTGGTGTGTTCGCCGGATCTGGAACAGGTCTTACTGGTGCACCACAATTTGTACCACACCTATGCCTGGCCCGGCGGCCATGTGGATGGCGGCGCTGATTTCTTGGCCGAGGCGTTGCGGGAGGTTCGGGAGGAAACGGGGCTGGAGACCGTGATCCCTATGACGAGTAAGATATTGTCGCTGGATCGCTTGCCGGTGCCGGAGCAGGAGAAGAAGGGGAAAACTGTCCCGGCCCATGTCCATTATTCTGTAGGGTACGGATTTGTATCGTCACCGGAGCTGCCGGTGCGGTGCAAAGATGACGAAAACAGCGATGTGCGCTGGGTCCCCGTGTCGGAGATGGAGCGTTTGAGCGGCGAGCCACATATGATCGTCATTTACCGGCGGATCTTGTCCGCCATGAAAGGGCTGCGCCAAAAACAACAAGCCTTATATGCGCTGTTGCCAGAACATCTGGTGCCCTGGTACAAAGAAAATGCCCGAAGTTTGCCGTGGCGGAAAGATCGGGAACCGTATCACGTTTGGCTGTCGGAGATCATGCTGCAGCAGACGCGGGTAGAGGCAGTAAAGGGATACTATCAGCGCTTTCTCCAAACGTTTCCCACCATTGAAGCGCTGGCAAACGGCGATGAGGAAACACTGCTTAAGCTCTGGGAGGGGCTGGGGTATTACAATCGGGCAAGAAATCTCCAAAAGGCAGCCCGAAAGATTCTGACGGACTACGGCGGCCAGTTCCCGACAACGCAAGAGGAGATCCTGGCACTGCCCGGCATCGGGGCCTATACGGCAGGGGCCATCGGTTCAATCTGCTTTGAGCAGCCAACGCCGGCCATTGACGGCAATGTGCTGCGGGTGGTGTCCCGTATTACAGAATCGTTCGTTTCCATCGACGACCCAAATGGTAAGCGACAGATGACAAAAGCGCTTTCATCGGTATATCCAGCGGGCCATAGCGGCGATTTTACCCAAAGCCTCATGGAGCTGGGGGCAACAGTCTGTGTGCCAAAGGGCCAGCCCCAATGTGAGCAGTGTCCTTTAGCAGATATTTGTCTTGCCCACGAAAACGGGACGGAACAGCTTTTGCCGGTGAAAAAGAAAAAAGCGCCCCGCAGGGAAGAAAACCGGACGGTCTTTGTCCTGCGGTGCGGGGATGCCCTGGCTGTGCGCCGCCGGACAGAACGGGGCGTGCTCCACGGATTGTGGGAGCTGCCCAATGTGGCGGGCACGCTGGCAGAAGGGGAGTTGGGAGATGTTCTGGCCCGGTGGGGGATCACCGAGGGAGAGCTGGAGCGGCAGGTCCAGCGGGACCATATCTTTACCCACATCACCTGGCACATGACGTGTTATTATTTTCAGTGCCAAGAAAAGGCGGAGCAATTTACTTGGGTGACGGAGCAGGAGCGGCAGGAGCGGTTTGCCCTGCCCACGGCTTTCCGGATGTTTTTAATTTCGTGATAAAGAAAAAGCGCTGTGCCTCCAGTTAGGCATAGCGCTTTGCTTTTTATGGGTTGGGGCTTTCCACGAGGAATCCCTTCTGGCGCAGAGCGTCCTCCACTAGGGATAAGACTTCCTCTGATCGGGCAGAGACGGTGTGATAATGGTAGCCGCTGGTGATGTTTTTCAGCGGTGTGGATTTCCCGGAATGGATGCCTTCTAAAAAGAGGGTCACATCCCGGCGGGAAGCAATTTGCAGTTTGGCGTCGAGTTTGCCGTAGACCTTGTGGTGGACAAAGACGTCCTCCACGACAGCACCCAGATCGACAATGGCGTTTAATTCCTCGGCCATCTGCTCATCGGTGTGGCACACCTTGAACACACGGCTGCACCGGACCGGTGTAACGATCCGGTAGCCTCGGTTAGTCGATAAGATGGAGTGGCCCTGGGCCCGCAGCAGCGCAATGTCCTGCACTACGATCTGCCGGCTGACGCCAAGCTGTTCCGAAAGCGCCGTGCCGGAAATCGGCTTTTCGGCTTTTCCAATCAATTGCAGCAGCGCTTCCCGCCGTTGTGTTCCCTGCATGCCTGTCCCTCCGGTTCTCTTTGTCATAGTTCTATCATATCACAAACTGGAAAATGGTCAAGCATACCCTGGGATTTTTTCGGGAAGGATCGATGGCCACTGTCTTTTTCCGTGCTGGTTCTTCGCCATTTGGAGGGAAAAAGTTCACCAAAAAATCGAAGGATCTTTCCCATACCATACCACAAAAAAGGGAAAAATCCAATGGTCGTTGACAGGCCTTTGGAATTGTAGTAGATTGAAAAAGAAGCGAAAAAGGGTTTATATTCATTTTAGAAAAGAGGGTTTATCGTTATGAAAATTCTGGTTCAGCTCACCATTTTGTTCACGATCTGTCTGGTTGGGCAGCTGATTGCGGGACTGCTGCCCATTCCGGTGCCAGGCAGTGTCATCAGCATGGTCATTTTGCTGCTGTTATTATTGTTCCGACTCCTAAAGCCGGTGCATATTCAGGAAACAGCAGAGTTTTTGCTCAAGAACATGGCGTTTTTCTTTGTGCCGGCCGGCGTGCAGATCTTGGAAAAGTACACCTTTCTCCAGGGCCATGTGCTGGTGTTTGCCCTGATCTGTATCGTCACTACGCTCCTGACATTCCTTGTCACCGCCCTGACGGTGACCGGCGTCATCAAGCTCCAGGAAAAATTCCAGAATCGAGGTGTTTCCCATGATGGAAGCCATCAGTGAGGTCCTGTCCAACGGGATGTTCGGTATCGCTCTCAGTGTAGGCGCTTACGAGGTCGGCGTTTTGCTCAATCGAAAATGGAAGTCGCCCTTGCTCAATCCGCTGTTGATCGGTACGGTCCTGGTCATCGTGGTGCTGCTGGTCTTTCGTATCCCGCCGGAGAGCTATTCTGTAGGCGGCGACATCATCACCATGTTCCTGACGCCGGCCACGGCGGTGCTGGCCTATTCCATCTACCAACAGATCGCGGCGCTGAAAAAATATTGGCTGCCCATCCTGGCCGGCTGTTTGGCCGGTGCACTGACCTCCGTGTTCAGCGTGTTCGGCCTGTGTAAGCTGTTTGGTCTCAGTGAACAGCTTACGGCGTCGCTGCTGCCAAAGTCCGTCACCACGGCCATTGCCCTGGACGTCAGTGAAAGCCTCGGCGGTATTCCGGCTTTGACCGTTGTGGCTGTCGTGATCACCGGTACCTTTGGCGCTGTTTTCGCGCCGCTGATGGTCAAGCTGTTCCGGGTAAAAAACCCGGTGGCCGCCGGTGTGGCCATCGGTACCTGTAGCCACGCTGCCGGTACGTCCCGAGCCATTGAACTGGGAGAGCTCCAAGGGGCCATGAGCGGTATTTCCGTCGGCGTTGCCGGGTTGATTACGGTTTTGATCACGTTGTTCTTTTAAGGAGATCCGCTGCGGAAGAAATGTCCAGAGCGGATTTTTTTCGTTGCGTGACGGCAAACGGTTGACAAAATGAAAAAGGAAGCGCATAATTGTCACAGACAAATTTGGTAGGAATTGACTGGTGCGCCGAAAAACCTTTTGGCGGCCGGAAGGAGGCATCGACAGAGAGATGGAATTAAAGAAAACAGAAGAATTATGCCGTCTGGCATTTGCGGGACAATTTGGGCTGGAGCGGGAAACGCTCCGGGTAGACAGCGACGGCTATCTCAGCCAAACGCCCCATCCATTTCCGGGGAATCCCCACATTGACCGTGATTTTTGCGAGAGCCAGATCGAGATCATCTCGCCGGTGTGCCGGTCTATTTCCGAGCTGTACCGGGCAGTGGAGGACATTGACCGGGAGACAAAGGCGGGACTGAATGCGCTGAACCCACCAGAGATGGTGTGGCCGTTTAGCAATCCACCTTATGTGGTGTCAGAAGAGCAGATCCCCGTAGCGAAATACGAGGGCGAGCTGCACCACAAGGAGGTTTACCGCAACTATCTTGCGGAAAAGTACGGCAAGCGGAAGATGCTCTTTTGTGGCATTCACTTTAATTATTCCTATTCTGATGCGTTTATCGCCGGACAAATGGCAGCGTGCGGCGTCAGCGATGAAAAGCTGTTCAAAAACTTTTTGTATCTGAGCCTGTCAGAAAAAATTGAGCTGTATAGCTGGCTGCCGGTCTTTTTGACGTCGGCCAGCCCAGTCTATGACGAGTCGTTTGTCCCCGGCGGTACCTGCGGAGAGGACGGCTTCTGTGGAGAAGCTTCTATGCGCAACGGGGACAACGGTTACTGGAACAGCTTTGTGCCCATCATCGACTATAGCGATATGGAGCATTACACCGACAGCATTCAGCGCTATGTGGACAGCGGTCAGCTTTATTCGGCTTCAGAGTGGTACACGCCGGTACGCATCAAGCCCCGGGGTGAAAATTCCCTTTCCAGCTTGCGGGAGCGGGGGGCCAATCACATCGAGCTGCGGATGATGGACATCAATCCGTTGTCCCATGTAGGCGTGCTGAAGGACGATCTGTATTTCCTCCATCTGTTTTTGGTGTATCTCACCTTCTGCAAAAAGGAGCCCTTTGGTGAGCGGGAGCAGATCGATGCGGTAGAATCTCACAAGCAGTCGGCCTTGTACGACGCATCCCAGGCACAGGTGACGCTCCACGGCAAAAAGCAGCCCTTAGACCAGGCGGCTCTTGCCTTTTTAGAGGAGATGGAAGCATTCTTTCTGGAAATTGGACGGCAGGATGTGCTGCCAGTGCTAAAGATCATGAAAAACCGCTGCACTACGCCGTCGCTGCGCCATTCTCACCGGGTGTATGATCGTTTCCATAAGCACTTTGTCACAGAAGGGATGAAGCTGGCAAAGGACTACATGGCGCCAGACGCCCAGGACCTTATCGACAAACTGTAATTTGTTTGATTTTCCTTTGCGGGAAGGCAATGGCTTTCCCGCTTTTTGTTGGGGATGGACCTATTTTGCACGGGATCTTTTTCTTGACAGGATCTACTTGTCCCTTTACAATACAAACAAAGATAGAAAAATGACAGAAAGCAGGTGTGCTCCATGCTCCTCTCCCAGCAGCAATTAGCGGCGTATTTTGACCGGATCGGTCTTTGCTATGACACCTACAAGGACCGGCCTCTTGATTATCCGCTTTTAAGAGAATTAAACGTAGCCCATGCCATCACCATGCCCTTTGAGAATCTGGATATTTTAGAGGGCAAGCTGCTGTCTCTGGATGGCGAAGCCCTTTACGATAAGCTCATCACCCGCCACCGGGGCGGCAACTGCTTTGAGCTCAACGGCCTGTGTGGGATCTTTCTTCGCTCGCTGGGCTTTGGCGTGTCCGATTATTTTTCCCGATTTTTTCGGGACGCCAATGGGCAGATCCCCATGCGCCGCCACCGATTGTTAAAAGTGGAGACGCTGGATGGCCCCTATGTTTGGGACATCGGCATCGGGATGCGCTCGCCGCTTTATCCCCTGCGCCTTGTGGAGGGCCTTTGCCAAAAGCAGTTTGGTCAGTGCTATAAATTTGTTCGGGAGGAATTTTACGGCTGGGTGCTGTATGAATTTTACAAAGGGGAGTGGCTGCGGATCTTGTCCTTTACAGAGGAGCCCCAGGCGGATGTGGACTTTGTGACCGCTTGCGTTTGGTGTGAGCTGCATCCGTCATCACCATTTCGTCAGCAGCGGATGATCGCCATCAAAACGATGGACGGACGGAAAACTTTAGACGGCAACGTGTTTAAGGTATTCCGGGGAGAAGAGCTCATCACCCTGCGGGAATTAGAGGAGCCGGAAGTGCCCTCTTGCCTGAAAGAGCAGTTTGGCCTGACGGTTTGAGCGTAGCGCAAAAGGGAGCAGAGATGCTTCCTTTTCTTCTTTTTTTGGCAAAAGCCACCGGCGCTTTACATTTTCATCTGGTTTGTAGTATACTGGACGGTAGATATTTTGCCCGAAGGAAAACGGACAACGGCGGGAAAAGGAGGTAGCAGCCCAAGCAGTTTTAGATAAGAGATTACATCATTTTAAAAATAAAATAACA
>JAQXNV010000065.1 GCA_029098185.1 Oscillospiraceae bacterium
CCCCAGGAGATGCACCAGATCTGCGCCGAGTATATGAGCGGCAATACAGATAAGAGCCGTGACATGATGATCCACTATCTCGACCTGATGGACGGTCTGTTCTGTGATGTTAACCCGATCCCGGTAAAAGAAGCCATGAACATGATGGGTTACCAGTGCGGCCCCTGTCGGCTGCCTCTAGCGCCGATGAGCGAAAAAGCAAAAGCAGAGCTTGCTGCCTTGCTGAAGAAGCACGGCCTTCTCTAAACGAAAAAAACAGATTCAGAAAAGCAAAGGAATAAAAACGATGAAGCGAATTATTTTAAGTGGCTGCGGCGGTTACATGGGCCATGTGATCACCGATTGTGTCAAGGAACGGCAAGATTGCAAGATCGTAGCAGGGATTGACTTGCGGACTGATCTGGACTTTGACTATCCTGTATTCTCCAAGCCGTCTGACGTTTCTGTAGAAGCAGATGTCATCATTGACTTTTCTCATCCCAGCGTTCTCTCCCCGCTTTTGCAGTTTGCAAAAGAAAAGAACCTGCCTGTTGTCCTCTGCACCACCGGCTATTCCAAAGAGCAGGTCGCGCAACTGAAGGAAGCCTCCGCAGAGATCCCGGTTTTCTACTCCCGGAATATGTCCACCGGCATCAATCTGCTCATTGAACTGGCCAAAAAAGCGGCACAGGTGCTGGGGGATCAATTTGATATTGAGATCATCGAGAAGCATCACAATCAGAAGATCGATGCGCCCAGCGGCACTGCGCTGATGATCGCGGATGCCATCAGCGACGCTGAAGATCGGGAAATGCACTATGTGTACGACCGTCATTCTCAGCGGAAAAAGCGGGACAAAAACGAGATCGGCCTGCACGCTGTCCGCGGCGGCACCATTGTGGGTGAGCATGAGGTGATCTTTGCCGGTCACCACGAAGTGATCACGATCTCTCACTCCGCACAGACCAAGGAGGTCTTTGCTGTCGGCTCCATTAACGCGGCTGTCTATTTGGTCGGTAAAGCAGCGGGTCTTTATGATATGTCCAACATGATCGCTGACGAAGCAGACGTCCAGTAAAACAAAAATAAACGACGAAACACGCCCTGTTTACGAAATCTCTCGCAAATAGAGCGTGTTTTCTTTTGCCAAAATCGGATGTGTCATTTCCCGTGAGACTGTCCTTCTACGATGGACAAGGGCAGAATGCCGTCGAAATTAGCACTGTATATTTATTCATTTATGCAAAATCGCCCTATGCCTCCTGTTTTTCGAGCGCACAGGACGATTTCCCATCTGCGCTTATTTTAATAATTCGTCGGTCAATCGCAAGATCTCCGGCGCTACCTTTTCCCGCTCTTTTTTGGTCCAGTAGGTATACAGCGGGTAAGCTGACAGCACCAGCAGGATCCCTGCGATCCCAATGAAAATTCCCGGAAGAAACAAGACGCCCTTCCATACCATGACACAAGTCATCCCAACACCCATTAGTAACGTGCCGAGGATGCCGACCACCATAGACACAATGGTGCCCTTTTGCGTTACGCTTCGATCCAGCCGGCGAAGCTGTTCCAGCTTATCCTCTTGTTCTGCCATCTGGTATTTCCTCCGGATCTTCCGAAGCTCCTCCTGTTCTTTTGCGGAATAGGTATATTGGAATGTTTCTTTCTTCTCCTCCATCAGAAAAGCTCCTTTCTCAGTTGGGATCCTGCCCTTTGGTCGCTTCATCGCAATGACATGGGATCCGAACAGTGAACGTGCTGCCAGCATCTACGCTGCTTTCCACACGGATCTCCCCTTGTACAATATCAACCACTCGTTTGACAAGCGATAGTCCCAGTCCATTTCCCTGCGCGGCGTGGGAACGGTCTCCCTGATAGAATTTCTCAAAAATATGCGCGCCGACTTCCGGCGCCATGCCGCATCCGGTATCCCGGACCTCAACCACCGCATCTTCATCTATCTGTCGCAGAGAAACAAAGACCGTCCCCCCTGCCTCAGTAAATTTAAACGCATTGGAAAACAAATTGTTCCAGACCAGCGAAAGTAATTCCGCATCAGCAAAAATTTGTACTTCTTGTGCAATATCTGTGTCAATGGCGATCTGCTTCTGTTCCCATATGGATTCAAATTGCAGCAAGCATCCGCAAAGCTGTTCACTGAGATCATAAGAAGCTGTCTGCGGAAAAATCTGTTGATTTTCCAGGCGATTTAAGTTTAGGATGTTCGTCATCATTTCCGCCATCCGGCGGGCGCTGTCGGTAACGCCCTTTGCATATTCAATGCGCTGTTCTTCCGAAAGATTTGGCATTTGCAGCAACGTCCCATAATTCTGCATAACGGCAAGGGGTGTTTTCATTTCGTGGGATACATTGGCAATAAAATCTGTCCGCAGTGTTTCTACGCCGGAAAGTTCCTCTGTCATGCGATTGATCTGCTCCATGATGTCCGCAAAGCTTTCCCGGGCACCCTTGGGTTGTAACCGGACAGAAAAATCACCGTTGGTGATCTTTGCCAGCGCATCTCGAATCTGTCGGACGGGACGGTCTACTGTCACCTTGCGATGGATGGCGCTGATCACAACGAACAGCAAGGTAATAAACAGGACATTCAAAAAGGTATAGATGGCGGCCAAACGCACGCTGTCAGGAGATGGCACTGTCACATTCTGAAAAAATACCAGAAAAGAACACGTTATAATAAATGCGCTGATAACAAAATAAAACAGAAAAATGAGTAAGTATTCCCGCAGCTTTCCAAATCGTTTCATCGGATCACCGCCTTATAGCCCAGGCCATGAACTGTGACGATCTCAAAATCATGACAGTCGCTCAGCTTACTGCGCAGCTTGGTCATGTAAACATCGACGGTTCTGGTACTGGAGCTTGTGTCTGCATCCCAGAACTCATCCATGAGCTGCGTGCGGGTAAAGGTCTTTTTCGGGTAGGACAACAATTTATACAGCAAATTAAATTCCCGTGCTGTCAGCGGAATCTCCTGCTCTCTTAAATATGCTGTGCGTTCCTCTGCGTCCATGACAAACTCCCCAACCTGAAGGCGGTGGCTGGCCGCAATCTTTGCACGGCGCAGCAGAGCACCGATCCGCAGCAACAGCTCGTCCAGATCAATGGGTTTCACCATATAGTCGTCAATGCCTGCACGATAACCTCTTTGCTTGGCGGCAAGATCATCCC
>JAQXNV010000066.1 GCA_029098185.1 Oscillospiraceae bacterium
CGGCGGTGTTTGTCCATGCGTCCAGAAGTTGTACATTGCAGAAACGATCTGCTTCCGGAAGAACATAAATCATGGGTTCCGCACTGATGTCCAGCCATGCTTGCGAATAGACCGTATCAACATTTGGAGTCACGACTGTACGGAAAGAAGCGTTCGCCAGATTTTTCGCATGGTTGAACTGATTGACGGGTGCACGGCCGGTTATTGTTCCGTCTGTATTGGTGGATAATGTTTTGGTTGCATCTGTAAGAACCAGTGGAAACGCATAGACATACGCATCGTTGACCAGTTGCCATACGGTATCTGTGTCTGGCTCTGTTTTGTCAGATGAGCAGGCGGAAAGAAATCCGCAGGAAAGCAGTGTAAATGCCGTAAGCAAAATAGCAAGTATCTTTTTCATATGGACCTCCTACTTTTCTTCTATTGTGGACTTTTTCTCTTTCTTTCTGCAAGCCGCATCAATTCCTTTTTTACAGATTCGATCTGCGGCTCAAACAGCGCTCGCTCGGCAAAGATCATGTAGTTGTTGATGGAAAGGATCGACAGGTGAATAAACGGTTCAACCTCGTCCTTCGTACAGCCTAAAATTTCCGCAACTTTTTCTGTGTAATAGGGGTATCTTGCCGCAAGCCGAACAAGGGAAGGCTTTACCTGTTCTTCATATTCTTGTGACACGCATACGCTGACCAGAAAGCGCATCGTTGGCGACATTTTGTCAGCAAGTGTGTCGAGGCGATCCATCATGCTTTTGATATCACTGATATCTTCAAGCACGATGTCGAACGCACTTTTTTCAATCCGATTGATGGCTTCCTCTGCACATGCAAGAACAATCTCTTCTTTGGTGGAGAAATAATAATAGATACCACCGTTTTGTAGATTGGCCGCTGTACAGAGATCTTTTGTCGTGGTGACAGTCAACCCCCTTTCGACAAAGCAGTCAAGGCAGACACCGATAATCTCCTTTCGCTTCTGGGTTTTCTTATCTTCGTTCATGAAGCAATCTCCGTTTCTGTATACTTTTGATCTTATAATGCAGTATAGCATACCTTATTAAATAAATCAAGTGCTTGCTTAAAAATTGTACGACGTCGCAGTGAAAAGCAACCGCCTAATTGTATCCAAATGGTTATTACGATGAATGTAAAGCAGGCTGTCATTCTTGCTTCAAATTCCCTTCATTTTCAATGGTTTTACATATTTATATATAGTCTGGACAACGATTCATTATCTACAACTTTTGATTTAAAGGAAAGAGCCATGTACTGCATCATCGACAATGATGATGGTACATGGCTCTTTTTTAATATTAGGGTAATGCGCTGAATGAAATCAGCCAGCAATGGAAAGTGCTCTAAGCGGCTGAAAAGGCTCGAAACCATATCGTTCTTTCATCAGCAATAAGATTGGAGCAGCGCCAGTCGCTGTTGAAACATAGCTGCTTCTGTTTGGAATACCCCGAATTGCTCCGTGTCTATTTCTGTTTTCTGGCGCAGACCGATTTTCTGAACGGCTTCAATGGCTGCCTCTTTTTGTGTCATTTTTCGGGGCAAAACGGTCTGGCAGTTTGCTCCATCCATTGTGTCATAGGACAGGAAGCATTGATTAAAATCCATCAGCGGATAGAGAGAAACCGGCTGATTCGTTTTGTTATCCACCAGCAGTCCCCAATTCTCCGGATGACGGTCTGTATTTCCGGTCAGGTAATCCAGGATATTCATGCCGTAATAGGTAATGGGGTCCAGTGCGATGCATCGTTCCACCGCATCGAAATCATGATTGCAGGCATAAATATCAAATGCCATTTTGGACACGATGGAGTAATCTTTGGAGGTAATTAAGTTGCTCTTTGTGACGATTTGGCCGTCATAAACAGACGGTTCATAAATCACTTGCGGAATGTCAAAGCATTGGCAAATTTGGCTTGCCAGCAATTCTTTCCGGACAGTTTCTTCTCCCCCGTCTTTCAAAAGTTGAAATCCATTCTCATTGCGGATCCATGCCTTGGGAAAACATCCATGGGTGGCAAGATCCTGGGCCAGTTCTTTGTTGGTCACGGTCATGGAACGGCCTTTCAAAGAAATTTCTACCACAGCATCATTTAAGGAGTGGTCATACAAATTCAATTCACGAAAGGTGCTGGGATCGGTGGACAGCTTCACCCAAAAAACATCGGTGAGGGAAACACAATGATAGGCGAGAGAAATCGCCGCGCGATCCCGGTCTGTGGTAGCTTGTGCCGCGCCGATGCTGTTCAGAATCTCTTTAGCATAGGTTCTGTCTAGCGTGAGCACACGGGAGGCACACCAGTGATCGAAGTTCAACCGGTTGTTAATTCTTCCATCGATATCCGCTGCATCGACTTCTTCCAGGTAAAGATCATAGGGCATGAATTGTTCCTTCGAAATCTCAGCTTGTCCGGTTTCAGAGATACGGGCAACAGGTTGCTCCATATGCATGATTTGGTATATTTTATTGGAAAGCGTTTTCTGGTTCATAGTTTTCTCACCCTGACATTTTGAAACTAAGCAGTTACTTTTCTTTATTATACGATACACTGTATTAAAATCAAAGTGCAATTTGTATTTTTCAGCCATAGGTAGCTTTCTCACAGAAATATGGCAAGGTGTTCCGCTTCAAGCCCAAGACTGCCTGGAAGGCTTTTCAGAAGATACAGTCCGAACTGGGAAATTCCTTCAGTAAGGTATTCCGCACGATCACAACAGATAACGGCTCTGAGTTTGCACGGCTTGCAGAACTGGAAACAGGAACGAGTACGAAGGTGTACTTCACTCACCCGTATACATCCTGTGAAAAGGGATCTATAGAAAACCACAATGGTCTGATTCGTCGCTTTATTCCCAAAGGAAAGCAGATTGCGGATTACAAAGAAGATGACATCCTGGCTGTGGAGTTATGGGCAAACAGTCTTCCCCGAAAAATTCTCGGCTACAAGACACCGGATGAAGCATTTGAAGCAGAAATGGACAAGATTTACGCCGCCTGACCGGTAAGTATGGCCTGATTGATTTTAACAGATGAAATGCTCAACTTGTTATTGCAATTTGCGTATCATTTTTATCATTTTCGTTCAACAAATGAGAAGTTTTTATCGATTATTATTTAACCGTTAAATAATATTTTGCTCTGTTTTGAGGGCTACGGTAGGGCTACGCATCGAAATTTATGCCATTTTAAGGGGGTTTAACCGGCTTTTTTTGAGAATTCATAAAATGAAAAAACACTGAAAAACCGCATAACTACGCCATTTTTCAGTGTTTTAAGCAAAAAAAGAGAAGGTCCGAAAACCCTCTCATTTTGGTCGAGGTGACAGGATTTGAACCTGCGACTTCTACGTCCCGAACGTAGCGCTCTACCAAACTGAGCCACACCTCGAAAACAAAAGCACCGCAGGAATCATTTCCTCGGTACTTTCTGTTTGGCTGCGGTACTAGGATTCGAACCCAGACATACAGAGTCAGAGTCTGCTGTGCTACCCTTACACAATACCGCAACATTGCTGTCAAACAGCAATATCTATTATAACAAAATTCTTCTGATTGTCAAGTGCTTTTCCAAAAAATTTTGAAAAATAATTGAAAATTCTTTTTTCTCCCCACAATTATCTTGAAAATTGCTGTCGCCGACGCAAGATCTCATCCAGCAAAGCGTGGGCGGCCTGTTCCTTTGTCATCTTTTCCAGCGGGCGCACCCCGTCTTTGGAGATCAGCGTCAGCACGTTGGTATCGCCGCCAAATCCGGCCCCTTCCACCTTCAAGCTGTTGGCGGCGATGAGATCCAGATGCTTCTTTTCCAGCTTCTTTCGGGAGTTTTCCACAAGAGCTTCCGTCTCCATGGAAAACCCGCATAAAAACTGTCCCGGCTTGCGATGGGCCCCCAGATACCCCAAAATGTCCTTTGTCCGCTTTAAGGGAATGGACAATTCCCCGTCGGATTTCTTCATCTTTTCGTCAGCCACCTCCGCCGGGGTGTAATCGGCCACAGCGGCGGCTTTTATCACGATGTCCTGTTCATCGGCCAAGGCTGTGACCGCTTGGAACATCTCCTCGGCGCTGACGACATCGACACTCTGCACAAAGGGCAGCTTTGATAGAGCCGTCCTGCCGCTGACCAGCGTGACCTTAGCCCCTCGCCGGGATGCTGCCTGCGCGATAGCGTAGCCCATTTTCCCGGTAGAGTGGTTGGTCAGATACCGCACCGGATCCAACGCTTCCTGGGTGGCGCCTGCGGTCACGAGGACACGCAGTCCATCCATGTCCTTTTCATAGGCGATCTCCTGCAAAACAAACTGCAAAAGCTGTTCCGGCTCCAGCATCTTCCCAGCGCCGGTATCGCCGCAGGCCAAATACCCCACCGTCGGCTCGGCAATGGTCCAGCCATACTGCCGCAGCCGTGCCAGATTATCCTGCGTCACCGGGTTTTCATACATCCCGGTATTCATGGCTGGGGCGGCGATCTTTTTGCAGCGGCAGGCCAACACCGTCGTCGTCAGCATATCGTCGCAAAGACCGTTTGCCAGCTTTGCCAGCACATTGGCGCTGGCTGGGGCGATCAAGACCAGATCAGCCTGCTTTGCCAGGGCAACGTGCTCCACGCTATATTGGAAATTCCGGTCAAAGGTATCTACCAAACAGTTATTCCCCGTCAGCGTTTCAAAGGTCAGGGGGCTGATGAACTGCGTGGCGTGCTCTGTCATCAACACATGGACATTACAATGAAGCTTTTTCAGCGCGCTGGCAAGATATGCTGTTTTATAGGCGGCGATACTGCCGCTGACGCCCAGCAGGACGGTTTTTCCCTGTAGCATTGGTGTGTCTCCCCCTTTCAGCAGTTCCGCTCGTACAAAATCCGCAGCCCCTTCAGCGTCAGATTGCTGTCACAGATAATCGAGCGCTTACAATGGGGCACGATGGCTTTGGCGATGCCACCGGTAGCCACCACGGTCAGCTTCTGCCCCATCTCCTCCTCGGCCCGCTGGATGATCCCATCCACCATGGCGGCGGTGCCGTAAATCACGCCGCTCTTCATGCAGTCGATGGTATTCTTGCCCAGCATCTTTTCCGGGGCGTCCATACTGATATGGGGCAATTGGGCCGTACCGCTGGACAGCGCTTCCAGAGAAAGCTCTGCCCCGGCAATGATCATGCCGCCAATATAATCGCCGTGCTCGTCGATGGCCGAAACGGTAGTGGCGGTACCCATGTCAAAAAACAGAGTGGGCTGAGGATATTCGTGGAGCACTGCCGCCGCATCCACCAAAAGATCAGCGCCGGTCTGCTTGGGGTTATCCATTTGCAGATGTACGCCTGTATCCATTTCCGACGACACCACCAGCGGCCGGATACCGATGATCTTTTCCACTGCATCGCTTAAGATCGTCGCCAGGGCCGGCACGACGGTAGACAAAATGCTCCCCTCGATGCGGTTGCAGTTGATGTGGTAGATCTCCAGCAGATTTTTCAGCTTGGCGGCGTAATCATCGGCAGTCTTGGATTTATCCGTAGAAATGCGGGCAGTAAAGAAGATCTCCTCGCCGGAAAGGCCGCCGATGACGATATTGGTGTTGCCCACGTCGATTGCCAGGATCATGATGACGCCTCCGTTTCCATAGGCGCAATGCGGCCATGCTGTTCATAGCGGGCCGTCTGGGTAATACGGTTGTCCTCATCGACGAACACCACAAAGGGATGATGATCCTTTGCTTCCTGGGCGTCTAGCTGACAGTAGCACATGATGATGATCTTGTCACCGGGACAGGCGCACCGGGCCGTAGCGCCGTTTAAGCAGATCAGTCCGGAGCCTCGCTCCCCGGCGATGACGTATGTTTCAAAGCGATTGCCGTTGTCGATGTCAGCGATCTGTACCTTTTCGTATTCCAGGATGTTGGCCGCGTCCATCAGATCCCGGTCGATGGTGATGCTGCCTACATAATTTAAATCGGCCTGCTTCACCGTGGCCCGGTGAATCTTGCCCTTGAGCATTTCCAGTATCATGAGTTCCTCCTCGTTTTTGTCCCTTACTCCACGTGGAAGGTGAAGTTATCGATGAGCCGTGTCTTTCCAATGTAGACAGCGATGGCCACCAGCACATCCCGCTGTGCCGTTTCCACATCCTCCATGGTCACGCTATCTACCATTTTCACATAATCCACATTGGCCCGCTCTTCCTCGTCCAGCTCGTCCCGGATGATGGACAAAATGGCTTGTGCCCGGCGCTCGCCCCGCTCCATGGCTGTTCTGCCGGCGGTAAGGGCACGGTTCAGCACCAGCGCTGCCCGGCGCTCTTGTGGGCTTAAGTACGTATTGCGGGAGCTTTTGGCCAGTCCGTCTGCTTCTCGGACGATAGGACAGCCGACGATCTCAATGTCAAAATTCAAATCCCGCACCATGCGCCGGATCACCGCCAGTTGCTGGGCGTCTTTCTCGCCAAAATAAGCCCGGTCCGGCGCAACGATATGAAACAGCTTCGACACCACGGTACAGACGCCGCGGAAGTGGCCCGGCCGCCTTGCGCCGCAGAGATTCTCTGTGACGCCGTCTACGTCTACATGGGTGGAAAAATGCTCCGGATACATCTCCTCCGGCTCCGGGTGAAACAGCAGAGATGCCCCCGTGGCTTCACACAAAGCGCTGTCTTGCTCCAGATCCCGCGGATATTGGGCGAAATCCTCATTTGGCCCAAACTGGATGGGGTTGACGAACACACTGACCACTACGCGGTCATTCTCCTTTGCCGCTCTGGCAATGAGGCTTTGATGGCCCTCGTGCAAAAAGCCCATGGTGGGCACCAAGCCTACGGTGAGCCCTTCCTTTCTCCACGCTTTTACCTGCTGCCGTACCTGCTGTACCGTTGTAACCAGTTCCATTGTATCATCGCTCCTCTTTAATATAACTTCTCTAAAACGTCGTCGTCGATGGAAAAGGTATGCTCTTCACTGGGGAATCGCCCCGCTTCCACTGCCAAAACGTAATCTCGGACAGCGCTCTGCATGGCCTGACCGATCTCCCCAAAGCGTTTTACGAACTTTGGCGTAAAATCAGAGAACATCCCCATCATGTCCTGATAGACCAACACCTGGCCGTCACAGCCCGCACCGGCGCCGATGCCGATGGTCGGGATGGAGATGGCTTTGCTTACCTTCTGTGCCAGCTTTGCCGGCACGCATTCCAGCACGATGGCAAAGGCTCCGGCCTCTTCCAGAGCTCTGGCGTCGTCCAGGAGCTTTTGGGCCGCTTCCTGGGTCTTGCCCTGGACTTTGTAGCCGCCAAAGGCATTGACCGACTGGGGCGTTAATCCCAGGTGTCCCATAACAGGGATACTGGCGTTGACGATGGCCCGCACCTGGGGCACCACTGTGCTGCCGCCCTCCAGCTTTACCGCTTCGGCGTGGCCCTCCTGGATCAATCGGCCGGCGTTGCGCACCGCTTTCTCCACAGAGATCTGATAGGACAAAAAGGGCATATCCGCAACGACCAGGGCATTTTTCGCCCCTCTTGCCACGGCGGCAGTATGGTGGATCATATCCTCCATGGTAACGGACAACGTATTGTCGTAGCCCAGCATCACCATGCCCAGAGAATCACCGACCAAAATAGCCGACACCCCTGCGCCGTCGATGAGCTTTGCCATGGAATAATCATAGGCCGTCAGCATAGAGAGCTTTTGGCCTGTTTGTTTTGCTTGTTGAAAGGTAACGGTTGTCTGTTTCATTTAAAAAAGACCTCCTAACATCGTTCTCAGTTCAGAATCGTCCCGCTGCGGGTGCTTTCGCCGAGCCACTTCCACCAAACGCCCAGCAAGGAGCTTATAGAGCAATTGCTCGTCGGGATGGTCCGACAGCGCCCGCAGATGGTTGGTGATGGTGGCCGTGTCGCCCCGCTCTACCGGGCCGGTGAGGGCATCGGTGACGCCCCGGCAGAGCGCCGCCTCCACGTTACCGCGGATCAGCGGCGAAAGGACCGAGAGCGCCTGCTCCTGCGCAAAGCCACAGCGCACCAGCAGCTCTACGCCCCAGTCCAGCAGAGCCAACACATGGTTGCTCACGGTGACAGCAGCGCAGTGATACAGGGCTTTTTGGTGCCGGTCGATGGTCTGGACCCGGTTGCCCATAGCCGTGAACAGGGCAACGAGCTCGTCCAGATGCTCGTCGTCGCCCTCGATGGTGAACACGGCCTTTGCCAAAGCGTGATAGCCTGTATACCGATCGCTGACAGCCACCAGCGGATGAACGGAATAAACACTGCATCCCGTTTTGTGTGCTTCTGAAAAAATACCAGATGATAGAGATCCACTACAATGACAAATCATTTTATTTTCAAGGGGCAAATTTCGCAGCTGCTCCCAAACTGCTGGGAGCGCGTCGTCACCGGTGGTGACAAACAGGAGGTCGCTCTGATGAACCAAATCTTTAAGCCGAGAAAACCAAGCGCTGTCTGTAAAATCTGCCGCTTCCTGCGCGGAGGCGGTGTTTCTGCTGTAATATCCCGCAAGGGGAATGTGATGTTCAGAAAAATACCTGCCCAGGGAAAACCCAACCTTCCCCGCGCCAAGTAGTCCGATCTTCATCGAAATCCCTCCTTTTCCTAAAAAAGAGCGATCTCCCGTGGTCCTATTCCGGCAAAGCCGGATATATGCCGCTATGAAAATAAAACGGAGCTTGTGGTTGCATAAACTTGCGGTACAGTTCCAGAAGGATACTATCCGTCCGTTTATTTTACCACAGGATTCGGCAAAAATGCAAGAGGGTCTCCCCGCGTGTCCCCAAAAAACAAAAAATAAGACACCTCCAAGTGGAGGCGTCTCGGTGTGTGAAATAACAGAAAATCGCTTTTCTGTGCTTTATAGGACAACGGGGAACTTCCGAAAGACTGAGAACTGTCAGCCGCTTTTCCATGGAAACGCTTCCCTTTGTCACCTAATAAAAGAATACAGAGAAATTCCACTTTTGTCAAGTGTTTTCCCCAGAAAAAGGAGGACGCCACACAGAAATCCTTTCCAGCTTTCCGAAATTTTTCCAGCAAAAATCCCTGTGTCTCCCCAGGGTCTTGCGCAGGGATTCCTTACGGGATGATCCAATCTGTCAGCAGTCCCACCACCACGGCCACGCCGTACAGAATGCCTAAAATCAGGAAATTCTGCTTCATGTGGTGCTTATTGGACCGGAATAAAACAGCCAATCCCAGTCCGGCGCCGGCGCACAGTCCGGCCATGACCGAACCAAAGCTGACAACGCCTTCGGTGAACAGCTCTGTCAAAATGACGGAGCTGGCACAGTTGGGGATCAGCCCGATGAGGGCCGCCACAAAAGGCTGGAAGATGGTATTGTTGAGCAGCAGGGTGCCGATGGTCTCCTCGCCGATCCAGTAGATGGCATAGCCCATCACCAGGTTGATGACGAGGATGAAGATCCCCGTACCGATGGTGTGGCGGGCAGCCGAGTAAAACACGCTGTGATGCTCGCAGTCGCAGTGCTCGCAGATCTCCTCAAAGTGTGGCGTATCGTCCCGTTTGCGGACAACGAGCCGATAAATGAGATCGACGCTGATGCCGGTGACGATGGCCACCAGGACCTTGATGAGGATCATCTTCCACAGATAGCCGAAGGATTCCGGGTGAGAGATCAGGATGGGGATAGCTTCGTCACTGGTGGAGAGGAACACGGCGATGACCGTGCCGATGGTGATGATCTTGCCGGAATAAAAGTTGGCCGCCGTGACGGAAAAGCCACACTGCGGCACCACACCCAGCAGGGCGCCGCCGATGGGGCCAAAGGGGCCAAGGTGCATGAGCCGGCGCTTCATTTTATCGCTGACCTTGTGCTCCAAGACCTCCATTAACAGGTAAGCCCCAAAGAGAAACGGCACCATTTTCGCCGTATCCAGCAGGGCGTCGATGAGGACATCTAACATGATCTTGCTCCAAACTTTTCAAAAAATCTTCGGGAATGCTCCCCTCTTTTTGGGCCAAAATGATCCGGTCCCAAAACGAGATACCGTTTCAGTATAGCACAGAAAGCGTTTAATTGCCAGTCCATTTTTTCGCAAAAAGCGAGAAAAATACGGCGGGCATCGCTGCCAGCCGCATCAAATCGCGCTATAAAAATTATTCGTAATCGACTACGTTGACCCACTTGAGCAGGAATTCCCGCTCCTCCGGCTTCCCCTTGACAGACTGGGATGCCGCAACGATGGGCAGCCATTGCTGTACATACTGCCGGGCGGTGTCGCTCTTTTGGCAGAACAGCTTTAAGTACTTGTCGGCCAGCTCCGGATCAGCTTCACCCTTTTCTGCCGCTAAGCTGAACAGCAGATACGTCCGGGCCACATCGGCAGAGGCATTGCCCTGGGTGGCGTGAGACCAGTCCAGGATAAACGGCGTTTTGTCCGGCCGAATGATGATATTGCTGGGGTTGAAGTCGCCATGGCACACCTTTGTATGGGTGGGCATCCCCTCCAGACGCGTATGCAGTTCGTACCGGGTCGTGGCGTCCAGGTTCGTTTCGGAGATCTTGCGCATCATCTTATCCTTCAGCTTATTGAGCAGCGGCGCCCGCTTGGTGTGGACCTCCATTTGCAGATCCACAAACAGCTCCAGATATTTCTTCCGCTTCTTCGGATGCTCCGCCATCAGTGTGGCCAAATTCTCTCCCTCGATATATTCGGAGATGATGGCCCATTTGCCGTCTACCTTCGTGACCTCCAGGATCTTTGGGATGTTCAGCCCGGTCTCCTCTACTCTGGCCTGATTCAGGGCCTCGTTGAGAATGTCCGACTTTTTAAAGGACTCGTCAAAGACCTTCAGCACCCGGTCTCCATCCCGGTAAATCGTCTTAGCGTCACGTTTTGCCAGAATTTCCAGTTTCATTTCTCATACCCTCCTTAGTTGCCGTAGTAGGCGTTCAGATACATTTGCTTGATCTCTTTCATCAGCGGATACCGTGGGTTGGCACCGGTGCACTGATCATCAAAGGCCTGCTCGGTCATGTCGTCCAAACGATCCAGGAAGTCCTGCTCGTCGATGCCGTAATCCCGGATGGTCTTTTTGATGCCTACCCTCTCTTTAAGCTGATCAATAGCCTCGATGAGATTTTCCAGCTTCTCGCTGTCATTCTTACCCTTGATGCCCAGATAATCAGCCACCTCACCATATCTTGCCAGCGTGTGGGGATGGTCATACTGCGGGAAGGTACCCATCTTTGCCGGCACCTCAGCAGCATTGAAACGCAGGACCTCGTCGATCATCAATGCGTTGGCGATACCGTGGGGCAGGTGATGGAAAGCGCCCAGCTTGTGCGCCATAGAGTGACAGACACCCAAAAATGCGTTGGCAAAGGCCATGCCGGCCATCGTTGCGGCGTGACCCATCTTCTCTCTGGCCACCGGGTCGTTGGGACCGTTATCGTAGGCTGCCGGGAGATAGTCAAAAATCATCTTCAGTGCCCGCAGTGCAAGGCCATCGGTAAAGTCTGTGGCCATCATGGAGGCGTAAGCCTCCAGGGCATGGGTCACCGCATCGATGCCGGAAGCGGCGGTGAGGCCCTTTGGCGCATCCATCATCATGTCGGCGTCGACGATAGCCATATTGGGCATCAGCTCATAGTCGGCCAGGGGATATTTCACGCCGGTCTGCTCATCGGTGATGACGGCAAAGGGCGTGACCTCGGAACCGGTACCGGCAGAAGTAGGCACGGCGATGAAGTATGCCTTCTCCCCCATCTTCGGGAAGGTGTAGACACGCTTGCGAATATCGGAAAAGCGCATGGCCATATCCTGGAAGTCTACCTCCGGATGCTCATACAGCACCCACATGATCTTGCCGGCGTCCATGGCGGAGCCACCGCCCAGGGCGATGATGCAGTCCGGCTGGAAGGCCCGCATGGAAACGGCGCCTTCTTTTGCGCAGGCCAGGGTCGGGTCCGGCGCAACGTGGAAGAATTCCATGTGCTTGATGCCAAGCTGATCCAATTTATCGGTAATGGGCTTTAAATAGCCGTTGCTATATAAAAACTCGTCTGTGACGATAAAGACTTTTTCCTTGTGCAGAACGTGCTTGAGCTCATCCAGCGCTGTCGGCAGACAGCCCTTTTTCATATATACCTTCTGCGGGGTGCGGAACCACAGCATATTCTCTCTCCTCTCGGCCACGGTCTTGATGTTGAGCAGGTGCTTGATGCCAACGTTTTCGCTGACAGAGTTGCCGCCCCAGGAACCGCAGCCCAGGGTCAGGGATGGAGTCAAGCGGAAGTTGTACAAATCACCGATGCCGCCGTGAGACGATGGCGTATTGACCAGGATCCGGCAGGTCTTCATCCGCTCGGCAAACGTATCCAGCTTTGCCTGCTCGGTCACTGCGTTGAGATAGATCGAAGAAGTATGGCCGTAACCGCCGTCGGCAATGAGCCGCTCGGCCTTGCAGAGCGCATCTTCAAAATCCGCAGCCTTGTACATGGCCAGCACTGGAGACAGCTTCTCATGGGCGAATTCCTCAGAAAGATCTACGCTCTCCACCTCGCCGATGAGGATCTTCGTCGTTTCCGGCACAGCAACGCCTGCCAGAGAGGCGATGGTAAAGGCGCTCTGGCCAACGATCTTGGCGTTTAAGGAGCCGTTGATGAGGATGGTCTTGCGGACTTTTTCGATCTCGTTTTTGTCGAGGAAGTAGCAGCCACGGTCAGAGAATTCCTTTTTCACCTGCTGATAAACGTTCTCATGGACGATGACCGACTGCTCAGAAGCGCAGATCATGCCATTGTCGAAGGTCTTGGAGTGAATGATGGAGTTGACTGCCAGCACAATGTCGGCAGTGTCGTCGATGATGGCCGGGGTATTGCCGGCGCCGACGCCCAGAGCCGGCTTGCCGCTGGAGTAGGCCGCCTTGACCATGCCGGGACCACCGGTAGCCAGGATCACATCCGCTTCTTTCATGATGGTGTTGGTCAGCTCCAGAGACGGTACGTCGATCCAGCCCACGATGTCCTCCGGTGCGCCGGCCTTGACAGCGGCATCCAGCAGCAGCTTCGCCGCAGCGATGGTGCTGTTCTTCGCTCTGGGGTGCGGGCTGATGATGATACCGTTGCGGGTCTTTAAGGAAATGAGGATCTTAAAGATGGCGGTAGAAGTAGGGTTAGTCGTCGGGATAACGGCCGCCACTACGCCCAGCGGTTCCGCAATTTTCCGCATACCGCCCGCTTTGTCCTCCTCGATGACGCCGCAGGTGCGAACATCCTTATAAGCGTTGTAAATATATTCTGCGGCAAAGTGATTCTTGATCACCTTGTCCTCCACGATCCCCATGCCGGTCTCCTCCACAGCCATTTTGGCCAGGGGGATCCGCGCCTGGTTGGCCGCTGTGGCCACTGCCAGAAAAATACGGTCTACCTGCTCCTGGGTGTAGGTAGCATACCGCTTCTGGGCCGCGCGCACCTTAGAAAGCCGTGCTTCCAGGGCAGGCACGTTATCTACCAGCGGGGTGGTCTGTTCCAAATTGTTCATAATGTTCCTCCCAAAGTCAATTGTAAAAATACATTGCCGTTGAGTATACCATATTCTGGCGGAAAATGCACCACTTTGCACAAAAATTTACACTTTTGCAACAATATTCCTCTGCGGCAACTGTCGTTTTACTTTGTTATTATTTTAACGTTATAATTTTAACACACTCTCTCTTATTTGTAAATAACTTCCACCCTTTTCTTCTGCCCATCTTTCTCCTATGGTTTTTATGCAGTTTGCTGAATTTTTCTTAATCAGCCCCGTTATTTTGGCGACATCCTTGGGAAAATGCGCTAAAAAGTGACACTTCTTACCAAATTGTTACCTCTGTAGCAAAACGATTACAAATGGTAAAAATCCCCTGTTTTTTCTTGACCTTACAGAAACCGCTATTTTATAATGAAAAGGATTTTAGTGTTGGGATCGCCTGCATAGATCCAGGCGGGCCAGTTGGGAAGGGGTATCTCCATGTCAAAATTTAGTGTAAAAAAACCGCTTACCGTATTGGTGGCGGTGGTCATCGTCCTTGTGCTGGGCTTTGTGTCTTTGACCAAAATGACGCCGGACCTGATGCCCAACATGGATATGCCCTATGTTATGGTGACAACCGCCTATCCCGGCGCTACTCCGGAGGAGGTGGAGACCCAACTCACCAAGCCCATGGAACAGGCTATGGGCACCCTGGATAACATTGATGAGATCACCTCTACGTCCAACGCCAACTACTCCACCGTGGTGATGAAATTCACCACGGACGTAAACATGGATACCATCTCTGTGGACATCCTCCAGAAGATCAATGCCATTTCCGGTGAGTGGGACGACAGCGTGGGCACACCGCACATCTTAAAGATGAACCCCAGCATGATGCCGGTGGCGGTAGCTGCCGTGAACATGGAGGGCAAAGACGGCGCCGAGTTGTCCAGTTTTCTCAACTCCACATTGATGAACCAACTGGAAGGCATTCCCGGCGTGGCCAGCATTACGGCCAACGGCGCAGTGGAACAGACGATGCACGTTGCCATCAACCAGAAGAAGATCGACAAGCTGAACAAGAAGATCCAAAAAGCCATCGACGAGCAGTTCTCCGACGGCGAGGAACAGCTCTCCCAGGCCCAGAGCGATCTGGAAACGGCCCGGGCGAATCTGCAGGCGCAGCAGGCGGCGCTGGAGGAACAGAAGAACCAGCTTGCCCAGCAGACGTCCCAGTCCGGCGGAGAAATGAACCAGAAGGAAGCCGAGATCACCGAGGGGAAGATCCAGCTACAGACCCAACTGGTCGCGCTGCAAACGCAACTGACCGAGCTGGAGGAAAAGGAAGCAAAATTACAGGAGACCCAAAAGACGATCACCAAGCTGGAGACCTCTGAAAAGCAACTAAAAAAATCCATTTCTCAGTTAAAGAATGCGCAATCCACTGTGAAAAAGCTGGAGCAGGCCGAAGCGGGCTACAAACAGAAGATCCAGGAGATCAACCAAAACAGCGCGCTCAGCGACAAGGAAAAGGAAGCGGCCAAAAAGCAGATCTATAATAGCGACGGCTACCGCCAAACAGTGGCAGGGCTTTCGAAACTGGACGCCCAGCTCACCGCCATGGGCACCGATCGTAATAACATCAGCACCGCCCAAAGTGAAGCCAATGACGCCTTGGAAGAGGTGCAAAATGGGTTAAAGACCATCGATACCACCCTGGCAGGACAGGGCCTTAAGCGAAGCGATGTATCTTCGGCACTGTCGGAGATCTCCAGCGGCAAGGCAAAGATCAGTGCCTCCCAGCAGAAGCTGACCGAAACGGCAGAGCAACTGGAAAATGGTCAGATCCAGCTTTCCCAGGCCATGGAGGTGCTGGAACAGCAAAAGACCAGCGCCATCTTCCAACTCAGCGACGCCACTACGCGGCTCATTCTGGGCGAGAGCAATCTGGACGCTTCTGCCAAGGAAGTCAGCGCCCAGATGGAAACGCTCCAGGAGAAAAAGGAAGCGGCCTATACCAACACAGATCTCAATGAGATCCTCACCATGGATACCGTTTCCAAGATCTTGTCGGCTCAGAACTTCTCCATGCCGGCCGGCTATGTCCAACAGGACGGCGTCGACACCCTCGTCACCGTAGGCGATAAGATCACCTCTCAGGACGACCTCTCAAACACGACGCTGCTGGATCTGGGACTGGAGGGCATCCACCCCATTCGCGTCTCCGATGTGGCTGACGTGACCCTTCAGGACAACGGCGATGAGGTCTACGCCAACATCAACGGCAATGACGGCATCCTGCTCACCTTCTCCAAGCAGTCCACCGACGCCACTGCTGATGTTTCCAATAATATCAAAGCAAAATTCGACGAGCTCTCCAAAAAATATGAAGGACTCACCTTCACCAGCCTGATGGATCAGGGCGACTACATCTACTCTATCATCAACTCTATCTTCCAAAGCCTCATCCTCGGCGCCGTCTTTGCTGTGCTCATCCTGTTTTTGTTCCTGCGGGACATCAAGCCGACCTTCATCATCCTGTGCAGCATCCCCATCAGCGTGCTATTTGCCTTTGTGCTGATGTATTTCTCCGGCGTCACCCTCAACATGATCTCTATGTCCGGCCTGGCCGTGGCTGTGGGTATGCTGGTGGATAACTCCGTCGTCGTCATCGAAAATATCTACCGATTGCGCAACAAAGGCGTTTCCGCCGTCAAATCCGCCGTCATCGGCGCCTCTCAAGTGGCTGCTGCCATCGCTTCCTCTACATTGACCACCATCTGCGTCTTTTTGCCCATCGTCTTTGTACAGGGCATCACGCGTCAGCTCTTTACCGATATGGCCCTGACTATGGGCTATGCCCTCATCGCCAGCTTGATCGTGGCGCTGAGTTTGGTGCCGGCTATGTCCTCCCGGATGCTCAAACGAGTGAAACCAAGATCCCACAAGCTGTTCGACCACTTCCTCAACGGCTATGAGAAGTCTCTCCGCTTCTCCCTGCGCTTTAAGCCGCTGGTGCTGATCCTGGCAGTGGTCCTGCTGGCCGGCAGCGGTGCCCTGGCCTTTACCAAAGGCTTTACCTTTATGCCGGAAACAAGTGCCAGCCAGGTAGCCCTGGAAATGGAACTGCCAGAAGGCTCAGTGCTGGACGACACCCGTGCTACCGCCAACGAAGCCGTTACCCGCATCCAACAGATCGAAGGTGTGGAGACCGTCGGCGCTATGCTGTCCTCCAGCAACGGCATGATGAGTGGTATGGGCAGCGGCAGCAATGATGTGCGTCATGTCCTGTTCTATATCACCGTAGACGACAAGGTGAAAAAGACCAGCAAAGCCCTGACCGAAGAGATCATCGCCGCCTGCGATGGCCTGAGCGGAACGTTCCAGGAATCGGCTATGTCCGGTGCTTCCGGCATGATGGGCGGCCTCAACGACAACACCATCAAGATCCGTGTTTACGGCGATGATCTGGATACCCTGCAAAATGCCTCTAATCTGGTGGCCGGAAAGCTCACGGAAGTCGAAGGTACGGCCAACGTATCTAACGGCATCGAAGACCCGGATCCAGCCATCAAGATCGTGGTGAATAAGAAAAAGGCCATGGCCTACAATCTGACGGTAGCCCAGGTCTATCAGCAGATCAGCACAGCGATGCAGACCGACAGCGAAGCCACCAGCATCACAGAGGATGGTGACACCTACAAAGTGATCCTGGAAAAAGCCAATACGAAAAAGCTGACGCCGGACATGATCCGAAATTACGTTCTCGACATCACGAAAGAGGACGGCACCGAGGAAAGCATACCGCTCAGCGAGATCGCCCAGGTGACAGACACCGAGACGCTCAGCGCCATCCAGCGCATTGACCAACAGCGGTATCTGGATGTCAGCGCCGAGCTGGGCGACGGCTATAACATCAGCCTGGTCACCGAAAATGCCAAGCAGCACTTGCAGGAGCTGGAACTGCCGGAAGGCTGCCGCATCGAATTTGACGGCGGCAATGAGGACATCATGGCCTCGATGAAAGACCTTGTCATGATGCTGGCTTTGGGCGTCCTGCTGGTGTACCTCATCATGGTGGCCCAGTTCCAGTCCCTCAAGCATCCATTCATCATCATGTTCACCATTCCCCTGGCCTTTACCGGCGGTTTGCTGGGACTGCTCATCTGCGGCATGGAGGTCAGCGTCATCTCCATGATCGGCTTTGTCATGCTGTGCGGCATCATCGTCAACAACGGCATCGTACTGGTGGATTACATCAATCAGCTCCGCCGGGCCGGTATGCAGAAACGGGAAGCCATTGTGGAAGCCGGTAAGACGAGAATGCGCCCAATCCTCATGACGACCATCACCACTGTGCTGGGACTATTATTTATGGCTCTGGGCATTGGCGGCGGCAACGAGATGATGCAGCCTGTTGCCGTAGTGTGCATCGGCGGATTGCTCTACGCAACGCTGCTGACGCTGTACGTCATCCCGGTCATCTATGATCTGATGAACCGGAAGGACTTAAAGCGTCTGAAGCTGGAGGATCTGGACATCGTCAGCGAGGAGGAGCTGGATCGGGAACTTGCCCTGCTGGAAACAAGCCAGGGCAAACATCTGGATGCTCCCCTGCCCCGAGAAGAAAAAGCATCCTCAGAAAAAGAAAAGGCACGGCGCAAAGCAGAAAAGCTGGGCCAAAAGGCAGAAAAGAAAGCGGAAAAAACAGCGCAAAAAGAAAACAAAGCCCAGGCTAAAGCGAATAAACGAGCGGAAAAAGAAGCCAAAAAAGAAGCAAAGCAAGGCAGACACGGCCGATCATAAACGCTTAGCGGATCCCCCGAAAAGACTGGGGGATCTTTCTTTTTGCACCTTTTTTCCCAGTGGGAATAGACTGGTGAATAGGGAGGTGCGAAATGAACTCCGTTGTTCTGATGGCACTGGTCGCCACCTTGGGCACCTGGGCGGTAACTGCTCTGGGCGCTGCGACCGTTGTCTTTTTTAAATCGCCAAACCAAAAGATCTTGAACCTGATGCTGGGCTTTGCTGCCGGCGTCATGATCGCCGCCAGTTTCTGGTCCTTATTACAGCCGGCCATCGAGCGTGCCGAAGCTATGCCTGGTCTGCCCGCCTACGCTGTGGCCACACTGGGATTTCTCTTTGGCGCACTGTTTTTATGGGGCTCCGACAAAGCTGTCTCCTGCGCCCGCAGAATGGCCCGGCGCACCCAGGGCCAGCCCAGTGGCCGCGTGAACCGCATCATCATGCTGGTGCTGTCTATCACCCTCCACAATATCCCGGAGGGACTGGCCGTAGGCGTGGCTTTTGGCACGCTCCACACCGGCGGCTTCACCACGGAAAATCTCATGGGCGCGATCACCATCGCCATAGGCATCGGCTTACAAAACTTCCCGGAAGGCGCTGCCGTGTCCATCCCTCTGCGACGGGAAGGCTTTTCTCGGAAAAAGAGCTTCTTCTTTGGCCAGGCTTCCGGCCTGGTGGAACCGGTAGCCGGCGTCATCGGTGCGCTGCTGGTCGTTTCTGTCGAAGCGATTTTGCCCTACGCCCTGTCCTTTGCCGCCGGCGCCATGGTACTGGTAGCCGTCCACGAGCTGATCCCCGAATGTCAGCAAAATCAGAAGGAACAGCCCTATTTTGCCACCATGGGCATCATCCTGGGCTTTGCCGTCATGATGCTGCTGGATGTGATGCTGGGATAAAAAAAGAGCCTGCACATACAGCTCACACGCTTTTGTGCAGACTCTTTCTTCTTGTTATTTTTCGGGCAGATCCTCCTGTATCTTCGCTACGATGACCGTATTTCTCCGATCCTTTGCCTGATACAGCAGCCGGTCGGCTTCATCCACCAGATCCTGGGTCTTGCCCCAGCGGTACACGCCGCCGATACTCACCGTCATGTGAATCTCCGGATGCTCGGGGAAAGTCAACTGCTCCACTGCCTTACGCAGCGTCTCCAGTTTATCTAAAAAGGTCTCTCTCGAGGGATGGGCAAACACCACCAAAAACTCATCCCCGCCATAACGGTCCAGCACATCGTCAGGATGGAGATTCTCCAAGATCGTCTCAGCTAACCTGCGCAGGACCATATCCCCGATCAGGTGGCCGTATTCATCGTTGACCTCCTTAAAATTATCCACATCAATCATGGCAATGGCACTGGTGCGCACCAGCGATTGCTGTTGTTCCTCGTAATACAGCCGATTGTACGCGCCAGTCAGGGCGTCCAGATATAATTTTCGATTAAAACACGCGATGCTTTCCGCAAAAACATTCCGGCCGTAAGCGCCAAACAGCGTTTCTTCATTGATCTTTGTGACCATCTCCAAAACGTAAGGTGTTCCCTCCATCTCCAAATACATGGCGATCACATGGTACACATCGTCGTTGATGAACTCAAATTTCGTAAACTTCCCCTTTTGGGAAAATGCCTTGGCCGAAATACAGTTTTCACAGCGGGTCGTCTTATTCCAAACAGCGTAACAGGCGTAAGGCTCCTGCACCAGCTCTCCTTCAGAGGACAGCCGATATTGGGTTGTCAGGGATACATCCACGATCCGCACTGCGTCGAACACCAGTTGCAGTTGGCGCACCAACGCTACGACCTCCTGTTTTGTCATCCTTTCTTCCTCCTTTTGCGGCAAATCCGCAACATACCTTTTATCATAGCACATCTTGATAAAAACAGCAACCTTTTTTCGCAATAAAAGGATCCCTCTGCCGCTGCCGGACAGAGGGATCCTTTTGTTATGTGATGGTCTGCTGCTCGATAATGGGCCGGTTGTAGCAGGACACATATCGCGTATGGTCATACCTGCCGCCGGGGCCTTCTAGCGTCAGATCCACTTGAATAATGTTGCGGGGATAATCGTTCCCCGGCTGGGTGAAGGTCAGGGAAGCGATGGTGTAATCCATGTAGACCGCCTGATCGAAGGTCCAGTCTGTGTCTTTAAACGCGCCGTTCTGGCCGTGACCGCCGGCCTTGTAATGCAGCAGGAGCAGGTCGTTTTTCGTGGAGATGGACACCTCGGAAAAATTCTTGTCCTGAAATTCGATGGTTTTGCCGTCCTGGGCAATAGACACACTGGCCTGGGTATTAGAGCCGGGATACTTATTCTGGGCGCCGGACAGCTCCCCGGTGATCTTGTCGAGGATGGTGTCTGACACCTGCTGGGCGTGCTCCACATTGCGGATCTGGTAGTAGGTCTTAAGGGAGGTCGCAACGATCTGGCAGGTGCCTACGGCAAAGATCGCAATGAGCACAAAGGTGACGACCAGTTCCACCAGCGTGGCGCCCTTTTTCTGGCGCAAGAGCCCTTTTTTTCGCCGGAAATCGTTTCCCCTATGCTTCATGATGCGTGCCTCCTTTCTCCTGTGTTAAGAATCATCGCCATCCCTTTCCACAAAGGAACGGCTCATGCCCGTTCCGGGATCGGTAAACTGTTTGAGCTTTGCCTTTGGCAGCGTCAGGGTATACGCCTGTTCGTTACTGCCCTCCTTCGGCTGATATTGGAGCGTCAAGTGATCTTTCAGCGTATCGGATGGTTTATCTTTTTTGTAGTATTCCCCCTGAAACGTCTCACTGTTTTGGATCATCTGGCTGGCTCGGTTCGTCAGAGACACCGATGTGCTGACGATGGTACTAAATGCACCCAGCATCAGCACCACAACGATGAATGCGATGAGCACCTCTACCATGGTGACGCCATCTTTTTTGCGTAAAATCGTAAGCCATTTTTTTCGCATTTCCGGCGCCTCCTTTAGTTGGTATTGCCCGTGTCGTTTGCAGTGGTAAAGATCCAGGATTCCCTGGGATCAATAGGAAAATTGTCTGGATTGAGGACGGAAGAAGAGATCATCACAGAATCAGGATAGTAAATCGGATTGCCTTCCTCGTCGGTTCCCCGGAGCGCATAGTTCTCCGTTTTCTCCATCGTCAGGTTGTAGCTTTTGGTGACGTCACTGGTCTGCTTGCCCTTTGTGCAGGTAACGGTCACATAGACGATGGTATCTGTATTGCTGTTCTGGTTATCGTCGTACCGTTTGGTGCCGGACGGCTTTGTCCAGTAAATGCTGACCGTAGTCTCATCCGCCACATCCTGTTCCGACAGCTCCGGCACGGTGAACACCCGTGTGCTTTCGTCCTTGTTCTGGAAATCATCGCCCGCAATATAAGGGTTCCAGATGTGTTCCCTGCTCACCATCACCTGATGATCCTGCTCTTGCTGCCATAAATTGATGCGCAGGTAACACCACAGTGGATCGGTGCCGTTCTGCATTGCAGTTTCTACTGCCTGAAAATTTGCAAACCGGGGCGTTGTCAGCTCCTGCTCGATCTCTGCGCTGAGCGTCTCAGCAAGTTCCCGGCACTGGTCGTTCTCCTGCTGCTTTAATGCAGTGGCAAAAAAGGAGTAGGACGCCAACAGCAGCAGCAAACTGAGCATCGTCACCACCATCATGATGACAATGGCGATGAGCAGCGCTGAGCCGTCTTTTTTCTGTAGTGTTTTCTTCACCACGGGCATCGTCTCCTTTCTGCGGTCATGGCGCAAAATCTTCATAGATCGCTTTCGCCAGTAGGCGCCTCATGCTTTTGCAGCTCTTCCAGCGCCTGCCGGATCTTCTCCAGCTTTTTGCTGATCTGCCGGGTCTGGTCAAAAGGTGCTGTATTGGCTGCGCTCCAGTAGGTCAAATTCTTCTTTGGCTGGATAAACGCCACCTGTTTTGCTTCTACCTTGCTGATGCTGACCGCCTGATTTTGGCTGTCCTTGAGCAACGCTTTGGGCAGCAGCGCAAAGGTCTTAAGCTTTGTGTTATTGTCCGTAAAGCGGCTATAGGTGCTGATGTAATACTGCTTTTCGGTATTTGTGCCGGTGGGGACCGTCACCTCGTAGACCATCGAGTAGTCTTTACTGTCGGCTGTCAGCTCGTAAGCGTTCTCTGCGTGGGTAGAATCTACCAGTTGCGCGTTGATCTGATATGTGTTGTCGTCTGCGAGACTGGTGTAAAAAGCAAGCACGGGGAAAGTGCTGGGGAATGTACCGTTTTCCTGCCGGTAGGGGCTCACGATCTTAGAATCTGCATAATGTGCTTGGTCAGAAGAAACGCTCTGCACAGCGATCTGGCTGGTGTAACGGTTCTTGCCCATCGACTTATTGTTGACGGTTTCCGTGTCGGGCAATTGCAGAACAACGGTGGCTTTGTTGTTTGCGGTTTCCAGCTTGATGGCAGGCTGGGCCTGGAAGGTAAGCTGACCCGGCGCTTCTGGAATCTCCGTTACCACCTTGTAGGGCAGGTCGACAGACTGTCCTACGGTAATGGTTCCCAGCTTATAGCCTTTTGGCGAAGTCTGCTGGGAGCTTGGCGCTGCATTGTCTCCGGCTTTTACAAGCGTATAGTCTGGGTCACTGGACTGATAGTAGACATCGTAAGCGCCAGTGGTTGTTTTCTCCAGATAGATCCAATCCACATACTGGATCTCATAGTCCTGCTTTGTGCCATCTTCGTCGAACTGCTGGGTATTTTTCTCACGGACAAGCTGGATGCGATATTGGTCGGCCCAGTCGGTCAACGCAAAACGCAGTGCCGTATGCTCTACCGGGAATGTAATATCCCCCACCGCATAGGATCTTGTATCCGTCCCCGCAGTGACATCCGGCGTTGCTAGCTGCACTCGTGGAATGCGCAGCCATGCGTAGTTGACTGTACCGTCTATGGCTTCGTCCTCGTCGGACCAATAGGGGCTGATCGCATTATCAGAAACGCTCCGCATAGCGATCTTCAGATACTTGCCGCCATAATCTCCGGAAAGATCTTTCAGCGTGTAAGTGCCCCTTTGCAGGTCGCCCTCCATCATGGCCTTGGTATCGTCTTTCTCCAGCAGTGTTGCAGCGGCGCCATCGTTCCAACTGCCAATGACCTTAGCGGTATCTCCAGCGGTTGTTGGTTTTTCATCATAAACAGCCACAGCAAGCTGGTACTTGCCGCTGACGCCGGCAGCATTCTGCTCCATGGTCAAAGTCAGGCCCTTTGCCAAATCTTCCAATGTAACGGACGTATTTTCATCGTAGGATGGCGATACCGTGAGGGCTGTGACATCCGGCACAGACAGCCGTGATGGCAGGGTGAACTTCGCTTCAACGCCTTTGGGGCCGTTGCGATAATTTTGATCTCCTGTTGCGATGGCCCTTACAGATGCTTCCAGCGTTTCGCCCCGCACAAAATCATCTAGGCTGACTGTCTGGGTTGTTTTGGTGTTATCAACAGTCCACACCGCTTTCAGCGACTGAGAAATCGTTCTCGTTTCGCTATCCTTTTCCAGCGTCATGGTCTTGTTCACCGAAACATCATGGTCTGTCTCTGTCCAGGTATAGACAAGATGATTTCCTGCGTTAGCATCCGGGGCACCAGCACCCATTTTCTCGCTGTAATGGGCCGTCAGCGCCGTCCATGCGGTTTGGAGCGCAGCAGCTGTTTCGTAGGTTTTCGTGCCCTGCTCGTCATCCGGCGCCCGCTCAATGGTCACTTCATCGTGAGTAAGATATGCTCGCTCCTTTTGTTGCAATGGCTTCCACTGGATGTCATAGATCAGGGCGTTTTTCTGCACTTCTCCATTTTCCTTATGGATGGACACCGACGGCTTTGCGATCTGCGACAAGCGCTGTTTCAGCTTCAGCGGTTCGGAGATCGTCGTTGCGGGGAAGGTCAGCGTTTTTTCTGTTGCTGGCTCCACGGTGCCCCGACGGGAAATCGTCGCCGTGATCTCATCATAGTTCCAGGTGCTGCCATCTAGGATCAACTCGTTTTTCCCGTCCGTTGTGGTGTATTTGCCACTGTCGATCTGGGCGGTGGTCTCCTTACCCTCCTGGCTCTTTTTGCCGGTAAGGACATAATCGTGCTCGGCGCCATTCTTAGCCTTATCGCCCTCGTCCCAGATAACGTGGAGCTGGTCGGCGCTATCGTTGTAGGAAAGACGGACAACTGGCGCTTGTTCCTTTGTAAGGCTACCATCGTCAATATCATAGTAGTAGACCTGATTCTGGTTTTGTGTCTTTTGTGCCATAGGATCATAGGTTACGGCATTTGATGCGTTGTAATCGAGGATGGCGTTGTAGGACAGGGTGTATTGCTCTTGACCTACTCGCTCGATGACAAAACCATTGGCCAGCTTCCCGTCTTGAATGAGCTTTTCGCCCGTGACGTTTTCGCTCACGGTTTTACCCTCAGTAACATACAACGACTGTAATTGTTCTTTTGTATAGCTTCCGGAACTGGTGTGCCCCATATAGACGATATTATTGGACATGACCGACGGGTAACTGCGCAGGGACAAGTCTTGATATTTACTGCTGTCCAGCAAATCCGCCGGAAGAGCACTGAGCTTTGTGGCAATGGCCGTGTCGGCTGCGCTGGAAAGCTGCAGGTCTGCGGTGGAGACTGCCACGGGGACCCCCAGGCTCTGATCGACAGCCACCAGCTCCGAGTGCATATAGAACGCCGAGTGTTTATCTTTGTTCATTTTAAGCTGATAGCGCAGGGCATTCATGGTGTTGCCATAAAAGCCGATGTCGCTCTCGCCGTCGCCTGATGCCAGATAAACTTTGGCAGCATTTCCGGAAGTGATGTCATCGTGGCTCCACATCTGGGTCTCCCGCTGCGTAACTGCGGAAGCTTTTAATTTGCCGCTGGGATCGGCAGCCTTTGCGGTAATTGTGGCGTTGTCAGATACCCCATCATAATCGTCTGATGACTTTCCAGCATTGGCGGTAAACTTCTTTTCATTTCCATTCACAGAAACGGTGATCTCAATGTCATCTAACGAAAGGTCAGGGTCGTTGCTTTCGTTCCATTTTGCCAGGAACGCGCTGTATTCCGCCTTGTTCTCCAGGATGACCTGGTACTGGATCTTGCTATTCTTCAGCACGGCTTCCAGATGATACTGCGGTGTAGGCAGTACATCGTTCCACTTGGAAATATCTTCTAATCCGGTAGTGCTTTCGGGAGACCAGGATTGGAGGACCTCACCATTTTGCAAATAATTTACGCCGCCCTGAACCGTTACCTGCACATACTGGACGTCTTTTCCGCCGTACTTTTGGTAATACGGGAAGGACGCCTGACTAGCATAGACAGTGCTGGTGATCTTCGTCAGCTCCTTCTGCCCTTTGTCAAGATACCGGATGGTCACTTTATAGAACGGCGCATCTTTGCCCGCTCCGCCGTTTACGCTGTACTGGGCTTTGTTCCACTGGGCAGTGATCTCCGTTGCCGTGTGGTCCAGCACAGGAATGCCGGAGTTCGCTATCCACGTCGGTTGGCTATCCACGCCGTTTACGGTAAAGTAAGCGTCGTCCTGCTGGAAAACCTCGTAGCGGATGTTATTGCTTCCTGCGCCCAGAACTTTAAGCTGCTCATCCGTTTTGGCAGTATTTGGTTTAAATTCATCATAGGGGTTCTTGGAGAAGCCGCCCAGGCTGACAGGAGTAGGCGCTGTTGCTTCGTCCTCGGGGACGATTTGCAGCTCATAGGTGCCATTTTCCAGCTTTACGCACTGGACCGGTGTACCAGCAGAAGGGGCAGTGTCACCGACGGGTTCCTCGGACTCCTGGGCCTTGGGGCCATTAAAGGTGACGGTGGTGCCATTTTGGCTGTATGAATCAGACGCAACATAGGTTTCGTTCTCAGCAGCAAGATCGAGTTTTGCTAAAGCACCATCAGCATTAGCGTCGTTTTGCCCCGGGTTATTTGTGTAAGCTTTTATCTTAGAAATAATGATCGTTTTGGTTTTTTTCGCTTCGTTCAGATCAAATTTATGAGTGGATGCGGTGCTCTGTTTTGTGACAGATTCTGTAAAGGTTTCTGTCCCATCTTCCGATCGACAAGTTAAATCATAAGAATAATATTGATCCTTATCATTGTTACCTTTCTTCCATTCCAGCGTTAAGCTTTTGAGGGAAACTTCTTTACACAAAACGATCGTGTAGGTTGCCGAATTCTCTTTTTGATATTTAGAAGTAAAATATGCGTTTTCGCCAGTGGTCTGCGTGCCCAGTTTTGGCAGATATGCAGGGTTTATAATCCCCGGTGCGCTTACGCTTTGGAGATAGAATGTATTACCAGACTGCGCTTTGGCATTGGGCAAAATGTAGTAGTTCTCCCCTTGCTTTTGCATATTATCCTTGTTTTTGGCAATGGAGGTGTAGGCTGGTTTGCCGTCTACCGTCGTCGTCATGTTAAATAGGCCATAGCAGTCCTGCACGGTGATTTCCGTTGTAAAATCGTTGGCCACGATGCCGCCCATGTCGTTTCCATAGCCGTAGTTGCGGCAGCCGACAATGGTGGAATTTCCATTTACCATTCCATCGGGTGCCGCGCAGATTCCGGCGATGCCATTGCCGGAGATCAGGCCGGTATTGACGCAGTTTTGTATATTCAGATCGACAGCTTTATGCAACGCATGGCCCATAATGCCTGCTGCGCGCCCGTTATTGCCCTTTATTGTGCCGTGGTTTTCACAGCCTGTAATGGACACTTTGCTGGACACACTGTAGAAACAGGCTGCTATACCGGCAGCGCCCTCAGATTCACCTTCGATGGTGCCGTAATTGATGCAGTCTACCACGTTGCCGCCGTTGTACTTCCACACGCCGATCATACCGCCAACACGACTGTTGCCGACGATATTGCCGTAGTTTTTGCAGTTGCGAATCGCATAGGTACTGCTGGTGGTGACCTCCATCCGGCCGATCATGCCGCCAACACCGTTGCTGCCTGTGGTGGTCTTGACCACCTTGGCCCGGTTGGTGCAGTCTGTCAGGCCGTACTCGCTGGCCTGATAGCCAACAATGCCGCCGCAGCCGTTATCCTGATCATCGTTGATCGCAAAGACGACCCAATCACTGCCGGTCTCCGCAGCAGCGATGATGCCGCTTCTCCGGTTGTAACCGGCGATGCCGCCAACGTGACCACGATTGTTTTCCACCAGCACAGCAGAATCTTTCCCGTGAATATCGGTAATGGAGCCGCTGTTAAAGCCCGCTACGCCGCCGGCGTGACTATAGGCAGAATCGGTGGCGGCGCCCACATAGACGCTGCCCTGAGGATTATTGTTGAGCGCAGTGTTGGACTTTTTGAGAGAATAGGTCTTTTCTGCGCCAAAGGTGATGTCAGAAATGTTGGCGCTGACGCCGTTGACGCCGCACACGCCGCCCACATTGGCAATATTGTTGGCGTCGCCCTGGGCGGTGATGCTGGCCTGTTTCACATGACAACCTTTCACGGTTGCTTCATTGACGCCGGCAATGCCGCCGTAACCGTACAGCACAGCGGTCTCCGTGTCTTTGTTGGGGTCGTACTGGGGCGGGTCCTGAGGATCGTTGCCAGCACCATGGACTTCTCCGGAGAAGGTGCTGTTTTGGATATTGCCCAGATTTTTGCCAACGATGCCGCCCAGGTCGCCAAAGTTTGCCGGGCTTTCGTCAGAAAAGCGCAAAATGGCGGAAACGGTATTGTTTTGCACAAAACCGCTCTTCTGGTTCTCGCCGGTGATACCGCCCATCTCCACACCGGTACAGTTGGAAATGAGCGCAGCTTCTGTAACGGTACAGCCGGAGATCGTTCCGCTGTTTTGGCCGGTGATGCCGCCCATTTTCCGCTTTTTTTGCGTACTATCCTTGGTGTTTTGCAGCGTGACGTTTTGGATTTCTGTCCCGGAAATAGTCCCGGCATTGATACCGGCTACGCCGCCCAGTTCCTGCTTGCCGCTAAAGGTCAGCGCAGTTTCCTGCCCTATTACCTTGCAGTTTTCGATCGTAGCGCCCTGATTGTTTTGCGCCGTGATACCGCCGCAGATGCCGTTTTTCGCATCGACGGTGCCGTAGTTTTGGCAGCTAGAGATCTTCTTATTGTTTTCCGCTACGATGCCGCCACCATGGCCGTCTGTGCCGCGGGCTTCCACAGCGCCGAAGTTTTGACAATTGGTGATGTTCCCGCTCGTCTGGCCGGCAATGCCGCCGACAGTTCCCTCTGCGGCAAGGACGTTGGCTTTGTTGCAAAACCGGGCAAGGTCGCCCTTTACGTTATCGCCAACGATGCCGCCGACCTGGGCTTTGCCGTAAACCTGGCCAGTGACAGTAGCACCAGACTCGGCCGTCATCGTACCTGCATTGGCGCCGACGATACCGCCGGCCTTTACGCCGTCAGACTGGAGAGTTACGTTTACGTTAGACGACACAGTGATGTTGCCGCTGCCGTAGTTTTTCCCGGCAATTGCGCCGGCCATCTCTTGGCCATGGCTGCGGATGGTTCCGTTTTCCACTGTAGTGCCGGAAATCGTACCGTAGTTTTCCGCGGCGATGCCGCCGACATAAGCGCCGCCGGTGACGGTTTTGTTTTGTATCTTGCAGTGCTCGATCTTGCCTGTAGATTTATTCACCCCGGTGATGCCGCCCAGATAATCGGTATCGTTATCGCCAATGCTGGACACATGGCAATTTTGGATCGTACCGGCGTTGACTTCGCACAATCCGCCAGTATAGGTGCCCTCAGCCACAACGTCGCCGCCATCCTGGTTGCGGCAATTGATGATGGTCATGTTCTCTCCTACCCTGCCCGTCATGCCGCCGGCATAAGCGTAGGTGAACGCATTGCCCTTATAGTCTTTTCCGCCTGGCTGGCCCTCATCATGGGTAACAGCAGAAGATGCTGTGATCGGTGTTTTATTGACGATATTTTGCAGCGTCAGCTTTGTCTTGTTTTCGTTAAAGCCCACAACGCCGCCAACGTGCAGATTTGCCGTGATCCCGCCAAAGTTTGCCTGGGTCTCTGTTGCCGCATCGACGCCTTCGATGAGGAAAACAGCGTTGCTTTCTGTGCCACAAGCAGACACATCCTGGAATAACGCCTTCGGGTCGGCAAAAGCCTGCAAGTCTGCTGCTTCCAGCTTTTCTGCGCTTTGCCCAATAGCAGATCTCAACTTTTCTGCCGTTGTGTCATTTTTTGGCGCCATCACCTGATTGTAGCCCAAAAACCCGCCGGCAATGGCGCTCTGGGCTTTAAGCGTGCCGAGGAAATTATCGGATTCAAAATTTGCGATGATCTGCCCATTTTGCGCCAACAGAAAATTGCCGCCCACTGTACCGCCGACACAGGCTTTGCCCAAAACCTGGTTGGGATTGGAACGGATGGTGCGGCCCTTACCGTGGTCGTCCTGGAACAAATGGGGCGAAGTATTGACACCGGCAAAGCCGCCCACATAAGCGCCGTTTTCGCCATCGACAAAGCCGCTGCCAACACCGTAATTGGTGATGACAGCGTTTTGGTCATTGTAGCCCACAACGCCGCCCACAAAGCGTTTTCCCTTTATATTGACGACGATGGTCACCGGGGTGTCGCTGGTGATGGTGCCGTCGTTATACCCGGCGATGCCGCCGACATAAGCGCCCTGGAACGTTTGCTGCTGCCGCAGGGTACGCACGGTATCGCTATTGAGGAGATTACTGGTGCAGTTTTGAATGGTAGCGCCCTGCTTATTGCTGCCGGTGATACCGCCGGCATACTGCTCGCTGGCGCCCACAAAGCCTTGGTTAATCCAGTTTTTAATGGTGCCGCTGGGGTTTTCGCCGACGATGCCGCCGACAAACCGGACGCCCAGCACATGGAGCCCATTAACGCCAAAGGAGCCGCCATCGCCGCCGGAGATCACCGAAGCGCTGCCCTGATTGTAGCCGACGATGCCGCCCACGTGCTCGCTGCCAAAGAGGAAGCCATCTTTTGCGCCTTCGTTCTTTGTGTTGCAGCCGGTAAGGGTGGCGCCGTCATTATAGCCTAAAATGCCGCCGACATTTTTGCCTTTTAAATAGCCGGAAAGATCTGTGTTTTTGTCCAGAACAAAATCGTACTGGGGCGAACTATTGCAATCCAAAAGCTGGATGCTCCCTGCCCCGGCCTTTGCTTTGCCGACGATACCGCCCAGATTTTCAGTGTCCGGATCCAACGCAGTCAATCTGCCGTAGTTTTCGCAGCTTTCCAGGGAGATGATCTGGTGTTCCCCTGTTGCTGCTACGCCGAGTATACCGCCAAAATTCTGTGCTTTTTCGGTGTCTGGCCGCGTTTGGTCTGTCGGTGCAGTGCGCTCCAGGATCTGCCCACGATTGATGAGCTTTTGGAGCGTCAGCTCTGAGGATGTGCCCTCTCCCCCGGCTTCTGCTTCAGGGAAAAGACAGGAGCCAGCAATGCCGCCGACATTTTCCCAGCCCGAAATAATGCTGAGATGGTCTTTGTCGCTATCGCTAACGGTCAGTTCCCGCAGGGTGCCGCTGTTGACGCTACAGAAAGCGCCTACGTTTTTCCCGCCAGTCACCGAAACGCTGTCCAGTGTTAGCTTTTGGATGGTGCCGTTGTTTTTCAGGAACAGGCCAGCCGGCTTTTCCTTTGGCAGGATCTCCCGCTGTCTTTCGTCTGCATCAACGTAGACTTCGCCCTCTGCATTGGTTTTATCGTCGATGCGCAGCCCTTTGATCTGATACGTCTTGCCGTTATTTTTCTCACCGGTCAGCGTTGCGTACCGGCGAAGCTGCTTGATGGACGGGAAAGCGCCTGTTGTGTCGATCTGTCCGCCCTCTTCTGCGCCGTTTACATAAAAGTTCCCATTCTCGGTAAAGGCGGCCCAGTCGATGTTCCGGGTGATCTGATAGACCACCTGATGATCTTCACTGAGGGCTTCCTCGCCGCTGGGCTGATAATCCTCTAAAAAGCGGAGGTTATACAGATGACGGGCATTCTGAAGCTGATAAGTCGTTGTTTTCTGCTCTGTCTGCAATCCCGTATTGTTTACCGTTTTAGACTGCTCCTGAGAAGCAAAATAAGCGTTCTCCGTATTGCTGGCCCGGGTGGAAGTCTGCTTGTAATTGCCGGTCGTCGGCCTCTCCAGGAAAGGCGTACCGGACACTTTATAATAGATATTGTCCGCCGTCAAACCGAACCGATGGAAGCTGAGGGTCTTTGATAGCTCTTTCTTGGCGGCGACTTTCGATCCCTCTTCCGGGTTGAGATACGCCTGGTCGTATTTATCCGAGGTAGCGCCTAGATCCGCCGCATCCAACACCACATGGACCCGGTAATCCTGATCGATCCAGGTCAAAAAGTTGTACGTTCCCAGGTCCTCCATAAGGACTTTGTTGTTTTCATCCCGCTGGATCTTGCCGTCTGCGCCCCGCTTTGGCACCTCTACCTTGCTGGGGATCCCTGTTTTGTTCGCTTCGTTCCTCGGCGAATGCGCTTCAAAGTTCAGCTCAAACGTCATGAGCAGTGCGTTTTCGTCCTGCTCTGCTTCTCGGTCATACAGGGTAAAGTTGTAGTTTAGCGCTGAGACGGCGCTTTTGGGCACGCCGTTTTTCTCCAAAACGGAGAAGGTCATCTCCAGCAGATCCCCATTTTCCAGATGCACATCGGTAAGGATCGGCTGCACCTTGGTGTTGCTCATGGATTTCGACAGCGTTTCCACGCCGTAATAGCCGATCATCCGGTTCTGGCGATACCAGGCTTCTCGGCTGGAGATGCTGACGATACCGCTGGTGTCGTTGGTATCCTCATAGGTGAAATCGGTGTTGTCGTCTGCATCGGTATACAAAACGGAAAATACCTGGCCATCTGCCGGAGCAAATTCCACACAGATGGTAGCATTGAGCAGGGATGGATCATAGACATACTGCTCCAACATCTGATACAGCACCACAACGCCCATGTCCATATCTCTTTCTGCAATGGCGCCGGATTTGTACTGCTGGTACTGCCGGTACCGCTCCGATGTGCCGGTGATACTGTAAATATCGCCTTCGTATTTGTATTTTTGATCGCTGTCTGTTTCTGGGTTATTGGGCCAGAGGGAATCCTCTGTGTACAGTGTTCCGTCCAGATTTTTCACGTTCAGCAGCGGCCCGCTGCCCCCTGGAGAATAAACGATCTGCGTCGAGTCGCCTGCTTCCTCTAGCTGCTTGGATAAATGGGCAAGCTGATCGTTTTCACTGTATTCCGTCAACTGGTTCTGGGCGGCGGCGAACAGCGTCCGCGCAGCTTCATTCTGCCGGTTAAACGTCGTCCAGTTCACCCATCGGCCGATGCCGAACACGGCCACCCCCGCCAGGATCATGGTGATGACCACCACCACAATGACCTCTACCGTGGTAAAGCCGCCCTTTTTCTGTTTTGCATGGTTCAATAATCTCATAAGCACCCTTCTCAGCAATATTGCTGCAAATCCCGTCGATCATTGGTATACTGCACGGCAGTCTCCTTTGTGATGAGTCCCTGCCCCACTAAGCGCATCAGATCCATATTCAGCGTGTGCATACCCATCGCCGCGCCAGACTGCATAACGCTGGCCATCTGATGGGTCTTGCTTTCCCGGATCAAATTGCACACTGCGTCGGTGCCCAGCAAAAGCTCGGTGCCGGCCACCCGGCCATTGCCGTCGGCTGTCGGCATGAGGCACTGGGTCACAACGCCCTTGAGCACACCGGAAAGCTGTGTGCGCACCTGGTTTTGTCCTCCAGCGGGGCAAGCGTCGATAACACGGTCGATGGTCTGGGCTGCGCCGGTGGTGTGCAGAGTGGAAAGGACCAGGTGGCCTGTTTCCGCCGCTGTCAGCGCTGCCGAGATCGTCTCGTAATCCCGCATCTCGCCGACTAAGATAATGTCCGGATCTTCCCGCAGGGCGCTGCGCAGCGCCGAGGCAAAGTTCACTACGTCCCGGCCGGTTTCCCGCTGATGGATCAGGGCTTTTTTGTTTTCATAGGTATATTCGATGGGGTCCTCAATAGTGATGATGTGGACCGCTTTCGTCTGATTGATATGCTCCAGCATGGCGGCCAGCGTTGTCGATTTACCGCTACCCGTGGGGCCGGTGACAAGGATGAGCCCTCTCGGCTCCTCGGCAAGCTGATACAGCTTCTTCGGCATTTTCAGCTCTTCCAGTGTGGGAATGTGGTTATTCAGCAGACGAATGGTGGCGGCAATGGCGTTTTGCTGCCGGAACACGTTGACACGCTGCCGGTTGCCGTCTGGCGTCTGGATGGCAAAGTCGATGTCGTAACCCTGCTGGAGCTGCCCCTGCTGATGCTCGTTGAGCAGACCATAGAGCATATCCTCCATATCCTGGTCCGACGGCTGGATCGGCGCTTGGGTCAGGCTGCCGTGAATGCGGAACATCAGCGGCGCGCCGACGGTGGCGTGAATATCCGACGCCTGTAAGTCTCTTGCCATATAGATCAATGTTTCGATTTCCTGCATAACCCATTCCTCCTGTATCTTCCTTACGCGTAATATGCGATCTTTCGTACTTCCTCCATGGTGGAGATGCCCTGCTCCACCATCTCAATGCCGCACTGCTTCAGCGGCTTCATACCCTGATGGGCAATGGCGTATTCTACGATCTCCGCAGCCGGCGCCTTTTCAATGATCATCCGGCGGATCTCCTTATCGACAAATAAGATCTCATGGACCGCCACGCGGCCCCGGTATCCCGTATAGTTGCACGCCGGGCATCCCTTGGCTTTTTTGATCTTTTCCACAGCGTGGCCTAAAAGGACAGACTCCTCTTTGGTGGGGGCCACTTCCTCGGCGCAGTCGGGACAGACCTTGCGCATGAGCCGCTGGGCGATGACGCCGACCAGAGAGCCGGAGATCATGTAGGGCAGCAGCCCCATGTCCTCCAGGCGGGCAATGGTGGAAACGGCGTCGTTGGTGTGCAATGTAGAAAACACCAGGTGGCCGGTGATCGCCGCCCGGACAGAGATGGAAGCTGTTTCCATGTCTCTCGTCTCGCCTACCATGATGATGTCCGGGTCCTGCCGCAGCAGTGCCCGCAAGCCGCTCTCAAAGGTCAGCCCTGCCTGATTGTTTACCTGCATCTGGTTGATCTTCGGCACGTTTTTCTCCACCGGGTCCTCAATGGTAGAAATATTGACCGGACGCTGGGAAAGCTCCTCCAAGATCATGTAAAGCGTCGTACTTTTACCAGAACCGGTAGGGCCGGTAAAATAAATGATGCCGTTGGGCGACTGGAGCATTTTCTCTAGCTTTTGGTAGTCGCCCTCCGTCATGCCGAAGGTTTTGGGATGATCGATCTCACTGTTGCTGGCCAACAGACGCAATACCGCCTTCTCGCCAAAAACGGTGGGGATCACCGATACACGGATATTCACAAGCTGGTCGTCGATCTTGGTGCGGAAGTGACCATCCTGAGGGATACGCCGCTCGGCAATGTCCATATCGCCCAGGATCTTGATCCTGGCGATGAGGGAGGCGTGAATGCTCTTTTGCAACGTAACGTACTCCACGATAGCGCCATCTACACGCATCCGGACGGTGATCTTATTTTCAAAAGGCTCGATGTGAATATCGGAAGCGTTAGTGCTGTAGGCCCGATGGATGAGCCGGTTGAGCAAATTGATGATCGGGGTATCATCGCCGTCCTCCTCCAGGTCAATGGCATCGTCGATCTCATCTTCGAAGCTCTCGTTGGCCTGGGCCACGGCACGCTTGGCGCCGATGTCCGTATAATAATACTGGATGGCCTGCTGTAGGGCGTTCCGCTCGCAGAGGACCGGCTCTACCTGCATACCGGTGACCTGTCGAATATCCTCAATGCCGTAGAAGTTCATGGGGTCGTTGAGGGCCAGCTTCAGCACGCCGCCTTCGATGTGCACACCCAGCATCAGATATTTTTCCGCCAGGGGCCGGGGGATCTTTTCCACGGCGCTGATCTCTACTTTTTCGTTGCTCAGATCGATAAGCCCAATATGGAGCCGCTGGCCCAATGCGCTGAGCAGATGGATCTCATCCACATAGCCCAAAGCGATCAGTGCGTCGCCGATGCGCACACCCGGATGGGTCTTTTGATACGCCACGGCATCCTCGATCTGGGCCTCCGTCACATAGCCGGCTTCTTTTAAAATATCGCCGGTTCTCAATTTTTTCATCTGATTCATATTCTCACGCCTCAATTTGTTCCCGTTGAATTTGTTGCCGCTGCGCCGTTAGCTGTCGCATTGGCCTGGGCCTGAGCTGCCGCCAGGGCCGCCGCGCTCTCTTCCAGATACGTTTTGGGGTCCTCCGACATATACAGCTCCATAGAGATGGAGAGCTGATAGTCGCTGTCGTTCTGATCCCGGCTGCGGTTCTGGAATAAAAATTCTGTGACCCGCAGCTTTGGCTCTAATGCAACACAATTGTCCAGCACCTGCTGCAAGGCAGCACGACTGCCGCTCATGGTCATCTGCACCTGGGCAGTGAAAACGCCGTCATAGACGACTGCGCCTGCGGCTGTAGTACCATCGTTAGATGTGGCCGTTCCTTTTTTCTGCTCCAGCATCTGCTGGTAATCGACCAGCGTGGTATAGCTGCCCTTCTGGGGCATGGCGATGTCCAGGTCTGTCACCACCACCCCGCGGGAAACCGCCATATTGGTCAGCATTTTATCGATCTTCTCGCTTTTCATCGGCTCGTAAAATGCTTTGCGCGCGTCAGCGATCTCCTCCAGCATCTTCTGCTTGCCCATCTCCATGGAAGCGGCCAGAGAGACTTTCTGCTCATTCTCCGTCTGCTGTAATTGGGCGCTGGTCAATTCCTGCTCCAGCGACTTGCTCCGGTTGAACAGCGGATAGATCACGCCGACGCCAATGCCCACTACCAGGACAAAAATCGCCAGAAAGACCAACAGCTTTTTATCCCGTTCAGTTAGCTTCAGTGTCATGATTTTCCTCCTGTCTGCCTGCCACAGTGCAGGTCACTTTTACCGTCCATTTGCCTGTGGAATCTTGGGTATAGCCGGTGTAATCTACCAGGGCAAAGGTCTTTTCCTGCTTTAGCAGGGCGATAAATTGGTTGATGGGCTGTTCACTGTCGGCGCTGGTCTGAAAACTCAGCTCACCGGTAGTGGAACTGTAGCCGCTGATGACTGCCGTCACCAGGCCGGAAGCGCATCGGTTGACCACCTGCTCCATCCGGCTGTCCACCTTTGGATAAGAAAGGACGCCTGCCTTTAATCCGGTGAGGCCGTTATACAAAGCGCTGACCGACTGGATCTCCTGGCTGGCTGCGTCATATTTCGCCACGGCGGAGATGACCTCCGGCCGGTTATTATATTCTTCCACCAGCTTGAGCTGCCGGGTCAAATCAAAGACCCGAAAGCCCAAAAAGCCCGCCACGCCTGCCAGCACGACGCCCAGCGCCGCTACAGGGATCACGATCTTTCTTCGCTTTTTTGTTTTTTCATCCATCTCCGGCCGCTGGACCAACTGGCTCATGATCGATGTCCGAGGATTGGCAGGCAGCAGCGCGCCGATACCGATGGCGTACTGGGAAACGCTCTCACCGCTTTCCGGCGCCCGGTTCACCTGGACGCCGCTCTCCACACGGAGGGGTTCCACCGTCATGGCGGCATTGATCTGCTCCACGCTGTCGGTATAGATCTCCATCTCATCCGACTCCAGACCGGCAAGGAATACCTGCTCAATGGCATCGGTGAAGTTATGGGCCTGGGCAAATTGCAGGATGTTTTCCAGAGAACGGGCGATCTCTACCGAAAAGCCTACCGTGTCCCGGTCGGAAAACAAACGCTTCCGGCTGAAATACTGGAACTTGCCCCTGATGACCAACAGATCCAGCAGGGTCATGTCGTCCACGATCTGGACGATACAGCTTTTCCCCTGCACGAACCGGAGCGTTTCCAGCAAACGCAGAATGGCACCGCGGGCGCTCTCTACGCTGGAAACGCTGATCCCCAGCTTTTCAAAGCGGTCCAGATACCCCTGGACATACTGGCGGGAAACCATCCCCGCAAACACGGTGACTGTCTTTGCTTCCTTTGGGGCCTTCTCCGCTTTTTCTGCCTTTTGCGCTTTCTGCTCCTGCTTTTGCGCCAGCCGCTCTACTTTCGACTTCTTCTCCAGCTTGATCTTCATGTTGAGCTGGAAGCCTTTTCCCGATTTTGGCGCCTTTTCTTTTGCTTCCTTTAGCGGTTTTTCCTTGACATTTTGCAGCGGAAAATAACCGTACAACGGGTCCTCGATGCGCTCTACGTCGGAAAATTCCCGGGTGACAAACTGCATGAGCTGTTTTTCTGTCTGCTTTGGCAGCTCCAGGATCTTCGTCGTGAACTGGCTGCTATCCACCACCAGGCGGACATTTTTCCGGGGCAGTTGATGCTTCTCCCACAGCCCCTCGATCAGTCGGGCAAATCCCTCCTCATCCTGGACCATGCCGTTGAGCAGACAACCGCCTGTATCTTCTACACAGTACATCCCATTGACCGTGATGCTGCGCCCCTTGACACTGCCGTCAACGACCCGGATATACCGATTTGACAAGTGGATGGTAATCATTTCATCTTCTCCTTTCCGCTTACATGGTGACGCCGCCGGATGCGCCGATGGAACCGTAAGAGCCATACAGCGCGCTGAACACGGCCACCAGCACAAACGCCACGATGGCGCCCATGACCATCAGCATGATGGGCTCTACATAGGACACCATCTTGTTGATGGCGATCTCTGCGTCGTACTCCATGGAATCAGCAGTGGACAGCAGCATGGTGTCCAAACTACCGGTCTCCTCGCCTACCCGGATGGAATCGGTCAGTTTACGCACAAAGCCGTCCACCATATCGAGGCCATCGCTGAGATTGTTACCGGCCCGGACAAAGGGGATCACCCGGTCAAACTGCTGGTCGATGTAATCGTTGCCGATGGTTTTCCGGGCAATTTGCAGCGCCGGTACAATGGGGATGCCTGCCGAATACAGCGAGCTGAGCGTGCGGGCAAACCGGGAGGTACAAATGACCTTTTGCAGCTTGCCGAACACGGGCATTTTTAATTTGAGACGATGCCACTTGAGCCGGACAGACGGTACCTTCACCAGGGCCTTGACCCCAAAATAAATGCCTACGCCCACAATGATGACGATATACCAGTAATTTTGCATCAGGCCGCCGATAGCCATGAGGATCGTCGTGGATAATGGCATACTTTCCATTTGGCTGAACAGCTCGTCAAACTGGGGCAGGAGAAAATTGGTGACAATGAAAATAACGGCGATGATCATCGCGCCCAAGATCTTTGGGTACACCATGGAGCTGGAGATCTTCGCATTGAGCTTATGATCCTTTTCGTACAGCTCCGCCATTTTCATGGCCACCTGGTCCATATTACCGCTGCTCTCCGCCGAGCGAAACATATAGATCATCAGCGGCGGAAAGGCGTCTCCCTGGGCCTCCATAGCCTCCGACAGCGAAATACCCTGCCGGATCTGGGTCAGCAAATCCTGATAGACTTCCTTTTGCCGAGGCTTTACCGATTCGCCGTTGGCGATGATGCCAAGGGCCCGCACCAGCGTGACGCCTGCTCCGATGAGCGTTGCCAACTGCCGGCAAAAATCCGCCAGCACCTTTGGCTTGAACCGACGGGTCCGACGGGTGGTTTTCACCTCCTCAGCCGAAAGCAGGAACAGCTTTTGTTCCCGCAGCTTTTGATGGAGCTCGCCCTCATCGGCGGCCGTCATGGTGCCGCTGACTTTTTTGTGGTCTAAACTCTGTGCTTTATATTTAAACTGTGCCATGAGGGCCTCCCTATATTCGATGGTAAAATTGCGTCAGAAAAAAAGTGTCAGATACCAGTCCAGAAGCTGCTGTCCGTAGGGCAGTCCCACGGCCATGCCAATGCACAAAAACGGGCCAAAGGCGAACTGGGAACGGCGGCCGGCCTTTTTGCGCAGCAGCAAAATGATCCCGTAGATGCCCCCTAGCAGCATGGCTATAGCGGTGGAGAGCAGCGTCACCTTCCAGCCCAGGAACAGCCCGCAGGCCGCCATGAGCT
>JAQXNV010000067.1 GCA_029098185.1 Oscillospiraceae bacterium
AGCAATTGGAATTCACCCCTCAGTCACCTCCGGTGACAGCCCCCCCTTTAAGGGGGGGCCGAGAATGAGCTGGGCGTAAAGCCTCTTGCCTCCCCTTTGAGGGGAGGTGGTCATTGCGAAGCAATGATCGGAGGGGTATCCCGGGAGCATCTGCCCCATAGGCATTGTTGCTATAGTCACCCCTCAGTCGCAACTACGTTGCGCCAGCCCCCCTTTAAGGGGGGGCCGAGAATGAGCTGGGCGTAAAGCCTTTGTCCCGGGGGCCGAGAATGGGCTGAGATCGACAAAAAAAGAAAGCCCCCACGCAATTTGCGTGTGAGGCCATTCGACTGGCGCCCCCAACAGGACTCGAACCTGTATCTAAATCTTAGGAGGATCTTATTCTATCCCTTGAACTATGGAGGCACTTTGCGCCGCTTTCTATAGGAAGCGGCTTTTTCTATCTTACAATACGTTGTGCCGTTTGTCAACAAAAAAGGCAGACCCTTTGTCTGCCTCCCCTTTGCTTATTCATTCTTTTTGAAAAAGTCATCCCAATCCACTTCGTTGAGCTTCTTTTCATCCTCCGCTGTCAGCTTGGAGCTATGGCCGGTCTCACCAATATTATCCGCCTCACTCGGTTTCTCCGGCGGCTCTTTCGCCGTCTCTTCCGGTGTGGACAAGTCCATCTTCGTCTGCTTCTCAAAGTCATCAAAGAAGTCCTTCTCCGGCTTGCTGGGAGCAGCCTTGTGTTTTGGCTCCGTCTTTGGCGACGGCTCCATCTTCAGCTCCTCGTTGTCGCCAGGGGTGTCGTAATTTTCTGCGATAACCCCCTCCTGCTCCGCTTCCATCTTTCTGCGCAGCTTTGCCTTATAGATAAACTGCGAATAAATGAAGAAAGTGATGCCTACAGCGCCCAGGGCAAAGGCAATGATGGCGACGATCAGCAGCCGGGATGTTCCGCCGTCTGACCGAAGATTTCCGCCAAAGAGAGCGCTCACTACGCCCAGTGTCTCGTCCTGGGATGCAACAGCAGATCCCGTTTCCGATTGTTCCGTCTCGCTGGTGACGCCTAAAATCTCACTCCAATTTTCAGAGGCCAGATTGAACTGGCTCACCGTTTCACTGCTGACGGCCTGTGTATCTGTCACGCCATAGTCGTCTGTTTCGGCCCATACGCCCGGCGCCGCAACAGCGCATACCATGGCCGCCGTCACAGCGCAGGCGGTAAAAATTCCTGCTCGTTTCGTTTTTTTCTTCATGACAACCCGTCCTTCATTTTGTTCTTTCTTGGGTATTTTCGTCAATTGCGAAGGATTCTCCTTTTATTTTAGCATAAATTCCACAAAAAGTACAACTACAGCTTTGTAAACATTTTGGGGGATTCAGTCGCCGGTCTCCCCAACGACCCTGGCCGGATTCCCCACTGCCACCGTATTGGGCGGCACATCCCGGGTCACCACGGCGCCGGCGCCAATAACAGCGTTGTCCCCAATGGTCACACCGGGCAAGATCACCGCACTGCCGCCGATCCACACATTCTCCCCGATGGTGATGGGCGCGGCCCAACAATTGCCCAAAAGGCGTGATTTGGGCGAAACCGGGTGAGACGCGCCATAGATGCCCACGTTGGGGCCGATGAGCGTGTTGTCGCCAATGGTGACCGGGGCGATGTCCAGCATGACGCAGTTGTAATTGATGAACACGTTTTTCCCGATGGTGATCTGACTGCCCAGATCACACTGGAAGGGCTGCTGGATCACCGATCCTTCCCCAAAGCCGCCCAGAAATTTCTTCAGCAACGCCGCTTTTGCCGCTTCATCTCCCGGTGGGAGCTGGTTATATTCCTGACAGATCGTTCTGGCTCGACGGCTGTTTTTGGCCATTTCCGGGTCGTCCATCTGGTGATATTGTCGGTTATGATGCTCCATGATCCTTCTCCCTTCTCTCCGGTAAGCGATTCCCTCTCCGGCGGTCGATGACGCTCCAGGCCCCCAGATACACCAGCCAGATGCCAAATCCGACGCCTGTCATCACAAGGCCCAGATTGAGGCCTGGCGTATAGTAGTCAAAGCGGATGCTCGATTGGCCTGCCGGGACACGAACTGCCATAAAGCCCACGTTGACCTGCAGGATCTCCGCCGCTTCCCCGTTGACTGTGGCGCTCCAGCCGTCCTCGTAAGGCACGCTGAAGAATACCAGCCGCTCCTTGTCTGCGGTGAAGGTGGCGGTAAAGCCGGTATTGTCATAAGCAAAACTGTCACAGGCCATGGCTTTGCGATCGTTGCAGTCTTTGAAATATGCTGATTCGCTGTAGACTGGCGATTTTTCGCTTTGGTAGCTGGTCAGCAAGTCGCTGACCTTCTCCACATCGCCCTGATCCAGCACGACGCCCTTAAGCAGCATCAAATGCCGTCTGCTCTCTCCCAGCGCATCGTATTCCTCCCGGGTAAAGTAATGATCGTAACTGAAGCCCATGGGGATGTAATACTCGTTTTCGAAGATCTTGTAGCCGTTTTGCGTGTCGTAATAGACCCAGCCGGGCATTCTCGTCTCACCGTCCTGCTCCACAAAATCGTTGCTGTCGTTTTCGTAATCAAAAAGATATTTACACGACAACAAACTGCGGATCCCGTAGCAGTCCGTATCGGGACGGGAAGCCACATCCCGCTTGACGCCTACGGTGGGATAAAATTCCATCACCGATCCCGGCACGATGCTGTGGAACGCCTGAATAGAGGGGATCTGCCAGAACATGGCCTGGTTATCCATAGCCTTGTAAAAATCGGACCGGACGACAGACAGATCGGGCAGATCCAGATCCTTACCGCCGTTTAAGGCATACGGGATGATCTTTCCGTGGGTGTCGTCGGAATGCGACTTGCCCTGGGCGATGAAGAAGATGCCGTAGGTCAGCGTCATCAGCGCTACGCCGCCGGTCAGCAAGCGGTAAAAGCACTTTTGATTCTTCCGGAAAAAGGCCAGCAGGATCGTCAGCAGCAGCAAGCTGGCCAGGGCGATGGCCACCGATGCCCAGAATCGGCCGGGATACGCTTCCAGGCCATAGGTCGTGGTGGTCACGTCGCCCTCTGTCGTTGTTTTGGGCATAAGGCCGATGGGCAGGGCGATACCCAAGGTGATGCCGGTAGTCCAAAGGATCGCTCGTTTCCAGTTGACCTCCTCCAGCTCCAAACTGGAAATGGTGGCCAGAGAGAACATGAGCGTCAGCATATAGAACCAGCGGGCGTAATAGGACGAATTAAAGAGCTGGAAGGAGCTGTTGAGTATGGGCACAAAGGCCATGAGGAACAAGATGGGCAGCAATACCTTTAACCAGTGTTTTTGTTTTCGCTGCAAAAAGGCGATGACGCCGGTCATGCTGAACAGGGGCAGCCATGCGCCCAGGGACGCCCACTTAGAATTGGAATCCGGCGTAAAGTTGGGCCGGGCGGGAATATCCGGCGGGAAGAAAAAGCTCTGCAAAATATGGACATACCGCTGTACTGTGTCGTAGAGGAGAGCGCCCCATCCGTCGGGGGCGTTAGCCACACGGGGATTCTGCACCACGGCCAAAATGGACGGAATGAGCAGTACGCCGGCCATGACGACGCCCAGGACCGATTCGAACATGAGCCAGAGAAAATCCCGGAAAGAGATCTTCCAGCTTTTGAGGAACATCCGCACCAGCCAGTACAGCAGGACAAAGGTGACCTGTCCCACAAAAAAGTAATAGTTCATAAAGCAGGAAGCAAAGACCGTCAGGGCGAAAATGCCCCGCCGCCGCTCGTACATATAGCTGTCCAGTGCTGATAGCAGCAGCGGGAAAATGATGATGGCTTCGTGGAAGTGGTTAAAAAAGATATTATAGATGGAAAAGCCGGAAAAGGCATAGAGCATCCCGCCCAGCACCGCACTGCGCTGATTTTTGGCGTAGCGTTTTAAATAGACGTAGCCGGTAAGGGATGCGCAGGCAAATTTGAGCATGAGCAGCGGTCCCATGAGATACGGTACGGCTTCACTGGGAAAGGGCAGCGTCAGCCAGAAAAAGGGACTGCCTAAAAGGTAAAAGGTGTAGGAGCCGATGAAGTTTGCGCCCAGATCGGTGGTGCTGCTCCAGAAAATGTTGCCGCTGCGGATGGCATCGTGGCACATTTGATAAAAGGGCACCTGCTGGACGTTAAAGTCTCCATAAAACAGAAAGTAGCCAGAGTCGCTGATGATAAAGGGAATAAACAGCAAAAAGGACAGCACTAAGCCATAGCCAAAAGCTTGAACATAGCCGTTTTCCCACCAGCGGCGGTTTGTGTTGGGTTGCAGTACGCGCGTCATAGCATCCTCCCCGGATCATGTTTTTTCCAAACGAGTTTCTTTGTTTATCATATCAAAATCCATCGGGAAGTGCAAGGGGAATCCCGCCTGTCCTCTTGTGGAGCAAGGGACAGTATGGTATGATAAACTTATCTGTTTTCCCTGCGGGGAATACGATGTACTGGGCCTTTTCTCAGCTCCCGTGTAGGGCCGTGCGCCAAACCCTTTCTCGGCCCCCCTCGTAGGGGGGCTGGCAGATGCGCAGCATCTGACTGAGGGGTGACTATAGCAAAAACTGCTGTAGGGCAGATACTCCCGTACCACCCTTCCGTCACGGCTGCGCCGTGCCACCTCCCCTTAGAGGGGAGGCAAGGGGCTTTGCGCTCGCCCTGTCCTTATCCTTTATAAAAAGAAAAACAAAGCGTTTGCAGAAAATCAAGAAAAGAGGGAACACGATGTCCTACCATTTTTTCGCCATGCTCTCCCGCATGAAATACATCAACCGCTGGGGCCTTATGCGCAATACCCGCAGCGAGAATATCTGTGAGCACAGCCTGGATACAGCCATCCTGGCCCACGCCCTGGCCGTCCTGCGAAACAAGCGCTTTGGCGGCAGCGTCAACCCGGAAAAGGCCGCCCTGCTGGCCATATTCCACGACGTCACCGAGATCCTCACCGGCGACCTGCCCACGCCGGTCAAATATCACAGCGCCTTGATCCGGGATGCTTATCACGATGTGGAGGCCGTCGCCCAGGAACGGCTCCTTGCCCTGCTGCCTGAGGATCTGCGAGACGAATACACGCCCTTGCTCCGGCAGGAGGACTGCATCGACCCGGAACTGCTGCGACTGGTCAAGGCCGCCGACAAGCTGTCCGCCCTCATTAAGTGCGTAGAAGAACGGGCCATGGGCAATGCCGAATTTCGCCAGGCCGAGGAAAGCATCCGCCGCTCTATCGTGGAGATGCACCTGCCCGAAGCCGACGTTTTTCTCGAAGAATTCCTCCCCTCCTACAGTCTCACCCTGGACGAGCAGGAACGATGACCCGCTTTCTTTATTTGTAATATTTTATCTTATTATACAATTTGTATTATTTAACAGAAAATTTCGCCTATTTTTTACGAGAACCTTTCTCTCTGGGACAAAAGTTGCGGTATTATTACAAATTTGTTCCCTTTGTTGCAAGGATAATTCTTTAAAAGAATTTTCTTTTCGCCGCAATCTTGTATACTTTATACATTCTTAACGTTAAACCTTTGTGTCTTTTTCTGGATTCCCGGAAGATAACTGGAAAGGATGAACTTTCTATGGCAAAAATCAAGCTCAGCGGCAAACGGCGCGCGGTCAATATCATTGTGGTGATCCTCAGCCTTTGCTGTTTTGTCATCGGCGGGTTATGCGTCTTTGCGGATTCGATCATGGGCAATATCCGCTACGAAAAGGCCGACACCGACGATGTAAGCAAAATCATCGACTCCGGCGACAAGGATTTTGATTTTGGCAATATCTCCGCCGACAACCTGTATCATGACCCGAAGATCATGAACATTATGCTCCTCAGTCTGGACAACTACCAGCAGGGCGACAACGGCCGCACCGACAGCATGATGATGGTCTCCATCGACAACCGCAACCAAAAGCTGAAGCTGACCTCCTTTATGCGGGATATGTACGTCAGTATTCCAGGCTACGGCTTCAACAAGCTCAACGCCGCTTACGCTTTTGGCGGGCCATCGCTGACCATGGCCACCATTGAGAACAACTTCCGGGTGGATGTGGACCGCTATGTCATCATCGACTACAAGAAATTCGTGGAGATCATCGACACCATTGGCGGCATCGATCTGGAGATCACCGCCGACGAAGCCCAGATCATCAACGAGGAATCCAAAGAGGATCAAAAGCTGGCTCTCTCTGCCGGCAAGGTCCACATGACCGGCAAGCAGGCCCGGATGTACGCCCGTATTCGGAAGATCGACGACGACTTTGAGCGGACCAACCGTCAGCGCAAGGTCGTTACCGCCGTAGTGGAAAAGATGAAAAAGACCGATCTTGTCACGTTGACCGGGTATCTGTCCAAGATCCTCACCATGATCACCACCGACATGAGCAAGGACGAGGTACTGGGACTGATCTCCAACATCATGACGTATCTGGGCTATGAAGTGGAATCCTACCGCCTGCCCATCGACGGCCATTACTTTGACGCCACCGTGGACATCGGCGGACTGCCGGCTATGATCCTTGTTCCGTATCTTCAGGAGAACATCGACGAATTTGTCAAGTTCATCTACGGAGAGGACAACATCCCCACCCTGAAAAAGAGCTATACGCTGGACCAGTATCAGGCCAGCTATGACCAGTATGGCAGCGCCACCAAGTTTTTGACCGGCGAAGCTAACACCCCAGGGACGGCAGACACTGGCTATACCGATGAAACAATGGGCGAAAATGATAATGACGGGACCATAACTGATGGGGATGCCTACGGCTACGACGCCACAGAGGAAGCGTATTACGACACCGGGTATTAATGAAACATCAGCAAACAAAAAGCGGCGGGAAAGTCCCGCCGTTTTGCTTTTTATTTTTTCAGCAAGATGCGTGTCTGCCCTGCGTTGAGGGACAATAGCTTGCTCCGGATCCGGGGATGCTTCAGTTCTCCCCGCACCATGTCCCGCAGGACCTGGCCGCCATTATAGCCGTGGATCACCAGCAGTTCCTCCGTTACGTCCGGCACACGGGACAGCAGTTTTTGCAGTTGGCTTTTGGCGTCCTCAGACGTCATCCCGTGAATGTCCGCCGTCACGATCTGGGTCCCGATTCCTGAAACGATCATTGTGCGCCTCCTTTCTCTTTTGCTGCAATAGATTGGATCTTTCTATAGATCATCGGGTGTTCCTTTTTATTTTACCACAAATTGTTGATAAATTGGTAATAAAAATGCCAGAAAACTATGCTATACTAAAGAAACAAGTATGGAATGAAAAAAGTGAGGAATCATTATGACAACTGAATTGGAAAATCTTCCAAAAACATATGCGTTTCGCATCAAAGTATTATCGCCGGACAGCAGCCGGGATCGACAGATCAAGCCCTCCTGTGCCATGAAATATTTTCAGGAATTGTCAGACTGTCACTGTGCGGCCGTGGGCAACGATTATCAAACGCTGAAGGATCGGGACATGGCGTTTATCTCCGTGCGCACCAGCCTGACCTTTCACCGGACGCCGAAATGGTGTGAAATGATCACCTGCGAAACGTGGCACCGGGAAATGAAGGGCACCCAGTGGATCCGGGACTGTGTGATGAAAAGCGATGACGGCCAGGTACTGGTGGAATCCACCACCGGCTGGATCCTGATGAATCTGACAGACCGGAAGGTGTGCCGGCCCAACAAGGTACCGGGACTGAACGTGGTGACAGCGCCGGAGCTGGCTCTGCAAAACGACCGTCTGGGCCGGATGAAGATGCCGGAGGAGATGCCTCTTGTTGCCGAGCGGCCGATCCTCTATTCGGACATCGACTATTTTGGCCACCTGAACAACTGTGTTTACGCTGACATCATTTGCGATTATATGCCCGGCTCCATGACGGGACGGGAGATGAAAAAGCTGGATATTTCCTTTGTGATGGAGGCTGTCCAGGGCGACACGCTGAAGATCCATGCGCTGGAGCAGGACGGCAAGGTGTACTTCACCGGGTATCATGACCGGGGCAAGTGCTTTGACGCCATCGCCGAGGTCGCACCCATCGAGGGGTGATGGCTGTCTTGACCCTCTGGCAATAGGCTTTGCACTAAGCCTATTCTCGGCCCCCCTCGTAGGGGGGCTGGCGCAACGTAGTTGCGACTGAGGGGTTACTATTGCAAGGCTTCCCTTTGGTGGCTGCTCCCGTGTCACCCTTCCGACCATTGCTCCGCAATGGCCACCTCCCCTTAAAGGGGAGGTAAGAAGTTTTGCGCTGAGCCCATTCTCGGCCCCCCTCGTAGGGG